>NZ_JBZFLM010000005.1:0-365049 GCF_058448965.1 Limnobacter sp. G6BE5S
GATGATAGTGTGCATTCGCATGTGAAAGTAGGACATCGTCAGGCTCTCCAATACCAAAAAACCCCGCTCTCAATACGAGGCGGGGTTTTTTATTTCTTCTCTATACTTTCCAGAACGAACCTGTTTGTCTGGAAGATATTCCTGTCTCGTATCTACCTGTATCAATTCCTATATCTTTCCTGCTTTCCCTTTGTTTCTTTTGGAATTGAAGTTGAATTGTCTTTCTGGCTGTTGGTCTCGTCTTGTGTGTTTGCTCTTGTTGATTTTCCCATTGGCTTCACATGCGCTTGAAGAGGGCTCTCGTCATCAGCAGCTTAATGCTCATTTCCAGCAAACACTTGCCAAGCGAATACCGCACCTTGAGTCCAGATTGCATGCACTACTTTCAGCCGCATCGAATGATGAGGAGAAAGCGTGGTTAATCTACCGGTGGGTTACCCACCATTTTAAACATGATGCTCGGCTTGCCCGTCGAATTGGTGACCCCTCCCAGTACCCACTTGAAACGCTTCACAAGCTAGGCGGCGGTAGTTGTGCTGTGTATGCCAATGTCACACATCGTTTGATGAATATGGCAGGCCTTGAGGTCAAGACCATTTACGGATTGGTGAAAGGTGGGCCGGCAACCGCGATGCGGATGGGGAAACCGGTCAATCACGTTTGGAATGCTGTCAAAATAAATGGTGTCTGGAATGTTGTGGACGCTACCTGGGGGGCTGGTTATGTAGGTCAACAAGGATTCCGTTCGGAGCACAGTGATCTGTTCTTTCTTCTGCCGGCAGAAAAAGCAATGCTAAGCCATTATGACCAAGCAGATGAACTGGGTTATCAGCAGGTATTTTCCCTTGATCAAACGCTGTTTTCCAAGCTGCCGGAGGATGCCTTGTACGCAGCGGCTGTGGGCATGGATCCCCAACTGATACTCGACGCAGCGCGCAGAGCTTCCCGCTTGATTCTTGTGTCTACTTTTGATTCCACACCTGGGGTGTTGCGAGTGATGTCGGCCCCTGTGAACGGTGTGCTTGAACGGGTAAAACAGCATTTTGTGATTGAATCCGCGGTTTTCGAAGAAATGATGCTGGTTCAAGGCAGGTCATGGGTGCCACTCAAGAAGAGTAGCAAGGTCTATTCATTGACTGTGGTGCCAGATCAAGGGGAATTGCTTTTGATGGGGCGTCGCCCAAAGCAGCATGAGTTTGAGGCTTTATTGGGTTACCGAGTGAAATAAGTCAGTCGCTTCCCAGGAAATCGTGCGTAATTGCCAACCAGGCTTTGACGCCGAGCGGCAGTATTTTGTCGTTGAAATCATAGGTGGGGTTGTGCAATGTACATGGGCCAATGCCATGGCCATGCGTGCGGTGGCCGCCGTCGCCGTTGCCGATCCACAGGTAGGCGCCGGGTTTGTGCTGCAGCATGAATGCGAAATCTTCTGCGCCCATTGTGGGCGGAAGACTGGAATGCACCATCGAGACCTCGGGCACTTTATTTAAAGCGTTTTTCGCCAGTTCAGCCATGTCGGCTGAATTGATTGTGGGTGGGTATTTGCGTTCAAATGTCATTTCCGCAGAAGCACCAAAAGCTGCACAAAGGTCTGTGCTGATTTTTCTCATGTGCTGTTCAATCAAGTCCAGCGTTTCAATGCTGAACGTACGTACGGTGCCCTGCAAGATTGCATGGTCAGGTATGACATTGATTGCTTCGCCTGCCTTAATTTGCGTGACAGACAACACTGCGGGATCAACCGGCTTGCATGTGCGGCTAATGATGGTTTGAAATGCGAGGATAAGTTGTGCGGCGATTACCACTGGATCGACGCCGAGATCAGGCATGGCGGCATGCGCACCTTTGGCTTGAATTTTCACTGAAAACTCATTGCTCGAGGCCATAACCGCGCCAGAGTGCGCTGCAAACTCTCCTTCTTTCAGCCCCGGCCAATTGTGCATGGCAAACACCGCATCAACAGGATATCGATCAAAAAGACCATCGTCGATCATGCGCTGGGCGCCGGCTCCGCCTTCTTCTGCCGGTTGAAAAATGAGGGCCACGCTGCCCTTGAAGTTCGTGTTTTCGGCGATTTCCTGAGCTGCGCCCAACAGCATGGCCACGTGGCCATCATGACCGCAGGCATGCATTTTCCCGGGATGACGCGACGCATGCGGAAATTCGTTACGTTCTTGAATGGGTAGCGCGTCCATGTCAGCACGCAGACCAACCATTTTTCCTGATCCCCGCTTGCCGTGTATCAGGCCTACAACGCCTGTTTGACCAACGCCTGTCGCTACTTCATAACCCAGTTCAATAAGGCGTTTCGCGACGATCTCTGCAGTACGGTTTTCTTCGTAACGCAATTCGGGATGGGCGTGGATGTCTCGACGGGTATTTACCCAGGATTCAATTTTGCTCGGATTCACAACAAACTTCGCTGTTTTGGTACAGGCAATAAGAATCGCAGGTTTTCTCCATCGTGGCAATCACCGTGCTTTACTATGGGTGTTCTTCAAAGTAGGTTTGGTGCGAATGATTCTGCGGCGTGCATTTTTGGGGTTGGCGTTGGGGTGTGCGTTTTTATTGGGCGCTTGCAGCACTGGAGCCTATTTTTGGCAAGCGACTGCAGGGCATTTGAGTGTTTTGGCGGCTGCGGAAAACATTGACGAGGTCTTGTCCAGGCCAGATGTTCCGGAGAAGCTGCGTACTCAATTGCAGTATGTGCAAGAGATTCGGGGGTTTTCTGTCGACAGTCTTGGACTTCCCGATAATCGCAGCTACAGAACTTACGCTGATTTGAATCGTGCGTATGCCGTGTGGAATGTGGTTGCCTCTCAGCCAGACAGTTTGACTCTGGAGACCTGGTGTTTTCCTTTGATCGGCTGTATTTCTTACAAGGGGTTTTACTCGGAATCCGATGCAGTCGAACTGGCAAGTGTTCTGCGCGAGCAAGGTCTGGATGTTGCGGTTCTGGGTGTGCCGGCCTATTCAACCTTGGGCTTTACGCCAGACCCTGTTCTCAATACTTTCGTGAATTATCCTGCGGGTGAGTTGGCCCGGCTGGTGTTTCATGAGCTTGCACACCAGGTGGTTTACATTGCCAATGACACGATGTTCAACGAGAGTTTTGCGACTGCTGTGGAGGAATTGGGTGTGAATGCATGGCTCGCCCAGCCGGGCCGAGAGACTCTGAAATTGCAATATGACACGTTCGACTCACGCAGAAATGCCTTTAGACAGATGTTGGCGCAAACCCGCAATGACCTGGAGCAGATTTATCGGAATAGTCAGGGCAAGGACAAACAGCAGGTGTTGATTTTGAAGCAAAAGCGTTTCGATCAGTTGCATGCTGATTATGCCCAGTTGAAAGCATCCTGGGGCGGCTGGAGTGGTTATGACCGGTTTATGGCCGAGGATTTAAACAATGCGAAGTTGGGTGTGTCTGGCCTGTACACGCAATATGTGCCTGCGTTTAAAGCGTTGCATATTCTGTGTGGTCAAAGTTTCGGGCGATTTTATGAGGCAACAGGGGCCTTGGGTGATTTACCCCTTGAGCAACGTGAAAAACTGCTGGATGAGCTAGAGCGTGGTCTTCCTTTGTCCTACGGTTTTCAGTGCTCATGAAGACAGGGCGAGCCCGTTTTCCAAGACGGGTCGACCGTCTTCGAAGACCAGAAATGACTGGGGTGTAAAAGGTGTCCACACTTCATCGTTGGTGAGTGCGGCGGTTGCAATAACAGCAACCCGGTCGTTTTGTGTGGTCACGGCCCCAAAGTCGACTTGAATGTCGCAGTCAACCAAATGTGCGGCCTTGAATGGATGTGCGCGGACAATGTATTCAAGTTTGGTTGAGCAGTGCGTGTACATGGCGTGGCCATTGGATAACAGCATATTGAATGTACCGTGCTTTGAAATTTGAGCACACACGGGGCGAAGCACGGCATCTATTTCGGCAACGCTGGGGCGATTCTCTGCCGTGCGATAGCCGAATTCATTCTTCAGGGTTTGCAGCAATAGGCAGAAGGCGAGTTCGCTGTCAGTTTCTCCTATGGGCAAAAAGTCGCCCTGTAGCGTTGGGTTGAATTCTTTTAAGTCGCCGTTGTGAGCGAATACCCAGGCCTGTCCCCAAAGTTCGCGAATGAATGGATGGCAGTTTTGCAGCTTGACCTGTCCGACGGTTGCCTTGCGAATATGGGATATGACGTTGTAGGAGCGAATCGGGTAGTTCCGGATTAATTCTGCGACTGGCGAATCGAAGGCGGGGCGATGATCAATAAAGCATCTCGCGGCAGAGCCTTCAAAAAATGCGATTCCCCAGCCGTCGGCATGTTCATCCGTCAGGCCGCCGCGTTTGGCAAAGCCTTCGAATGAAAATTGGATGTCGGTTGGCGTGTTGCAGTTCATGCCGAGCAATTGACACATGGTTTAATTGGTAAATTGTTGATTAATTAATTTTTATTTTAAGAGACTTTTCATGTCTGAGAAGGATGATTTTTACAAAGACCTTTTAACAGAGGTTTTTAATGTTGGAGTTTTGGCTGCTCAGCCTGAACAGGCCTTGCAAGAGGCCTGGCAAGAACAGATCAGGCCTTGGTTAAGTCAGTTGGCGCCAGAGCGGGAGCGCGTCTGGGTATTTGGCGCGGGAAAGGCGGCTGCATCCATGGCCAAAGCGCTTGAAGGTGTGGCTGGTACTTCGGAAAAACTACAGGGGTTTGTCGTAACCCGACGTGGTCATGAAGTAAAAACTTCGACCATTGAAGTGGTGCAGGCTGCGCATCCAGTGCCGGATGAAGATGGGCAGCGGGCTGCGCGACGATTGCACAAAGCAATTTCGGAAGTGCCTTCCAGCGATGCCGTGATCGCTCTGGTCTCGGGGGGTGGTTCCAGTTTGTTGAGCGTGCCCGTGCGTGACATTCCTTTTGTCGATTTGCAGCAGTTGAACCGTGCCTTGTTGGCATGCGGAGCGCCGATTGATGAGATGAATATTGTTCGAAAACACGTGACACAAACGCTGGGTGGTCAGTTGGCTCAGGTTTGCCGTGCGCCGGTATTTCAGTTGTTGATATCCGATGTTCCGGGAGATGATCCCTCATCGATCGCGTCGGGTCCCTTCAGTCCCGATGAGAGTACTTTTCATGACGCAATCGAGGTAATCAAGCGTTGGGCAGTGCAGGTGCCTCATTCCATCACAAAGTACCTGGAGAAAGGGTTGAGGGAGGCGGTGCCGGATACGCCAAAACGAAGCTCGCTGGTTTTTCGTAAAGTGAAAACACACTTGCTGGCCAGCAATTTGAAGTCACTGAATGCGGTGACCCATCATCTTGAAGGAAAAGGGTACAAAGTGCTGAACCTTGGGGATACCCTGGAGGGGGAGGCCCGAAATGTAGCGCAGGTACATGCAGCCATTGCCAGGCAGGCTGCGACGGGTCAAGGTGGTTGGCCTGCAGCGCCGCTGGCTATTATCAGTGGTGGCGAGTGTACGGTAACCCTGAATGACACCCAGTTGAGGCAGGCTCGAGGTGGTCGTAATTCTGAGTTTTTGTTGGCCTTGGCTTTTTACCTTCGTGACTTGAATTCAACAGTTGAGGTTGCCGCAATTGCCGCAGACACCGATGGTATCGATGGAATTGGTGGCCATGCCGGCGCATTGATGTTGCCTGGTGATCAACAGCGCAGCAAGGCTGCCAAGCTTGCACCGCAGTTGCATTTGGACCAGCACACCAGTTACGACTATTTCAAGCGACTGGATCGCTTGTTGACGACCGGGCCAACAATGACCAATGTGAATGATTTGAGGATTATCTTGATCGGCAAGCCCTGAGAAATTTAGAACAATCCGCGTGAGGTAAAATACAAAAACGTTGTCAACTTTCACCGCCCTCTCATGATTCAGACCATTCAGATTGCCCCGCCCGATGACTGGCATTTGCACCTTCGCGACGGGGAGGCCCTTGAACATGTGGTTGCGGCCACTGCGCTGAATTTCCGACGCGCGATTGTCATGCCCAATTTGAAGCCGCCGGTTACCACGGTGGACCAAGCCGTAGCCTATCGCCAGAGAATTCTTGATGCTGTGGAAAAGGCCTGCCTGACCGGCGGCTATAGCGTTCAGGACCAAGACGTCATGCGCCAGTTTGAGCCACTGATGGTGCTTTATCTGACTGGCGCCACCAGCCCGCAGGAAATTGAGAAGGCTGCGGGCAGTGGGGTGGTCAAGGCAGTGAAGTTGTACCCAGCCGGGGCTACAACGAATTCAGAAGCGGGTGTGTCGGACCTGTTGGGTCAGTGTGGTGCTGTGTTGCAGGCGATGGAGCTTCATGGTTTGCCTTTGTTGGTCCACGGTGAGGTGACGGACATCAATGTGGATGTGTTTGATCGCGAGGCTGCATTTGTTGAAACGGTCATGAGGCCATTGCGCCGACAGTTTCCTAATTTGCGGGTGGTCTTTGAACACATCACCACAGAGCAGGCGGCTACCTTTGTGACAGAGAATTCAGGGCGTGACGCGCAAGGCAGGTTGCTTCTTGCAGCAACCATTACACCGCAACACTTGCTGTACAACCGCAACGCTTTATTCAAGGGGGGGTTGCAGCCACATTGGTACTGTTTGCCCGTGTTGAAGCGTGAGGTGCATCGCAAGGCCTTGCTGAGCGCAGCGACAAGTGGTTTGCCCCAGTTTTTTTTAGGAACAGACAGTGCACCACATGCCAAGCATTTGAAAGAAATGTCTTGCGGTTGCGCGGGCTGTTATTCAGCACCTTATGCAATGGCCATGTACGCAGAGGCGTTTGAACAGGTTGGTGCGTTGGAGAACAGCGAACTGTTCGAAAAATTTTGTAGTTTGAATGGTCCGGCATTTTACGGTCTGCCTGTGAACGAGGGGGCGTTTGAACTGCAACGCAAGCCGTTTGAAGTGCCTCAGAGGCTGCCGTTTCTGACCGAAAGCGGCATTGTGCCCTTGAGGGCCGGCGAGGTGCTTGACTGGACAGTCACGCGACTTCGATGAGTGTGGTGGAAACTTCGAGTGTCAACCCGTGGCTTTGGCCTTACGGTGGGGACAGTGCCAGTTTCTGTTTTCACATCGATCGAGCGGGTGATGTTTCGCGTCTTTTGAATCATCAACGGGATCGGTCTGTTCATGCGCTTCCCCGATTTCAGCACTCAACAGATAATTTGGGGGCGCTTGAATATGAGCGGTTTGTTCAAAGCGGTGAAATTCCTACGCGGGATCTTTCCCATGACTGGTACAACGGTCAAGTGTGGTTGGCTTTTCCCCAAGTAAAGCAGCTGATCAATTCACGTCACATTGAAGACGCCAATTACTCTGAAAATATTGCGGTGGACTTCTCTGCAAATGGTCGAAGCCGTTTGCGGGATGCCCTGACTTTGTTTGACGAAAGCGGTGCACTTTTTTTGACCACGGAGTTTTCGCTGTGCAATGCCCTGGTGAACCACGACTGGAAAACTTTGCTGCTTGATCAGCGAGAGAAATGGCACGATCGCGCCAAGGTGCTTTTGCTGGGGCACGGTTTGCTCGACTCCATGCACAAGGCTCACAAAGGTTTGTGTGCCAAGGTGATACCGGTCCAGGTGCCCTCACTCGATTTAAGTTCGGCTGAGTTGCAAAGATTGGCGTTGTTGGTGGTTGAGCAACTTCGTGGCCCGGGCAATTTGAGTCCTTTGCCGGTGATGGGTGTGCCTGGTTGGTTTCAGGATTCCGATGTGCCCGGCTTTTATGAAGACCCGACTGTTTATCGCGCGAAGCCAACACGTCAGGTTTCTTCATCTCATGAAAGATTGGCTTTTGTTTGGGATGGGTCTACACTTGTTCTCGGAAAGTGCGTCGGACAGTCGCTGCCTGAATTTCAGGGAGAGGAAAGTCCGGACTCCAGTGAGCACGGTGCTGGTTAACGACCAGGCGTCATAGGTTTTGTCAACAAGACTGAAAGCGACGGAAAGTGCAACAGAAAACACACCGCCGATGGAAAGGTAACTTTCACAGGCAAGGGCGAACCGGAGGTGTAAGAGACCCCCGCAGACTTGGCGACAAGGCTGGCTAGGTAAACCCCACTTGGAGCAACACCAAATAGGCGCGCAGGCGCTTTATGCGCCAACGGCGCTCCCCGAGCGCGCGGGTAGGTGGCTTGAGCTGAGCAGCAATGTTCAGCCTAGAGGAATGATTGTCACTTTGGCTGCAAAGCCATTGAACAGAATCCGGCTTACAGGCGCGCTTTCTACTTCCCTTCATCAAGATTTAATCCCTCGATATTTCTTAAGACATTACTTTCAGTATTGTCTTTATGCCCTTATTTTTTCAACTGTTTTTTCCTAATTAATTTCTTTAAAGTGCTTCTAAGTCCTTGGTTGCAAAGCGTTTTCTCGAGAGAACTGCTTGACCACCCATTTCATAATGCGTAAAGTGGTGATTCGTGGGGATTTGTGTGATTTTGTGGGAAATTAATTCGCGTGTATCAAGGCAGTTCTTCCTTATCCATGGATGCAAAAGGGCGCATGAATGTGCCACAGAAGCATCGTGATGCGCTGCAAACGCAGTGCGAGGGAGCCTTGACGCTTACAAAACACCCCAACGGCTGTTTGTTGATGTTTCCGCGCCCGATTTGGGAGCAGCATCGAGAAAAAATTGCCGCTTGGCCCATGTCTGCCCGTCCTTGGCAACGTATTTTCCTGGGCTTCGCCACCGATGTTGAAGTCGATTCAGCAGGCCGCATTCTCGTGTCGCCAGAATTGCGTGAAGCCGCTTCACTGAGCAAGGAAGTGATGTTGTTGGGAATGGGTAGTCACTTCGAGATCTGGGATTCCACGTTGTTGAAGGTGGAAGAGGAAAAGGCAATTGCTGCGGGCATGCCTGAATCACTGAACGAATTCAGTTTCTGAAGGTGGGTATCGATGAACACATCCCCGTGCTTCTTCAGCCCACGGTTGAGGCGCTGTTGCACAAGCCTGATGGCGTCTATCTGGATTGCACCTTCGGGCGAGGTGGGCACAGCCGCGCTTTGCTTGATCGCCTTTCTGACAGGGGGCGGCTCATTGCCCTTGATCGGGATCCCCAGGCGGTACAAGCCATGAGTGAAATCAAAGACTCTCGTTTTCAAGGTGTTCGCAGCGCGTTTGCTGATCTTGAGTTGGCGCTTGATTCGCTTGGTATTGATCAGGTGGACGGGGTGTTGATGGACATCGGCGTGTCGTCACCCCAAATTGATCAAGCCGAGCGGGGATTCAGCTTCCGTAGAGATGGTCCGTTGGACATGCGCATGGATCCGCAGACTGGAGAGTCAGCGGCCGATTTTCTTGCTCGGGCTGATGCCCGGGAAATCAAAGAGGTGATAAAGAATTATGGGGAAGAACGGTTTGCTGTTCAGATTGCAACAGCGATTGTTGCTCGCCGCGCGGAGCGGTCGATCACTACAACACTCGACCTTGCCCAGATCGTGGCAGGGGCAGTTCGCACGCGGGAGCCGGGCCAGGACCCTGCAACGCGCACCTTTCAGGCTTTACGGATTCACGTCAACCAGGAGCTTGCGCAGCTCGAACAAGGTTTAACTGCGGCATTCAAGAGATTGAAGGTGGGGGGTAGGCTGGCGGTGATCAGTTTCCACTCGCTGGAAGATCGAATTGCTAAACAGTTCATTGAGAAGCTGGCGAATCCAAAGTCGCAGCAGGACGCACGGCTGCGGAAATTGCCATTGCCTGAGCCCACGCCATTGATGAAAAAGCTGGATCGGATCAAGCCCACCAAAGAAGAGTGTGAGTTGAATCCTCGTTCGCGTTCGTCGGTATTGCGTGTGGCTGAGAAGTTGGCTGAGTTGGCGGATCGTGTTCCTGTCGGAGGCAAAGCATGGGGCGCTTGAATATTCTGTTGCTGACTTTGGTTATTTTTTGCGCCATGTTGGTGGTTGAGCAGCAGCATGCTGCACGCACTTTGTTTGTGGCACTGGGTCAGGAGCAACAGGCTGAGCACCAGATTGAAGTTGCCTTCTCGCGTTTGCAATTGCAGCAAGTGGCACTGGCCAAAGGTGAACGTGTTGACGAAGTTGCACGAACGCGCCTGAATATGAGTCCGCCTGTACCCGGGTCTGTTGTGTTCATGCAGCTGGAGGGGGGCTTTCAACGTGAGTAAAGCTGTCCGTTTCGGTGGGTCAGAACTATTGGAGATGCGATTGCCAGCCTGGCGATCGCGTTTTGTTTTGGTGTGCATCTTTCTGGCATTTAGTGGATTGATTGCGCGCGCAGCCTACCTGCAAATCATGTCGAACGACTTTTTGCAGGAGCAGGGTGCGAAGCGACTTGAGCGCACCTTACCGCTACAAGCCAATCGAGGAAGTTTGCTGGATCGAAACATGGTGGTGTTGGCGCAAAGCGTTCCAGCCCAAGCTGTGTGGTATGACGGCCGCCGAATTGGTGACGCGAAAGATGAGAGTTTGCGTAAACTGGCTGCGGTATTGGGTTTGAAGCCTGATCGAATGATTGCTCAGATGCGCAAAGACAGCAAGCGCGCGTTCGTTTACCTGGATCGGCAAGTGGATTCCGATGTTGCAGCGAAAGCCAAAGCCTTGAAGATTCCGGGCTTGGGATTTGTGACTGAAAGCAAGCGTTATTACCCACAGGGCGAGACCATGGCCCACTTGGTGGGCTTCACCAGCATTGAAGACAAAGGTCAGGAGGGTGTTGAACTTGCGTTCAATGATCGACTGACAGGTGAAGATGGCGAGCGAAATGTGTTGCGTGATCGTTTGGGCAATGTGATTGAAGATATTCGCGAATTGCGCCCTCCCGTCAATGGACAGGATTTGGTCTTGTCTGTGGATGCGGATGTGCAGTACATCGTGTTGTCTGAATTGAAAAAAGCAGTGGAGCAACACAAGGCGAAGGCTGCTGCGGCAGTGGTGCTGGATGCAAAAACCGGCGAGTTGCTGGCCATGGCCAATATTCCCACGTACGACCCCAACAACAGGGGGCAGTTGCATGGGGAAAAATTGCGTAATCGGGTCTTCACTGACATGTTTGAGCCAGGCTCCACTCTGAAGCCTTTTGGTGTGGCGCTCGCAATGGATCAGGGAAAGGTAAAGGCGAGTACAAAAATTGACACTGGCAATGGACGCATGTCGATCGGGCCGGCAACGATTAATGACACCAAGCCGCACGGTGTTATCACTGTTGAAGAAATCATTCAGAAATCCAGCAACGTAGGTACATCCAAAATTGTGCTTGAGCTGGAGAGAAAAGATCTGTGGGACTTTTTTAATCTGCTTGGATTTGGGCAGACTCCATCCATTGCGTTTCCTGGTGCCGTGGCTGGCCGTGTACGCCCCTGGAACAAATGGCGACCCATTGAGCAGGCCACCATGTCATACGGGCACGGTATTTCCGTGTCCTTGATTCAGTTGGCGCAGTCCTACACCATTTTTGCAAACAAGGGGAATTTCGTTCCGGCCTCGTTGATCAAGCGTGGGCCGCAAGATCCTGTGCTGTCTCATCGTGTGGTTGATGCGAAAGTGGCGGATAGCATGTTGCACATGCTAGAGCTTGCCTCTGGCCCCGAGGGCACGGCCCCCAAGGCGCAGGTGCAAGGCTACCGCGTGGCGGGTAAAACAGGCACTGCACACAAACAAGAGGGCGGTCGTTACGTTAACAAGTATGTGTCCTCATATGTTGGCTTGGCGCCGGTTTCTGATCCGCGCGTGATCGTGGCCATTATGGTGGATGAGCCCAAGGGCGGCGTGTATTACGGTGGCCTTGTTGCTGCACCGGTTTTCTCGGTGATTACGAAAAGCGTGCTGACGCGTTTGAATGTGCAGCCAGATGCGATTGAGTCAACAGAACAATTGCGCAAGTTTGTTGCTGCGCCAAGCGCAGCAGGGAGTCGCCTATGATCAGCGCCTACCTGCATTCGGTGTCAGAAGTCTTGGCTGAGCTTCACGAGCGTGGATTTTATGCAGATTGCTCGGGCTTGGTGACAGACCATCGTCGTTTGACTGGGCCTCGCGATGTCTTTCTCGCGGTGCCAGGCGAAAAATTTGACCCGCGCAATTTGGCCGATGATTTGTTGCTTGAGCAGCGTTGCGGTTTGGTGTTGGTTGATTACGATGATCAGCGAGCTTATCAAAGCGCCAGTGTGTTGCCCGTGTTGCACCTGAAAACAATGCTGGCTGACCTGGCTTTTGGTTATTACGAAACCCCCAGTGATGCCATGACGATTATTGCGGCGACTGGCACCAACGGGAAAACGACGGTAACCCGTTGGCTGGCACAAGCCTTGGGCCGTCTGGGTAAAAAGGCGGCAGTAATCGGCACGTTGGGATATGGCGAGCCTGATCACTTGAAAGCGCACACGGGCCTAACCACACCTGACGTGGTCGGTGTTCATCATTTGCTCCATGAATTGCGTCGAGAAGGTTTTGATACCGTTTGCATTGAAGCTTCATCGATTGGGCTCGAGCAGCGACGGTTGGCGTGTGTAAGTATTGATGTGGCGCTGTTTACCAATTTGTCGCAGGATCACCTGGATTACCACGGCGATATGGCGGCTTACGGTCGCTCCAAAATGATTCTTGCCAGTTGGCCGACTCTACGATTGGCTGTGGTCAATTCAGATGATTCTTTCGGCCGGGAATTTCTCGCGCATGTTCAGGGGCGAAATATTGATTGCACTGCTGTGGGGCATGCGGATTCCGCCGAGTGTCAGATCTTGAATGTTGCCCACCAAGAGAAGGGTCAGCGCATTGAGTTGAAATTCAATGGCGTTAGTACTCAGATTGATACACCAATCATTGGTGAATTTAATGCCGACAACATGGCCTTGGTGTTCGCCACATTGGTGCGACTTGGCTACGATGCAAGCCAGGTGAAAGATGCTTTGAGCGTGGTAACACCCGCGCCTGGACGCATGCAGCATATTGAAGGTCGACCTGCGGTGGTGGTTGACTACGCGCACACGCCGGACGCTTTGGAAAAAACACTGCTGGCGCTTCGTCCCTTTGTCAACAAGCGGAAGGGCAAGCTTTGGGTGGTATTCGGGTGCGGTGGCGATCGTGACCGCAGCAAGCGTTCTTTGATGGGTGCTGTGGCCGCAGCCAATGCCGATTCAGTGGTGCTGACCTCGGACAATCCGCGCAGTGAAAAACCAGAAAGTATTCTTCAGGAAATTTGTGCGGGTATTGCGCAAGCGGAAATGGGCAAAGTTCATGTTGAGGCAGATCGGCCTGTAGCGATTGAGTTTGCAATTCGCAACGCCAATGCGCAAGACGTGGTTTTGTTGGCAGGCAAAGGGCACGAAAGTACCCAAACGATTGGCACACAGGTTATTGCGCATTCCGATGCGCAGTGCGCTTTGGCTGTGCTTGGCAAGCGAGGTGCCCATGCTTGAGCTGAATTGGGCTTTTGAACACGTTGCGGCTGCTTTGAGTAGCCAGTTGACTCAGCCTGCACCCGCGGTGCAGGGCGTTGTTCGATTGATTCAAACCGACAGTCGCCAGGTTGCCAAAGGTGATCTGTTCGTGTGTCTGATTGGTGAGCGATTCGATGCTCATGATTTCGCAGCACAAGTGATAGATTCGGGCGCGGCTGCGCTAGTAACAAGCCGCGTACTTGATTTGCCGATTGCCCAGTTTGTGGTCAGCGATACACGCCTTGCCTTGGGTGCTTTGGCGAGCGCATGGAGAAGGCAATTTGAATTGAAAGTGTTTGCCGTGGTGGGCAGCAACGGGAAGACAACCAGCAAGGAAATGTTGGGCAGTATTTGTAAGGCGCAGTGTGGTGAAGAGCAGGTGTTGGTGACCGCTGGCAATTTGAATAATGAAATTGGCGTGCCGCAAACCTTATTGAAATTACGACGCCATCATCAAATGGCCGTGATTGAAATGGGTATGAATCACCCGGGCGAGATTGCTTATCTTTCGAGCCTGGTGAAGCCTGATGTCGTGTTGTTGACGAATGCGCAGCGTGAACATCAGGAGTTTATGAAAACCGTGCTGGCTGTGGCCCAAGAAAACGGTAGTGCATTTACCCACCTGTCGCCGGAAGGTTGTGCTGTGTTTCCGGTGAGCAACGAGTTCGATGACTGTTGGCAAGCGCAGTCAACCGGTAAAAGCGTTTTGCGTTTCGGACATGACGCTGATTTTGAATTGTTGCCCGCAGTCAGTGGCAATGACCAATCTTCTGCAGTGCTGAAAGTGCTAGACAAATTTCTTGAGCTGCGGCCCGGTTTTATCGGTGAGCACAATTTTGCAAATGCAGCAGGAGCCGCTGCTGCTGCCCATGCGGCTGGCTGCTCCACTGACGCCATACAAGCGGGTTTGAATTCATTTCAGCCGGTGAGCGGACGCTTGCAGATTGCATTGAACAGCCCCTCGCTTCTACTGATTAATGACAGCTACAACGCCAATCCCGATTCTGTGAATGCAGCCAGCAAGGTGCTCAGCCAGCAGGCTGGAAATACTCTGCTGGTGCTGGGTGATATGGGCGAGGTAGGCAATCAGTCGGATGAATACCATGCCGAAGTGGGTCTCTTTGCAAAACAGGCAGGTGTAAAGCGATTGTACGGATTGGGCGAAGCGACTGTGCACTCTGTGTCTGCGTTTGGTGACGGCGCGGTGCATTTTAAAAACATAGAAACCTTGATAGAAAACACAATGAATACAACAAAGCAAGGTCATTGGTCTGTGCTGGTCAAAGGCTCCCGTTTCATGAAAATGGAGCGTGTTGTTCAAGCGCTGGTTCAACATCACTCCGGGGAGGCTAACCATGCTTCTTGAACTTACCCAGTGGCTTGCGCAAGATATTCGCGCATTTGGTGTTTTCAATTACCTGACCTTGCGTGCCGTGTTGGCATGCGCCACCGCGTTGTTGGTGGGTTTGGTGGCTGGGCCGATGGTGATACGAAAGCTGACTCAGTACAAAATTGGGCAGTCAGTGCGTGACGATGGTCCGCAAACACATTTGGCCAAAGCAGGAACGCCAACCATGGGGGGGGCGCTGGTGCTGATCGGTATCGGTATCTCAACTTTGTTGTGGGCAGACCTCTCAAACCGCTTTGTGTGGGTGGTCATGTTGGTGACCTTCGGTTTTGGCTGGATTGGTTGGGTGGATGACTACCGCAAGGTGGTCTACCGCAACCCCAAGGGTTTGCCTGCAAAATGGAAATACTTTTGGCAAAGTGTAGTCGGCCTGATTTGTGCGTTTTATCTGGCATTCGCGGTGTCTGCCCAAAGCGGACAAGAGGTGCTGGATATTTTTGTAGCCTGGGTTGAAAGCGGCTTCTCCATGCATTTGCCGAACAATGCAGACCTGATTGTTCCTTTCTTCAAATCCATCAGTTACCCATTGGGCGTTTGGGGATTCATTGCACTGACCTACTTTGTCATCGTGGGCACCAGCAATGCCGTGAATTTGACCGACGGTTTGGACGGCCTGGCGATCATGCCAACTGTAATGGTCGCCTCTGCTTTGGCAATTTTTGCTTATGTAGCCGGTAACGCGGTTTACTCAAAATACCTGCTACTTCCTTACATTCCCGGCGCTGGCGAACTGGCGGTATTTCTCGCCGCCATAGCCGGGGCTGGTTTGGCTTTTCTTTGGTTCAATGCATACCCCGCTCAGGTTTTCATGGGCGATGTCGGGGCACTCGCACTGGGTGGCGCCTTGGGGACAGTGGCTGTCATTGTTCGTCAGGAAGTGGTGTTGTTCATTATGGGTGGTGTGTTCGTGGCTGAAACTCTTTCGGTCATGATCCAGGTGCTTTACTTCAAATACAGCGGCGGGAAACGGGTATTCCGAATGGCGCCACTGCATCACCACTATGAACTCAGTGGCTGGAAAGAAACCCAGGTTGTCGTGAGGTTCTGGATTATCACGATGATTCTTGTACTGATTGGTTTGTCGACTTTGAAACTACGTTGAAATTGAGTTGGAATAAATGAATTTGCTTCTTGATCAGTCGGTTTTGCAAGTCGGGCTCGGAGAGTCGGGCTTGGCTTGCGCGCGCTGGGCGCTTGCGCAAGGTGCCCGGCTGACCGTCATTGACACGCGAGAAACGCCCCCTGGCTTGCAGGAGCTGCAAACCATGCAGTCCGATGTGCAAGTATTTAATTCTGTTGCGGATTTGAACTGGGACTTCAATCGTGTGGTGGTGTCGCCAGGCTTGCCGCCTTCTCACCCATTGATGGTGGCTGTTCTCGCGCAGGCTGAATTGCATGGCACGGTGGTAGATTCTGAACTTGATCTGTTTGCTGATGCGCTGGAGGCCTTGCAACAAGAGCGGGGCTACAAGCCGCAGGTAGTGGGTATTACAGGGACAAACGGCAAAACCACCACCACGCGGATGGTTGAGTGTTTGGCGCAATTTGCTGGGAAAAAAGCGGTGGCTGCCGGCAACATCAGCCCGGCTGCCATGGATGCTTTGCGTGAACAATTGGAAGCAGGCGATTTGCCCGATGTGTGGGTACTCGAGTTATCAAGTTTCCAGTTGCATTGGACAAAGCGTTTGATGTTTGACGCATCGACGGTGCTCAATATTTCGCAAGATCATCTTGACTGGCATCCTGACATGCAGGAATACGCCGAGGACAAATTCAGGATTTTCTCGGCTGGTGGCGTGTGTGTGCTGAATCGCGATGATGCGTTGGTAGCCAGCGCCACATTGCCTGCTGGTACACAAGCAATCACTTTTGGAACGAGTGCGCCTGTTCATGCCAACGATTTTGGCTTGATTCGGGAAGGCGGTATGTTGTGGTTGACCCAGTTGGTGGGCGATCAGGAAACCCCGGTATCTAACCGGCGCAGGAAGCAAGAGGAGGTTGAGCCCAGCCAAAAGCTGTTGATGCCGACCGAAGCGCTTCAGGTTGTTGGTTTGCACAATGCGGGCAACGCACTGGCTGCCTTGGCACTGTGCCAGGGGTTGGGCATGCCCATGGCCAAATTGTTGCATGGTTTGCGCAGTTATCAGGGCGAGCCGCACCGTGTTCAACACGTGGTTCAGATCAATGGCGTTGATTATTTTGACGACAGCAAAGGCACCAATGTGGGTGCCACCGTGGCAGCATTGAATGGGCTTGCCAAATCCACGGTATTGATCGCAGGGGGCGACGGCAAAGGGCAGGACTTTTCGCCGTTGATACAACCCGTGGCCAATTATTGCAAACATGTCGTGTTGATCGGAAAAGACGCCGACAACATCTTGAACGCGCTTGCAGCCGCGCAAGTGCCCTGTGAAAAAGCAAGCACTCTGGAACAGGCTGTTGAGCTGGCAGCCAGCAAGGCAAGAGAAGGCGATTGCGTTCTGCTGAGTCCCGCCTGTGCAAGCCTGGATATGTTCAAGAATTATGTGCACCGTGCCGAGGTGTTTGTGGATGCTGTTCGAGCCATTGCGGCTGACAGGGGGCAACCATGCTAGGCAAGTGGGGCAAGAAAGACCAGAACAGCATGCAATTCAAAAGCCTGATTCCTGCCACGGCTGCGGGCGGTGGCATGTCGTCTTCGTCCATGTATCGGGTCAATCGTGGGTTCGCAGTATCCCAGGCCATTGATCAAGGATTGATCTGGGCCGTGTTGGCCTTGTTGTTTCTCGGCCTCGTGATGGTGTATTCAGCCACGGTGGCTTTGCCTGATTCCAACAAATACGCCAATTATCAAACCACTCACTTCTTGGTTCGACATGCCGTGTCCATTGCCGTCGCGTTTGCAGCGGCGTTCTGTGTATTTCAGATTCCGATGAAAACCTGGCAAGATCTGGCGCCACTGGTCTTTCTGTGCTGCATCGCATTGCTGGTACTCGTGTTGATTCCAGGCATTGGCAAGGAAGTGAATGGTGCAAGGCGTTGGCTGTCGTTGTATGTACTGAATATTCAGCCCTCTGAATTGATGAAAATGTGCGCGATTATTTACGCAGCCGATTACACCGTGCGCAAGCAGGCTTACATGCAACGTTTTGGAAAGGTGTTGTTCCCCATGTTCATGGCCATGTTCCTGGTGGGCATGCTGCTCTTGCTTGAGCCTGACATGGGCGCCTTCATTGTGATTGTTACGGTGGTATTTGGAATTTTGTTTTTGGGGGGCATTAACGCCCGCGTATTTTTTGGTGTCCTCTTTGCCCTGAGTGGCGCATTCGCCATGTTGATTGCATTCAGCGATTATCGTCGTGCGCGTTTGTTGGCCTACCTCGATCCCTGGGAAGGCGACAACGCCTTGAATAAAGCGTATCAACTGTCGCACTCCCTCATTGCGTTCGGGCGGGGCGAAGTGCTTGGAGTCGGACTGGGTGGCAGTGTGGAAAAACTGCATTATCTGCCCGAGGCACACACCGATTTTCTGCTCGCAGTGATCGGTGAAGAACTCGGATTTGTAGGTGTGACAATCGTCATTCTGCTGTTTATGTACATCGTTAAGCGATGCTTCGCGGTGGGTGCCCAAGCGATCGCACTGGAGCGCACGTTCTCTGGCTTGGTGGCCAAGGGTGTGGGTATCTGGATTGCTGTTCAGTGCTTTATCAATATGGGCGTGAACTTGGGCGTACTGCCGACCAAGGGATTGACATTGCCATTGATGAGTTACGGCGGTTCTGCAATCTTGGTGACCTGTGCGTCCCTGGCTCTTGTGCTTCGAATTGATCATGAAAACCGAACCATGATGCGGGGAGGTGCCGCATGAGCAAGGCGCAGAGATTGGCATTGATTGCTGCAGGTGGAACTGGTGGTCATATTTTTCCTGGCTTGAGTGTGGCTTCCGAATTGAAGGCGCGCGGCTGGCAGGTTCAGTGGGCTGGAAACCCCCAGGCCATGGAAGGTCGACTGGTGCCTGCGCACGGTGTTGAATTGAACACCTTGGTGTTCTCCGGCTTTCGCGGCAAGGGGCTTTTGCAACAGGTGTTGATGCCGCTGAAACTGCTCCGTGCTTTCTGGACTTCCGTGCAAATCCTTCGTCGAACCAAGCCGTCTGTGGTGTTGGGCATGGGCGGATACGTGGCCTTTCCACTGGGTATGATGGCCAGCCTGTTCAATATTCCATTGGTGGTGCATGAGCAGAACTCGGTGGCAGGCCTGACCAACAAAGTGTTGGCGAAACTGGCAGACCGCAATCTGGTTGCCTTTCCCTATGCCTTGCCCAACTCGAACTGGGTGGGTAACCCAGTGCGCGAAATGATCTACAGCCAGCCCGAGCCAGCTGCGCGTTTTAAGGGGCGCACAGGCCCACTTAAATTATTGGTGCTGGGTGGAAGTTTGGGCGCGCAAGCCTTGAACGATGTTGTACCCAAGGCCTTGGCTTTGCTGCCTGCTGATAATCGGCCCGAGGTGGTACACCAAGCCGGTGAAAAGAATTTACCCGCCTTGCGCGACAACTACGAGAAAGCCGGTGTGACTGCTCAGCAAGTTGCTTTTATTGATGATGTTGCAGGTGCCATGGCCCATGCGGATGTGGTTATTTGCAGGGCCGGTGCCATGACCGTGGCTGAAGTGGCTGCCATTGGTGTTGCTGCCCTGTTTGTTCCTTTTCCGCACGCGGTGGATGATCACCAAACGCACAATGCAGGTTTTCTGGTGAAAGAAAACGCCGCATGGTTGCGCCAGCAACATGAACTGGATGCCACCTGGCTGGCCAACTGGATGCAGCAAACCAGCCGGGGCGACTGCCAGGCGCAAGCGGAGCGAGCAAGGGCTCTTGCCAAACCACAAGCCACTCAAGAAGTGGCGGATTACATTGAACAGGTTGCGAAGGTATGAAACACAAAGTCAAACACGTGCACTTTGTTGGTATTGGCGGTTCTGGCATGAGCGGAATTGCCGAGGTATTGATCAACCTTGGATACAAGGTCAGTGGTTCAGATTTGTCCGATTCAGCCGTCACTCAACGACTGGCCAAATTGGGTGCCAAGGTATTCACCGGGCATGAACGCGAAAACATTGCTGGTGCAGATGCAGTAGTCACCTCTACAGCCGTGGGCGGCAGCAACCCGGAAGTATTGGCCGCGCGCGCCGCGCGAGTGCCTGTAGTACCCCGGGCCGTGATGCTGGCGGAATTGATGCGCTTGAAACAGGGCATTGCTGTTGCAGGAACGCACGGTAAAACCACCACCACCAGTTTGGTGGCCAGTATTTTGGCTGAAGGCAAGCTTGACCCCACCTTTGTGATTGGTGGGCGTTTGAACTCGGCGGGTGCCAATGCCAAATTGGGTACAGGCGAATTCATGGTGGTTGAAGCTGACGAATCGGATGCCTCGTTTTTGAACTTGATGCCTGTGATCGCAGTGATTACCAACATTGATGCCGACCACATGGAAACCTATGGGCACGACTTCGCACGTCTGAAGCAAGCCTTCGTCGAGTTCACTCAGCGTTTGCCTTTTTATGGTGTGGCGGCGGTGTGTGTCGACGACCCTTGCGTACGCGAAATCATGCCGTTTGTCTCCAAGACCATCGTGACTTATGGGCTGTCGGAGCAGGCGCAAATTCGGGCGGTGAATGTACAAGCCTGCCAAGGGCAAATGAAGTTTACGGTGCTACGTGAAGATGAGGCGCCGCTCGACATTACATTGAATTTGCCTGGCGACCACAACGTGCGCAATTCGCTCGCTGCAATCGCTGTGGCCACGGAAATTGGTGTTTCCGATGAAGCAATTGTCGCTGCCCTGGAAAAATTCAATGGGGTTGGCCGTCGCTTTCAGCATTACGGCGAAGTGGCCGCCAAAGAGGGAGGCCACTTCCTGATGGTCGACGACTATGGTCATCACCCCGTTGAAATGGCTGCTACACTCGCGGCCGCGCGTGGTGCCTACCCTGACAAGCGCTTGGTGCTTGCCTTCCAGCCTCACCGATACACACGTACTCGCGATTGTTTCGAGGACTTCGTAAAAGTGTTGGGCACACCCGACCTCGTGATTTTGTCCGAGGTTTATTCCGCCGGTGAAGCACCGATTGTTGCTGCAGATGGTCGATCACTGGCCCGTGCCGTGCGTGTAGCCGGACGAACTGAACCCGTATTTGTAGAAGACATGAATGAGATGGAAAGTACGATTTTGAATATTGCCCGAGATGGCGATTTGGTGATCACCATGGGCGCTGGCTCAATCGGCGCCTTGCCCAGCCGTTTGGTGGCCAACGCTCAAGGAGGCAAACCATGAGTGCTCGCGTGGATGCAAAAAGTCTGGGGAAAGTCGTGGTGCTGTTTGGGGGCCGCTCGGCTGAACGGGAAGTGTCGCTGAAGTCGGGCAGCATGGTGTTGGCCGCCTTGCAGCGCAACGGCGTCGATGCGCATGGTTTTGACCCTGCTGAACGCAGCATGGTGGAACTGGCGCAGGGTGGATTTGATCGCGCGGTGATTTCCCTGCACGGCCGTTTCGGTGAAGACGGCACAATTCAAGGCGTGCTGGAGTGGTTGAACATTCCATACACCGGTAGTGGTGTCACTGCATCGGCTTTGTCCATGGACAAAATCCTGACCAAAGCAGCATGGATCAGCCAAGGCTTGGCTACACCTGATTACGTTCGCCTTGAGCCTGGCTTCAATGTGAATGAAGTGGTGCAACGCTTGGGCTTGCCCTTGATTGTAAAACCAGCGCAGGAAGGTTCAACCCTGGGTTTGACCAAAGTAAAAACAGCAGATCAACTTCAAGCCGCCTTTGAGCTGGCTTACAAGTACGACCCGAATGTGCTTGCCGAGAAGTTTGTGAGCGGGCAAGAGTTGACCGTTCCTGTGATGGGCGAAGGTGCTGGTGCGCATGCGCTACCCGTGATTCGCATTCAGGCCCCCGATGGCAACTACGACTACCACAACAAATACATTGGCAACGAAACCAAGTATTTCTGTCCGAGTGGGCTGGATGCCGCTTTTGAATTGGAAGTACAAGCCCTTTGTGTAAAGGCATACCAAGTGTTGGGCTGTGCAGGCTGGGGCCGTGCAGATGTATTGGTTGATGAAAGTGGAAAGCCTTGGTTGCTTGAGATGAATACATCGCCAGGCATGACGGACCACTCACTGGTGCCCATGAGCGCACGAGCCAGCGGTGTGGAGTACGACGATCTTGTGATGCAAATTGCCGCCAGTGCGCGATTGAAAGCATCTGGATTGAACGTGGGGGGTACACGCTAAATGCTGGGCGCCATCTGGAACGACGACAAACTCATGAGCATTATTGCCGGGCTGTTCTCAGCGCTGGCTTTGGTGTTGCTGGGCTACGCGTGTATTCAGTGGTTAATACAGCGCCCGGTATTCGAGCTAAAGCGCGTCGAGTTGATGGGTGACGTAGAGCGCGTGAACTTGATCGGATTCAAGGCCAATGTGTTGCCGAAAATTGAAGGTACTTTTTTCTCGGCCAATTTGCAAAAAGTGCGTGAACAAGTCGAGGCTCAGCCATGGGTTCGCAAGGCAGTTGTGCAGCGTACCTGGCCCAGTGGTTTGCGCATACAAATTCAAGGCCACACGCCACTTGCTTTGTGGGGTGAAACACGACTGGTCAACACCTATGGTGAAGTGTTCTCCGCCAACCTGGCCGAGGTGGCGGAAGACCAGCAGCTGGCTGTGTTGAATGGGCCTGCAGGTAGCGAATTACTCGTCTCCAAAATGTATGTGTCAAGTATCGAAAAACTGAAAACGCTGGGCATGTGGCCTTCACGTGTGGAGTTATCCGATCGTTATGCCTGGTCAATAGAAACCGACACTGGCATCACCATCGAACTGGGGCGAGCCCAAGAGAATTTCAGCATTGAACAGAAATTGGATCGACTGCTGGCGGTTTATCCAAAAATTACAAGCCAGGTGATGGCCGCAGTGGAAAGAATCGATCTGCGCTATCCAAGGGGTGTTGCAGTAAAGGGCGAGCGTTTGGCGGTTTCAAAACCCGCAGGCGCTTCAAGCGTGAAATTGAACTGAATTTGAAATACTGAAACTAGGCACCATGAACAAAGAGCCAAAAGATTTGATAGTTGGGCTGGACATTGGCACTGCGAAAGTTGTGGCCATGGTTGCGGAGCTGTTGCCAGATGGCCGCTTCGAAGTCATTGGCGTGGCGCAACATGAATCGCGAGGATTGAAAAAAGGTGTGGTGGTCAATATTGAGTCCACCGTGCATTCCATTCAACAGGCTTTGGAAGAAGCCGAGTTGATGGCGGATTGCAAAATTAAAACTGTGCTCACAGGAATTGCGGGTAGTCACATTCGCAGTTTCAACTCGTCGGGCATGGTTGCGATTAAAGAACGCGAAGTGACCCAGGCTGATGTGGCGCGCGTCATTGAAACCGCCAAGGCAGTGAACATTCCAACCGATCAGCAAATTCTGCATGTGTTGCCACAGGAATTTATTGTCGACGGGCAAGAGGATGTGCGCGAGCCACTGGGCATGAGTGGCGTTCGGCTGGAAACCCGAGTGCACATTGTGACGGGGGCAGTGTCTGCTGCACAAAACATCGTGAAGTGTGTTCGCCGCTGCGGCCTTGAGGTGCAAGACCTGATGCTGCAACCGCTGGCCTCCAGCATGGCTGTGTTGACCGAAGATGAAAAAGAATTGGGCGTGGTGCTGATTGATATTGGCGGTGGTACCACCGACATCGCGGTGTTCACTGGCGGCGCAATTCGCCACACAGCAGTCATTCCAATTGCGGGCGATCAAATCACCAATGACATTGCAATGGCACTGCGCACACCCACACCCGATGCAGAAGAAATCAAGATTCGCCATGGTGTGGCCAAGCAAGTGCTGGCCGACCCACACGCCAAAATTGATGTACCCGGTATTGGCGAGCGTGATCCACGAACTTTATCAAAACAAGCGCTGGCTGCTGTCATCGAACCGCGTCTTGAAGAGTTGTTCTTGATGGTGCAGCAAGTGTTGCGTGAATCGGGTTACGAAGAATTGTTGTCCTCTGGTGTTGTGTTGACCGGTGGCACCAGTTTGATGCCTGGTATTGCAGAACTTGGTGAAGATATTTTCATGAAGCCCGTGCGTATTGGCGTGCCCGATTACGCAGGTGGTTTGGCTGACATGGTTCGCACACCACGTTTTGCAACAGCCATGGGTTTGCTCCACGAGGCACGCGCGCAGCATTTGCGTGGTCGCCGTGTGGCGTCACAAGGCGGTGGCTTGAAGCAGACAGTACAGAAAATGAAAGAGTGGTTTTTAGGTAATTTTTAATCGTAGTTTTTAACTTTAATTTTTTCGGCGATGTTCAATTTTTGCTAGATAGGAGGCAAACACCATGTCATTTGAAATTCTCGAGACAGAAACTCAAGGGACTGTCATTAAGGTTGTAGGTGTAGGCGGCGCAGGCGGTAACGCGGTGGCCCACATGATTGCGCAAGGCGTACAAAACGTCGAATTCATTTGCGCCAACACCGATGCACAGGCCTTGGCCAAAACCAAAGCCAATGTGCTCATTCAGCTGGGTAAAACTGGTTTGGGTGCGGGCGCAAAACCCGAGGCTGGCCGTCAGGCTGCTGAAGAAGACCGTGACCGCATTCGCGATGCACTGCGTGGCGCGCACATGGTGTTCATCACGGCAGGCATGGGCGGTGGTACAGGTACTGGTGCTGCACCTGTGGTTGCTGAGGTAGCTCAGGAGCTGGGTATTCTGACGGTGGCTGTTGTGACCAAGCCTTTTGAGTTTGAAGGCAACAAGCGTTGCAAGGCCGCAGAAGAAGGTCTTGAAAAGCTGTCCAGCAAAGTGAATTCACTGATTATTGTGCTGAACGAAAAGCTACTCGAAGTGGTTGGCGACGATGCCACACAAGAAGACTGCTTTATTGCAGCCGACGATGTGTTGCACAACGCCTGCGCGGGTATTGCTGAAATCATCAACGTAGAAGGCAACGTGAACGTCGACTTCGAAGATGTGAAAACCATCATGTCGGAAGTGGGTAAGGCCATGATGGGTACAGCCACCGCCAACGGCCCTGAGCGCGCGCGTGAAGCGGCCGAGCAAGCCATTGCATCGCCATTGTTGGAAGGTGTCGATTTGTCGGGTGCTCGTGGCGTGTTGGTCAACATCACTTCGAGCAAGAGCCTGAAGCTGAAAGAAACCAAGGAAGTCATGAACATCATTCGTGCCTATGCTGCGGAAGATGCAACGGTGATTTTCGGTACCGCCTACGATGAAACCATGGGTGACGATTTGCGTGTCACAGTGGTTGCTACAGGTTTGGGCCGCAAGGTAGCCAAGCCGACTTTGGTGCAGGCCGAGCAGTATCAACCCATGGCACGCACCGGTACGTTTGATGCGGTCAGCGGTCAGCAAGGTGAAACGGATTACGCCATACCGGCTGTGTTCCGCAATCCGCGCGACAATGCTGCATCACGTGTACAAGCTTTGCAGGACAGTGGCATGGACCGGTTTGATATTCCCGCATTTTTGCGCCGTCAAGCGGACTAAACGCGGCACAGTATTCAACGCAAGCGATCAGTTTTTCGAGAACATTTTCGGAAAGTGAATGTCCTATCAACACCCTCGGTAGTTCGCGGGTGAAGTTTGCAGTTTTGCCGAAGACTGCAAATCCGCGATCTACTCAGGGTCGCTTGTGTGGTGTATTTTTGAGGTTTTAGGAGAAGCATTAAAATGACAATCAAGATCGGTGACAAACTGCCCAACGCAACGGTGTATGAGTTTTTCCACGAGGAAACCGAAGGGTGTGCTTTAGGACCCAACAAATTTGAAGTGGAAAAAGAGTTGGCCGGTAAAACGGTTGCGATTCTCGCTTTGCCCGGCGCTTACACGCCAACCTGTTCTGCGAAGCATGTGCCTGGTTTTATCCAGAATTTCGACGCATTCAAAGCAAAGGGCGTTGATGAAATTTGGTGCATTTCCGTGAACGACGCGTTTGTGATGGGCATGTGGGGCAAGTCCATGGGTGCAGAAGGCAAAGTACGCATGTTGGCCGACGGATCTGCTGAACTCACCAAGAAAATTGGCCTGGAGCTGGACCTGACTGCTCGCGGCATGGGAATTCGATCCAATCGCTATTCCATGCTGGTAAAAGATGGCGTGGTAACCCAATTCAATCTGGAAGCACCCGGTGTTTTCGAGAACAGTACTGCTGAAAAGCTGTTGTCGCAAATTTAAGAAATAACTGTAGAAACGGGGTAAATCGTGCAATTTTGCGACACTTTTACTCCTTTTTAACCCTAATTGGAGTTTGACCTCCATAAAAAATCTTGGGTTGACCTAAACGGGTGGTTACACTTCCGTGACAATTCAAGGAAAGTTGAGTGAAACAGAGAACCTTAAAACAAGTGTTGAGCGCCACGGGAATCGGCTTGCATTCTGGCAAGCGGGTGACCATGACGCTGCGACCTGCGCCACCTGACACGGGTATTGTGTTCAGGCGCGTTGATCTGCCAGAGCCCGTGGACTTCCCGGTTAATGCCCTGGCGATTGGCGACACGCGCATGGCCTCCACGCTTGAAAAGGACGGCGCCAAGGTTTCAACCATCGAGCATTTGATGTCCGCCCTGTGTGGTTTGGGCGTTGATAACGCCTACATTGATCTCACGGCGGTTGAAGTGCCCATTATGGATGGCAGTGCCATTTCGTTTGTTTTTCTCATTCAGCAAGCCGGATTGGTTGAACAGTCCGCCTTGAAAAAATTCATCCGTGTGAAGAAAGCCGTGGAAGTGCGGGAAGGCGAGGGCGCAAGCCTGAAATATGCCAGCTTGACGCCCTACGATGGTTTCCGCCTGAAATTTGAAATTGATTTTGGTCACCCCGCGATCGATAAAACCGGGCAAATGGTTGAAATCGACTTCTCCAGCACATCATTTACCCGGGACATCGCTCGGGCGCGAACCTTTGGTTTCACACAAGACGTCGAAACCTTGCGTAATCTTGGCCTGGCCCTTGGGGGTAATTTGGACAACGCGATTGTGATGGACGAATACCGAATCCTGAATTCGGACGGTTTGCGTTACGACGACGAGTTCGTGAAACACAAGGTATTGGACGCAATCGGCGATCTCTATGTGATTGGGCACCCCATTATCGGCGAGTACCAGGCGTATCGATCCGGCCATGGTCTAAACAATCAGTTGATTCGAGCCCTGATTAAAGACCCCTCTGCGTTTGAAGTGGTGACCTTCGAAAGTGTCAGGGAAACACCTACTGTATTTAGGGCAGATTGGGCAGTTGCCTAAATGTCCGAATGTAAAATAGTATTAATCTCAACAAAATCTGGTGGTTTTGGGATACATTCCAGAAATTACTTGAATTTGTGATGTTTGTTCAGTGCTTGAGTAGCCGCTTTCAAAGGCGAATCCCCAAGCCGGTTTTCAAGGTCTAGCCACGCTTTTCTAGCGGCATCCGAGAAAACAGCCCTTTTTGGGCGACGCTCCAACTGCTTCGATGTCAAAGGGTTGGTTTGTATTTGAAGCTGAATTTCGTTTATATTCATGCCCGAGCCCTGCAGATGCTGAATCAGGCTGGGTAAGGATTGCCTCAGGCGCGTCAGCGCCGCCGGGGTCGACACGAAAATTTTTAGTTTGTCTTTTTTGATTGGTCCAACACTGAAGGTCACGCCACGAAGCGTGGGCCAAGTGTGAATAATCTTCTCAAGTCGACGCGATTGCGCCGCTTGGGTGATTAACGAGCTTGTTTGTGGTTCCTGCATCAGGCTTGCCAAGGGAGATAATGCGGAATGCTTTGGTTTCACCGGGTGTTCTCACTAAAACCCGTTAAAAACGGGTGAATTCGGTTCGCTACGCGGATTGAGGAGGTTATACATGCAGTTAATTCTTATGCGGGGTCCTTTCTCTCGCACCAGTGTACTCAGTATAAAGACCAGCCACGTTGCTTTGTTGCTTGTTTTGCTGGTTATGTTGGCGGGGTCGTTCATGGCCGCCGGCCTGTATTTGGCTGCGCGCTTCGGCGAAAGTATTCCCGTCGTTCAAGACATTGTATACACGCGCCAATTGGCCAAGCACCATGATGTGGCGGATACCGGAAGCCCGCTTGATGCCATGGCCATTCGCCTCGCCGAGATGCGAGCCCAACTTGCGCGTCTGGATGCTGTTAGCGTTCGATTGTTGAAGTCCAATGGACTTGACACCAAGGTGACCCTCACAGAGCAACTGGGCCAGGGTGGTCTGCAGCAAAAAGATGAAAAGTCGTTGAATTACCGGGAGGTTAAAACAGCCATTTCAGATGTTGCCAGCCAAATTGAACGACAGGCCGATGTATTCAGCATTATTGATACGGACCTTCAGACTGCCCGCGTAAAATTCCTCAGTGTTCCCAATGAATCCCCGCTCACCGACACCATCGCTGTCAGTAACTTTGGTAACCGGATTGATCCTTTCACCGGGCGCCGCTCTACCCACGAAGGCATTGATTTCATTGCCCCGACCGGAACGCCCATTCTGGCTGCTGCTGCCGGTGTGGTGGTCGAAGCCAAATGGCATCCGGGTTACGGCAACATGGTAGAAATTGAACACAACAACAAAACTACCACCCGTTATGCACACGCTTCCAAGCTGTTGGTCAAGCCCGGAGACATCGTGCGACTTGGGCAAAAAATTGCGTTGGTTGGCAGTACAGGCCGATCTACAGGCCCCCACCTGCACTTTGAGGTGCGTGTCGATGGTGTACCTCAAAATCCGAATAAGTTTCTTGAAAAGAATGGCCTTCCCCGTCCTGGCCCTTCAACTGTTGCTGCCTTGAACGGCTTATTCTCGGAAAGCGCTGCAGGCCCGCTGGACTAAGCTTCGCGTGCTAAACTTCTAGGCTGTTTTTGGAATCGACCGGACCCAAAACCCGGTCGATTGACTTTCTGGCCCCCAAAGGGTCGAACCAGCCGACATTATGATCACAGACACTCTGAAAAAGCTTTTTGGCAGCCGCAATGAACGGTTGTTGAAAACCTACCGTAAAACCGTCAACCAAATCAATGCACTAGAGCCAACCGTTCAGGCTTTGAGCGACGAGGCCTTGCGCGCAAAAACTGCCGAATTCAAAGAGCGCCTGGCCAAGGGCGATGCGCTGGAGAGCCTGTTGCCTGAAGCCTTCGCCGTTGTGCGCGAAGCCAGCGTGCGGGTGTTCGGCATGCGGCACTTCGATGTGCAGCTGATCGGCGGTATGGCCCTGCATCAAGGCAAAATTTCAGAAATGCGCACCGGTGAGGGTAAAACACTGGTGGCGACCTTGCCAGCCTACCTCAACGCGCTGGAGGGCAAAGGTGTTCACGTGATCACCGTGAACGATTACCTGGCCTCTCGCGATGCTGCCTGGATGGGCAAGCTGTACGGCTTTCTGGGCTTGAGCGTGGGTTGCAACCTGTCAAGAATGCCGCATGACCAAAAGCAGACTGCATACGCATCGGACATCACCTACGGTACCAACAACGAATTCGGTTTTGATTACCTGCGCGACAATATGGTCTACAGCGTTGGCGAGCGTGTGCAGCGTGGGCTGAACTACGCGATCGTCGACGAGGTGGATTCAATTTTGATCGATGAGGCTCGCACGCCCTTGATCATCTCGGGCCCAGCCGATGATCACACCGAGATGTACCGCAAGCTGGACGGCTTGCCGAAGCAATTGGTGCGCATGCAAAGCGAGCAAAAGCCTGGCGAAGAGGAAGTGCCGGGTGACTTTTATGTCGATGAGAAAGGTCACCAAATCCAGGTGAGCGAGACTGGCCACGAGAAGGCTGAGCAAATTCTGACCCAGATGGGATTGTTGCCAGAAGGTGCCAGCCTTTACGATGCGGCCAATATTTCATTGATGCACCATGTGATGGCTGCGTTGCGAGCCCACAATCTGTTCCACAAAGACCAGCACTATGTGGTCCAGAACGGCGAAGTAATCATCGTTGACGAATTCACCGGTCGCTTGATGCCAGGTCGCCGTTGGTCCGACGGCTTGCACCAGGCCGTGGAAGCCAAGGAAGGCGTTCGTATTCAGGCCGAGAACCAAACGCTGGCCTCAATCACGTTCCAGAATTACTTCCGCATGTACAAGAAGCTGTCTGGTATGACCGGTACAGCCGACACAGAAGCGTTTGAATTCCAGTCCATTTACGGCCTGGAAACTGTACTGATTCCAACACACCGCCCTATTCAGCGCAAAGATTCACAAGACAAAATCTACAAAAGCGCCCGTGAAAAATACAACGCAATTCTTGAAGACATCAAGGACTGCTACGAGCGTGGCCAACCTGTGTTGGTGGGTACCACCTCCATCGAGAATTCCGAGCTGATCGCCAGTTTCCTCGAAAAAGAGAAGTTGCCCCACAATGTGCTGAATGCCAAGCAACACGAGCGAGAGGCCGAGATTGTGGCCCAGGCAGGGCGTCCCAAAGCCATTACCATTGCAACCAACATGGCGGGTCGTGGTACCGACATTGTGCTGGGCGGTAACCTGGAACGTGAGCTTGCAGGCATTGAAAACAATCCCGAAATTGACGAAGCTGCCAAGCCCGCCTTGATCGAGAAATCACGCGCCGAATGGAAGCTTCGCAATGAGGCTGTGTTGACCTCGGGCGGCTTGCATATTATTGGTTGCGAGCGCCACGAAAGCCGTCGAATTGACAACCAGTTGCGTGGTCGTGCCGGTCGCCAAGGCGACGCCGGTTCTTCACGTTTTTACTTGTCGATGGAAGATCAGTTGCTGCGTATTTTTGCGGGTGACCGCGTACGCGCCATCATGGAACGACTGAAGCTGCCAGAAGGTGAAGCGATTGAAGCGGGCATTGTGTCCCGTTCCATTGAGTCGGCCCAACGCAAAGTTGAAGGCCGCAACTTTGATATTCGCAAGCAATTGCTCGAATATGACGACGTCTCGAATGAACAGCGCAAGATTATTTATACGCAGCGCAATGAAATTCTGGAATCTGCTGAAATTCGCGAAACCATTGGCAACCTGCGCCACGGCGCTTTGGAGGCAGTCTTCCGCGAGTACATCCCTGAAGAGTCCGTAGAAGAGCAATGGGATCTGGAAGGCTTGGAGACCGTGCTGCGCAATGAGTATCACCTGGAAGCCACCTTGCGCAAATGGCTGGAAGAGGATGCGAAAAGCTCGGATGAAGACTTCCTGAAGCGAATTCTTCAAATGGCCGATGAAATTTACGAAGCCAAAGTTCAGTTGGTCGGTGTGGATTCCTTTGCCAAGTTTGAAAAAACATTGTTGTTGCAAAGCATTGATACGCATTGGCGCGAACATTTGGCTGCACTGGATTACCTGCGTCAGGGTATTCACTTGCGCGGCTATGCCCAGAAAAACCCCAAACAGGAATACAAGCGTGAAGCCTTCGAGTTGTTTGGTGCTTTGCTGAATCGCGTACGCGATGAAGTGGCCAAAGTGCTGCTCACCGTGCGTGTTCAATCCGCCGAACAGGTTCAGCAGGCTGAGCAGCAGTTGGAGCAGCAAGCGTCGTCCCATTTGGACAAGGTTCAGTATCAGCACGCCGAAGTAACAAGCGATGATGAGGATGCCTCGGCAGGTGATGAACAGGGGGCAGCAGCTCCCGCCAACGTGCCACGCCGCGTGAGTGAAAAAGTGGGCCGCAACGACCCTTGCCCGTGTGGTTCAGGCAGGAAGTACAAGCAGTGCCACGGAAAAATTGCCTAATTGTATTGAAGTCAACGTGCCAGGGAGCTGACCGCCATGCCCGTGAATTTGAATGTACCCTTAGCTGAATCACTGTTCCCCGTTGCCGGGCTGGACATGGGTTATGCCATGGCCCAAATTCGCAAGCCCAACCGAAAGGATGTGTTGGTCGTGCGTGTGGCCGAAGGCAGCAGCGTGGCGGGGGTGTTTACAAAAAACCGTTTTTGCGCGGCTCCTGTGCAGGTGTGTCAAGCCAATTTGAAGGCTGGCAAAGGCATTCGTGCCCTGGTGGTGAACACCGGCTGTGCCAATGCAGGCACGGGTGAACGTGGATTGGCTGATGCGCGTGCAACCACCGCCAAAGTGGCTGAATTGCTGGGTGTGCAGCCCGAGCAGGTGTTGGTGTTTTCAACCGGGGTTATTCTTGAAAACCTGCCGATGGACCGTTTGCTGCTGGGCATTGATCAAGCCGTTGCCGGTTTGGGCAAAGCCGATTGGCTGGATGCAGCTACAGCCATCATGACCACCGACACATTGCCCAAGGCAAGCAGCCGCAAATTGAAAGTGGGTTCCGGTGAAATTTCAATCACCGGTGTGTCCAAAGGGGCTGGCATGATCCGCCCCAATATGGCGACCATGCTGGGCTATTTGGCCACCGATGCGACCGTTGCACAGCCTGTGCTGGAAAAGTGGACCACTGCGATGGCAGATGCCTCGTTCAATCGAATTACAATCGATGGCGATACGTCCACCAACGACAGTTTTGTGGTCATTGCCACGGGTAAAAGCAAGGCAGTGAATATTCAAACCGGCAATGAGCCCGAAGCTGCAGCCGTGTTCGAAGCATTAAAAGCTGAATCGATCAAGCTGGCCCAGGCGATTGTGCGCGATGGTGAAGGCGCCACCAAATTCATTACGGTGAAGGTGGAGCAGGCCGGTAACGAAGACGAAGCCTTGAAAGTGGCCTATGCAATTGGCCATTCGCCCTTGGTGAAAACCGCATTCTTTGCATCGGACCCCAACCTTGGTCGCATTTTGGCAGCGGTAGGGTATGCAGGCATTGATGATCTGGATCAAACCAAAATTCAACTTTATTTGGGCGATGTGTATGTGGCCCAAAATGGCGGTCGCCATCCGGACTACCGGGAAGAGCAAGGCCAGGCCGTGATGAACGACGCTGAAATTACCGTGCGTGTTCAGTTGGGGCGTGGCGATGCCAGTACCACGGTGTGGACTACCGATTTTTCGCATGAGTACGTCACCATCAATGCGGACTACCGCAGTTAAGCGCGGCTGAACCATGAGCACCCAACACAACGATAGCAAGGCCATTCTTGAGCAACTTGGCCGAATCGCCCAGGCCTTGGAACAGGGGGTGATGAAAGCCCCGAATAACTGGAATGCCTCCACGGCATTCCGCTTGCACCACCGGGCCGGTCAATTGCGCCTTGAGCCTGTAAAAACAGTCGAATCGTTGGATGCCGCTGTGCTCAAGAATATTGGCCCGCAGCTAGAAAAGGTCGACCAGAACACCCATCAGTTTGTGAAAGGCCTGCCCGCCAACAATGTGTTGTTGACTGGTGCGCGTGGCACAGGCAAATCCAGTTTGGTGCGTGCCATGTTGAGCCGCTATGCACCACAGGGTTTGCGGCTGATCGAAGTGGACAAGTCTGATCTACTGTTTTTGCAAGACGTGGTGGATTTGGTCAATGGCCGGCCTGAACGCTTCATTGTGTTTTGCGACGATCTTTCTTTCGAGGAAGGTGAGGCTGGTTACAAAGCATTGAAAAGCGTGCTGGACGGTTCGATTGCCGGTACTTCCGACAACGTACTGATCTACGCCACGTCCAACCGCCGCCATTTGCTGCCGCAAATGATGAAAGACAACCTTCAAACCCAACACTTGGACAACGGCGAAATTCGCCCAGCCGAGGGCATTGAAGAAAAGGTTTCTTTGTCCGACCGTTTTGGTGTGTGGGTTTCATTTCATGCATTCAACCAGGATGAATACCTGGCGGCTGTGCAAGTGTGGCTGGAGCATTTCAACATGCCATACACCGACGAAGCTCGTCATATCGCGCTTCGCTGGACCATTGAGCGCGGCAGCCGCAGCGGTCGTCTGGCTTACCAGTTTGCCAAGCACTGGGCAGGCTCCAAAGGTTTGTGAGCCGAGTTGAGGGTATGCACTTGAAACCCAGAATCGACGTTGCTGTGGCCGTGGTCTTCAATGCCAAAGGCCAGGTGCTGTGGGGTTGTCGGCCAGAAGGAAAGCCTTATGCCGGTTACTGGGAGTTCCCCGGTGGCAAGGTTGAGCCTGATGAAACAGTGTGGCAAGCCCTTGTACGTGAGTTAAAGGAAGAACTGGACATCACCGCGAAGGAAGGTGGCCCGTGGTTCCGCATTGAACACGATTACGAGCACGCCAATGTGCGTTTGCATTTGTACCGCGTGTGGCGTTTTGAAGGCACACCCAAATCGCTTGAGCAGCAGCAATTCACTTGGGCCAGCCTTGACAGTTCAGATCTTTCCCCGATTTTGCCTGCGACCGAACCCCTTTTGCCTAAATTGGCTCAGCCCACGGCAATGGCGTTGAGCAATTACGAGGCTGGGTTCGAGGCTTGTGTCAAACGGTTGGAACAAGCCTTGAGCGTCAACAGGGTGCCAGTTTATGTTCAATTTCGGGAGAAGCAGCTGAACGGGGATGTTCTGATTCAGGCATTTGAACACTGTTACAGCCTGTGTCAGAAAACCGGGCAGGCGATGCTGTTGAATTCCGATACCTGGTTAAACCTCCGAGAACATCTGGATAACTTGCCATGCCCGCTGCATTTGACGCAAGCGCATTTGCTGTCCGGTCAGTTTCAGGATTTGCAATGTGCCGGTGCGTCTGTGCATGATGCAGACAGTCTGCGAATTGCCTTCGATCGTGGCTTGAGTTACGCCGTGTTGGGTGCAGTGAAGCAAACCGCTTCGCATCCTGGGCAGCCTGGTTTGGGCTGGGCACAATTTCTTGAAATGGCTCAAGCTGCGCGTTTGCCGGTGTTTGCAATTGGTGGTTTGGGTTGGGAAGATATGTGCGACGCCCGTTTGCACGGCGCGCACGGTATTGCCATGCTAAGTCAGTTCAAGGCTTAGGGCTTGGCATTACAAATTACACAGTCTGATTTTGAGTTCGATCGGTTCCAGGTAGGGGTTGTTTTTGCTGACCCCGTTGGCGTTCGGAATATTGAAGCGAATCCACAGCATGTATTTGTTGGCGCTGAACTCGGGCACAACTTCAAGCTCGCTAGGTAAATCAACCCGTAACAGCTGAAATGTTTTGCCGCTCATTTGTTGCGTGTAGTTTCCTTGCTCGGCCGTGACCGCACTCATTTCACCGCTGTGGCGCAGTATTTTCAATACCAACTCAATAGCTTTGGCCAGGGGACGCATGGGTTCAAACCAAGCCTCCATGTCGACTCGGCGTGCCTGGGCAGATCGGGATTGCCAGCGGTGGTAGCCAGGCAAATCAAATTCGCAAACACCGCCTGGTATGGAGCAACGGCTGCGAATAATCATGAGGAACTCGTTGTCACGCAGGTGATAGCCAAGCCTGCCATTGCATTGGTTTAGCTGAGTCGCGGTTGAATCAATGCTCGCGAGCGTTTCTTCGAGCATGTTGCGGTCAACACCTGGGTGGCCACGAAATTGCACCAGCGATGCGCGTTGCCGGTCAAGTTCTTGAAGCAAATCGCTTTTCAAGTCGGCTCTTGAGCCTACTTCAATGATTTCAAACAGGGTGAGCAGCGCGGTGTGATGGTCCAGGCGATGGTCTTGAGACATGAAAAAGCCAAACTTGGCGAATAAATCTTCAAGGCGCAACAGCGTACGAATTCTCTCGTTGAGTGGAAACTCGTAAGTGGTGATTTGAGTGACCTGATTGGTGGTCTGTTGTTCGTCTGTAACTTGAGTCACCGAGCCATCGCAATTAAAAGGAACATCAGGTGTGATTGTGGCGCACCTGTGGTTTTCATGCAAATAGCAAGGTCACTTTTGCGCTTTTTTTATTAATTTTTGGTGCATAAAGTCGATTTTTTCGATCAATTCGGGTAGCTCGCCTTTGTTTTCGATCACCTGCGTTGCTCCCGCCAGTCGTGTCTCTCGTGTGGCCTGGTTTTGCATGACCGCGCGCACCTGAGCTTCCGGCCAGCCATTGCGTTGAATGACGCGTTGAACTTGTTTCTCTACAGGGCAGTCCACCACGACAATTTCGTCCATTAGCTCACCCCAGCCGCCTTTCTCAAACAGCAGTGGCACCACCAATACAAAGTACATGGGGGCACCCGCGTCGAGTTGTTGTTGAACAAGCTGGCGAATTTTTGGGTGAAGAATTTTTTCAAGCGCCTGGCGCTTTTCTGGTTCTTTGAACACCAATGCCCGCATGTGGTCTCGGTTCATGCTGCCATCGGGACGCAGGGCCTCGTTGCCAAATGCGCGTTGTATGTCGGGTATGGCCAGTCCCCCCGTTTTTGTCAGGCTGTGGGCGATTTCATCGGTGTCGATGACCGTGGCCCCCAGTGCTTGAAGCCGGTCGGAAACCGCTGTTTTCCCTGAACCGATTCCACCTGTCAGGCCAACTACCAGTTGTTTGGGTTTTTTTAAGGCGATGTGCATGGTTTGCTTAAATCCATTTGGTCAGGTCAAAGCCTGCCATCCACGCCAACGCGCCCATCACCAGGCAGGGGCCAAAGGGAAATGCGTCGGTTTTTTTCTTTCCGCGAATGGTTTGAATGATCAGGCCAAACACAATGCCCGAAACCGAGGCAAACAACACCACGCTGAACAGCGACGTAACGCCCAGCCAGGCACCGATCGCTGCCAGTAATTTGAAATCGCCGTAGCCCATGCCTTCTTTGCCGGTTGCCAGCTTGAACAGCTGATAAATCAGCCACAAAACAAGGTAGCCCAGTGCCGCACCCGATACGGCGCTGGCCAGCGGCACAAATGCGAAGAAAAGGTTGAACAGCAAACCGGCCCACAACAAGGGTAGGGTAATGCTGTCTGGTAACAGGTAAGTATCAAGGTCGATAAGCGCCAATACCAACAAGCTGGCCGCAAACACCATAAGGGCAAGGCCCACAACGCCGGGAGGATTGAGCCAGGCAATCGCCAGGAAGAGGCCGCCACACAACAGTTCAACCACTGGGTAGCGCATGGAGATTTGGCTTGAGCAATGGCCACATTTGCCACGCAACAACAGGTAAGAAAGCACCGGAATGTTGTGCCAGGCCTTCAGTGGGGTTTTGCAGGCGGGGCAATGGGATGCGGGCAGAAACAGGTTGAAGCGCGGAAATTCCTCGGGCTCGCGACCTTGAGCCTCGGCAAGGTCTGCGTCCCATGCGCGTTGCATCATGATGGGTAATCGGTGGGCCACTACATTGAGCAACGACCCGATACACAGTCCCAACAGTGCGCTAAGCGCCAGCCATTGGGCGGGCTCCAAACCATTCAGTGAGGTCAAACAATGTCTCCCATATTGAAGATCGGCATGTACATGCCCACAATCAGCACGCCCACCAGTATGCCAATAATGCACATAATCATGGGCTCCATCACGGTGGACAGTGTATCCACTTTGTCATCCAGGTTGGTCTCGTACTGATTGGCCAAGCGTTCCAGCATCGAGTCCATTCTTCCTGATTCTTCGCCAATGCGAATCATCTGGATGGATTCTGGCGGAAAAAGCCGACTGCCTTCCATGCTGTCTGAAACCCGGGCGCCCGAGGCCACGGCTTGTCGTATTTCAAGGGTGGCGTCCTGAAAACTTTGAATCTGAGACACGCTGGCCACCGACTCCAATGCAGAGGTAATCGGCACGCCCGATGCGCTCAAAGTGGCAAACGTGCGTGTCCAGCGGGCATGGACCGCTGTTTTCATCAGATCGCCGATAAGCGGCATGCGCAACAGAAGAATGTCCATGGCGTTCTTGAATCTTTGATTGCGACGGTACATTTGTAACAGGCTGTATATTCCCAGTACCAAAGCGCCGAGCACAATCAATCCGTATTCCTGAAGAAAGTCGGAGGCTTTCAACAAGATGGTGGTGAGCAAAGGCAGTTCGGCGTTGAACTGGGAGTAAATGGACTTGAACGAGGGCAGCACAAACAGCAACATGCCCACGGTGACCCCAATGGCCACCAGCACCACAATGCTTGGGTAGATCATTGCCTTGCGAACCTTTTGCCGAATGCGCAAGGTTTTTTCAATGTGGGTGGCCAAGCGACCCAATGCTGTATCCAGTTCACCGGCATTTTCACCCGCGGCCAGTGTGTTGCAGAACAAATTGTCGAAACAGCGGGGATGCTTGCGCATGGCTTCGCTCAGTTTCAAGCCGCTTTCTACGTCGGCGCGAATGGCTCTAACCACAGTTTGAATGGCTCGTTTGGATTTGCTGGTCATGCCGCCAGCAATCAAACCGAGGCTTTGCCCCAGGGGTACGCCCGACTGGATCATTACGGCCAGTTGCCTGACAAAAGAGGCCACCATGACCAGTTGAATATTGCTGCCTGTGTAGGGTTTGGCTTTTCGAAGCGAACTGGCCTTGACCCCCTGCCGGCTGAGTTGGTAGCGGGCGTGGTCAATTGATTTCGCTCTGATTTCACCTGACCGGGCCTTTTGTGCCTTGCCTTTGGGTTTCTCCGTCCACAGAAAAAGCAGTTCCCCGGAAGGGGATTTTTCTCTCAGGTTTGCATTCATTGTGCGCGCTCGCAAGCAGATTAATCGGCTTTTGTCGCGCTCAGAATTTCCTCAATGCTGGTGATGCCCAAGCGAACCTTGGCAACGCCCGATTCGCTCATGCTGGCAATGCCCTCTTGGCGAGCCAGGCGCTCCATGTCAAGTGCAGAGGCACCCGAAATAATGAGTTCCTGCATGGCTTCGGACACAGGCAGCACTTCGTAAATCCCGGTGCGACCTGAGTATCCTGTGCCATTGCAGGCCTCGCAGCCCACCGCGCAGAAGGGTGTCCAATCCTCTTGGGGGACCTCTTTTAACAGGCCAGAGGTGGTCAACGCTTGAAGCCCAAGCGGGTGCGGGGATTTGCAATTGCACAGTTTGCGCACCAGGCGCTGCGCAATGATCAGGCTGACCGAGGAGGCAATGTTGAAGGTTTCAACGCCCATGTTTTTCAGGCGGATGATGGACGACACGGCGTCGTTGGTGTGCAAGGTTGAGAGCACCTTGTGGCCTGTTTGAGAAGCCTTGATCGAGATGTCAGCGGTTTCGAGATCGCGGATTTCGCCAACCATGATCACATCGGGATCCTGGCGGAGCAAGGCGCGCAGGGCCTTTGCAAAGGTCAAGCCAATTCGTTCGTTGATGTTGACCTGATTAATTCCGGGCAGGTTGATTTCGGCGGGGTCTTCTACGGTGCTGATGTTGATCGAGTCATGGTTCAACATTTGCAGGAAGGTGTACAGCGACACGGTTTTGCCACTGCCGGTGGGGCCTGTGACCAGAATCATGCCATGTGGTTTTGCCAGTGCCTTTTCGACTGCGGCGCGCTGGGTGTTCTCAAAGCCGAGTTGTTCTAGTTTTAACAGTGACTTGCTCGAGTCGAGCAGGCGCATCACAATTTTTTCACCGAACAGGGTGGGCAGGGTGCTAACCCGGAAATCGATTTTGCGCTCATCGGCGCCCAAGGTGAGTCGAATGCGACCGTCCTGAGGGACCCGTGTTTCGGTGGTGTTCAAGCGGCTCATGATTTTGATTCGAGCTGCGATCTTTGATTTGGCAGCCAGTGGTGGCTGGGACGTTTCCTGAAGCAGGCCGTCGATTCGGAATCGAACCCGGTAACTTTTCTCGTAGGGTTCAAAGTGAATGTCTGAAGCGCCTTTCTTCAGGGCATCGCTGAGCACGCGTTGAACAAATCGCACAATTGGCGCGTCGTCCACATCGGGCGAAGTTTCTTCGTTGTTTGAATTGCCGGCATCGGATTCAACTTCGGTCAGCAAGCTTTCGTCCATGCCCTGTGAGGGGTCGTTTTTCTCAATCCGGCTCAGTAGCTTGTCGTATTCAACCACCACGGGCTCCACCTGCAGTTGGGTGCGGAATTTCAGTTGCTGAATCGTACTTAGGTCGGTGGGGTCGGCCATGGCCACGCTGAGTGATCCGTGGCGACGATTCAGTACAAAAGCTTCAAGCCCTTTCTCGGCCTGAATCAAATCTGTTTCAAGCCCTTCACGAGAATCGTCAAACTGGCTCAAGTCGAGCAATGGGTAACCGAAATGCTGGGCGACCGTGCTGGCAAGCAACTCCGCGCTTACCACGCCATTGCTCACAATCCATTCCGCGACCGATCTGCCTTGGGCTTCTTCAGCGGTCAATTGCTCAAGCTGCGCGCTGTCCAGAATTCCTTTGGCGGTCAATGCCCGTACAAGTCCCGAGCTTTTGACAACTGCACTACTGATGCTCATAGATCAAGGTCCTTGAAAGTGAACGGTTTGGATCAACAGCTGTATTGCCCAACTATGCGTATTCAGTATGTACTTATCAATCACCTAGGCGGATGTTTTTGTGCCAGTCAGGTGTTGCGATTCACCGCAACGTCGCACAACAGGGTCAGCGCTTCGGTGTACGGGTTCGGTGCCAAGGTACCCAATCGGATTTTGGCTGATTCGGCCAGTGCATGCGCCTTGTGTCGGGTGTAATTCAGCGAGCCGGTCTGTTCAATGCTCGCCATGATTGCGCTGACATCCTGGGTTCCACCGTTGGCAATGGCATCCCGAATTTGAGCCTGCACTTGTGGCGCTGCATGTTGCATGGCGTGAATCAGGGGCAGGGTGGGTTTGCCTTCACGCAGGTCATCGCCTACATTTTTGCCCAGGGCGGCACTTTCGCCAGCGTAATCCAGTACATCGTCGATCAGTTGAAAAGCGCTGCCCACTTCGGCGCCGAAGCGACCTAAATTCGCGGTGGTTTCAGTGTTCTGGCCGGTCACAATGCCAGCCAGCCGGCAAGAAGCCTCAAAAAGCTTGGCGGTTTTGAAGTCAATGACCTGCATGTACCGGGCTTCGGTCACGTCCGGGTCTTTGCAGTTGAGCAACTGGAGCACTTCACCCTCGGCAATCGTGTTCGTGGCTTCCGAGAGCACGTCCATCACGTCCATCAGGCCGATCTTGACCATCATTTGAAACGAGCGGGAGTACAGGAAGTCGCCCACCAGCACGGCGGCAGAGTTTCCATATTCTGCATTCGCAGTCAGGCGACCGCGGCGCATATCGGACTCATCGACCACGTCATCGTGCAGCAGGGTGGCTGTGTGGATGAATTCAACGATTGCTGCCAATTCAATGGCTTGCGACATTTGTAGGGGGTTGGCACCCAAGGCGCGGGCTGTCAGAATAACCAATGCTGGCCGCAAACGCTTTCCGCCTGCGTTGATGATGTAGTCGCTGATCTGGTTGATCAGGCTAACCTCGGAATGCAGGCTGGTGCGAATGATTTGATCAAGTTGTTGCATGTCGGCTGCAATGGGCAGCAACACACTTTTCACACTGGGCGCAGGGCTAGGCATGGGTTTTGAGGCATATGTAGGTTAATTGCGTTGCGCATATTGTACTTGAGGGTGTTTGCGAAAAGCCGCACAGGGTTTACAGAATGTACCAACTTTGCGCACAAGGCTTTGACATCATTGAATTTTCCGAGCATAATTGCGGGCTATCCGAATTTTTTCGGGTTCAAATCTTTGAAAGTTTGATTAAAGACTTTGGTTAAATTTAAGGGTCAACTATGTACGCGGTCATAAAAACCGGTGGTAAACAATACAAAGTTATCGCTGGTGAAAAACTTAAAGTAGAACAGATACCTGCTGACATTGGCCAAGAAATCTCTCTGGACGAAGTGCTTGCCGTTGGTAGCGGTGACACAGTTAAAGTGGGCACTCCACTGGTTCAAGGGGCTTCGGTCAAGGCAGTTGTTTTGGCACACGGTCGTCACGATAAAGTGAAGATCTTCAAGATGCGTCGTCGCAAGCACTACCAAAAGCGTCAAGGCCATCGCCAGAACTACACTCAAATCCAGATCCAAGCCATCAACGCTTGATAGAGGAGAATGACTCATGGCAAGTAAGAAAGGCGGCGGCTCTACGCGCAACGGACGTGACTCAGAAGCCAAGCGACTGGGCGTGAAGGTGTTTGGCGGTCAGGCGATCAACGCCGGCGGCATTATCATTCGCCAACGCGGTACACGTTTTCATGCTGGCGACAACGTCGGCATGGGCAAAGATCACACATTGTTCGCCCTGACTGATGGTCAGGTGCAGTTCTCAGTGAAAGGCGCCTTGCGTCGCAAAACTGTGAGCGTGGTCAACGAAGGCTAATATCTTCGTTTGCACCGCACACCGTGCTTGGTCCAATAGCCCTGCATTGCAGGGCTATTTTCGTTTTGGGTCAAGTACATTCAAGTTTTAAGTAAACAAGCAAACTCAGCAGCACAATTTTCGGGACAAGGCATGAAATTCATCGACGAAGCAACAATTGAGGTGTTTGCAGGCAAGGGCGGCAATGGCTCGGGCAGCTTTCGTCGTGAAAAATTCATTCCCAAGGGCGGCCCTGATGGTGGTGACGGCGGCAAAGGCGGCAGCGTATTTGCCGAGGCTGATCGCAACCTCAACACCTTGATTGATTACCGTTTTTCCAAACAGCACCGCGCCAAAGGCGGTGAAAATGGTCGTGGGTCCGATTGCTATGGTGCGGCTGGCCTGGACGTTGTGTTGAAAATGCCTGTAGGTACCACGATTGTGAATGCTGAAACAGGCTTGGTTGTTGCTGATTTGACCGAGCACGGTCAGCAAGTGTTGATTGCCAAGGGCGGCGATGGCGGCCTGGGCAATATCCACTTCAAAAGCAGTGTGAACCGCGCACCGCGCCAGTTCACCAAAGGCAAAGACGGCGATTCAGCCCGCTACAAGCTCGAGTTGAAAGTGCTGGCCGATGTGGGCCTGCTGGGCATGCCCAATGCAGGCAAGTCGACCTTGATTGCTGCGGTATCGAATGCACGGCCAAAAATTGCAGATTATCCATTTACCACTTTGCACCCCAACCTGGGCGTGGTGCGCATTGGCCATGCGCAAAGCTTTGTAATTGCTGACGTGCCGGGTTTGATTGAAGGGGCAGCGGAAGGCGCAGGCCTGGGTCACCAGTTTTTGAAGCACCTAAGCCGCACGCGCGTGCTGTTGCACCTGGTGGATTTGGCCCCGTTCGACGAAAACGTAGACCCAGTGCATGAGGCTGCAGCCATTGTAGAAGAGTTGCGCAAGTACGATGAAGACCTGTGGGCCAAGCCCCGCTGGTTGGTGTTGAATAAAATCGACATGATTGCGGAAGAAGACCGCAAAGCGAAAATTGACGATTTTGTGAAGCGTTATCAGAAGAAAACGGGATGGCAAGGTCAGGTTCACCCCATTTCCAGCTTGACCGGCGAAAACACGGCCAACCTGATGCGCTCGGTTTACGAAAACCTGGTGCAGCAAATGCAGGTGGAATTTCCGCCCGAGCCCGATGCGCGTTTCCGCGAAAGCACAGGTACACTCATCAATCCCGAAAAAACTGGCGACGATCAGGAGTAACTTCCGTGGCAGGGAAATCTCTGGCAAATCAACGTGTAGTAGTCAAAGTGGGCAGCTCCCTTGTTACCAAGAATGGCGAGGGTGTGGACATGGAGTCCATTCGCGCCTGGGCAGCTCAAATTGCTGAGCTAACCAATCAAGGTTGTGAGGTGGTGTTGGTTTCATCTGGCGCAATTGCCGAGGGAATGAAACGCTTGAAGTGGGCCAAGCGCCCACGCGAAATTCACGAACTTCAAGCCGCTGCGGCGGTGGGGCAAATGGGTTTGGTGCACGCCTACGAGATTGGCTTTGCGGAACACGGTTTGGTGTGCGCGCAGGTGCTACTGACCCACGCCGATTTGGCCGACCGCGAACGTTACCTGAATGCGCGGTCCACGCTGTACTCTTTGTTGGGTCACAAGGTTGTACCTATCATTAATGAAAACGACACGGTGGTCACAGACGAAATCCGTTTTGGTGACAACGACACCTTGGGTGCACTGGTCACCAACCTGGTCGAAGCCGATACCCTGGTCATTTTGACTGACCAAGTGGGCTTGTACAGCGCCGACCCCCGCAAGAATCCGGATGCAAAGTTCATTGTTGAGGAAACTGCGGGCAATCCTGAACTTGAAAAAATGGCAGGTGGTGCCGGTAGCAACGTGGGCACAGGCGGCATGATTACCAAAATTCTGGCAGCCAAACGTGCAGCACGAAGCGGCGCAGCCACGGTGATTGCCAGCGGCCATGAACCCAATGTGCTGGTGCGCCTGATGAAAGGCGAGCCTGTGGGTACCTATCTGAAAGCGCCTTTGGGCCGCTTGGCCGCCCGCAAGCAGTGGATGGCCGACCATTTGAAATTGAAGGGCTCGCTGTTGCTGGATGCAGGCGCAGCCGAGGCCTTGCGCAAGAAAAAGGGTAGCCTGCTGCCAATTGGCGTAACGGGTTGCCAGGGCAATTTCCAGCGCGGCGATGTGGTGGCATGCTTAAGCCCTGAAGGCGAGGAAGTGGCACGTGGCCTGGTTAATTATTCTGCTGCCGAGGTTAAAAAAATTGCCAAGCAGCCCACCAGCGCGATAGAGTCCATCCTTGGTTATTTGGACGAACCCGAGCTGATTCACCGCGACAACATGGTGATATTGGCCTAACACGAATTGGAGTGCGCCTATGGAACTGTCGATGTGGAAAAGCAGCGGGCAGTTTTTTGACTGGAAAGGCCACTCTATCTTTGTGCAAGACACCGGCGCGGCCAACAAGCCAGTGCTGTTGTTGATTCATGGCTTTCCAACTGCCAGCTACGACTTCCATTTAATGTGGCCTGAACTGGCTGAATCACATCGCTTAATTGCCTTCGACATGCTGGGTTATGGGTATTCCGACAAACCCCGTACTTGGCAGCACTCCATTTTTAACCAGGCTGACATTGCCGAAGCCCTGCTAAAAAGCAAACGCATTTCCGCATGCACGATGATTACCCATGACGTGGGTGACACTGTGGGGCAAGAAATTCTGGCCCGCCATGCAGAAGGCCAGTTGGGCTTCAGGCTGGAGCGTGTGGTGATGTTCAATGGCGGGCTTTTTCCAGAAACTCACCGTGCCATTCTGGTTCAGAAGCTGTTGCTCAGCCCGATGGGTTTTGTGTTCACCCGGCTGATGAAAAAAGAAAAGCTGGCAGCCAGCTTGCGCAGCGTGTGTTCCGAGGGTTTGAGCGATGCTGACATTGACGCTGCCTGGACATTAATGGCCCACAAAAAAGGCAATTTGTGCATGCACCTGTTGATTCAGTACATGCGCGAGAGGCGCGAAAATCGTGACCGTTGGGTGCAGGCTTTGCAAAAGGCCGACATGCCTTTCACCTTGATCGATGGCGTTGAAGACCCAATTTCCGGCGAACACATGGTGCAGCGGTTTGAAGAATTGGTGCCTGGCAAACAAACCATTCGACTGGCTGGTTTGGGGCATTACCCTCATCTTGAAGACGCCACTGCCGTGTTGGCTGCGTTGAAACCACTATTGTGCTGAGCCCTTAAAAAAAACGCGAACCAGGTGGTTCGCGTTTTTTTATGTCGACTCAGGTTTTTCTTGGGTTTCCTCGGTTTTTACGGCAGGTTCCCAGTGATCGCCCCTAGGCAGTCGCCTTGGGTCATTTCTGGAAAACAGCAGCTTGGCCAACTCTCCCAATGCTTGTTTGTACACTTCCCGTTTGAAATCAATTACGTTTTCAAGTGGAACCCAATACTCGTTCCAACGCCAGGCATCAAATTCGGGGTGTTCTGTGGCCCGCAGGCTGACATCACAATCCCTTCCAACCAATTTCAACAAAAACCAGATTTGTTTCTGGCCTTTGTAGCTTCCGCGCCATTCCCGTCGAATCCAGTGATCGGGCACGGTGTACCGCAGCCAATTCCTGGTTCTTCCTATAATTTCAACATGTTCTGGCAACAAGCCAACTTCTTCGTGGAGTTCCCGGTACATGGCTTGTTCAGGCGATTCACCATGCTTAATTCCGCCCTGCGGAAATTGCCAGGAATGTTCACGAATTCGCTTACCCCAAAAGACTTGCTTTCGGGAATTGGTCAAAATAATGCCGACGTTGGGACGGTAGCCTTCTTTATCAAGCATACGCGCCCCGCAGATTTCTTTACAATTCACAGTCATTATAAGCACCAGCCTGCGTTTGTACACCTAGGGTATCCGCGCTGCGGGCGGATAAAAGTACAATCGCAGTTCTAACCAATTCATTACTCACGAGTTTTTTGCAAATGCGCGCCACCCAGTTTTTTTTGAATACCCTGAAAGAAGCCCCCGCTGATGCGGAAGTGATCAGCCACCAACTGATGATGCGGGCTGGCATGATCAAGCGTTTGGCGGGCGGCATTTACACCTACATGCCCGTGGGCTTGCGTTCTATCCGCAAGGTTGAAAACATTGTTCGGGAAGAAATGAACCGTGCCGGTGCCCTGGAGTTGTTAATGCCAGCAGTGCAGCCCGCCGAGTTGTGGCAGGAAAGTGGACGCTGGGAAAAGTACGGCCCTGAGCTGCTGCGCATGAAAGACCGCCACGACCGCGACTACGTGATCGGCCCCACGCACGAAGAAGTGATTACCGACGTGGTTCGCAAGGAAGTGAAAAGCTATCGCCAGCTGCCCTTGAACCTGTATCAAATCCAGACGAAATTCCGCGACGAAATCCGCCCCCGCTTCGGTGTGATGCGTGGTCGAGAATTCGTGATGAAAGACGCTTATTCATTCGATCGCAATCAGGAAGCTGCGCTTAAAACCTACGACGTGATGTACGACGCTTACCGCCGTATTTTTACTCGCTTGGGTCTGAATTTCCGGGCAGTGAATGCCGACACTGGTTCAATTGGTGGAAACCGCAGCCATGAATTCCACGTGATTGCAGACACCGGCGAAGACGCGATTGCGTACTGCCCGAGTTCAGACTATGCCGCCAACGTGGAGTTGGCCGAGGCCGTGTGTACGGCCCAGCGCCCAGCTGCAAGCAAGGCCATGGAGAAAGTGCACACACCGGGGAACTCTACATGCGAGGCTGTGGCCGCTCAACTTGGTTTGCCGCTGGCTGCCACGGTGAAAAGCGTGGTGTTTGCCAACGAGTGGGAAGACAAGGCACTTGATAAAAATGAAACCAAGCCGGTCAAAAAGGTACAAATTATATTGGCCTTGGTGCGCGGCGATCACGAAGTGAACGACATCAAGCTGGGCAAGCTGGCCGGTGTACAAGAATTGCGGCTGGCCACCGAGGCTGAAATTGTGGCTGTTTTTGGCACCAAGCCTGGTTACCTGGGCCCCGTGGGCCTGAGTGGCGATGTACGCGTGGTTGCCGACCGCAGCGTAGCCGCCATGGGTGATTTTGTGTGCGGCGCCAACGCAGCAGACTACCACTATGCAGGTGTGAACTGGGGCCGTGATTTGCTTGAGCCCGAAGTGGCCGATATTCGCAATGTGGTGGAAGGCGATGCCTCGCCCGACGGCAAGGGGGTGCTGGCTCTGTGCCGCGGTATTGAAGTGGGCCATGTATTTTATTTGGGCACCAAGTATTCCGAAGCTTTGCAGGCCAAATTTCTGGAAGAAAACGGCAAGCCTGCCGTGATTGAAATGGGCTGTTATGGCATCGGTGTCACCCGCATTCTGGGTGCGGCCATTGAGCAGAATTTCGACGATCGCGGTATTATTTGGCCAATCAGCATTGCCCCATTTGAAGTGGTGTTGTGCCCAATTGGTTACAGAAAGAGCGAAGAAGTAAAAGCCGAGGCCGACAAGCTGTATCAGCAATTGAAGGACGCGGGTGTGGATGTGATGCTGGACGATCGCGATGAGCGCCCCGGCGTGATGTTTGCAGATTGGGAGTTGATTGGTGTGCCGCTGCGGGTTACTTTGGGTGACCGTGGCTTGAAAGAAGGCAAAGTGGAGTTTCAATCGCGCGATGGCAAGGTTGAAAAACGCGATGTCGAAGTTGGGGAAATTTTTGAGCAGTTGCGCGTTGAGCTTGCCAACAGGCAAGTCAGTTTGTAATCCTTTGGCCCGGCTGGCGCATATTGCCCGCCGGGTATTCGTGTTGCTTGGGTTTGTATTGGCTTTGGTCGGGGTTTGGTCGCCTGTTTTGGCCAGCCAGCAATATGAACCCATGGCAGACCATGTGCGTCTGGCACTTCGCACGGCCTTAAGTGCTCCTGCTGCACCCCGTCCAATTTTTGAATCTGTAAGCCACCGCATTGACTGGATGGCAGAAATGTCGCGCCGCCTGGCGCGCAGAGTGCCTGATTTTGCTGAGCGCACAGAACTGATTAAAACGATTCGCTATGAAGCGCAGCGAGTTGGTATTGACCCCCAAATTATTTTCGCCTTGATTGAAGTGGAAAGTAACTTCCGTGCAGATGCGGTAAGTCACGCGGGGGCGATCGGCTTGATGCAGGTGATGCCCTTCTGGACCGATGTGTTGTCGCGGGGAGGTTCTCGGGAATTGTTTGAACCACGGGTGAATATCCGTTATGGCTGCCTTATCCTGCGCCATTACCTGGACATTGAAAAAGGCGACTTGGACAGGGCGCTGGGGCGCTACAACGGCAGCCTTGGGAAAATGACTTACCCGAATCTGGTGTACGACCGGCTGGACCGCAACTGGGGTTACAGCTATGTTGAACCGCCGAAGTCAGCACCGCGTATTGCGGGTGACTTTTGAGCTGAGCTTGAATCCGCAGTTGATCACATGCCGGGAAATCCACCGCCCGGCGGCATGCCGCCACCAGGAAAGCCGCCTTTGCCGCCGCCACCCATTTTCTTCATCAATTTGGCAAGCCCGCCTTTCTGCATGCTCTTCATCATGTCGCGCATTTGCTCAAACTGTTTTAGCAGGCGGTTCACTTCCTGAACTTGCACGCCCGCACCGGCGGCAATGCGACGCTTGCGGGAGGCTTTTAAAATGTCTGGTTTGGTGCGTTCCTGAATGGTCATGGAGAAAATAATGGCTTCGGTGCGCTTCATCTGTTTTTCTGCGGCGGTGGCGTCTACGTCGCCTGCGCCTTTCATCAACTGGCTGGGCAGCTTGTCCATCAGGCCTTGCAGGCCACCCATGTTGCGCATTTGGCTGATTTGCGCCAGAAAGTCGTTCAGGTCAAATGCCTTGCCGCTTTTTAGTTTCTTGGCGAGTTTTTCTGCTTCGTGCTGGTCAATGCCTTTTTTGGCTTCTTCCACCAGGGAAACAATGTCGCCCATGCCCAGAATTCGGCCCGCCACGCGGTCGGGGTGAAACTTCTCAAAGCCGGTCAGCTTCTCGCCCACGCCCATGAATTTGATGGGTTTGCCTGTAATTTGGCGAACCGACAAAGCTGCACCGCCGCGTGCGTCGCCGTCCATTTTGGTCAGCACCACACCGGTCAGGGGCAGGGTTTCATTGAAGGCCTTGGCGGTGTTGGCTGCGTCCTGGCCCAACATGGCGTCGATTACAAACAAGGTTTCCGTGGGGTTTACCGCCGCATGCAAGGCCTTGATTTCGTTCATCATGGCTTCATCAATGCCCAAGCGGCCTGCCGTGTCCAGGATCAGTACATCAAAGAACTGGCGTTTGGCGTGGTTTAGCGCGGCCAGCGCAATATCGACTGGTTTTTGAGTGATGTCGGAAGGAAAAAACTCGGCACCTGCCTGCGCGCTGACCGTTTTTAGCTGCTCAATCGCGGCGGGGCGGTACACGTCGGCCGACACCGTCAGCACTTTCTTTTTCAGGTTGTCTTTCAGGTACTTGGCCAGTTTGCCGGTGGTGGTGGTTTTACCCGCACCTTGCAAACCCGCCATCAAAATGACCACCGGTGGCTGGGCTGCCAGGTTGATCTCTTCGGTTTTCTCGCCGATCAGCTTGATTAGCTGTTTGTGAACAATACCCACCAGCGCCTGGCCGGGGGTCAGGCTGTTCAAGACCTCCTCGCCCAACGCCTGTTCCTTCACCTGATTGATGAATTCTTTGACCACGGGCAGGGCCACATCGGCCTCAAGCAGCGCAAGGCGAACTTCACGCAACATTTCCTGCGTGTTGGCCTCGGTAATGCGGGCCTCGCCTTTGATATTTTTGACAACGCGCGTTAGGCGATCGGAGAGGTTTTCAAACATCGTGTGGTGCCCCTGACTCGTGCTATGAATCGAGTAAACTGATTGGTATGAACAACACAATATTGTACGCGCTCGCAGTGCCCCTGCTGTCTGCCTCCGGTGGATTGGCGGCGCTGAACGTTTTCGGCAAATGGTCAGCACCTGCCGGGCTGAACCGTGCGTTGGTGGCCTTGGCGCTGTTGGTGTCGGGTTATTTGCTGGGCTCCCTGTTGTTTCAAGCCGATGGCATGCACTTCGGCTTTGTGCTGGGTTTGATGTGTGTGGCCTGGCTGGCCTCGCTGGTGGCCTTTGTTGAAAGTTTTTTCAACCGAGTGCCCTTACTTGAATTAATTGTGTTTCCGCTTTGTGCGGTGGTCTTTTTGCTGCCCTTGTGGATGGGTGAAGATGCCGCCATTCGCATGGCTGGAGACCATTTGTTTCAGCTGCACCTGCTCATTGCGCTTGCTGCCTATAGCTTGCTGGGCATTGCTGCCGCCCATGGGGTGGTGATGGCTTTTCAGGAAAAAGCCCTGCATCAGCCAGTTGCCAGTACTCAGGAAAACCGCATGGTGCGTGAGCGCCTTCTGGATCAGTTGCCTTCTTTGCTCACCATGGAGTCCATTTTGTTCCGGCAATTGTGGGCGGGCTTTGTTTTACTCTCGCTGACCTTGATTACCGGTTTTCTCTTTTCTGAGGAATGGAGCGGCAGCAGTTGGCGTTTTGATCACAAAACCCTGTTTGCCATCATTTCATGGTGCTCATTTGCCGTGTTACTGGGCGGGCGCGTGGTGTTTGGCTGGCGCGGCAAGGTCGCTTTGCGCTGGTGTTTGGGCAGTTATGCCGTGTTGGTACTTGCGTATTTCGGCACCCAGTTTGTACTCGAATTTATTTTGAAAAGGGCAGTTTGATGGGGCGTATTCTGTTTTTTCTGGGCTTGGCATTGGTGGCCTGGATTCTTTTCAAAAGCTGGCAGCGCAAACAATTGGGTGAAAAACCCAGTGTGAACACTCAACAAAAAGGCAATCTTGGCCGTAAAAAACAGGAAGAGATCATGCCTTGCCAACACTGCGGCGCATACAGCCCCATGTCGGAAGGCGTGATGATGCAGGGTCGTTTTTATTGCGGCATGGAGCATGCCAAAGCGGCTGGGGAAAAAGTTCACTGACACCGAAGGGGCATGCCATGTGGCTTGATGAGGGCTGGATAGAGGAAGACTGGGTTCACCGCCTGCAAAGTCCCAATCAGGATGCCCGGCCAATGGGTACAGTGATCGACACCTTGGTTGTTCACTGTATTAGCCTGCCCGAGCGTGGGCGCGACACCTCGTTAATTACCGACCTGTTTCTGAATCGGCTCGATTGCCATGCGCACCCCTCGTTCGGTGAGCTAATCGGCCTGCATGTTTCCTCGCATTTCCTGATTGATCGGGACGGGTCCATTACCCAATTTGTGTCGTGTGAGAAACGTGCATGGCATGCCGGAATTTCCTCGGCCATGTACCGCAGCAATTTCAATCATTTTTCAATTGGCATTGAATTGCTGGGTGACATTTACACCCCATTCGAGGGGGCGCAGTACGCCAGCTTGAAGCGCCTGGCTTTGGAGTTGCAAGCACGTTATCCACTGAAATATGCAATGGCGCACAGCGAGATAGCCCCTACCCGAAAAACCGATCCAGGACCCTTCTTCGACTGGAAAGGTCTACGCAAATCAAACACCTACGAACTTCAGATTAACGGCCTTTAAAAGGCCGTTTTTTTGTTGCACTGCAGTTATCCAGAGCTTGTCCACAAGTTGTTCACAGGGGATAACTCTGTGCACAAGTTGGGGATAAGAAAGTGTTTGCCAAATCGTGTTTCGACCACTACAATTAGTTCCAAGCCACATACAAAACACAAGATATAGTGGTTGCCGGTTTTACCTCCGCTACAAAAACAAACCCTCAAGAAAAGATTATTCCAGGAGAAAGATGCATGCTAACCAGCCAGGAATCCACTGATTTGGCGACAAACTTGCCGACGTCTACAGCCAAGCCTGCAAACGCAGCGCCGGTGGTCGACAGCGCGTATGCAAACTACAAAATTATTCGCCGAAATGGTGCCGTGGTTGGTTTCGAGCCCAGCAAAATTGCTGTGGCCATGACAAAAGCCTTTTTGGCTGTGAATGGTGGCCAAGGCGCAGCCTCTGCCCGCATTCGCGAGCTGGTTGAGCAGATGACCAGCGGCGTGGTAAACGCACTGGTGCGTCGCCAGCCTTCTGGTGGCATTTTCCACATTGAAGACATTCAGGATCAGGTTGAACTGGCCCTGATGCGTTCAGGCGAAGCCGAAGTGGCCCGCGCCTACGTGTTGTACCGCGAGCGCCGTACACAGGAACGTGCAGCCAAGCAAGTTGAACAAGCTGAGCAGCATGCGCTGAACGTGATCGATGGCGACATGAAGCGCCCACTCGATGTTGAAGCGCTGAAAGCGTTGATTGAAAGCGCTGCGGTTGGCCTGAATGAAATTGACGTTGCACACCTTCAGAAAGAAACCCTGAAGAATTTGTACGACGGCGTGAAAATCGACGAAGTGTTCAAGTCTGCGATTTTGGCCTCTCGCGCCATGATCGAGAACGAACCCAGCTACACATTGGTCACTTCCCGCCTGTTGCTGCACACGATTCGCCGCGAAATTATTGGCCGCGAAATTGCGCAAGACGAAATGGCGCAGGTGTACCCCGAGTACTTCCCGCAATTCATCAAGAAGGGCATTGCTGCCGGCTTGCTGGACAACCGCCTGGCCCAGTTCGACATGAAGAAACTGGGCGCAGCCCTGAAGTACGAACGCGACTTGCAGTTCGATTACCTTGGCCTGCAAACCCTGTACGACCGTTACTTCTTGCACGTGGAAGGTACCCGCATTGAAATGCCACAGGCGTTTTACATGCGCGTGGCCATGGGCTTGGCTCTGAACGAAGTAGATCGTGAAGCACGTGCCATCGAGTTTTATGAAGTGCTGTCGACATTCGACTTCATGAGTTCGACTCCAACTCTGTTTAACAGCGGCACCATTCGCTCGCAGTTGTCTTCCTGCTACCTCACCACTATTGGTGACGACCTGGATGACATCTATGAAGGCATCAAGGAAAACGCATTGCTTTCCAAGTTCGCTGGCGGCTTGGGCAACGACTGGACACCCGTGCGCGCCTTGGGCAGTCACATTAAGGGCACCAATGGCAAGTCACAAGGTGTGGTGCCATTCCTGAAAGTGGTGAACGACACCGCAGTGGCAGTGAACCAAGGTGGCAAGCGCAAGGGCGCTGTATGTGCCTACCTGGAAACCTGGCACCTGGACATTGAAGAATTCCTGGAACTGCGCAAGAACACGGGCGATGATCGCCGCCGCACACACGACATGAACACCGCGAACTGGATTCCCGACCTGTTCATGAAGCGCGTAATGGAAGGCGGTAACTGGACCTTGTTCAGCCCATCGGACGCACCTGATCTGCACGACCTGTACGGCAAAGCCTTCGAGAAAGCCTATGTGGGTTACGAAGAAAAAGCTGCACGTGGCGACTTGAAATTGTTCAAGACCGTGGAAGCGGCCAAGCTGTGGAGAAAAATTCTCTCCATGTTGTTTGAAACCGGCCACCCATGGATCACGTTCAAAGACCCTTGCAACATTCGTAGCCCCCAGCAACACGTGGGCGTGGTGCACTCGTCGAACCTGTGTACAGAAATTACACTGAACACCAACGAGAACGAAATTGCAGTGTGTAACTTGGGTTCGGTGAACCTGACCCGCCACCTGAAGCCTGCCGAAAACGGCGAGCTGGTGCTGGACCACGACAAGCTGCAGAAAACTGTGGGCGTTGCCATGCGCATGCTGGACAACGTGATCGACATCAACTACTACGCTGTGGCCAAGGCGCGTAATTCCAACCTGCGCCACCGCCCCGTGGGCATGGGCATGATGGGTTTCCAGGATGCGCTGCACATGATGCGCAAACCCTATGCTTCACGTGACGCAGTTGAATTTGCCGATGAAAGCATGGAAGCCATTTGCTACTACGCTTACGAAGCATCTACAGAACTGGCTGCCGAACGTGGTGCCTACAGCACCTTCAAGGGTTCGTTGTGGGACAAGGGCATCATGCCTTTGGATTCACTGAAGCTGCTGGAAGAAGAGCGTGGCGGTTACGTGGAAGTGGATACAAGCAGCCGCATGGATTGGGATGCACTGCGTGCTCGCATCAAACAGCACGGCATGCGCAACTCCAACTGCGTGGCCATTGCGCCCACTGCCACCATTTCGAACATTATTGGTGTGGCGGCTTCCATTGAGCCCACATTCCAGAACCTGTATGTGAAGTCGAATCTCTCAGGTGAATTCACCATCGTGAACGAACACCTGGTGCGCGATTTGAAGCGCCTGGGCATTTGGGACGAAGTGATGATTTCTGACCTGAAATATTTCGACGGCTCAGTGATGAAGATCGACCGCATTCCGGAAGACCTGAAGCGCCTGTATGCAACCGCTTTCGAGATGGACCCACGCTGGTTGGTTGAAGCCGCAGCCCGTCGCCAGAAGTGGATTGACCAAGGCCAAAGCTTGAACATTTACATGGCTGGCGTAAGCGGCAAGCGTTTGGACGACACGTACAAGTTGGCTTGGTTGCGCGGTTTGAAAACCACGTATTACCTACGCACCATTGGTGCCACGCACGCCGAGAAATCAACCTTGGCAGGCGGTGAGCTGAATTCAGTGAATGCCGAAGGTGGTGCATCTGCAGCGTTTACGTCGGCCCCAGCCACCGGTTTGGTGCCCAACCTGCCCGAGCAGGAAATTGAAGGCAAAGTGTGCACCATGCGCCCTGGCGATGCAGGTTTCGATGAATGCGAAGCGTGCCAATAAAAGGCCAATAATTTAGACCAGCGAGTTGGGCAGGTTACCAAGACTTGCCCAACACCATAAAAATGAACATAATGGCACTGTGACTTTATACAGTGTATTGGTTAAGGAGTTAGAAAATATGCTGTCTTGGGACGATGAATTTGATTCAGCCATGGGCAAAACAGCAGCAGCCAAGCCTGCTGTGTCTGTTGCGCCAGCCATGGGTTCTGTGGCTTCCGGTTTCGCAGCGCCAGCAAGCCAAGGCTTGTACCAGCAAGCTGCACGCCCGGTGCAACAACCCGCAGCTGAAGGTGCAAAAGCAGGCCGCGTGAACGCAGCCGACAAGCGCGTGATCAACGGCACAACCGATGTGAACCAGTTGGTGCCGTTCAAGTACAAGTGGGCTTGGGAAAAGTACCTGAGCCAGTGCGCCAACCATTGGATGCCGCAAGAAATCAATATGGACCGCGATATTGCGCTTTGGAAAGACCCCAATGGTTTGACCGAAGACGAGCGCCTTATTGTGAAGCGCAACCTGGGCTTTTTTGTAACAGCCGATTCACTGGCTGCCAACAACATTGTGCTGGGTACCTACCGCCACATTACAGCGCCCGAGTGCCGCCAGTTCTTGCTGCGCCAAGCGTTTGATGAAGCCATTCACACCCACGCTTACCAGTACATCGTTGAAAGCCTGGGTATTCCAGAAGCTGAAACCTTCAACGCTTACAACGAGATTTCCTGCATCAAGGCGAAAGACGATTTTCTGCTGCCTTTCATTGATGTGTTGACCGATCCTTCATTTAAAACCGGCACGCTGGAAGCAGACCAAACATTGCTGAAAAGCCTGATCGCTTTTGCATGCGTGATGGAAGGCATGTTCTTCTACGTGGGCTTTGTGCAAATTCTGGCGCTGGGTCGCCAGAACAAGATGATTGGTGCTGCTGAGCAGTTCCAGTACATTTTGCGCGACGAATCGGCACACTGCACATTCGGTATCGACTTGATCAACACCGTGAAGCTGGAAAACCCACACCTGTGGACTCCGGAATTCAAGGAAGAAATCAAGGCCATGTTCCGCAAGGCTGTTGAACTTGAACACGCCTACGCCGTAGACACCATGCCACGCGGCGTGTTGGGCCTGAATTCTGCCCAGTTTATGGAATACATGAAGTTTATTTGTAACCGTCGTTCCAACCAGATTGGCTTGGGCACCTTGTACGAAGGCGCAAACAACCCATTCCCATGGATGAGCGAAATGATGGACTTGAAGAAAGAAACCAACTTCTTCGAGCGCCGTGTGACTGAGTACCAAACCGGTGGTGCGTTGAGCTGGGATTAATTTTCTCGGTTATACATGCAGTGATCTAAAAGAAAGCAGCCTTCGGGCTGCTTTTTTTATTGGGCCTGTAATGCATCACCCTGTGTGGGTGACGGAAATGTAAATTTCTACCCTCTATGCCTGGTTGACTACACTTCTTGATTATTTAAATTCTTGAGAGTGGTACGCCATGTCAGCAGATCTGTTTTTGAAATTGGGCAATGTGAAAGGTGAGTCGGTTGACTTAAAGCATGCGGGCGAAATGGAGCTGTTAACAGCACGTTGGGGTATGCATGTGGCGGTGGCGGCAAACGGTGGCGTGTTGGCCCCGGCAGGCCGTGCTGAGGTGAAAGGATTGCGTGTAGAAAAGCGGGTTGACCGGGCTTCCCCAACGCTGCACGCGCAAACTTGTGTGGGTCAGCTTTACGACACCATGGTATTGACCAAAAGGAAGTCGGGCCTTGTGCCTTTGGAATATTTGCGCATTACTTTCAAAGATGTGATCGTGAGCGACATTGATATTTCGCTGGGTGCTGGCGACGATGGCGACCTTGAAGTGGTCACCTTTGCGTTCACGGAATACACGGAAGAATACAAACCGCAGAACGGCGATGGCACGGGTGGCGCTGCTGTCACCGCCGGGTTCAATTGCATTAAGTGCGTGAAGATTTAACTTCGTTCTGGAGGCGTTCATACGCCCCCACATGTTGATTGAACAAGCGCAGGTTCAGTTTGCGGATTGGGGCGGGGAGGTGATATTTCACGTAGTCGTGGCGCCATTTAAGGCGCTCATCGAAGTCATACACCCGGAGTGGCCCTTTGGCTTGGTGTTTTTCAATTTTAATCAGACAGAGAGCCTCTGCCAATGAAGCACCCAATAGTGAATAGATAATAATCGTGATTGCCATAGAGCACGTTCTGACAATAAGAGCCTTCTGTGTGTCGCTGTTTACGTCGCCAACATCCACGAGTGCCAGCAATAACAGTGTGCCACCGAGGGCGGAGAATGCGGTAAACAAGGGGGTTAGTCGTTTCATGCCTGGCGGCGAAAGAAAGGCGTGTTCGTCTAGGTCCAGATCCAGTGTTAGCCAAGATGCCTCAGTGGAGCTGCCACTTCCAACTCTGGGTATGTGATGATGGGCGTTACGGTATGCCCAAAAGAAACTGATCAACAAAATCATCACGGCAAAGATTGAATTGAAGAATGTTGGGATGTTTTGCGTCGCAGATAGCGAACTCGCTGTAGCAAACAGCAGATCGGGTTGCATGGTGAATGGTGCGTAACTGACAATTCCAATGAGTGACTCGACGATGTATACCCTCGGGGATAGGCTTGATCTGAACAGAAAGTGATAAGCCCATCCTGAGTAAAGAATCAGCACTATCGGAAAGCCTGCAACAAGAAGCCCCCAAGAATGGCTGAGTGCATGGCGCATAGGGAATGCCAAGGCAAGCCAAAGAAGTGAGCTGAATAGCAAAATGGATATAAAAAACTGATTGCGAGTTACTCGACCGGTAAACACTTTATTTAACCCCTAATGCGTCTTTTGCCGCTTTGTTTACCTGTTTGTCCGCCCCAGAGAGGCTGTAGACGACACCGGCAACCACAGAACCAAATAACCCCAACAGTACAAGCGGGGCCCCTGCCACAGCTGCCGGCGCTATAAATACAGCCAACGCCATAGCTGTTGCTCCACCCGCCATGGAAATCAGGTTTCCTGTTTGGTTTGTGGCCGAATCAACTCCAAACTGTGTGAAGTTGAATCGCTGGTCCAACCGGGCATTGTGGTTGTAGTTGTTGATGACATCGCTGATTAACGTTGGGCCGAAGCTTAGAACACCGCCCACTTTGATTGAGCTTAGCCACGGTGCCCCCGTCAGCCTGCGAAGCTCCCACATTTCATCAGCCGCTTGTCTACTCAAGCTAAGAACTTTGTCATGTTTGAATGCCGTTGGTCCTATGGACTTGGTGCTCATGTTTGTACTGATTTGCTGAAACTGGTTTTTCTCCAGCAATGTAATTTGTTTTGCGTTGGTTTGACGAACACGTATAAGCACATCAGCGTGTTTGCCAAACTGGTTGGGGCCTTTCAAGCCAACAGCTTTCAGTTCAACACCATTGCCCAGTTTCACGGTGCGCGATTTCCCACTCGCAAGCACAGATCGCAACTCGGTTTTCATTTTTGAAGTAAAGCGCGCTTTGGCAGCAGCTTCAATCAAATTGGCCAGATTACCGGGCAAGTTGGTTGCACCAAACAACTGACCCAGCAAGGCGGCGTTGAATGTACCTTTTTCAAAGGCTGTGACTAAGGCGCTGGTTTGCTGTGTATTCAGTTGGGCTGTCATCAACATGATGCCTGCCATGGGGTCTTGCTGCATTACCTCGGGCACCATCGCCAGGCTTACTTGAACATCGGGCTCAAAGTGCCCCAGAAAATCCATTTCTTGATGCAGGTAAAGCGGGGCGGAACCGTCGTGGCTATTCAGCGCGCGGGTGTAGGCCAGTTGCAAAGACTGGGCTTTGCGCTGAAGGTGATCTTCGTGAAATGTGCGGGCTTGGGCGTTCATGCGGCAGCAAAATAAAAACGAGGCAGGCGGCAGTATGCGGGAAAGGTGGGAAGGGGTAGAAATGTAAGGTTTTGTCTGAAGGGGAAGGGTGATAGATTGTCAGCATCGCGATTTACAGTGCAATTGCGGACCGATCAAAAATGAACAGTTGAGCGAGGTTATTGGTTGAGCGCATTTAACTTCTACAACCTGAAAGCGGAAGAATGCTTTGCGCAGTACCAAGCGCTCAGCTTCGAGCAAGTGCACAGGGATTGGCTAGATCTTCTGCCTGGCAAGGCTGGTATGGCGCTGGACGTTGGAGCCGGCAGTGGTCGCGATGCAGCAGCTTTGGCCGCGAAAGGTTGGGACGTGGTGGCAGTTGAACCGGCCAGTGAGTTGTTAGCGTTTGGCAAATCCCACTCGCAAGGCATGCCCGTGCATTGGCTTGCGGACACTTTGCCCGAATTGGGAAAGGTGCGCGCCCTTAGTCAAACATTCGATTTGATCTTGGTGTCGGCTGTCTGGATGCACTTGCCTGAAAGTACGCGCGAAAGGGCCTTTCGCATACTGGCAAATTTGTTGGCACCCGGCGGTTTGTTGGTGATCAGTTTGCGGCACGGTCCAAGTCAAGATCAGCGAATATTCCACAAGGTATCGGTTGCCGAGCTTGAGCAGTTTGCCAAGCAGCAGGCCTTAAAGCCAAGGCGTGTTTCCAGAACCAGTGATGCCATGCAACGCAAAAAGGTGAATTGGGAAACCGTGGTGTTTCAGTTGCACGACGATGGTACAGGTGCGCTGCCAATAGTTCGCCACATCATTGTGAATGACAGCAAATCGGCTACGTACAAACTGGGTTTGTTACGTTGTATTACCGTCATTGCCGAGACATTGCCTGGCTTGGTGATACGCCGCAATGACACAGAAGTGACTCTACCCCTCGGTGCGCTGGCATTGGTGTGGCTGCAACTTTATTTGCCTTTACTGGCGCGCAAAAATATTCATCAAAACCCGCAGGGCACCTATGGCTTTGCGAAGACCGCGTTTTTTGAACTTGGAAAACTGTCAGGTTTTGATTTGCAAATGGGTGGCAGGTTTGAGGATGGCAAGGCTGCTTGGGTGCATCAGGCGTTAAAAGATGCCGCTGCGAATATTTTAAAAATGCCCACCAAGTACACCACTTGGCCTGGAACAGATTCCCCTGTGTTTTCTGGACAAACATTTCGAACCCGAACAACCGGCTCGAACTTGTGCCTTGATAAAGAATATTTGAGTAGCTTTGGTGAATTCAATGTACCCACTTCAATTTGGGACTGTTGCAGCCAATACGCCTGCTGGATCGACCCCGCTTTGGTGAACGAATGGGCACTGGTAAGCAAAAGCTGGAACAAGGGAGTAGCCGTTAGCACCATTCGCGATGCCCTTGAATTGAACCCGCCGAAGCGTTGCGTTACCGAAGCCCGCAAACTTGCCATTGCGCTGATTGAATCGAATGCCGATTTGCGCTGCGTGTGGACTGCCGGAAAGTTGAACGATACCAACCTAGCAATAGACCACTGTTTTCCGTGGGCACGCTGGCGTAACAACGACTTGTGGAACTTGTTGCCAGCCACTGACAAAGCCAACAACAGCAAGTCAGACAAATTGCCTTCAGCACCCCGGATGGAAAGCAGCAAACCTGCTATTACCCGCTGGTGGCAGGAGGGATATTTGCAATCGCCGTTGAGCGAGAGTTTTTGGGTGCAGGCCAAGGCAGCTTTGCCTTTCAGCGAGCAGCTAAGTGAAGTGGACGGACTTTTCGATGCGATGTGTTTGCAGCGTGCGGTGTTGAGGAAGAATCAAAGATTGGAAGAGTGGCGGTAGTGAAATGTGGCGGCTGGACTTCTACTTTTCGGCCGAAGCGGCCGTGAGACTTTCGACTTGGACCGTCTCCAAAGTGGTCTTGAGCCGACGTGGGATAACGCCGCGTTAATAAGGCGGGAGTAATGTGTGCCAAACTTGAGCGAAGCGAAACCAGCACGTTGCGGAGTCGCTGTGATGCGCTTACGCTTCTGCAATTGGACAGAAACGTTCAAAAAGCTCTTCAGCTTTGCAAAAACCATGAGTTAGGGGATAAACCTTTTTCTCTTCATTGATGTAAAAGAGGGCGGGAAACCCACTAACTTGAAAACGACGCGTAATTGCTAAATGTTCCTGAAACTGAAGTTCAGTTTCCTTGGAGTGAAGGACACCTAAAAACTGCTCCTCGCATAAACCTATTGTCCCAGCACAATCAATCAGCGTTTTATCTAAAGAAGGGTTCCTGGCTTCACGGTAATAAGCAGATTGAATAGCTCTCACCATATTTTGAGAGTTCTTTACGGCTAACTTTTCAGCTGATATCACTGCCCTACAAGCTTGGTAGGTTGAACGATAAGGTGTATTTCGATCCCAATAACTGTGATTAAACGTTACCTGAGAAACCATTTCTATTTTATGCCAATAAGAAGAGATCGCTTCTTTTAGGTTTTCGTTCATGGGTTCTGTTGTATCAGGAGCTAACCCCCCCATGATCCAGTCCACTTCCGCTAAAGGATACTGTTCTAGAAATCGATCTAACTCCGGCTGAAACCCATAACACCAAGCACACATAGGATCCATTACGTATAAAAATCGCATACTCTCTCCATCTACTCCGTAGAACGGGGGACTCTGGCACATAACTTGACTTATCGAACGATAGCAGCAATATCTATTCATCCGAATATCGCGAATTATTTCTTTAACTGAATTATTTCAAATGGTTGCTAAGCATTGCATGAACGGGATGAAAATTAATCCTGGTCATTCGCCACCAAATTGTGAGCCTGGAACTCGATTCCTAAGATCAGCGTCATGATCGACTGCCGCCTAAGTTTCGAAGTCTGCGTTCGCCAATAACTCAGATGTTTCAGCGGTCAGTCCCAATATCCGCTCCGGCCGATAAGCTGTCCCTCAAACCACCGTCAAAAACTCCGCCACCACAACCATTTCTTCTGCATCCTCGGCACTCAGTACAATCGCTTCGTGTTGGTCATTCGTTGATTCCGGTTTCAACACAATCACGCTGGTCACAACGCCATCTTCACCATAATGCTTTTCGCTTTTGTAGCGTTTAATGGTGTATTGCCCACCCAGTTCAGGGTCTGAAATACGGCGGTGTTGTACCACCACAATTTTTCCGTTGCGTGTGCCCTGCGGGTTGAAGTGAAACAGGCACCACGCGCCGGGATGTATGCGTTTGTTCATTGAGTCGCCTTCCACGCGCGCTACAAAATAGCCTTCGCTGGCGTGCAGGTGGGTGGGCAACACAACATGGTCAAACGTGTCGGCTTCCTGGTATTCGCTAAACTGCCCAGCGGCAAATTTCAAATCGAAAATGGGTACGCTGTTGGCGGCTTCCTGGCCTGCTTGCACAATGGGTAAGTCCAGCCCTTCGTATTTGTTCAACATTGGCGCTACCTCCACTTTGTTCAGTTCAGTCAACAGCGCTTTAAAATGTGCGCGTGTTTCCTCGTCGGTAAAGTAAACGTAACACCCTTTCATGCCGCGGGTCATCAGGGTTTTGTAGGTATTCTTGATCACTGCGTCGGCCAAGGCCAAATTATTGGCTCGGTTTGTTTTCAGTCCTCCTTTAAACCCTTTGATGCTCTGGTCCATGTTGCTGCGCTTGAATGCGTCGGTGATCACTTCGCCATTACGCACTACAAAATCGGGGCCAACAATGACACCCACATAGTCCAGCTCTAGCCCTTGGCAGGTGTGTATGCAGCCCACTTGTTCCACGCTGTTGGGCTTGATTATCCAGGTGCTGCCATCGTCGTCCAGGTTCCATTGGGCTTTGTAGCCGTATTCAGGAAATTCAATGTCGAAGGCTTTGGGGGTCTTTTTGCTTTTCCAGTCCCAGCAGTAACCAGCCACCACGCGGGCTTTGTTGTTCACTTCGTTTTTCTGGCGTATGGCATTGTGCAGGGCGGTGGGTGAATCGAATACTTTGAAATCAAAGTCCAACCCGTCCATGTTCAGGTTGGCGGTGGATTTGATGTGCAGGTGGTGGTTTAGCCACGCAATGTAGCCATCGCTGCCATTGCAGCGAAATTGCGAACGTAGTTCTTGTTCAATTACTTCGGTGCCCAAGGCCTTCGCCCATTTGCGAATTTCCGCTTTGCTGCCAATGTCTTTGAAGGTAACGCGCTGATCTTCGTCCAAGAAGAAAATGCACAGCTTGCTGGCGTGGATCAGTTCCTTAATTTGGTTCTCGCCCAAATTGCCGTATAGCCCGCTTTTTTCATTCAAGCGGTGAGCTTCATCCACCAGTAACACATCAAACTGATTGGCTTGGTTGTCTACATACCCGCCCGATCCACGAAATAAATTCGCGATACGTGTTTTTTTGAATGTGCCGGTCAGCTTGGCTTCAAACACGGCGCGGGGTGCTGCGTTTTTCGATACGTATTGGCACACCTTGCCACGTTGCGTAAATTCACTCAGTAAGTTAATGGCTACCACCGACTTGCCCGTGCCAGGGCCACCCTCCACAATCAACACGCGTTTTTTCTCATCATCGCGTGCATGGGCCATGTCCAATGCCATTTCATACACTAGCTTTTGGTCGTCGATCATCAAAAACTCGCGGTTGCCCAACAGCATATTGGCTAAGCTGTCTGCGAGGTTTTTGGAAGGGCGAATTTTTCCGTGCTCAATGCGGTACATCAAGTCGCTCTGGTCGCCGTACTTCACATGCTTTTTTAAAAACTCGGAAAGCTTGCGTGCGTCTTTTGAAATGAAGACAGGCGCACGGTCGGTGTGTGCTTTGTAAAACGGATCGTTGATTACTTGGGCATTGTTCAAATTGTGCAAATACGCGCAGGCACTTAGGCGTACCTGTTCGTTTTGCACTACCTCGGAATAATCTTCGATCAGCGCGGCATAAGTCCACGCTTGGTAAGAAGGGTGGGGCGTGTTGATGTTGCCCTTACCTAGCCAGGTGTTCACTAAGGCGTCTTGCTTGGTGGCTTGCACATCACTCCACTGCTTCAATTCAATAATTACGGCGCATTCTTCAAGCTGGGCGTTGCGGCCAGTCAAAATAAAGTCGATGCGTTTGCCCGTTAGCGGAATGTTGTATTCGATTGAAACCAGCGAGTCGCCGGGAATGTCAGGATCGTTCAACACTTGGCGCATTTCTTTCATCGAGTTGCGCCAAGAATTTACTTCTGAGTCCCCCGCTCTGCGGAACAGCTTGCGCTGAAATTCGCGGTGAATGACTTCGTGAATTTGATCGTCCAACACGTCGTCGAGGAATTTCGATTTGCTGGCGGTGTAAACGATCATCGCGGGAGTGGTTTGTTCTTGTGCTTTGAATGTATCAGGAAACCTTCGTTGAATGAACTATTTGAGGTGGGGTAATTGGGGGCTACAAATGGGTGGGGAGGGCAAGCAAAGCTTTAGAACTGAATGCCAGTAATTGTTACAGAAGAAGCTTGACCTTATTGAAATGGGTGGTTGTTGGTGGTTCGTAACAAAAGCACAGAGAGTTTGACTTACGTACCAAAAAAGGTACAATCAAGCGAAAGTGATTTTTCCATTAAGCAATTCAAATTGAATTGCGTTTTTTATCGTCAGGCCTCAGGTGATGAGCCAGTTAGAGCGTGGCTAAAGGCCTTGAAACCCGATGCTGATAGGAAAATCGTAGGCGCTGATATTTTGGCTGTTCAGTACGGGTGGCCGTTGGGTTTGCCGCTGGTCGATAATTTGGGCGGTGGTATTTGGGAGGTTCGATCAAAGTTACGCAATCGAATTGCCAGGGTGTTGTTTGTGACTGAAGACGGCGCAATGATTTTGCTTCACGGTTTTATCAAAAAGGTTCAGAAAACACCAGTGCAAGAATTAGAGATCGCTAAGGATAGGCTGAGTAAGTTAAGGGGCTGTAAATGAACAAACACGTGGGCTCAAATTTTGAAGACTTCTTGAAAGAAGAAGGTATTTTCGAAGAAACGGAAGCTTTGGCTATTAAGAAAGTGATTGCTTGCATGATTGAGCAAGAAATGATTTCCAGGTCGATACCAAAAACTGAAATGGCGCGGAAAATCGGAACAAGCCGAAGTCAGTTGGACCGACTTCTTGATCCTGAAAATACATCAGTCACTTTGGCAACGCTTGTCAAATCGACAGCAGCGATCGGAAAAAAAATGGTGATCACTTTTGAGGATGATCCACAAGCCGTAGTTGCCTAACCTTCCACCAAACTTTTCGCCACTGCCTCGGCCACTTCAATGCCATCTACACCAGCAGACAAAATTCCACCGGCGTAGCTGGCCCCTTCACCGGCCGGGTACAGGCCTTTCACATTCAGGCTTTGGAAATTGTCGCCGCGTGTAATGCGCAAGGGCGACGATGTGCGGGTTTCAACACCGGTCAACACCGCGTCGTGCATGTCGAAGCCTTTAATTTTTTTGCCAAACGCGGGCAGTGCTTCGCGCATGGCGGTAATGGCATATTCAGGCAGGGCTTGCGCCAAATCAGTCAGGTGAACCCCGGGTTTGTAGGAAGGTTCTACGCTGCCAAGTTCTGTCGATGGTTTGCCTGCAATAAAGTCGCCCACCAGTTGGCCAGGCGCTTCATAGGTGCTGCCGCCCATCACAAAGGCATTCGATTCCAGCTTGCGCTGAAAGGCAATGCCTGCCAGCGGGCCGCCGGGGTAGTCGGTTGGGCTGATGCCCACCACAATGCCCGCGTTGGCGTTGCGTTCGTTGCGGGAGTACTGGCTCATGCCGTTGGTGACCACGCGGTTTTCCTCCGAGGTGGCCGCCACTACCGTGCCGCCGGGGCACATGCAAAAGCTGTACACCGAACGGCCATTGGCAGCATGGTGCACCAGTTTGTAATCGGCTGCGCCGAGCAGCGGGTGACCTGCATGTTGGCCCAGGCGGGCGCGGTCGATCAAGCCTTGTGGGTGTTCAATTCGAAAGCCCACGGAAAATGGTTTGGCTTCCATGTACACGCCGCGTTCGTGCAGCTTGGCAAAGGTGTCGCGTGAACTGTGGCCCAGCGCCAGCACCACATGGTCGGCGCGCAGTTCGTAGTGCTTGCCGTCTTGAAAGTTCTCGATGGTCAGACCACGAATATGGCCGTCTTCAATGTGGAAGTCGCTGACCCGTTGCTCAAAGCGAATTTCGCCACCCATGGCGATAATTTGCTCGCGCATGTTCTCAACAACCTTGACCAAACGGAAGGTGCCAATGTGCGGCTTGCTCACTAGCAAAATTTCTTCGGGTGCGCCGGCTTTCACAAATTCGGTCATCACCTTGCGGCCCAGGAAGCGCGGGTCTTTGATTTGACTCCACAATTTTCCGTCCGAAAACGTACCCGCTCCGCCTTCACCAAACTGCACGTTCGATTCGGTGTGCAGCACGCGCTTGCGCCACAGGCCCCAGGTGTCTTTCGTGCGTTCGCGCACTGGTTTGCCGCGTTCAATCACAATGGGTTTGAAGCCCATTTGTGCCAGCATCATGGCGGCGAAAATACCGCAGGGGCCAAAGCCGATTACCACGGGTCGAATGGCAGGGGCTTCATTCAATTTCACCGGCAACTGGTAAACCATGTCGGGCGCAGGCCGAATGTGCGAGTTGGTGCTGAACTTGTCAAGAAGTTGGGCTTCAAGCCGTGCACTATTCAGTTTCACGTCCACGATGTACACCAGCAGCAGCTTTTGCTTGCGGGCGTCGTAGCTGCGCTTGTAAATGCTGAAGCCTTGAAGCTGGTCGGCAGAAATTTTAAGCGTGCTGCAAATTAAGGCGGGCAGGGCGTCTTCGGTGTGGTCGAGTGGAAGCTTCAGCTCGGACAGGCGGATCATGGCGTGTGTACCTTGTGGATCTGTTTTTCGGATCAAGGGCGTATTTTATGCTTTTGCCTGCCAAAGTGCACTGATTCGCGCGGCTATTTTTTTGCCGTGTGACTGTGCAATTTCTTCAATGGTTAGTTCGGGGCGAACAGTGCGCGCTTGCGTTAAAGCATGTTGGGCACATTCTGCGTTACCCAATGTGTCGAACGCGGCAGCTTGGGCCACATGAGCCAGATGAAAGCGCGTGTCATGCTGAACAGCTTTTTGGGCTTCTTCCAGGGCCTCGTCGGGGCGGTCTGCACGCAGCAGGAAGCAGCTTAATATCCACAACCAGAAGCCGAGTCGCCTGTCTTTTGGGCTAATGCGCATGCCGAGCCGCATTTGGGCGATGCCCTTTTCAAGCTCGTTCATCATTGCCAAAGCCGCACCGTGGGCCACCTGTGCTTGTGCGTTGCTTGGGTTCAAACGCAAGGCCGCCTGCAAGGTGGTTAGTCCTTGCCGGGTTTGTCCCAGGTCGCACAGCGCGCAGCCTGCGTAACCCATGACTTCGGAATTTCCTGAGTCCAGTTCAATCGCTTTTTGTGCGGCATTCAGGGCGTTGGCCTGAACTTCGTCAGAGTGGGGAAGCAGGCCAATGTTTCGTGACAGTGCTGTGAGCAAGGCGAAATGTGCCTGAGCCAGCCCAAAGTCACGGTCTATTTCCAAACTGTTTTCGAGTTGATGCCGCGCATTGCGCAAGCCGGTTTCGCTCCAGCCGTGCTGGCCCAGTGCGCCCATGGCTTCTTGGTAGTGTGCCCAGGCGTCGAGGTTGTGCGGGCGTTGCCGGCGAATGTGTGCAATCTCCGCTTTGATCAGTTCGGGCTCAAGCTCGCTGAGTACCCCTCTTGCAATGTCTTCCTGCAGGTCGTGGCCGTCTTGGGGAGAACTCTCGAAACGACCACTCCAGAACACCTGCCCAGTGTGTGCGTTTGCCAGTTGTACATTCACACGTATCAAATTGCCCACGGGCCGAATGCTGCCCAGAACTGCGTATTGCACTTGAAGTTGTTCCGCGATTTCGCCCAGACTGGCTTCAGAATGCTGAAACATTTGTGTGGATGCTTGTGAAATGATCAAAAAGCCGGGCACTCTGGCCAGCAATGCAATCACGTCTTCAAGCAAACCTTCAGCCAAAAATCGCAAATCAAATTGTTCGCCCAGAATTTTGAAAGGCATGACAGCAATTGTGGGGTGTTTGCTTTGCGAGGCGACTTGCACGTCGGCGGTGGATTTGACCGGAAGGCTGAACTGGTAACCACGCCCAGTCAACGTGGCAATGGCTTGGCTACCCAGCACCTTGCGCAAAGCCGATGTTTGTACCGTCAAATTATTTTCTTCAACCACCACACCCGGCCACACGGTCTGAAGAATTTCATCTTTGCTAAGCACCCGTTGGTGGTTGCTCACCAAGCACAACAAGAAATCGAAGGTGCGTGGGCCCAAATGAACGATTTCACCTTGACGCAACAGAATTCGTTCGCCTGTGCGCAATTCAAAGTGACTGAAAAAATAGGAAGGGCTCAAGTGACATTCCTGCGGTGGGCTGTTAGTAAAATATAGCAAACATTTAGGAATTCCTAGGGATTAAAAACCAGGTGGTGCTGCACAGTGAAGGCATTGAGTCGTTCATTGTTTTTACACCACCGGAGCTTGCCATGTCTGTTTCTGTACCCAATGCCCAGCGTGAAGTGCGCGCCCTTTACAAGGAAGATCCCGGTGCTGCAATGGTGACAGACCATGCGGTGACCCGCGGAGTCGATCCTTCCGATCCTTTTCATTCTGTTGTTGAACCCATGGATGGCTGTGGGGTGGCAGTGCCAATTGGTGTACACCGCGCCTTGGGTGGTTTGCACGATGCGCCCACTCCGGGCGACATGTTGTGTGCTGCGCTTGCTGCCTGTCAGGATTCTTCCATGCGCATGGTCGCAAATGTGCTGGGGGTTGAACTGGAGTTTTTGGAAGTTCGCGTGACTGCTGATGTGGATGTGCGTGGTGCGTTGAACATGTCGCCCGATGTGCCGGTTGGCTTTCAGCGGATGCGGTGTGCGGTCCAGTTCAAAGTCACGGAGGGCACTCATCCTGATATGGTCAAAGCGCTCACCTTCGCGGCCAAGCGTTGTTGTGTGGTGCAACAAACGCTGAAAAATCCACCCCAAGTTGAAACCAGCTTTCAGCTCAACTAAACTCGATTCATCCTTCATCTATTTCAGGATCGCCATGGCCTCTGTTCAGCCCTATTTCAAAGAGGCCGGCTCCGGCCCCGCTGTGCTGTGTTTGCATGCCAATGCCTCCCATTCTGGCCAGTGGAAAGGTTTGATGCATTTGCTTTCGCCAGAGTTCAAGGTGATCGCGGCCGATTCTTATGGCTCGGGACAAACACCTGACTGGCGTTCCGATCGCGTCATTTCCCTTCTTGATGAGGTTGAATTATTGGCGCCCGTGCTTGAACAGGCTGGTGAGCAATTCACATTGGTGGGACATTCTTACGGTGGCGCGATTGCCCTGAAAATTGCGCTGATGTTTCCTCCTCGAGTGCGTGCCCTTGCGTTGTTTGAGCCCACTTTTTTCTCTGTGGTTGAACATGAAAGCCCCTCGCCAAACGAGGTGGACGGTATTCGCCATGCAGTGGCCAATGCCAGCGCGGCTTTGGATTGTGGTGATTCAAACCTGGCTGCGCAGCACTTCATTGATTTTTGGATGGGGCAGGGCAGCTGGGCAAAAACACCAGAAGAGCGCAAGCCAACGGTGGCGGCCTCGGTGCGCAACGTGCGCCGCTGGGAGCACGCTTTGTTCAGCGAACCAACCACCCTGGAAGCATTTCGGGGCATACAAGCCCCGGTGCTGTGCATGGTCGGTGGCAAGTCGCAATTGTCTGCACATTCAGTTGCCAACAGATTGGTTGCGACCTTGCCGAGGGTAGAGTTGGTGGAGTTTCAGGAGTTGGGCCACATGGGCCCAGTGACGCATCCAGATGTGGTCAATGAAGTCATTTCACGTTTTGTGAAAAAGTCCGGTTAACACCATTGCTACAGGAAGATATTTTTTGAGAATGCTGACCATGGCTTGTGCATCTGCGTCTTTGGTGCGTACTCCATGGTGTTCAAGGATGGCCTGAACGATTTGAAAATAGCCCTCGTAAGCCATCGTGAATATCTGAAGGGTTTTTTCTTCAGGGAGTAATTCACATGCTTCGAGGTAATTCTTTGCATTGTCCAAAAAGCCCTTAACTGCTCCTGTTGTGGGCAATACTTCCTCAAACGCTTTGATCTTGATCAGGTTTTCATATTCAGCCGGTCTTGGCATCAGGCAATACCATTAGTTTTGGAGCTTCATTAATTTGTCGGCAGATTGGATCGTTTTGAATCAACCTTTTCCATTCACTGGGTTTGTAAATAGTGAAGTTGATAGGTCTGCCAAGTGAGCCTTCCATTGTATGAATCGGTTCGGCAATATCCAAAACACTTAACTTGCCGATGATCATCAGATCTATATCACTCGAGCTAGAGTCTTTTTCTGTTGCGATCGAGCCGAACACATATGCTTCGTCGATTAATTTTGAAAAAGGTGCAAGCACATCGCGAATTGGTTCTGTGATGCCAAATGTTTTTTTAGCAATCGAGGTCAACTCGGAATAAAGGAAGTGATCTTTGTTCGCATAAATTTGACGAAGGCGTCCGTATTCTCTGTTCTCCTTCAGAATACCTGCCGCCAACAAACGTTCGATTTGTTTTTGTGTGCTTCCTCGCCCTGTGTTTGCAATGTCTAGCAGTGCACCCAATGAATATTTGCGTTCTGGATTCAGCAGTGTGGCTCGAAGCACTCTCTGCACTGTGGGTGTAAACATGAAGTCGATCGAACTCATATATCCATATATTAGGGATTAATATCCACATTATATGGATTTTTAAGAAAATCCACAAACTATGGCGTTAAATCCATAGTTTGTGGCTTAAAGCGACTTACCGGCAATGCTTGCGCAAAGCCAGCAGCGGTATGGCATACAACACCGCAAAGCCTGTATTCATAACCGCGTTTTGCCAAAAGCCGCTGTACAGTGAAAACGCGGTGTCGGGCACATACCAAGCCAACACGGATATCGCAATCATGTTGCATGTTGACTTGGCGTCTTTGGCTGAAAGCCTGCGTACCAGCATGAACATAAGCGCACCCCAGCCCACCATCACCGAGCCCATCACGGCGTGGGCCAGTTCAATGTAGGCAGAGGCCTGAGGGTCAAAGGCAGCAAATTGTGCAGGGTTTTGAAATACCAACAATCCGAATGCCTGCTGGGTAAGCCCGGGCGCGAGCACCATGAGAAGGCCAAACAGTACAGTGAATTCAGTGGTGTAGGTTAGCCATTTGATCCAGAAGGTTGGAGTGCTGGTCGGTGTGTGGGGCATGGTCGTGGTTTGCATGTCGAATCTCCTTGCGTGGTTGAAAGTGGTCGGGTTCAACGCCAGTTTCAACAGGAAGGGTCATTGCATCAATAACCTGCCAGGTCATAGATTCCAGTAATTTTCCGTGGCAGTATTGGCACATGCACGCACACGCCCCTACCAAACATGCCGGAATTTGCCTTCGCGATTTGCGTTCAAGGCAGAAGGTGAGTCAACTCGATTTGGCTTTGCGTGTGGGCGTGTCTCAGCGACATTTAAGTTGCATTGAAACCGGCAAGGCCAGTGCCAGCAAAGACATGTTGCTGGCCTTGCTTGAAGGTTTGGATGCGCCACTTAGCGAACGGAACGAAACTTTGGTGGCCGCGGGTTATGCGCCGGTGTTTGGCAACAGGCCGATCGATCACCGCGACATGCACACCATCAACGAGGTGATTGATTTAATGCTGACGGCGCAACATGCCGCGCCCGCCATGGTGTTGGACAGTCAATGGAATTTGGTGAAATTCAACCCCAGCTTTGTGCGCCTGTTGCAATTGCTCGAGTTTGATATGGCTGCTTTGCAAGCCACGCCCAATGTGCTGCTGGCATTGACGGCACCGGGTGGTTTGGCCACGCGCTTGCTCAACCCCGCAGAGGTATTGGGCGACGTGCTTCGCAGGGCGCAACGTGAAGCATTGCATGTGCCCTCCCTTCAAGCCATGCTGCAACACATTCCGCAGTCCATGTTCGATACAAAGCAGCCGCAGAGTTTTAACAACCCCACTTTGGTAACGCGATTCAAAAGCACTGCGGGCGAACTGCGATTCATCTCAACCTTCACCAGCTTTGGGGCTCCCTTGGACATCACCGCCGCGTCGTTAAGAATTGAGCATTTGTTCCCGGCTGATGATGCCACCCGCAAGGTGTTTTCATGATCAAAACATTTCTGCTTTTTGCGGTCACTGCATTCTTTGAAATATTGGGTTGTTATTTGCCTTACCTTGTTTTGAAAGAAAACAAGTCAGTGTGGTTGTTGCTGCCGGCTGCAATCAGTCTCGCCTTGTTTGCGTGGTTGCTTACCTTGCACCCCACCGCGTCGGGCCGGGTTTATGCCGCTTATGGCGGTGTGTATGTGGCCATGGCCTTGGTCTGGCTTTGGGCTGTGGATGGCGTGAAGCCCACAGCATGGGACCTTGCAGGCGGAGCGGTCACTTTGCTGGGCATGGCCATTATTGTGGCTGGCCCACGTCATATTGCGTAAAAAAATGGGCGATGAGTACCTTATGATCCGATTTTTTCTAGTGCCAGTTTTCCTGGCCTTGGCTGTGTTTGCCATTTGGTGGTTTTCGCAAACGCCCAGCCACAGTCGGCAATGGGCTGACGATGTTGCCCACATGCTGCAGGCCGATGTGAATGGCGACAAGGTCGTGCTGAAGAATGTGCGCAATTTTGAATGGCGCACAGAAACGGATTACACGCCGCGTTGGGAAACACGGGAATATGATTTAAGCCAGTTGCAAACAGCCGACTTGGTGCTGTCGTACTGGATGGGGCCGAAGATCGCCCACACCTTGGTGTCGTTCGGTTTTGCGGATGGGAAGTACCTGACTTTCTCGCTGGAAATTCGAAAAGAAATCGGCGAGAAATTCTCCGCATGGAAAGGTTTTTTTCGGCAGTACGAAGCCATTCTGGTGGCGGCTGATGAAGCGGATATTATTCGCACCCGGAGCAATGCGCGTGGCGAAGATGTTTACATTTACCGCATGGCGATTCCGCCTGAGCAACTGAAAACCTTGTTTTTGGCCTATATCGACCACGCCAAATCACTTGAAAAAACACCAGAGTTTTACAACACCTTGACCAGCAACTGCACCACGGTGGTGTTTGACATTGCCAAGCGGATTGTGCCCGATTTGCCGATGGATTATCGCTTGTTGCTTAGCGGTTACTTTGCCGAATACGCGCATGAGCAAGATGGTTTGGTGGAAGGGTTTGGCTACGCCGAACTTCAGGAAAAAGGCTACATTGTGCCGCGTGCCAAATCCATGCAGCCCGGCGAAAACTTCTCGGAAGTGATTCGCCGTGGCGTGCCCGGAATGTAGCAAAGCGCGCAATCCGATTAATCAGCAACCACCTGCCCAGCGTGGGTCTTTAATGCTGTAGCTGCGCGGTTTCATGTAGTCCACTGGGTCGCGCAGGTAGTCCACTTCAGGTGGCTTCGGTAGTTTGGCAACTGCGTCAAGCCAGGTGGTTTCATAGGCTGAAGCACCACCACCAATGCCGGGTGTCCAGGCGTCGTGGTGCGTGGGCAAGGCCACCTTGGGTTTGGTCAGGGCCACATAAGCCAAGGCATCGCGGTAGGCGCTGGTCACCAGGCCAAAACCCACAATTGCATTTAACTGCACATCCACACATTCCGGAAGTTTTGAAAGGGCATTCGCTACCGCTTCGCTTTCCGCATTGCCTGCTTTCATGATGCCGGTGGAGTCGTGCCAGAACCACGCAAAGTCGCCCGCGCGGAAGTGGTAAGCCCAAGTGCCACCGGCAGGTTGACCCACGCCGCCATCATCACGCAGGGTGCCGACAAAGCGCAGTGCCTCGGCCATGCTGGTATTCAGGTAAGTGGGAAAGGTCAATACGTCAGGAATGTACACCAGCGGCATGCCACCACTGAGCAAGTCGGTAGGTTCGGCGGCCGAGTGGGTGTGTTGCACCACATGCACCGGGGCCACATCTTCCCAAATCTGAATGGCGCGTGTGTTGCCGGCACCAGGGTTGGTTTGGTCACCCAGGTTCAGGCAGGGAAAGTTGTTGGCAATGCCTTCACTGGCCGCACGTTCGCGGGCAATGTCGCACACTGTGCTGCCCGCCACCAACAGTGCATTGCTAAGGCCCGCCACATAGCCAGCATCGGCGGCATGGTCAAAGTGCCCATGGCCGATGAATATGGCTTCGGGCTGAATGGCCGCCAGTTCTTCTCGGCCAATGGGCACATAGTCAGCGTGCAGGCCGACAATTTCCCAAGCGTCCATCAAGAACAAATGGCCTTTCATGCTGACAATAAAGCTCGATACGCCCACCCACCAAAATTTCACTTGCTCTGGGTCCATGGCATTCGCGCCAAGAATGCGTTCGCGTGTGGCTTGCAGTTCAGCGCTGGGTGCGCGGGCAGCAGGCAGGGGTTTGAAGTTACTTGCTTCAAATACATTGGGGCGGGTTTCGCTGGGCGAGGTTCGGCCCGTGGCTGTGGTCTCTGAACCGGAGTCACCGCCCAAGCAGGCTGACAAAAGTGGTGCAAAAAGCAGGGCACAGGCCCACAGGCCTGCACGTGAAATAGAAGGTGTCATTGTTGTGGGTGTTGAATGTGTCTCCAACACCTTGTACTGCCAACAACGTTGTTTTAGATGCCCTTCACCAAGGGTGAGAAAAAGCGAATGATTTTGACCAAGTCTTCTTTGGCCTCGGGCAAAGCAATGTTCATGGTGGGCCAAATGTGAGGCATGCCAGGGCGAGTCAGCAGGGTGATCTGTCCGCCCACTTTGTCCACCGCGTCGCGCAGCAGCACGGAATCATCCAGCAGGCATTCGTTTTCACTGGCGGTTACCATCAGTGGTGGTAGGCCTTTCAGTTTGCCCAACAGGGGCGAGGCCCGCTCGTCGGCCGGGTCATGGCCGCACATGTACAAATTGGCCGCATGCTCGATCATGTGGGCAGACAACATGCTGTCGGTTTTGTCATTGCCTTCAATTGAAGGTGACAGGCGACGCATGTCGGTGGCAGGAGAAATCAACAGGCCGCCATGGGCAGGCAGTTTGTTTTTAACCGCATGTTGCAGTACCGCCAAGCTTAGGTTACCGCCAGCAGAATCGCCGGCCACGAAAAGGGGTTCGCCAGCGGGTGTGTCAGCCACCAAGGCTTCAAAGGCTGCAATACAGTCGTCCAGCGGCGCAGGAAAAGGGTTTTCCGGTGCAAGGCGGTAGTCCACCATGAACACTCGAAATCCCAAGGCATTGGCCAAGGCGCCGCAGAAGGGGCGGTACATGGGTGGGTGCCCAGCCACAAAGCCGCCGCCGTGAACGTAGAGCAATGCGCCCTTTGGATTAACCGGAATCAGCCACTCGCCGGGTACACCGCCCAGTTGCCCTTTGATGTGTTTCAAGCCTTTGGGCACGGGCGCCAGCAAGTTGGATGCGGCGGTCACCATGCGAAACCTGCGTACAAAACCAGCACCATTTCCCCGGTAACTTTTCAGGGCAATGCTTGCAATTTTGTTCATCACTTTGGCTTGAATCGAGGGCATGGTTTTCCTTTTCGAAGGTGGGGTGAGTATTTATAGCACTGCCAGCGCTGATCAGTTTACCTTGAGTTTTCAATGCACTTGATAAATTCGGACAAATCCGGAGTCGATCCACAAACGCTATTTTCAGGGCTGAAAAAATCGGCACAATAAAAAAAGAGAAAAACCAAACGGAGACACCATGGCGATATTCGACGAAGACATTTTGATCATTGGCGCAGGTTTGTCAGGCATTAGTGCCGCATGCCATTTGAAAAAGGAATGCCCCAACCGAAAGTTCACCATCCTTGAGCGCCGTACCACCATTGGCGGCACTTGGGACTTGTTCCGTTATCCGGGTATCCGATCCGACTCTGACATGTTCAGTTTCGGCTTCAAGTTCAAGCCTTGGAAAAATGCGCACTTTTTCTCGCAGGGCAATGACATTCGCAGTTATGTGCACGAAGCTGCCACAGAGAATAAGGTGTTCGATCACATTCGTTTTCAGCGCAAAGTGAGCGATGCCAATTGGGACAGTGAGGCCCAACGCTGGGTAATCAATGCCGTGAATGAAGCCACTGGCGAGCCCGAGCAATACCGTGCCAAATTCATGATGGCCTGTGCAGGTTATTACAACTACGACCAAGGCTACCGCCCCGATTTCCCGGGCGAGAAAAACTTCAAGGGTTTGATTGTTCACCCCCAGCACTGGCCAGAAAACCTGGACTACACCGGCAAGAAAGTGGTGGTGATTGGCAGTGGTGCCACGGCGGTTACCTTGATACCGAGCATGGCTGACAAGGTCGAGCACATCACCATGTTGCAGCGCTCGCCTTCGTATATTTTCTCGCTGCCCTCGGTGGATGCACTCACCAAGGTGTTGCAAAAAACCTTGCCTTCCAAATTGGCGTACAAGCTGAACCGCACGCGCACCATTGGCTTGGCGCACTTCATGTTCAAGGCCAGCAAAAGCAAGCCCGAGGTGGTGCGCCGCTTTTTGATCGCGATGATGCGCAGGCAACTGAAGGGCTCCAGTGTAGACATCAAGCACTTCACACCCAACTACATGCCCTGGGATCAGCGCCTGTGCTTGGTGCCCGATGGCGACTTTTTCAAAGCCCTGCGCGGCGGCAAAGCCAGTGTTGCCACGGACACGATCAAGCAATTTGTAGCCAATGGCATTGAATTGAATTCGGGTGAAGTGCTGGAAGCGGACATTGTCGTGACCGCCACTGGTTTGAATGTGCAAATGGTGGGCGGCATGAAAATTTCGCTGGATGACGAGCCAGTCAACCTCAGTGAAAAAATGTTCTACAAAAGCGCCATGTTGCAAGACCTGCCCAATGCCGCTGTGGTGCTGGGTTACACGCATGCCTCATGGACTTTGAAATCCGACCTGGTCAGCGGCTTTGTATGCCGCCTGCTGAACCACATGGACAAAAAAGGCCATGCAGTGGCGGTGGCCAAAACTGCGGATGTGCAGCCTGTTGAAGGTTTCACGGTACTGGGCGGTTTGAATTCGGGCTACTTGAAGCGAGTGGCAGACCAGTTGCCGCGCCAGGGTGAAACCCACCCGTGGCACAACCGGCAAGACTTTTACCATGACACCAAAACTTTGCTGGAAGACCCGGTGGATGAACCGGGCATGATCTTCGAACCCGCGAAGGTTGAAAAAGCCAAACCAAAGTTGAAGGCGGTGGCTTAAATTTAATTGTCGCTGTCGACCAGGGTGAAGCGCTGGGTCATGCGCTCACCCACCTGTACCATTTCAAAAAACACGTTCATGGGGCGAGTCCAGGCGGTGTGTGCGTCGCCGCTCAGGGGGCGGTAAACCACCACTGGGCTCAAATCGCTTTCCTGAATGGCCTGGCAGATGATTTCATACAGCCCGCCTTTGTAGTGGCGGTAACGTTCGCCGGTTTTCACGCTGTGTGTTTGTTCTGGCACGTGACTCATGGGTGTCTCCTTTGTGGTTCAAAGTCATATTTCTTGAATATTCAAGGTCATATCGTTAAACTGTACGGCTGTCCTTGAAGAATTGAAAGGAGTTCCTGAATGCCTGCAAGCAAGCGAGCAACCGAGGAAACCAGCAAGCCGGTGAGCAAAACCGTGAGCAAGCCCGTTGCCAAAGCAGAGCCGTCTGAAAGTAAAGCGGCACGCCCTGTAGCTACAACCCGTAAACCATCCAAAACTGCGCTTTCACCCTCCGAGGTAACGCCGTTGGCCCTGCTTACGCCCAGCAAGCCTGCGCGTCGCCGCAGGTCGGGTGCTGCCAAGCCCAGAAAACTCAAGGGTGCCACAACCACTTGGCCATTTCCAACAGGCTCACGGCCTTAACCTGCTGAACGCTTCACTATGCTTCTAATCGATATTTTGCGCTTACTGCTGGAAACAGCCGCCAGCCTGCTGACCTTTTGTCTGTTACTGCGCGCGTTGATGCAGTGGGTGCGTATTCACCCCAGTAATCCCTTGTCGCCTTTTATTTTTTCGATGACCGATTGGTTGGTGAAACCGCTGCGCAAGGGTGTGCCCGGTTATGGCGGCATTGACTGGGCGTCCATTTTCGGTGCTTTTGTGGTCTCGTTTGTGTTGCACATAGTATTGGTGCTGCTCACGGTGGGGCTGTCCAGTGGTGGGCCGGGTGTGGGCTCATTGATAACGCTGACCATACCCATTGCCATTTTCTGGGTGCTTCGCAATGTCGCTTACCTGCTCATGGGTATTGTGCTGATTCAGGTCATTTTGAGCTGGGTGAATCCGTTCTCGCCGATCGCCTCTATCCTGAACGAGCTTTCCCGCCCGTTTTTGGAGCCATTGCGCCGGGTTCTGCCCACAATTGGTAACGTGGATTTGTCACCTTTGGCGTTTTTGCTGATTTTGCAAATCGTGATGATGGTGCTGCAAAGTTTGATGCCCGGATTCTGATCGCGCTGCGCAGTCAATAAAAAAAGCACCCCACGGGGTGCTTTTTTTGTTTCAAGTGCTGGTTGTGAATCAGCGAGTTACCCGAGAAGTGCCACCGCCACTTACAATTCGAACCCGGTCACCTGGGCGGAAATCTTCGCCAGCGGCATCCTGAACATAGGCGCGCAAGGTGCCGTTGTCCATTCGAACGGTGATTTCAAGACCTTGGCGCGTGGACGCATTGCGTTCAATGGCTTGGCCTGCTACGCCACCAGCCACTGCACCCACAATGGCACCCACTGCACGGCCGCTACCACCACCGACATTGCTGCCGGCAATACCACCGATGATGCCGCCTGCCGCTGTGCCCACACCGTTGGTGTCGCCTTGAATGGTCACTGTGCGTACGCTTTCTACTGTGCCTTGTTCGATAATTTGGGCGCGACGTGTTTCACCTTCGCGGTACACCTGACCCGAACTGCTTTGGGTGGCACAACCTGCAAGCGCTGAAAGCGCAATCAGGGCCACTGCGCCGGTACTTCTAAAACTGAACTGAATTGACTTGGCCATGACTAGTTTTTCCTTTCAAGTTACCAGGGTTGTTGGCCGAAAGCGGCTGCAAACCTGGATGCGATTTCTTCCCGGCTGTATTGGTAAGTTTGTGGGCCTTTGGCTGCAATCTTCAAAGAACCCATCAAGCTTGCCAGTTTGGCCGCATTGACTACGCCCATGCCTTCTGTAAGGCCATAGAGCAAGCCGCCGCGGTAAGCATCGCCGCAGCCAGTGGGGTCGGCGATCTGTTCTGCTTTAACGCATTGTATGTTGTGTCGTTGACCCTGTGTAAATACCCAGCTGCCTTCCGCGCCGCGTGTGACTACCAGTGCTTCCAGCTTCTCTGCGATTTGTTCCAGACTCAGGCCGGTACGGTCGCACAACATCTTGGCTTCATAGTCATTGACCGCTGCGTACGTGGCAAGTTCCAAAAACCGGTCAAGTTCAGGTTTACCGAACATGGGCAGGCCCTGGCCAGGATCAAACAAGAACGGAATACCCGCTGCCGCGAATTGCTCGGCGTGTTGCATCATGCCGTCCCGACCATCGGGGGCAATAATACCCAAAGCGATGTCTCCCGCATCGGCAACCTGGTTCAAGTGCGAGTGGCTCATGGCACCGGGGTGAAAAGCGGTAATTTGATTGTCGTCCAGGTCGGTGGTGATGAAAGCCTGTGCGGTAAATTCTTCGCCAATCTGCTTCAGGCAGCTGGTTTCAATGCCCAAAGTTTGCAAGCGTTGAAAGTAACCACCGGCATCGTGCCCAATGGTGGCCATGGGCACAGGTTTGCCGCCCAGCATATTCAGGCTGTAGGCAATGTTGCCGGCGCAGCCTCCCCAGTCTTTACGCATGCTGGGTACCAGAAACGCCACGTTCAGAATATGTACCTGGTCAGGCAGAATTTGATCTTTGAAACGGCCTTCAAAAACCATGATGGTGTCGAATGCAATGGAGCCGCAAATTAAAACGCGCTTGGTGTTGGTGGGGGAATTCATGTGAAACAGTCCAGTAGTTAAAAATTGGCTTGGCGTTTATTGTTCGCTTGGGCCTTGGTCGAATAATTCAAGCCGAAAACCGGTTGCGGCGCTTTCGGGCAGTTGGGTGTTCAGCGTGCTCAGGTTCAAGTATGCCAGCACTTCCACTGTTTTTTTACCAGCAATTAACGGGGCTTGGCTGGCTGCGCTTTCATCCCTCAGCTGATAGTCGCTCGGGCTTAGCGATTTGCTGGCCAGTACCAGGCCTTGTGGGTCGAGTAGCTCTACTTTCAGGTGCGGCCACCGGGCTGGCAAGGGGAGCGGGTTGTGCAGTGTCAGGTCAACCCGCAAATTGTGTTCATCGAGCGCTTGCAAGCCGCTGCCCTCTACCTGTAAGGCTTGAGTAGCCGGGCTTGCAAACAGGCGCTGCATGCCTGGTGCGGCGGTGTTAATGTACGCAGCCAATTCTGGTGCCTTTTGCAGCAAGGGCACCCGTTGCCACCACAAAGCCTGAAGACCAAGCATGACAAGCAACGCCACGCAGGCGACTTTCAGGGCCGGGCTGCTGTGCTTGAAATTCAGCAATGGTTTTTTTGGGGCGGTGTTGGCAAACAATTCTTCAGAGCCGGTGCCGTCTCCACCGGTCAGGTTGTGATCGCTGGTGTAGCCGCTGTTGCCTTGCCGGGGACTCAAATCAAGTTTTTGCCATGCCTCAGTGTCAGCCGAGGTGAGGTGTTCAATACCCGAAAACACGGTTTGGCACTGCCCACAGCGCACCTTGCCTTCATGCAGTTGCAGTTGGCCAGAGGTGACTTTGAACAGCGTGTTGCAGTTGGGGCAGCGTGTGGCAAGGCTCATGGCGCTAGTTTAACCTTGCCGGACGAAGGGTTTGTCTTCAGTCGGCGGCTTTTTGGCCATGCAGGCACACCCAACCATCGCGTTCAGCCCACACCGCCAGATTGATCCATTGGCGGTAGTGTTCAATTACTTCCTCGGCTTGCCGCGCCAACACGCCTGAAAGCACCAGTTGCCCGCCCGCTTCAACATGGTTGCACAGCGAAGGTGCCAGTACTTTCAGCGGGTTGGACAGAATATTGGCCACGACCACCGGGAACTGGCGCTTGGCCAAGGGGAAATCGGGCAAACCACAGGGCATTTCAACACCGTTGTTGCTGGCGTTGTAGGCGGTGCTGTCCACAGCTTGGGGATCGATATCCACACCAATGGCTTCGGATGCACCCAATTTGAGCGCAGCAATGCCCAAAATGCCGGAACCGCAACCGTAGTCCAGCACGTTTTGGCCTTTCAGCGGAAACTCGCTGAGCCAGCGCAAACACAGGGCAGTGGTGGGGTGTGAACCCGTGCCAAAAGCAAGGCCGGGGTCGAGTACCAAATTGATTCGGTCGTCAATGTTTTGGGGTTCATGCCAGGAAGGCACGATCCACAGGCGCGCGGAAATTGGAATGGGGTCGAATTGGGATTGCGTTAAACGAACCCAGTCTTCCTGAGGCACTTCGGTGTACTCAATTTCTGCTTTTCCCAGCAAATTGGCGGGGATTTCGCCGAAAATTTGTTCACCTTCGGCCTTGTTGCGAAACAGGGCCACCACATTGTTCAGGTTCCACGCCGCTGATTCAGGTTCCATGCCGGGCTCGCCAAACAAGGGTTGCTCGTCTTCGCTGTCGGCATTGGCGTCTTCAAGGCTGACGGCCAAGGCCCCCAACTCCATGAGCAGGTCCGACACTTCGTCGGCTTGCTCAAAGGGCAGGGTGAGTTTGGCTTGTATCAGTGGTGTGGCCTGTGCAGTCATATTGATTTACTTAAAGCGCGCTTCGAGTTTGTGCTCAAGGTAGTGAATGCTGGTGCCGCCCTCAACAAAGCGGGCGTCTTCCATCAATTCACGGTGCAACGCGGTGTTGGTTTTAATGCCGTCGACCACCAGTTCTGCCAGGGCTTGGCGCATGCGGGCCATGGCCTGCTTGCGGTCTTCGCCATAGGTGATCACTTTGGCGATCATGGAATCGTAATGGGGTGGAACGTTGTAGCCGCTGTACACGTGTGAATCGACGCGCACACCGGGGCCTCCCGGTGCGTGCCAGTTCTTGATTGGGCCGGGTGAGGGCACAAACTTGAACGGGTCTTCGGCGTTGATTCGGCATTCCATGGCGTGGCCACGGAATTCAATGTCGCGCTGGCGGAATCGCAATTTCTGGCCAGCGGCAATGCGAATTTGTTCCTGCACAATGTCAACACCCGTGATCATTTCTGTCACTGGGTGCTCAACCTGAACACGGGTGTTCATTTCAATGAAGTAGAACTCGCCGTTTTCATACAGAAACTCGAACGTGCCTGCGCCACGGTAAGCAATTTTGCGGCAGGCTTCTGCGCAGCGTTCACCAATGCGCTCGATCAGGCGGCGGGGAATGTTCGGTGCCGGTGCTTCTTCAATTACTTTTTGGTGGCGGCGTTGCATGGAGCAATCGCGCTCACCCAGCCACACGGCATTTTTGTGCTCGTCAGCCAGGATTTGAATTTCAATGTGGCGGGGGTTTTCAAGGAATTTTTCCATGTAAACCGCTGGGTTGTTGAACGCTGAACCTGCTTCGGTTTTGGTCATGGTGACCGCATTCAACAGTGCCGCTTCCGTGTGCACCACGCGCATGCCGCGACCACCACCACCGCCGGCAGCCTTGATGATGACCGGGTAGCCAACCTGGCGTGCAATTTTCACGATTTCGCGGGGATCATCGGGCAATTCGCCTTCCGAGCCGGGCACGCAGGGCACGCCAGCAGCGATCATGGCACGCTTGGCGGACACCTTGTCGCCCATCAGCAAAATGGATTCCGAACGTGGGCCGATAAATACGAAGCCGCTTTTCTCTACCCGATCGGCAAAACTGGCGTTCTCGGAGAGAAAACCGTAGCCCGGGTGAATCGCTTCTGAATCAGTGACTTCAGCCGCGCTAATGATGGCTGGAATGTTCAGGTAGCTTTCTTTGGAGCTGGGTGGGCCGATACAAACAGATTCGTCGGCCAGTTTTACATACTTGGCATCCACGTCGGCGGTGGAATACACCGCCACGGTTTTAATGCCCATTTCCTTGCAGGCGCGCAGAATGCGCAGGGCTATTTCGCCGCGATTGGCGATCAGTATTTTTCCAAACATGGTGGCAGCTCCTGTTCTATTCAATCACGAATAGAGCTTGACCAAACTCCACAGGTTGTCCGTTCTCGACCAGAATGGCCTTCACAACACCAGACTTGTCGCACTCAATTTCATTGAGCAGCTTCATGGCTTCAATAATACAAATGGTTTGGCCTTCTTTCACCGTGCTGCCAATTTCAACAAAATTGGACGCGCCCGGGCTGGGCGCACGGTAGAAGGTGCCGACCATGGGCGAGGTCACTTTGTGACCAGCGTCAACGGGGGCGGCGGCGGGCGTTTCCGCGGCAGGTGCTGCTGCGGGGGGCGCCATGGCTGCTGGCGCCTGCTGCATCATTTGCTGCGGCATGGCCATGGTGTATTGAGGCTGGCTTTTGACGATACGTACCTTGCCTTCGCCTTCAGTCACTTCCAGTTCGGAAATATCTGATTCAGCAACCAGGTCGATCAATGTTTTTAACTTTCTGAGGTCCATTTACTTGCTCCATCTAGGGAGGTTGGTTTTATATGGCAGTACCCAACCAAGCGCGAGGTGAATTGAGCCTAACTTCGCTTAGTGTGCACTGAAAATCAATTATTTTCCACCGTGGCGGGCATTGGTGAACCTTGCTTCATGGTTCGCCCAGATTTGGCGTTGCGTGAGCATACCCGATTTTAGCGTTGCAGTGCGTTAGTGATAGTACTCATCTGTATCCTGCCGGCTTCTGTGAGTATTTTATTACCATTTTCGTCCAAAATGACGGTAAATGGTAATCCTCCTTGTTGATTGCCAAGTGCTTTCCCCAATTCTGTGCCTGCCATCCCTGCAAGCACGATCGGGTAATTTACTGGGGTTTTTTGGAGAAATTGATCGACGTTAGAGGGGGAATCGATTGCAATACCAATCAACTCGATATTCTGCGCCTGCAGTTGTGGGTACAACTCGTCAAGTTCGGGCATTTCTTCCACGCAGGGTGGGCACCAGGTCGCCCAGAAGTTAAGCACCACAACCTTGCCTTTCAAGGCGCCCAGGTCGAGTGAGCCGCCCTGTGGGGTGTCAAATGTGTAGCCAGTCAGTGGGTAGTCGGGACCGTTTTGTGGCTTCAGACCAAAATACAGGCCAATGGCCAGGGCGAGAACTGCGGTCACAATCGGGATTAGTTTGTTTTTCATGGTGCTTCTATCAGGCGGGTCAAGCCCGCAATGTCGGTTTGAAAAGGGGTGTCGTCGGGTGCTTGCCTGTTCAGCAAGCCGCGGCGCTGTATTGGGCTGGCCACGCCCAGCTGGAACCAGCGCTGTTTCCAGCGAAAAGCCACAGCGGGGAAGGACTTGCCAGCCAGCAAGGCATCTTCACAGGCGTCGAAGTTGATGTTCTGGTTTAACAACCAATAGTCCACTTCTTTTTCATCGTCGGCAAACGCAATAATGTGCACATCCGAATGGGCGCTGCCTGTGCCGTTCACCGCTGCGCCATACACAATGGGCTCGAATTGCTGAATACCTTGCATGAATTGGAGGGCAACTTCGCGCAATTCGTTCAGTTCGCCAGGCTGGCTGTCGGCTTGAAACAGGGCCTGGTAGGCGCGTAGTTCGTCTTGAATGTCTTGATCTGAGGGAAGGCGTTCGCGGGGAACCCTTTGTTTTCCAAGCAGGGCTTTGATCGCCTGATTGCGTGCGGTGGGGTAGTCGAGGCCCTCCTCGGCGATCAGTCGGGCTGCAGTCATCGCAATTTCAATGCGAAGTTCGTCTTGCGGGGCGAAGAATTCTTCCATACCGGCAGTGTATCCAAATTCACAGGCACTACAATATGGGCTTGTTCTGAAAGGAAGAAAGAATGCACATCCACATCCTCGGGATTTGTGGCACCTTCATGGGCGGTGTTGCCCAGTTGGCCAAGGCCTTGGGCCACACCGTAACGGGCTGCGATGCCAATGTATATCCACCCATGAGCACTCAGCTTACCCAGGCGGGGATCGAGTTGACCGAAGGTTTTGGTGTGGAGCAACTGGCCATCAAGCCCGATTTGTGGGTGGTGGGCAATGTGGTGTCGCGCGGTAATCCGTTGATGGAAGCCATTTTGAACACAGGCTTGCCCTACACCAGTGGTCCCCAGTGGATTGGCGAGCATATTTTGCGCGGCCGAAAGGTGTTGGCCGTGGCGGGTACACATGGCAAAACCAGCACCAGTTCCATGTTGGCCTGGGTGTTGCAACAGGCTGGTTTGAACCCGGGTTTTTTGATTGGCGGCGTACCCGGCGGTTTTGGTGTGTCCGCGACCTTTGGGCAGGGCGACTGCTTTGTGATTGAAGCCGACGAATACGACACCGCGTTTTTCGACAAGCGTTCGAAATTTGTTCACTACCGGCCCGTGGTGGCCGTGCTGAACAACCTGGAGTTCGATCATGCTGATATCTTCCCCGATCTGGCTGCGATCGAAACTCAATTTCACCATTTGGTGCGCACTGTGCCTTCTGAGGGGCGGGTGGTGTGCCCGGCCAACACAGAATCGCTCGAGCGCGTGTTGAAACGCGGTTGCTGGACTCCCGTGGAGCGTTTTTCCGCAGAGGGGGCTGACGCGCCGTGGCAAGCCAGGGTTTTAGGTGCCTCTAAATTTGAGGTGCTAAAAAATGGCGAACTGAAGGGCCTTGTGGAATGGGGCTGGTCAGGTTTGCACAATGTGAACAATGCACTGGCGGTGATCGCTGCTGCCCATGCCATGGGTGTGAAGGTCGCTGATGCCTGCAAGGCCTTGAGTGAATTTCCCGGCGTGAAGCGCCGCATGGAATTGCGCGGTGAAGCAGCGGGCGTGAAGGTGTACGACGATTTTGCACACCACCCCACGGCCATCGCTACCACGCTGGAAGGCGCGAAAGCTCGAATGGCAGAAATTGCTGCAGCGGAAGGCAAACCTGTGGGCCGCCTGATTGCCTTGTTTGAACCGCGGTCCAACACCATGAAAATGGGAACCCTTGCACAGGCTTTGCCAGCTTCTTTCGACGAAGCGAAATTTGTGGTGTGCTACACCGCGGGCATTCAGTGGAATGTGCGCGACACCCTGGGCAGTTTGGGCTCGCGCCTTTTCACCAGCGATGAGTTGAGCGAGGTCATTGATCATGTCGTGGCGCAAGCACAGCCCGGTGATTGGGTGGTTGCCATGAGCAATGGTTCTTTTGGTGGTATTCACCAAAAGTTGATCGACGCCTTGGCCTTGGGAGTACGGGCTTGACGCCTTTCGTTTTCAGCAGCCCCGGTGACTTTGCGCGCACGGGTGGGGTGGCCGATCTGGTGGTGTATCTGCACGGGTTTCGCTCGTCGTCCAAGTCAGTGAAGGCACAAAAAATGATCGATGCCTTCGACCAAGCGGGTTTGAGTAGTCATTTGTGGGTGCCAGATCTGCCCGCGTCGCCTGCGCAGGCGTTGGCCTTGATTGAGCAGCACCTGGATGCCCGCTTGCAAAGCCAGCCCCATTTGTCGCTGACCTTCATTGGTAGCTCACTGGGGGGCTATTACGCCACGGTGCTGGCCGAATTGCACACCCAGGCCTCTGTTGTTTTGCTGAACCCGGCCATCAAACCCTATGACGATTTGCAAGATCAAATTGGTAAAAAGAAAGTTTATTTTTCAGACGAAGAAATTGAGTTTGTACCCGCTTACCTGGGCGATTTAAAAGCCATGGAGCAAACCAGGCTGACCGATCCGCAGCGTTACTTTTTGGTCGCAGCCCGCGACGACGAGGTGCTGAACTGTGACACCATGCTGGCGCGTTACCGTGGAGCGCACCAATTGCACTTGTTGGGTTCTGACCATGCCTTGAGCGATTTCGATGAAATTTTGCCCTTTGTGAAATTGGCCGTGGGTTTGCCATGAGCGGTGTTGGTGCTTGGACAAGGCATTGCCCGCCAAGTTGGCCGGTGTGGGCCCGAAACTGGGCGAGCACCCCGGGTTCGCTCACCCAGCGTTTGGTGCGCCTGAACAAGGGGTTTAAAGTAGAGCCTGTTGTGCAGGGCAAGGTGTTGATTAAACACGGGCCGGGCTCAAGGGGACGCAGTGTAACGGGCCAAATGATGCGGCAGCGGCTGGTTCGCCTGCATGTGGACAATGCGCCTGTGGTGTTGGCGCAAACATTGGTTGAAACCGATGGCCCTGTGAACGACTGGCATTTTTGGCGGGGTTTGGGCACCCGTTCATTGGGCACGGTGCTTTTTTCCGACCCACAGGTTAAACGCGGTGAACTTTTTTTTGCGCGGTTGCCTTTGCGGCAGCCGTGGGTGCAGCGGCTGCTGACCCCAGCCATGAAAGTCGAAATGAACCGGCATGGTTCCGGCCGTGTGTGGTATGCCCGTTGTGCGCGCTTTTCGCGCAAACCGAATCGAACACCGTTGTGGGTCATGGAGGTTTTCCTGCCCCAACTTGAATACTATCTTTAGGACTGTTGATGAATTTGTATTACGAAGAGGCCGGAGCCTTTAAAGTGGGCCGAGTGCTTCAAGAGCAGGGCAATGCCTATCAGGTGGAAACCTTGCATGGCAAACGCACCAAGGTGAAATCCAACAGTGTGATGCTGAAATTTGATGCGCTGGAATGTGCAGAATTCCACGCGCAGGTAGAGGCTTTGGCCAAAGAGGTGGACACCGAGTTTTTGTGGGAATGTTCGCCTGAAGGTGAGTTTGATTTCATGGCAATGGCCCTGGAGTATTTCGGTGAAAAACCGACCGTGGTGCAACAAGCAGCCACGTTGGCGGCCTTGCACGCGGCACCTATTCACTTTCACCGCAAAGGCAAGGGCATGTACCGTGCCGCCCCGCCCGAAATTTTGCAGGCCGCATTGGCAGGCCTCGAGAAAAAACGCCTGGCCGCCGAGCAACAGCAGGCGTGGGCAGATGCCTTGGTGCGTCGCGAATTGCCCGATGGCTTTGCCAAACAAGCTGCAACCTTGCTGGTTCGTCCTGATAAAAACAGCGCTGAATACAAAGCGTTGATGTTGGCGTGTACCGAGGCGGGTCGATCGCCCGATGTGTTGCTGATTGAGTGCGGCGCATTCAAATCAGTGCACGACATGATGCGAGCCCGCTTTGCCGCCATTTACTTTCCCAAAGGGCCAGAAATTGATTTGCCACCGCCGGAAATGCCCGCCGATTTGGCAGATCTGCCTGTCGCCAATGTGCGTGCTTTTTCCGTGGATGACATTTCAACCACGGAAATTGACGATGCCTTTAGCGTGGTTTGGCTGGATGAAAAACGTGCGCGCATTGGCGTGCACATTGCCGCACCTGCGCTGCTGATTTCTCGCGGAAGCCCTTACGACCGCGTGGCCCGTGAGCGCCTTTCGACCGTGTATGCTCCGGGCGATAAAATCACCATGCTGCCTGATCAGGTTGTGGAATTGGCCACGCTGGCCGAAGGTCGCACTGTACCGTCGGTCAGTATTTACGTTGAAGTGAGCACTGAGACTGGCGAGCTGATCAGTGAGCCCTACAGCGCCATCGAACAAGTGCCCATGGCTGCAAACCTGCGCCACAATCACCTGGACGCAGCCTTGTCCAAAGAAGTTCTGGAAGACCCTGAGTTGAATGAACTTGACGCGGTGGGAGAGTTTTTTCCAGCGTTGAAAATGTTGTGGAAAAGTTCGTGTGTGTTGCGAATGGAACGTGAAATTGTTCGCGGCCAGCCTGAGAAACACACGCGCATTGATTTCAATTTTTATGTGAGTGACGACGGCACGGTTGAAATTCAGCCTCGCCGCCGGGATGCGCCACTTGATTTGTTGGTCGCGGAGTGGATGATCTATGTAAACCGTGAGTGGGGCGGCATGCTTGATGAATGCAAGGTCACCGGCATTTACAGGGTGCAACCACCCATGGGCCGTGTGCGCATGTCTACCCATGCAGCGCCGCATGTGGGTTTGGGCGTGCCCCAGTACGCATGGAGTACTTCGCCCTTGCGCAGGTATGTGGATTTGGTGAACCAGCAGCAATTGATTTCACTGCTGCGCCAAGATCCGCCCGTTTACACCGCAACCGACGCTGAATTGCTTTCTGCGGTGAACAGCTTCGATGTCACCTACAAAGCCTATGCCGAATTTCAGCAAAACATGGAACGCTACTGGTGCTTGCGCTGGATTCAGCAAAAAGGGCGCAAGCAGTTTGATGGTGTGGTGGTAAAAGACGAACTGGTCCGTCTGGACGACATTCCCCTGTTTGTTCGTTTGGTGGGTGTCACTTCGCCGGGTCGTGGTGTGCAGGTGGAGGTTGAACTGGATCAGGTGGACGAACTGACCCTGACAGTTTCATGCAAGCTTTTGGCATTGAAGAAAGGCACGCCCACTCGTTTGCTGGACGATGAGGAAGAAGAGGAGGGTGTAGAAACACCCGAAATGCCAGAAGCGCCAGTCGATGTCATCGAAGCCGGGGAATCCGAGGGTGCCAGTGCAGCGGGAGGCCCCCAGGCGTGAATACCCTGCGTGCACCTCTCGGCGACATTAACTTGAAGAAGGCACTGGTGTTGTCGGTGCTCCTTCATGCTTTGTTGTTGCTGGTGCACTTTTCAAAACCACAGGCAGACACCGCATTCAGTCGTCCGTTGGAAGTGATTCTGGTGAATGCGCAATCGCAGAAAACGCCCAACGACGCAAAGGTGCTGGCGCAGGTGGCGCTTGATGGTGGTGGGCAGGCTGACAAGGGCAGGGCGACCACTTTGCCCGGTCAAGCCGAAGACAAAGTCAACCAGCGCGAGTTGATTGCCAGCCAGGATCGCTTGAAAGAGCTGGAGGCTTTGCAGCGTAATTTGGCGGGTGCAGAATTGCGCACCACACCGCAAAACGAAGTGCTGGACACACGCCCTGGCAACGACCCAAAAAGCCAACGTGCACTTGAAATCAAAAGGTTGCAGGCGCAAATTGCCGACAACATCAAAAGCTACAACGAGCGGCCCAGAAAACATTTTTTCTCGCCGCGCACCTCGCCCTATGCCTTTGCCATTTACGAAGAAGCGTGGCGTGCCAAGGTGGAGCAAGTGGGCAATCAAAATTATCCCGATGAGCTCAAAGGGCGCATTTACGGCAAGCTGAGGCTAACCGCCTATGTGCGTGCGGATGGTACGCTTGAAGATGTGGAAGTGGACCGTTCTTCGGGGTCTGCTGTGCTTGATCGTGCCGCCTTGCGAATTCTGAGAATGTCCACGCCATTTCCACCTTTCCCTTCGGAAATGAGAAAGAAAGCAGATATTTTGGCGATTACCCGCACCTGGGTGTTCAGCCGTGACACCATCAGCACTGAGTATTAAGCCATGGAGATTCTTTGTTGAATGCGTTGAGTCGTCAAGCAGACCGCTACGTGGTGATCGGAAATCCGATTGCACACAGCATGTCGCCTTTCATTCATGCCGATTTTGCCGCACAGCTTGGTTTGCCCTTGCAATATGAGCGCGTGCTTGCGCCGCTGAATGGATTCAGGCAAACCGTGGCTGCACTTCAAGCAGCCGGTGTGAAGGGCGCAAATGTCACCGTGCCTTTCAAGCTTGATGCTTTTTCAATCGCCAGCGAGTTGCCCAATACACTGAGCACGGCGGCGATGTTTGCACAGGCTGTCAACACGCTGAAATTCAATGCTGACGGTACTGTGCTGGCTGACAACACCGATGGTGGCGGCTTGTGCCGGGACTTGGCACGACAACTCAAAACACTCGGATTGCGTCTGGATCAGTGTCAGGTGTTGATGGTTGGTGCTGGCGGTGCAGCCAGCGGTTGCGTGGCTGCCTTTCAAGCGGCTGGCATTCAACACCTGACTTTGCTTAACCGCACAGTGTCCAAAGCGCGTGAGTTGGCAGAACGTGCCGAAGCAATTGATTTGCCTGCAGCAGGTGGGGCGCTGGACACGCCGCCCTCGCATTTTGAAATACCGGGCGCTCCGGTGCTTATCGTGAATGCCTCGTCAAGCAGCCTGAAAGGCGATATTCCCGTTCTTCATGCGGATTGGTATGCGCGGGCGGTGTTGGTGTACGACATGATGTACGCTGCAAAACCCACACCGTTTATTCGCTCCCTGCACCACCAGGATTTGGCCTGTAGCGACGGTTTGGGCATGCTGGTTTTTCAGGCACAGTTGGCCTTTGAGGTGTGGACCGGGCAGTCGCCCGATGCACTGGAAACTTTGACCAAAGTTCGGCAAGCCTTGCTTGCCAAAGCAAAACAACAATGACCATGGCTCGCAGAAAATCTTCCAAAGGCGGTAGCAAGCGCAAGTTCAGCCTGAATCCTTTGGTGTGGATGTGGCGGATATTTTTCTGGGGCTTTTGTGCGCTGGTATTGCTTCAACTTTGGTACCTTGCACAAATTGCCGTGTGGACGCATGTGAATCCCAGCAGCACCAGTTTCATGCAAACCCGTTTGGCTGAAATACGCAAGACCGAACCCGGTTTTCAGTTGAAGCACGAGTGGGTACCCTACGACAAAATTTCCCTGAACCTGAAACGCGCCGTGATTGCAGCCGAGGACAGTGGCTTCATGACACACAAGGGCGTTGAAATGGAAGCCATTCAATTGGCAATCAAGCGCAACGAGCGGCGGGGCAGGGTAACGCATGGCGGCTCAACCATTACCCAGCAGTTGGCGAAAAACCTGTTTTTAACCAGCAAGCGCAGCTACATTCGCAAGGGTCAGGAGTTGGTCATTGCATTGATGATTGAGGCTTTGTGGGACAAACGTCGAATACTCGAGGTGTATTTGAACGTGGTGGAATGGGGCAACGGTGTTTACGGAGCAGAAGCCGGTGCGAAACACCATTATGGCGTTAGTGCTGCTCAATTAAGCAGTTATCAAGCAGCCCGCATGGCGGGCATGTTGCCAGCGCCACGCTATTTTGACAAACGCAGAAACTCACCGTTTCTGGCACGCAAAACCGGTACGCTGCAAAAGCGCATGTACCAGGTTACTGTGCCCAAGTAAAAGCCTGGCGTTTCAGTTCAGCAAGGTTTCCCAAAGCGTTCGAATGGGTTTGCGCATCATCATCAGTGCAGGGTCGCTGGTTCTCGATTTGTCGTGTCCGGCCAGGCGCAAGGCGTGTTGCTTTGCGCGCAACTGCCGGTAAGCATCGGCCACATAGTTGGCCAAATCTGCGGGCAACAAACCAAGTTCTCCTGCCTTCTTCAGCAGCGCAATATTGCCCTTGTTTTTTGTCAGTTCCGGGTGCTTGTTCGCATAGCCCAGCACCAAAGCTTGCACCATAAACTCCACGTCCACCATGCCACCCAAATCGTGTTTCACATCAAACAGTTCACTGTTGTTGGGGTGTCCCTCCAGCATTTTTTTGCGCATGGTGATCACTTCTTTTTTCACGTCATTCCAGTCGCGGGGCAGTTGTAAAATTTCTTCCCGCAGCGTTTCAAACTTTTTACCTATTTCAGGATCGCCCACGCAGAAACGCGCTCGGGTCAAGGCCTGGTGTTCCCAAAACCAAGCACCCACGCCACCTTCACGGCGCTGGTAGTCTTCAAACGATTCCACACTGCTCACGAGCAAACCCGCCTCGCCATTGGGGCGCAAGCGAAAGTCAGTTTCAAACAAAGTGCCTGCGGCGGTTTGGGTGGTCAGCCAGCGGTTCATGCGCTTGGCCAATTGGGCATACAAATCGGGCGCACGGTCGTCATCGTCTTCGAACAGAAAAATAAGGTCAAGGTCAGAGGAATACCCCAACTCCTTGCCGCCGTGTTTGCCATAAGCCACCACTGCAAAACGCGGTTGTGCCCGGTGCCTTTTGGGAAGCTGATCCCAGGCTCGTTCCAGAATGATTTCAAGTGTGCAATCGGCCAGTTCAGACAACAGGTCCGAAACATGCTCCACTGTCAGCAGGTTTTCAAGGTCTTGTGTCAGTACCCTGAATAGTTGGGCATGGTGTTGTTCACGAATCAGGTCCATTTGCCGTTCAAGATCGGGCTGCCCGTCGGGCAACTTGGCTTGGTCCAGCAGTTCACGCAATTGCTGTTTCCATTGAGCAAAATCGGGGGGCGTCAACAAGGTTCGGCTGTCCAGCAATTCATCGAGCAGCAAGGGGTGCTTGATTAAAAAATTGGCAGCCCATGGGCTTGCGGCAAGCATGCGGCTTACCCGCATGCGGGCAATCGGGTATTCATCCAGAAGGCTTAAGTAAGCTCCCCGGCGCGACACGGTTTCGATCAAGTCGCAGCAGTAACGCCAGCAGGAGTCTGGCGCGGAAGAGGCTCCCGCGGCGGCCAGTAAAGTAGGCATCAGGCGGTCAACTCGCTCCCGGTGTGCGCTGGGCAAAGCCTGGTATCGGCTTGATTCAATCAGGTGTTGGTAGCGGTCTTGCGCCGCTTGCGGGTTGGTGAATCCCTGGGTGAGTGTGTCAGCCCATGGCAGTTCAAGACTGGGTGTTTCTTCGTCTTCCTGCTTGTCGCCAAACACCACGTCAAAATGGCTGGCCACGTAATTCATGTGGCGGTTCAAAGCCTTCATGAAATTGCCCGGATCTTGAAACCCCATGGATCTTGCAATGCGCAGCACCTCGGTGGGGCTGGCGGGCAGGCGGTGGGTTTGGGCGTCGTCTACATATTGCAGGCGATGCTCCAGGTTGCGCAAAAAGCGGTAAGCGGCCACCATTTTGTCGTGGTCTTCTTTGGTAATCAGCCCCAACTCCACGCACACTTCCAGCACATCGACTGTGCGCCGCAGCTGCAGCTTGGGTTCTCGGCCACCGCGAATCAGCTGGAAAGCCTGCGCAGTGAACTCGATTTCACGAATGCCGCCACGCCCAAGTTTCACGTGTACCGAGCCTGGGTGCTGGCTTTCGCGCTTGTTCACCTCGTTGCGGATTTGAACATGCAAGGCGCGCAAAGCACGTATTGAACCGAAGTCCAAGTATTTCCGAAACACAAAAGGCCGAACAATATTGTTCAGGTTGTCCAAGTTTTGCTGAAAGGCTGCGTCTTGCTCTGGGTCGACGGCCCAGTTCACCACGCGGGCCTTGATCCAGGCATAGCGTTCCCATTCACGCCCCTGCACCACAAAATATTCTTCCAGCATGTCCTGGCTTACCACCAGTGGGCCCGAATCGCCGTTGGGGCGAAGGCGCATGTCCACGCGGAACACGAACCCTTCGTCGGTCACCTCTGAAATAATCTTGATAACCCGTTTGCCCACTTGTGTAAAAAATTCGGCGTGCGACTGTGTTTTCCCGGTGGGTCCGCCCAGTGTTTCCCCGTCCTGGTTGTACAGAAAAATCAGGTCAATGTCGCTGGACGCATTCAGCTCAAGCCCGCCCAGCTTGCCCATGCCCACCACCATCATGCAGTCGCCATCGGCGGGTTCGCCAAAACGATCCGCTTGCAATTTGTGGCTGAATTTCAGTGCAATTTGCACTGCGGCATCGGCCAGAAACGACAGGGCCTCGGTTACTTCGAACAGGTCGACCTTGCCTTGCAGGTCGCGGCGCATGATTTCAATCATGCTGCGCTGTCGAACCAATCGAAGTTCGGCCATCAAGGCCTTTTCATCGTTTAACTCGCGTGCTTTTTCCAGCCAGGTTTCAACGCAGTTTAAAAGATGGTTTTCATCCTGCTCAGTGCTGTCCCATTCCGGGAAGCGATTCAACCAGCGCTTGGCGTATTCAGAGTGAGTGGGCCAAACCCGATGATAGAAATCCAGTGGGTCGTTCATGCGTGTCGTTATAAAGGGAAGCTTGGTTCTACAATAGCGTACTACAGGTGTTGACGATTATCGGGGCGGTATTTCTTGCAGGAAGGAACAAATCAGGCACTGGTGCAACAAGTCACGGGCAACCCCACGCTTCGGCGTGCAGGGGCGGTGTTGTTTTGGGTATTGATTGCGGTGTATACCCCCCTGTGCATGGCTTTGCTGGCAGTTAAGTGGTTGGTGTTGCCTGAAGTGGATCGTTACCGCCCCGAGATTCAGCAGTTTTTACAAAACCAAACCGGCACCCCGATTGAAATTGGCGAGATACAAGCCAGTTGGCGAGGCTTTGGCCCCTTGCTGGTGGTTCAAAACGTTCGTTTGCCCCAAGCCAATGGTGCCCCCGGGTTTACTGCCGAACAAGTGCAGTTAACCTGGTCTTTGCCCAGTATTCTTGCATTCAACCCCCGCTTGAAAAACCTGGAAGTACAGTCGCCAGAACTCAGTGTGGTGCGCAATTCCCAAGGCATTTTTGAAGTGGCCGGCATTCCCATGCTGGACGACGGAACTGAAGGTAACCCTGGCCTGGACTGGTTGCTGGCACAACAACGCGTGTTGCTGACAAATGGCGTTTTGAACTGGACAGACGCCATGGGACAGTTTCCCCAGGCGCAAGCCATCGAGACTGAGCTGCTCATCGAGAATGGTATAAGTCGCCACCAGGCTGGCCTTACTTTCAAGCTGCCTGTGTTGGCCCAAACACCGGTCAATGCCCGTTTGAACTTTAAAACGCCCTTGCTTGAACGCCAACTGGGCGATGTGAGCAAATGGAAAGGCAGCTTTTATCTCAATACGCTGGTGGACCAAACGGAACCGCTGGAGTCGGTGTTCAAAACTTTTGGCCTGGATGTGGACTTAACCCAGCCACAGGGAAGATTGTGGATTGATTTTGAGGATGGTTTGGTGCAACGCTCACTGCTGGATGCGCGGGTGGGTAAATTGCGTTTTTCCAATCCCGAGGTGGATGCTGCGCCTTTTGACATGACCAACACCAGCGCGCTGATTGAAGTTCAGGGTCAACATGCATTGTTTGAACCGAATGCCATTTCGATTCGACAATTGAAGGGGCAGATCGCCGGTCAAAAGCAGTTCGGCCCCACCGACCTGTCGCTCAAGAAGCAAGCCAGCGCCGACGGGGTTGACTGGGGCATACAAATTCAACAGCTGGACGCGGCCCAGGCGCAGGCTGTGGTGCTGGAATTGGGCCCGCACTTGGGTCAACTTCAGCGGCTTGAAACCCTGAAGTCTTTTGAAGTGGCCGGAATGATCAACCGGGTTGCTTTGGATTGGAGAACCGCAGGGGACAAGCCTCATGAGGAATCCGTGTCGTTCAAGTCCGATGTTGATTTCAGCAAACTCACTGTGCTGTATCGCGACACTTCGCCAAAATCAAATGGCAGAATCACCGGTTTTAAAAACCTCAGCGGCACATTCAAAGGCAGTGACTCCAAGGGAGAATGGACCTTGGGGGGAAGTAATTCTGAGATTTCATTGCCTGAAATATTTGCAGCAGAAACACTCGCTTTCGACGCCATTGAAGGCCGGGGCGCTTGGCGAGATGTGTTCACCGCCAATCAGCCGGCAGAGTTTTCAGTGGAGCAACTGACGGTCAGCAACTCTGATTTGCAGGCGCAAGTTGAAGGCAGTTACCAGTTTCGCCGGAATGAATCGGACGTCATTGACATCAAGGGCACCCTGCCCATGGCCAATATTGAGCGGGTGGCCAATTATCTCCCCTTGGTGATTGGGGCCAGTGCACGGGAATGGCTGGCCGAGAATTTGAAAGCTGGCATGGCAAAGAATGGTCAGTTTGAACTGTCTGGCCGATTAAGCGACTTTCCCTTTGCAGATCCCAAGCACCCCGGTGTGTTCAAGATCGAAGTGCCTTTCGAAAATGGTGAGCTGACCTATGCCCCGGGTTGGCCAGGCATTCAAAAGGTGGACGGCAAGGCCACCTTCATTGGCAAGCGCATGTTGATTCAGGCTGATATTGCTGAAACTTCAGGGGTAAGTCTGAAAGCTGTTCAAGCCAGCATTGACAACCTGGATGCCTGGGAACCACTGCTGGAAATCAAGGGGCAAGGTCAGGGCGAATTGAGCAAAATGGTGGCTTTTGTGAATCAAAGCCCGGTTCGGGAAATTCTGAACGAAGCACTGATTAATGCCCAGGTTGAGGGCAATGCCAATCTTGATTTGCGCCTGTCCATTCCAATTGCAGCTCCCGAGAAAACCCAGGTGAAAGGAGATTTGCAACTGAAGGGCAACTCCATACGTGTGGTGCGGGGTATGCCGGTGGTCAGCAATGTGGATGGGCTCATCCAGTTTTCCAACAAGGGTTTGTTCATCGACCAACTTCAAGGCCAGGCCTTGGGTGGCCCGGTTGTGGTCAAAGGCACCACCGACGCCAGCGGACGAATGGAAATCAGGGCCAATGGCACAGCGCGTGCCAAGGGACTTGCCCAATATTTGAACCCGTTGAGCGAACCTTATTTGGCCGGTAGTGCACCGTATACGGTGGTGGTGGCAACACGCGACAATGGTGTGGCAGTTGATGTCAACAGTCAGTTGCAGGGGCTGGAGGTGAAGTTACCAGCGCCTTTTGCCAAAAAGGCAGATGCCCGTTTGCCATTCAAGCTGAACCAAACCGCCACTGCGCAGGGCGAACGTTGGCAAGTGGATTTGGGTCTGGATACCAAGCCACTGGCACAGCTGCGTGCTGCGGTTCTTGATGACGGTGGTCAAGCTGGTATTGATTCCTTGCAGTTTGCGATCGGCGCACCTTTGGCTGCTCCCACTGCTGGCATACAGGGCGATATTCGGGTGCCGACTATTGATTTGGACACGTGGCGCACCATTTTCAACGACATCACCTCGGCATCTGGCAACACGGGCTTGATGGGCGAACTGATGGGTGACCCCACCACCGAAACCAATGTGAAACTGAAAGTTGGAATTCGCACAGAGCGTTTGAATGTGGGCAGCAAATCATTCGAAGGCGTGTCAGTGGCCGCGCGCACTGTTGAAAAGCGATGGCAGTTTGATGTGAAGGCCAAAGGTGTCGATGGTTATCTTTCCTGGATTTCAGACAAACAACGCCCGGATGGCGCTGTGTTGGCGAGATTTAAAACCCTGGTTATTCCGAAAACGCTGGACAGCGATATCCGTGATTTGGTCGAAGAACCGGCTTCCAGTATTCCAGCCCTGGATGTGCAGGTGGACAATTTCAGTTTGAATGACCTGGTTTTGGGTAGCCTTAAATTGATCGCGGTGAATCAAAGCCGTGAGGAACAGGCGCGTGCGGTGCTGGGGCAACGCCCAAAAGAATGGAAGCTGGAAGAACTCCGCATAGAAAACCCCGAATCGATTATTCGGGCAAAAGGGGTTTGGCAGTATGGCGAAAACCTGAAGAATCAGCGCACCGACATTGACGTTGACCAAACCGTGAAAAATGCGGGTGGGTTGTTAACCCGACTTGGCATGGCTGGGGTTTTTCAAGGTGGAGAGGGTACGCTGGTTGGGCGATTGCGCTGGGATGATGCCCCCACGAACATTGATTACGGCAGTTTGAGCGGTCAATTCAAGCTGAAAAGCAGCAAAGGGCAATTTTTGAAGGCGGATCCCGGTGTTGCCAAATTGCTGGGCGTGCTTTCACTGCAAAGTATCCCGCGCCGTTTTGCACTTGATTTCAAAGACGTGTTTTCAGAAGGTTTTGCGTACGACACCATGGAAGCTGATGTGACCCTGAAAGAGGGCATTGCCAGCACCCAGAACTTCAAAATGACCGGGCCCAGCGCCACCGTGTTGATGGACGGCAAGCTGGACCTTGAAAGTGAAACCCAAAACCTGAATGTGGTTGTGTTGCCTGATCTGAATCCAACGGGTGGTTCGCTGATTTATTCCGTGATCGCGGCCAACCCCGCGGTGGGTATTGCGTCATTGATTGCCGATTTTGTACTGAAAGACCCACTGTCAAAGATTTTCTCGTTTCAGTACAAAGTAAGCGGCCCATGGGTGGCCCCGGTCATTGAACGGGTTCGAAAGGGCGACCCTGTAACGCCGCCCACCAATGACTCCAACACAAGGAATTAGCATGAGCAAGCCCATGATGGTTGCCAGCCTGCAAATGATTGCCACCCCCGACCTTGAGCGCAATCTGGATATTGCGCAACGCCTGATCGGGCAGGCGGCAAAGCAGGGCGCACGCATGGTGTTGTTGCCTGAGTATTTTTGCCTGATGGGTCACAAAGACACGGACAAGCTCGCGATCGCCGAGCCCTTCGGCAGTGGCCCCATTCAGCAGTTCCTGGCTGATCAGGCCGCAGTTCGAAATTTGCACATTGTGGCGGGCACCTTGCCAATTTCCAGCCCGGTGGATGGCCGTGTGTACAACACCAGCCTGGTGTTCAACCCGCAGGGCGAATGCACAGCACGCTACGACAAAATTCACCTTTTTTGCTTCACCAAAGGGCAGGAAAGTTACGATGAGGCCCGTGTGTTGCTGCCGGGGAACACGCCAGTGGTGGCGGATGTGGATGGCTTCAAAATCGGTCTTTCAGTGTGTTACGACCTGCGATTTCCCGAGCTTTACCGCGCCATGGGCAAAGTTGACCTAATCGTGATGCCCGCTGCATTCACCTACACCACCGGCCGGGCGCACTGGGAGGTGCTCATGCGTGCCCGCGCCATTGAAAACCAGTGTTATGTGCTGGCTTGTGGCCAAGGCGGCCTGCACGAGAACGGACGCCGCACCTGGGGCCATTCCATGTTGGTGAACCCGTGGGGCGAGGTTGAGAATGTGCTGGAAGAAGGCGAGGGGGTTGTGCTGGGTCAGCTTGACCCTGCTAAGATAGTTGATGTGCGAAACAGCTTGCCCGCGCTTACGCACCGCGTGCTTTAAAGGATTCAAAATGAAAGTAGTAGACCCCGCCATTTCCAACCTGGCCACCGCTCAAAGCCTGTTGTGGACCCCCTACGGTATCGATGAGGGCCACATTCAAAAGGCCTTTGGTGAAATTTTCTCACACAAGGTAGATTTCGCCGATTTGTACTTCCAGTACGGCTGCATCGAAGGCTGGTCGCTCGACGAAGGCATTGTGAAATCGGGCAGCTACAACATTGAACAAGGTGTGGGCGTGCGTGCCGTAAGCGGCGACAAAACTGCTTTTGCCTATTCCGACGACATCGCATTCAAACCCATTTTGGCAGCTGCCAAATCGGTGCGTGAAATTGCAAGCCTGGGAAAAACCGCCAACCGCAACCTGAAAACAGGCAAAGGTTTTGCGGGTGCTGAAAGCAGGGCGCTGTACAGCCCCTTGAACCCCATTCCAACGCTAACCTCCACTGAAAAAGTGGACCTGCTCAAGCGCCTTGAACAATTCGCCCGCAAACGCGACAAACGCGTAAAGCAGGTCATGGCCAATATTGTGGGTGCGTACGATGTGGTGCTGGTCGCCCGAAGCGACGGTGTTCTGGCCGCGGATGTACGCCCCTTGGTGCGTGTGAATGTGAGCGTGGTGGTTGAGCAAAAAGGTCGTCGCGAGACCGGATCATCGGGCGCAGGTGGTCGTTATGACTTTGGCCATTTCAACGACGCATTTTTAATGCACCATGCGCACACCGCGGTTGATCAGGCTTTGATCAATCTGGAGGCTCGCCCTGCCCCGGCGGGTACCCAAACCGTGGTGCTGGGTTCTGGCTGGCCCGGCATTTTGCTGCATGAAGCGATTGGCCACGGCCTGGAAGGCGATTTCAACCGCAAGGGCAGCAGTGCATTCTCCGGCATGATTGGTCAGCGTGTGGCGGCCAAAGGCGTCACCATTGTGGACGATGGCACCCTGGCCAGCCGCCGTGGTTCGCTGAATATCGACGATGAAGGCAACAAAACCCAGTGCACAACCTTGATTGAAGACGGTATTTTGAAGGGCTACATTCAAGACATTACCAATGCGCGCCTGATGAAAATGCCGGTGACTGGCAATGGTCGCCGCGAAAGTTTTGCTCATTTGCCCATGCCCCGCATGACCAACACCTACATGCTGAACGGCGATAAAACCCCTGAGGAAATTATTGCCAGTGTCAAAGATGGTGTGTATGCCGTGAACTTTGGCGGTGGCCAGGTAGACATTACCAGCGGCAAATTTGTGTTCTCGGCTTCGCTGGCCTACAAAATTGAAAACGGCAAAATCACCTATCCGCTTAAGGGTGCGACCCTGATCGGCAATGGCCCCGACTCGCTCACGAAAATCAGCATGGTTGGTAATGACATGGCGCTTGACGACGGCGTGGGTACCTGTGGCAAAGAAGGTCAAAGTGTACCCGTGGGCGTTGGTCAGCCCACCTTGCGCATCGACGGCTTGGTCATGGGCGGTACGCAGTAATGAAATTCCTTGATTTTTCAGTGGGATGCCAACCACATCCACCTGTGACTTGCTAGAATTCCGTTCAGCGCGCTTGCACAGCGGCCATGAATTGATTACATTTAAAAGATGAACACGATTTTCGCGCACTCTTTTTATGCTTTTTTTGGCTTCTTTGCCTGGTACGGGCAAGCGGCGGAAGAGGGTTGTGCGTAAAAACACATAGTTCAAATGAATCCCAAAACCGCCAGGCCCTAAACCCCTGGCGGTTTTTTTTTGAACCGACACTTTGAACAAAAAGCGCGCCAGCATTCAGGAGAATTGGCATGAACACGGTAACAGACGACTTGAGAATCAAAGAAATTAAAGAACTGATCACCCCTGCGGCCTTGATCGCAGACGTGCCCGTTACCCCTGCAATTGCAGACACAGTGGCGGGTTCTCGCAATGCCATGCACAAAATTTTGCATGGTGGCGACGATCGCTTGATCGTCGTGATGGGCCCATGCTCAATTCACGATGTGAAAGCCGCCATGGAATATGCCAACAAGCTGAAGGTGTATCGCGAAAAATACGCGGAAGACCTGGAAATTGTGATGCGCGTGTATTTCGAGAAGCCACGCACCACTGTGGGCTGGAAAGGGCTGATCAACGACCCCAATCTGGACGGTAGCTTCGAGATCAACAAAGGGTTGCGCATGGCCCGTGAAGTGCTGTTGAACATCAACGGCCTTGGTTTGCCAGCGGGTACCGAGTTTCTCGACATGATCACTCCCCAGTACATTGCTGATTTGGTCAGTTGGGGTGCCATTGGCGCCCGCACCACTGAAAGTCAAATTCACCGTGAGTTGTCTTCTGGCCTTAGCTGCCCGGTCGGTTTCAAGAACGGTACCGACGGCAATGTGAAAATTGCCGTGGATGCGATCAAGGCTGCGCAGCACCCACACCACTTCCTGAGTGTCACCAAAGAAGGTCGAAGTGCAATTGTCAGTACCTCTGGCAACGAAGACTGCCACATCATTCTGCGTGGGGGCAAAGGCCCCAACTACGACGCAGCTTCTGTTGAAGCCGCCTCTGCAGACATCGGCAAAGCAGGCCTGGCTGCCCGTATCATGATTGATGCAAGCCACGGTAACAGCAGCAAAGTGCCCAAAAACCAGGTTGGCGTGTGTGAAAACATCGCCGAGCAATTGGCTGCAGGCGACGCACGCATTATGGGTGTCATGGTTGAAAGCCATTTGGTGGAAGGTCGCCAGGATTTGGAGCCCGGCAAGCCATTAACCTACGGTCAAAGTATTACCGATGGTTGCATTGGCTGGGACGACAGCCTGCAAGTGCTGGAGACATTGGCCCAAGGTGTGCGCAAACGCAGGTTGGCTCAGGTTGCCTGATATCAGGGTTTAGCTGCCGACAACTGTTGGTTAAGAACAAATAATCCCGCCGGGTTTAAAACCCCGAGCGGGATTTTTTCTAAAGGTAATCGAAGCTTGGTGGTGGGCAAGCAGATCAAGGTGCGCCTCCCCCAGTACAATCAAAGTCATGTAGCAACTGGTTTACCTGCAGGCACCCCATGACTAGCAAATCAAAAAAAGATCAAAATTCTCAATACCTAGGTAACGTAATTCGCATCAAGGGTGCCCGCCAGCACAACCTGAAAAATGTCGACATCGACATTAAAACTGGTGAAATCACAGTGTTCACCGGTGTGTCGGGTAGCGGTAAAAGTTCGCTGGTGTTCGACACCCTGTACGCCGAGGGTCAGCGCCGCTACGTTGAAACCTTCTCGCCTTACGCGCGTCAGTTTCTGGACCGCATGGACAAACCCGATGTAGACAGCATTGAAGGCGTGCTGCCTGCCATTGCAATTGATCAGGCCAACCCCGTGCGCACCTCCCGCAGCACCGTGGGCACGATGACTGAAATCAACGACCACTTGAAGTTGATTTATGCCCGCGCCGCTCACCTGCATTGCCGCCAGTGTGGCCAGTGGGTGCGTGAAGACACCGTGGCCACCATCAAGCAATCGATACTGGACAAAGCGGCTGCCCAAAACGACCAGCGCCTGGTGGTTACCTTCCCGGTGCGTGTGCCTGCAAAATTCACCGCCCAAGAAATTGAAGACTTTTTAAGCGCGCAGGGCTACACCCGAATTCACCGTGAAACGCCGATTAAAAAAGGCCGCAGCGTGGTGGAAAAACTGCTGGATGTGGTGCAAGACCGCTTCCGTGTGGCTGGGGTTGAGGAAAGCCGTTTTAGCGACGCTGTGGCAAGTGCTTTGCACCGGGGCAAGGGCAAGGTGAATGTGTTTACCCTGCATGAAGAAGACGGTGCGGAACAGGAGCCTTGGCGCTACTCCGAAGGCCTGCATTGCGCCACCTGCGACCTGGATTATTCAAGCCCACTGCCCAGCCATTTCAGCTTCAACTCCCCCCTGGGAGCCTGCGACACCTGCCGTGGATTTGGAAGGGTGATTGGTATTGATTACGGCTTGGTGATCCCCGATGAAAACAAATCGCTGGAAGAGGGCGCCGTAAAACCCTGGACCACGGAAAGCTTCAAAAGCTGCCAGAAAGATTTGGTGAAGTTTGCCAAGAAGCGCGGCATAGCCACCGACATTGCCTACAAGCACCTGCCCGAAGAACACAAGTTGTGGGTAATAGAAGGTGATGCAAATTTTGACGGCAATTGGGACGGCCACTTGTTCTATGGCGTGGCCCGTTATTTTGAATGGCTTGAAAGCCGCACCTACAAAATGCACGTGCGGGTCATGCTTTCCAAATACCGCAGTTACACACCCTGCGGCGATTGCAATGGCGCACGTTTAAAACCCGATTCCCTGTTGTGGAAATTGCCCAGCGAAACAGCAAAGTACAGCATTCATGAAATCATGCAAATGCCGCTGCTGAAAGTGGCGCAGCTGTTTAAAAACCTGCAACTGCCCGGCGCGTTGGACGAAGCCAGCGATTTGGTGTTGCAAGAAATTCGCACGCGCTTGGGCTTCTTGATTCAAGTGGGTTTGGGTTATTTAACTTTGGACCGGCAAAGCAGAACGCTCAGTGGCGGTGAAGTACAGCGAATCAACTTGACCACTGCGCTGGGCAGTTCATTGGTGAACACCTTGTTTGTGCTGGATGAGCCCTCGGTTGGCCTGCACCCCCGCGACATTGCACGCGTGGCCCAAGCCATGCAGCGCTTGAAAGACGCGGGCAATACTTTGGTTGTTGTTGAACACGACCCGCAGTTGATGAATCAGGCGGACCGGCTGGTGGACATTGGCCCAGGCCCTGGCGAGGCGGGGGGCAACATTGTGTTTGATGGTGCGCCTGCAACAATCGATAAATCAAACTCGCTCACAGCGCGCTACCTGAAAGGCGAGCTGAAAGTGGTGGACAAAATCAAACCGCTCGGTGACTCGAAAGAACACATTGTGCTGACCGGTGTGCGCGCCAACAATCTGCAGAACATTGATTTCAAATTGCCATTGAACAGGCTGGTGGTGCTCACGGGTGTGTCTGGTTCAGGCAAAAGCACTTTGGTGCAAGACGTGCTGGTTCCTGCGATTAAAAAAATCAAGGGTGAGCCCACTGAAGCACCCGGTGAGTTTGATTCTTTGGACGGTGTTGAGCACATTGCGCAACTGGCCTTTGTGGATCAAAGCCCGATTGGCAAAACCACGCGAAGCAACCCGGCCAGTTATGTGGGCGCATTTGATGAACTGCGCAAACTGTTTTCCAAAACAAAAATTGCAGTAGAACGCGATTACAAGCCGGGTTTTTTCAGTTTCAACAGTGGCGATGGCCGCTGCCCGATGTGCGGTGGCAATGGCTTTGAACACGTTGAAATGCAGTTTCTCAGCGATGTGTATTTGCGTTGCGGTGAATGCAATGGCACACGCTATCGCCCGGAAGCACTGGAAGTAACACTGGAGCGCAAAGGCCAGGTGTTGAACATGGCGCAAGTGCTGGAATTAACGGTAGACCAAGCACTGGACTTGTTCGACAAAGACGCTGCCTTGATGAAGGCACTGCAACCCCTTGCCCAAGTGGGTTTGAATTATTTACGCCTTGGCCAACCTGTGCCCACCCTCAGTGGTGGCGAAGCACAACGCCTGAAACTGGCCGGTTTTCTGGCCAATTTGAAACCCACCGCGCGTGGCCAGAAAGTGGCCACGCGCGGCGACTTGTTTGTGTTTGATGAACCCACCACGGGCCTGCATTTTGATGACGTGGCCAAGTTGATGCGTTCACTGCGTTTGTTACAAGAAGCCGGGCACAGCGTGCTGATTGTGGAGCACAACCTGGACGTAATTTGTGCAGCCGACTGGCTGATTGACCTGGGCCCCGAAGCGGGTGAATACGGTGGTGAACTGGTGGCCCAAGGCACGCCAGAGCAACTTGCAAAAAACAAGGTTAGCCACACGGGTATTGCAATCAAGCAGTACCTTGCGCAAACAAATTTGCTGCATGCAGCTGATTTGAATAAAGGCAGTAACGATCATTTGGTGGCTGAAGCAGCGGCACTGTATGGTTTGAAAACGGCAGTCAGCAGGCGCGGGCAGACCGACGGCATTGAAATTCTGCATGCGCGTGAGCACAACCTGAAAAATGTCAGCTTGACCATTCCGCGCGAAAAAATGACCGTGATCACCGGGCCTTCCGGCAGCGGAAAATCCACGCTGGCTTTCGACATTTTGTTTTCTGAAGGGCAGCGCCGCTACCTTGAAAGTTTGAATGCTTACGCGCGCCAGTTTGTGCAGCCTGCTGCCAAGCCCGATGTAGACGCTATTTTTGGCATTCCACCCACAGTGGCCATTGAGCAGCGCACCAGCCGGGGTGGTCGAAAAAGTACGGTGGCTACAGTAACCGAGGTGTATCACTTCCTGCGCCTTATGTTTGTGAAGCTGGGTATTCAGCATTGCCCCACTTGCGAAGTGCCCATTGCCCCGCAAAGCATGGACAGCATGTTGGCGCAAATCATGCAGCACTACAAAGGGCAGGAAATTACTTTGCTTGCACCGCTGGTGCAGGGGCGCAAGGGTATTTACAACGAAATTGCAAAATGGGCAGTTGATCGCGGCTATGAGCGCCTGCGGGTGGACGGGGAATATGTGCCCACCAACCCATGGCCCAAGCTGGCCCGTTATCAGGAACACCACATTGAATTGCCAGTAAAAATCTTGAGCATTCAAGCCAAGGGCGAGAAAGAATTGCGTGAGGTGTTGGCACTTGCCCTTGAATACGGCAAAGGCACGGTGATGGTGGAGGCGCAGGGCAAGAAGGGCGAAACACCTTCCATACGCTTTTATTCAACCAAGCGTGCCTGCCCAAGTTGCGCGCGCAGCTTCCCGGAACTGGACCCACGCCTGTTCAGCTACAACAGCAAACACGGCTGGTGTTCTAGCTGCTTCGGTGTGGGCGAGGAAGTGGAAGGCTTCGATGCGGAAACCACCGGCGAAGAAGGCAAGTGGCTTTCCGAACAAGACAAAAGTGCGGAGGAGAATGATGAGGGAACTTACCTTCGCGAAAGCATGGTGTGTGGCTCATGCAATGGCCAACGCCTAAACCCCACCGCATTGGCCGTGAAATTCAAGAACAGCAATATTGCCGAATTGGCCGACCAAACCGTAAGCGATGCCTTGAAGTGGGTGGATCAACTTGAGCTGGACGAACGTGAAACCGCAATTGCGAAAGACATTCGCATTGAAATGGCGGGTCGTTTGAAGTTTCTGAAACAGGTTGGGCTGGATTACCTGCACCTGAACCGCAGTGCACCCACCTTGAGTGGCGGCGAGGCGCAGCGCATTCGTTTGGCTTCGCAACTGGGTACCAACCTGCGCGGTGTGTGTTACGTGCTGGATGAACCCACCATTGGCCTGCACACCCGTGACAATCACCGCCTGCTGGACGCGCTAGAAGAACTGCGCGCCAAGGGCAATACTTTGGTCATTGTTGAACACGACATTGACACCATGAACCGTGCAGACCGCTTGGTGGACATTGGCCCCGGCGCAGGCAAGCTGGGTGGTGAAATTATTTCCCAGGGCACCGTGGCTGAAGTGACTGCCGATAAGAATTCGCTGACAGGGCGCTATTTGAAAAGCCCGATTCCGCATCTTGCAAACCCGAAGCGACCCGTTGATCAAGACACTGCACGGCTAAAAATCAAGGGCGCGAAACTTCACAACATCACCGGCTTGAATGTGGACATTCCACTGGGCCGTTTGGTAGCCATTACCGGTGTTTCCGGCAGTGGCAAATCCACTTTGGCCCGCGATATTCTGCTGGCCAATATGCGCCAATATGTCGCGAATCAAAACAAGAAAGGCAAGCCGGTTCACAACTGGTTCGCTTGCGAATCGATTGAGGGTGCGCAGCAGGTAGCACGGGTGCTTGAAGTGGACCAAACCCCGATTGGCAAAACACCGCGCAGTTGCCCAGCCACGTACATTGGCTTTTGGAACCGAATTCGCAATGTGCTCGCCGACACCATTGAAGCGCGCATGCGTGGCTTTGCAGCCAACCGCTTCAGCTTCAATGCCGGGCCAGGCCGCTGCCCGGTGTGTGATGGGCAAGGCATGCAAACCATTGAAATGAACTTCCTGCCTGATGTGAAAGTGGTGTGCGAAGCCTGCCGCGGCAAACGATTCAACCCCGAAACACTGCAGGTTACCTGGCGCGACAAAACCGCTGCTGAAATTTTGAATATGAGTTGTTCAGAGGCTGCACCGTTTTTTGAGGCTCACCCGGCCATAGCGCAGGCGCTGAATTTGTTGAACGATGTGGGTTTGGGTTACTTGACCATTGGCCAACCCAGCCCAACCTTGAGTGGCGGCGAGGCACAGCGTATCAAACTGGTAACCGAACTGGTGAAGGTGCGCGAAAACAAGGCGGGTGTGCAAATGAGCCCACCCACTTTGTATGTGCTGGATGAGCCCACGGTTGGTTTGCACATGAACGATGTGGAAAAGCTGATCGCTGTGTTGCACCGTTTGGTAGATGCAGGCCACACCGTGGTGGTGATTGAACACGACCTGGATTTGATTGCACAAGCGGATTGGGTAATCGACATGGGCCCGGAAGCGGGTATCGGCGGTGGGCAGCTTGTGGCACAGGGCAGCCCACAGGACATGGCCAAAGCCAAGGGAAAGAAGGCTGGCCACACTACCGTAGCCCTGGCGCAGTTTTATACCAATAGAACCTGAATTTCACCAATTGCCGGAGGAACTTTCTGGCCGCATTTGTTCCTTAAATGAAAGGGGATTTTTCCCCTGTCGTTTTGCTAAGAGTTGAGCAAGGGGAATATATGCCGGACAGTCTCTCCGGAGTTGGGAGTTCAGAATCCTTCACTCCTCAAGATATTGTTGCGCAAAGCGCTGCTGGTCTGCCTGTAAGCGGCAGGTCTGCGAGCGATGCTGGCATCTCGAAAGCTGCACTGGCCATTTGGAACAAGCTCAGTGCAGATCTTGTAAAAAATCCTGAGGCAAACTGGAATCAAGCACTGAGTACGGCCGAAGAACTTGCACGCTCTGTTTGCGGCCAAGACCTTGCTGCAGATTTGCAAGCAGATTTGCTCGGCAATTTCAAATTACTTGAGCAAACCTTGAGTGGCCTGAAAATTATGCCCACTGATGATCACCCAGACCCCGTCTCCTACATCAAGAACAGGCTTTTGGTATTGAAGCTCAATATCGTCACTGATTCTGAGGATCTCCGAAAACTCCAAAGCCTCAAAACTCCAACCGAATTAACTTGAACTGAACCATCGGAGTACTTCGTCATGACCAATTCAACGACTATATCCACACCTGTGACCACTCGAGGTACTGGCTCAGGTTCTTCCGCGACACCCCACAAAGACACTTCAATTTCACCCGTTATTACGTCAGGTTTGGCTGCAACTCAGCGCAATGCCGATTTTGGAAAAGCGCCAGTTGAGCAACCCCACGTCATCGATTTGATGAAAGATTGCTACTTGGTGAATGGTACGGAAGAGATCAGTGATGCCTTGAACTTATTGATTGATAACTTGGCCAGAAAAGTAGAAGCAGGTGGTGGGCAGCATGCCGATGAAATTAAATCATTGGTCGTTCAGGCACTCAAGAAAACGTATGTAGCCACGCGCGGCACTGCATCCCCATCAGCAACACCAACCTCCACCACAACTTCGACCGCTTCAGCAACTTCATCGTCTGTGACACCCACGGAATCGCCCAAGGCATCACCCAAGGCCACCGGTCTGTGGGGGCTATTGGGGAATTTGTTTGGTGGCCCCTCCAAAGAAACTAAGATTCTCAACAGCTTGCAACAAGTTGCGGTTCATGAAGGGGTGCCGGAAAAACTCATTCAATACAAAAAAGAACTAGAGTCGACAAAGCGCCAAGCATTGTTGGAACAACAAATTGGTGAAGCAACCGCCAATATTGAATCGCTGCCCGATCTGGATACACTTCAGAATGCACTGGTTCATACAGAGTCCAGTGTCAAAGTGCTGGTGAAAATAGCATCGTCGGAAAAGAAAAGTCTTGTTGATAACCTGCGAAAAACTGACCTGACCAATCGGGAGCAGGATAAATCCGTCGCAGACCGACGCATTCAGCACTCAACCATTGAGGCTTTTGCCGCTGGCAGAAAGCCTGAGTCTTCCACTGAAGCATCTGTGCACCCCGAAAAGTCATCGGTGCGAAAAATTGAAACCCACTGGTCGAACAGGGTGCGGGATCAGAAAGCCAAGCATGAGGCTGCTGTTCCCGGTTTCAAAAAACTACAGTCTCAATTGGCTGCATCAGTAAACAACATCGTGATACCTGTACTGGAGCCCCAGGCCGAGCTGAACGCCGCCAAGCTGAATGCCCTTGCTGAAAGGGTGAATGCGTTTGAGAAGCTGGAGAAGGAAAAACTGCCAGATCTGGAGTCAAAGCGAAACGATGCAAAAAAAACAGGTGATGTTAAAGAACTCGAATCACTGCTAGGCCAAACCACAGCATGCGAAAAGAATATCAAGACGATTGAAAACCAGAAACTGAAAATTGCTCAACTTCAGCGCACGGTATCGGCGGCAGGTGTTGACTTGATCGCCATCCGGGAATTGAATTTTCAGTTTGGAATTGCGCGTAATAAAGCCAACGTACTGCCTTTTAATCTAGACATGCTTGGAAACGGAGTTGAGTCGCCATCGGTCAACGATGGATTCAGCTTGAATCAGGCTTTGGAATATGGGCGTTCCGGAAGGAGCAATGACGTGATTTCCAGGTCGGTTGCTGTGCGAACTCACCTGGCAGAGTTTGGTTCCGACTTTAATGCGTATGAACACTCAAAAGATCCGGCAGTCGACACGGTGCGTGGCGACCGACGTTCATTCCTCAGTGAACTGGGGGGTACTTTGCGTGCGGCGGGTAGTGAGCGTACAAACAAGATGCTCGATTTTCTCAGCACCAAAGAAGGCAGAAAATACATTCATCGACTGTCGGCTTGTAATGTAACAGCCGCAGGTTTTAATGCAGAAACCTTGCAGCTTGATGCGCCGTCTTTGGCCTACAAGGTTGAATCTGGATTCAGCCCACTCAAGAAGTTCATGGTTGGCCGTGCCGGAGTGTATGCGCGAGACCCCGGGGAATATGTGGGTAAGCGCTTGTCATTTTTAAGTCATTTGTCGACCATCCTGCAGAAAGAGATATTCAGGGAAGGACAGCCAGTAACCCTCGAGCATGTCGTTATTACGCCCCAGCATGCGGTTGAGGCCTCTTCATTGATTCTTGCCGCATTACCCAATGATTTGTTGGTCGGCAACCATGTTGAGGTGACTCGTTTCATGAAATCGCTGAAACAATTTGAAGGCGAGATTCAGCGCTCAGAAAAAAACGAACAGCCAGTCAGTGCCGAGAAGCAACTTTTATTCAAACAGGTGTTGATTGAGTTTCACAACAACGCGGCTTCGTGGGTTGCGAGAAGAGAAGCTGGAGGTGCTGACAAATCGATTTCGGTGGCAAGGAATAACTCAGCGGAAATTGCAGCGAATGGACGCAAAGGTATCTTCCGCAGGGCTTCAACCTCTGTGGGGCATTTTATTAATCTCGCTGGTGGTACTGCAATTCGAGAGGGTTGGTCGTCACTGCAAAATTATTTGTCGAACATTAGTCAGAAGGAGCTCCTGCGTCAGCAGTTTGATCGACCAGAAAACCTTGTACTTATTGCGGATTTGAAGCGTCAGTTGCAGCCACTGACCCAGTCGAAAAACATGACCGATGTGAGTAATGCGCAGGCCCTGATCAAATACCTGGGTGGCAAAAGTTTGACTGTTGAAATGAAGGGAGAATTGAGCCCTCAGCTCAAGAGAATTCTTGTTTCTACAGGTGACTTCTTGAACACGGCCTGGGAACCCCTTTCCAAGGGACGATCAATGCCGAATGTGATTGGGCTGTCTTCGGTCCAGACCAACAGCATTCCGAATTACGCAACAACACACTTGAGTAAATTTGCGGTGAACACGTCTGCTGAAGCACCGCTTAAACCTGTGGCGTCTTCCTCGGCACCTTTGGTTCGCACCGCTTCAGTACCCCCAGTGGGTGCGCCGCCAGTAGCGTCGAGCAATCAATGGATTTCTAATCTGTGGGGCGGTGTTCTTAACGAGGGCTCAAACCCGAAGCAGCAACTGGCCAGGTTGAAGACTGAGTATCAAGAAGCTTTTCAAGTCAATTATCCAGAAGGAAGTCCCGCTTTCTCGGATCAACAGGTAAAGGCTTATTTTAAAGATCTTGAGTCATTGAATGAAATCGCTGTATTTGTAAATCGGAATGTCAACGACATTCCAGCGCGGATCTTGGAGAAGATGAAGGAGCTAGCGCCGACTTTACTGAATATTAGAAGAGGCGCTGCATTACAAAACCAACTTACACCGCTTGGCGCACGCACAATTCAAAATGTTTCTGGTGACAAAGCAAGGTGCTGGCTTCGGTCGTCGTGGGGGGCTGCTGTAAATGCGCTCCCCAAAGACGAATTCATGGCAAGGGTTGGGTTGGTGGCTCAGTCCATGAACGATGAGTTGGGTTCGCGCAATTTAACTTCCACTGAAATTGGGCAAATCTACGACCAAATCAAGGCGGATCCACTAAACGGTTTACAGACCAAACCAGATCTCGAGTACAAGCAGCGAGCCCTGATGATTTCATTAATGGATCGGGCAGATGGCAGCTGGAAGAAGGGCAATACGCTGGCAACGCTGAATCAACTGAAGAACGGTGAAAATCCGCAAACAGAGGGTGATTTCGGGGTTCTGTTTTTCAAGGCCTTGAAACTTCCATTGATCATTCACAATGGAAGTGACACGGTGCCAGATTTGTATTTGCCGGACAATTACAAAGTGGAGCAACACGGTCACCCGGATACTTGGCCTACCTTGCGATACGATGGGACAGGCGATAAAGGCCACTGGCAGTTTTACGAGAAAGCAGCCGTGGCTTAAGCATTCTGATCAAGAAAGCAACATTGGCGCTTAACTTTTCTTTTGACCAATTTTGCTTTCTTTGCCTGCAATCAAGTTTGCAATATTCTGTTTGTGCCGGTAAATCAGCAGTGCCGACATAATGGTAATTGCTGCCGCTTGTCCGTTAATACCGAACAGCAGCACGTTGTAAAACACGGCAAACAGCGCGGCAATGAGCGCAGCCAGCGATGAATAACGGAAAAAGTAAGCAATCACGACCCAGGTCACTGCGGTGGCCAGACCCAGTATCCAGTTCAGGCCAAGCAGTACACCCAGTGCGGTGGCAACGCCTTTGCCGCCTTCAAACTTGAAGAAAATCGGGTACAAATGGCCGATGAAAGCGGCCAGGCCTATCCAGGCAATGTCGGTGCGGCTGTAGCCCAACTGGTCTTGAAAGTGAAAGGCCAGTGCAACGGCCGCAGTGCCTTTTAGTGCATCCCCAAGCAAAGTAAGAACAGCAGCTTTTTTGTTGCCACTGCGCAGCACGTTGGTGGCGCCGGGGTTTTTGGAGCCATAAGTGCGGGGGTCGGCCAAGCCAACGAATTTGGAAACAACCACTGCGAACGAAATAGAACCAATCAGGTAGGCGATTAGCAGGCCTGCGGCGAAATTAAGCAAAGGTGTCTCCTTGTTATTGGGCTTTGGCGTCGATTTTAGCGACTTTTTGAGCGTGGGTGGCTTTGATTCAGCAAGGTGTGCAGGTGTTCTTTGGCCACATGGGTATAAATTTGCGTCGTTCCAATGTCGGCATGCCCCAAGAGCAGTTGCACCACTCGCAAGTCCGCGCCATGGTTAATCAAATGCGTGGCAAAGGCATGGCGCAACACATGCGGGCTTACCGGGGTTTCAATGCCTGCCTGCAAGGCGAGCCGCTTGATATTTTTCCAGAAACCTTGGCGGGTCATGGGGGTGCCAAAATGGGTTACAAACAAAAAATCACTGGTTTTGCCCTTCAACAATTCACCGCGAGCCTGCTGCAGGTAAAGCTGAATCGCCAACCTTGCGGGTTCGCCCATGGGTACCAAGCGTTCCTTGTTGCCTTTGCCCAGCACCTTCACCGCGCCAACATTCAGGTCAACGGCTCGCAGGGGCATGTTCACCAGTTCACTCACGCGCAGGCCGCTGGCGTACATGAATTCAAGCATGGCTTTGTCGCGCTGCCCTGCGGCATGGCTTAAATCGGGTGCAGCCAGCAGGTTCAGTACTTGTTGTTCGCTCAATGTTTTTGGTATGCGCAGGCCACGTTTCGCGCTTTGTAACTGCGCGCACGGGTTGTCCTCGCGTTGTTTGCTGGTGATTAGCCACAGGTAAAAACGTTTGTAGCTGCTTAGTTTTCGGTTCAGGCTGCTGGGCTTCAATTCCAGCAAATCGTGTACATGGTTTCGGATGTGTTCGCTGCTGACCTGCAGCAGGTTTTCAGCAAATTGTTCTTCAAGCCAGTTGCCCAGTTGCTGCAAGTCGCTGCGGTAGGCCTGTAGCGTGGCTTTGGCCAATCCTTCTTCAAGCCACAAAGTGGTGCAGAATTCGTCAATCAGATCGGCATTGCTCTTCATTGTGGTGCTGGCAGCATGTGAAAATAAAGGTCATCATACCTTTAGCAGCACCAAGGAGTTCCGTTTTATGTCAATCGCAGATCTTCGAAAAGATTACACCCAAGCCACGCTGAATGAGGCCGATGCCTTGGCCGATCCATTCGACTTCTTCAAGCTTTGGTTTGATCAAGCATTGAATGCAGATTTGCCCGAGCCCAACGCCATGACACTGGCCACAGTGAATGCCAAGGGAAGGCCATCGGCGCGTATCGTGTTGATCAAGGGGCTGGATGCGCGTGGCATTACTTTTTTCACCAATTACGAAAGCCGAAAAGGCCAGGAGTTGGCGCAGAATCCACATGCCGCAATTCTGTTTCACTGGACTGAGCTGGAGCGGCAAGTGCGAATCGAGGGCCGGATTGAGAAGTGTAGCCCAGAAGAGTCTGATGCGTATTATCTCTCGCGACCAGCGGGTAGTCGCCTGGGTGCGTGGGCTTCGCCTCAAAGCCAGGTAATCAACTCTCGAGAAGTGCTTGAAGCGCGAGTCAAGCAGGCCCAGGAAGAACAACAGGGCGACCCGCAGACCCGGCCTCCATTTTGGGGCGGTTACCGTCTCGTACCCGATTTTTTTGAGTTCTGGCAAGGGCGGCCGTCGCGACTTCACGATCGCCTGGCTTACACCTTGCAAGGTGATTCTTGGGCAATGTCCCGATTGGCCCCTTGAGGATGAGTACACCCATTCATGGAAAAGAGTAAACCCGGCAAAGCCGCCACACCGCCACTGAAAGTACTGCTGGTTGACGAGGAACCAGGCCGTGCCGCCATACTGGAACGCGCCTTGCTAGATGCTGGTTATGTGTTGGTGTCCCGTCTTAGTTCAGCTGATCGGTTGGCTGAACACGTGGCGGTGTCTCAACCCGACATCGTGATTGTGGACATCGACTCACCCGATCGCGATTGCCTGGAAAACATGGCGGTTTTGTCGCGAAGCAATCCCAAGCCTGTGATCATGTTTTCTGATGAAGACAATGAGGACACGATCGCCAGTGCGATCAAGGCTGGTGTAAGTGCCTACGTGGCCGACGGCATGAACCCGGATCGGGTTCGCCCCATTGTGCAGGTGGCCGTGGCGCGTTTTCGTGAATTTCAGGCGTTGAGAAACGAGTTGCAGAAAACCCGTGATCAGCTGGCGGACCGCAAGCTGATTGACAAAGCCAAAGGCCTGTTGATGAAGCACCGAAAATTCAATGAAGACGAGGCCTACCACGCCATGCGAAAGCTTGCCATGGAGCGCAACCAGCGCCTGGTAGACACAGCCCGCAATGTGATTGAGGTGTTTGAAATGTTGGGCGGAGGTGGTTTGTAATGCAACAGGAAATTCGCATTGGCGTCATCGCACTCACCGACTCCGCTCCATTCGTGGTGGCCCAGAAAATGGGTTTTTTCGAGGCTGAACATTTGTCTGTAGATCTGGTCAGGCAGCCATCCTGGGCCACGCTGCGCGACAAGCTGGCTTATGGCGAAATTGAAGCCGCTCACATGCTCTCGCCCATGGCGATCGCCTTGCAGCTGGGTTTGGGGGGCTCTCCCAAAAAAGACGTATTGGCACCGCTGGTATTGAATCGAAGCGGCAATGCCATCACGGTTAGCAAGCCTTTGGCCGCGTTGATTGCCGGGCTTGTTGAAGGTGAAACGCTGGGTTCAAAATTGCGTGCAGCAAAATCCCGGGAGGAACGTTCCATGGTGTTTGGCACGGTGTTTCCGTTTTCCATGCACACTTTGCAGCTTCGCCGCTGGTTGCGTTCGAATGATGTAGACCCGGATCAGGATGTACGTTTTGAAGTGGTCCCGCCGGTTCGCATGGTGGCCTCGCTTCAAGCTGGTTTGATCGATGCATTTTGTGTGGGCGAGCCCTATAACTCCCTGGCGGTGAATGAGGGGCTTGGCACCATTGTGGCTACCTCCAACAGTTTGTGGCCCAAAGCCCCTGAAAAAGTATTGGGCTGCACGCGCGCCTGGGCGTCTGAGAACCCTGTTGCCCTGAGTGGCTTGATCAAGGCGCTTCGGCACGCCTGCAATTGGCTTGAAGGCGGGGTCGAGAATCGAAGCAAAGCAGCGGGTTGGCTGTCTACTTCGGATTACGTGAATTTACCCGGCTCTGTGCTTGAAATGGCTTTGTTGGCCACCATCAAAGGCGGAGCCGATCCGTTTATTCAGTTTGACGGTGCCGAGTTGACCGAAGACCAGCGCCCGATGTTCGAGTCGCTCGTGGTTGAAACCCTTGCATTAACAAACGCTCGTCCTTCGGACGCTATTCAGTTCGACAGTGGCTTGAGACCCTTCGGTTTTTAGTTCGGAGAGAAGTATGTGGGGCGCACATGTGAGACTTTTGCGATTCGCCTGGATTGCACATTTGGGTTTTCTGCTTTTTCATTCTGGCGTGCAGGCGGCCACACGCACTGACATCGATCATGCAATTGTGCAGTTGGGCAAAGCAGTGCCCAATATGAAACTTGAAGTTGAGCTGACGAAAACATGGAGCCGGGCCTATGTGTCGGATCGCATCGAGGGTGCCTTGCTGACCATGGACCCCGATTTTTTGAATCGCTTAACGCCCGATGGTGTGTTGTTCGTGATTGCCCATGAGTACGCGCATGTGCACTTGGAGCATCAGAAAAAGCTGGGCATGAAAGCCATGGAATTGGCTGGTATGCCAACTCCCGACATGGCCTTTGATGCGATTGAGCGCAACCCGGCCACCATGGAAAAGCTGCACGCCATGAATCGCCAGTTTGAATTGGATGCTGACGAGGCAGCCACCAAATGGCTGGCCAGCTTGAACATTGTTGCCTGCACCGAGGATGTGCTGCGCAGTATCGACGGTGCCGACATGATGATGCCGGTGGTGCCTTCACACCCCGGTTATTACAGTCGCAGACAGGTCATTTGTCGAAAGTAATGCAGAGCGCTTGCTTAAGAGATGAACTTGCCGGGATCTAGATTCAATGATTTCGCAATGGCTTCAAACTGTGATTTGTCTTCTGGGCGAATGTAGCTGCCAACCATGTTTGAATCGACGTTCTGAAAGCCGCGGTCCCCACGCGCTACATGTTCCAGCAAGGTCCATGCACACAAGCCTTGTTGCCTGTTATTCAAAAGCCCTGGGTTTTGAATTTGCTGATTGACCAGGTAAGTGGACAGCGCTTTCCGTGTCTCGACCCGAATCATCGGGATGTCTCGGTCGATTGCATTGCAGCGGAAAATAATTTCCCGAGCCTGTTCGTTTCTTAGTGTATCGCTCGCGATTGCCAGCGTGGCTTTTTTTGCAGGCCGGGCTTGTTCTTCAAGGCTGACCTGGCTTAATGCCCTGGTTAATGAACTGGTTGGGCGGGTTGCGCCAGCGGGGGTGGTGGTGTCGATAGTCATGGCTTTGGATGCGTTGAAATGAAAAGGACCACTTAGTGAATATGTGGCCCTTTCAGTTCCATGCCTTGACAAATTACTTAAACCGCTTGCGCAACCCACTCTACCCAGTGGCGAACATCCACTGTTGCATCGCTTTCCAAATGGCCCAAACAACCAATGTTGGCTGATGCAATGGCCTGCGGCTTGCCCGCCATCAGGTTGGCCAGCTTGCGCTTTTTCAATTCTTTCGACAACTCAGGTTGCAGCACCGAATAAGTACCGGCTGAGCCACAACACAGGTGTGAATCGGCCACAGGTGTTAATTTAAAGCCCAGGGTGGTCAGCACGTTTTCAATCACACCCTTGATTTGTTGGCCATGCTGCAAGGTACAAGGTGGATGAAAGGCAATGCTGCCAGGGATGCGCTGCTGCTCGATGGCGGCTTTCACCTTGGTGCCCAAGCGCGCTAGCCCGTCTGCATTTTGTTGGGTGATGAACTCGCCAATGTCCAGGGTTTTCTCGCTGACCAGTTTGGCCTTTTCCGCGTACTCTGGATCGTTTTCAAAATAGTGGGCGTATTCACGAACTGTGACGCCGCAGCCTGATGCATTCATCACCAACGCCTCGGCCTCGCCGCTTTGCAGCAAGTTGTACCAAGCGTCGATGTTGGTTTTCATTTGAACCAAACCGCCAAGGTGGTCGTTCAAGTGAAACTTCACGGCGCCACAACAACCCGATTCCTGTATCACCATGCTTTGAATGTCCAATGCATCGAGAATCACGGATGTTGCAGAATCAATCGACGGCATCATGGCAGGCTGTACACAGCCTTTCAGCAAGATCACTTTGCGTGTGTGTGCTGTGTTGGCAAAGGGCAGGGTGGGGCGTTTGGCCGGCACTTTTTTCTTGATGCTTTCCGGCAGCATGCCACGCACCGCTTTGCCCATGGCCATGCCCGCTGTAAACATGGGGCGGTTGGTCATCAGCATTTTCAGGCTTTCACGTGTCAGCTTTTCAGCCATGGGGCGCTCAACACGCTCATCCACAATTTTGCGGCCAATGTCGATCAACTGGCCGTACTTCACACCGGAAGGACAGGTGGTTTCGCAATTGCGGCAGGTTAAGCAGCGGTCCAGGTGTTGCTGGGTTTTGCGCGTCACTTGCTTGCCTTCCAAGACCTGTTTGATCAAGTAAATGCGGCCACGCGGGCTGTCCAGTTCATCGCCCAGAATTTGGTAGGTGGGGCAGGTGGCCGTGCAAAAACCGCAATGTACGCATTTGCGCAGAATTGCATCGGCGGCTTTGCCATCGGGGGTGTCTTTGATCCAGTCGGCGAGTTGGGTATCCATGCGTTCTACTTACAAAATGGGTGACAGGCGGTTGATGCTGAACACACCAGCCGGGTCGAATTGTTCTTTCAGGCGGCGTTGCAGTTTCAGCATGACCGCATCAGGTTGCTGGAATGCGTGCACGCGCGCGGCGTCGTTGCCTGTGCGGTACAGGGTGGCGTGGCCACCCACGCGTTTGGCGGTGGCGCGAATTTGCTCGGCCGTTACGCCAGCATCGGCACGAAGCCAGCGCAGCCCGCTGCCCCATTCGTGTACACTTTGACCATGCATGGCCAAATCAACGGTGGTGGGCGGCACTGCCATGCGCCACAAATCGCCTTCGGCTTTGAAGAATGCATGTTGCTGGTCGCGCACGCTGGTCCAGAAGGCTTGCGCCTGCTGGCTTTCCATTTCCTGCCCGCCCATGTTTTTGGTGGCAGCCTGTACTGCTGCGCTGGCACCGCGCAGGCGAACTGTCAGCTTGCCGTTGTCGAAAAACGTGGCAGAAATTGGAAGGGGTTTCGATAGCCATTCATTGCTTTGAGCAATCGCTTTGTTCACATCCATGTCGAACTGCAGTGTGGCTTCGGCGGGCGCAACCGGCATGACTTTGATCGACAATTCGGTTGCAATACCAAGCGTGCCCATGCTGCCAGGAATTACCCGGGCCACGTCATAGCCCGCCACGTTTTTCATGACCACACCGCCAAAGTGTAGCAGTTGACCTTTGCCATCGAGCAGGGTGCAACCCAGCACATAATCTTTCACGCCACCTTTACTCAGGCGTGCGGGTCCGGCAAGGCCGCTGACAATCGCGCCGCCAATGGTGCCCTTGGCACCCAGCCTGGGTGGTTCAAATGCCAGTTCCTGCTTTTCAGCAGCAAGGGCAGCTTCCACTTCAGCCAAGGCAGTGCCCGGCTTCACCGTGATCACCAGTTCCGTGGGTTCATATTCCACAATGCCGGCCCATTGGCGCATGTCCACTTCCTCGCCTTGCAGGGGGCCACCGTAAAAATTCTTGGTGCCGCCGCCCAACGGGCGAAGTTGTGTCTTGTTGCGGGCAGCCAGTTCAACCTGTTTGCACAGGTCATCGATAAAGTCGCTCATGATCTCGTTCTTTTAAAAGCGGGGAAGGTCTGCGAAAGGCACCTGGCCGCCATGCACATGCATGCGACCATATTCCGCGCAACGGTGCAGCGTTGGAATGGCTTTGCCGGGGTTGAGCAAACCGGGTTCGTCGAAGGCTTTCTTCACCGCGAAAAATGCATCCAGTTCAGCACGCGAAAACTGCACGCACATCTGGTTGATTTTCTCGATGCCCACGCCATGTTCACCGGTCACTGTGCCACCCACTTCCACGCACAGTTCCAGAATTTCTGCGCCGAAATCTTCAGCACGTTTAATTTCTTCAGGCTTGTTCGCATCGAATAAAATCAGTGGGTGCAAATTGCCGTCGCCTGCATGAAATACGTTGGCGCAGCGCATGTCGTATTTCTTTTCCATTTCGGTGATGGCGTTCAAGACTTTGGCCAAACTGCGGCGGGGAATGGTGCCGTCCATGCAGTAGTAGTCGGGCGACACGCGGCCAGCAGCCGGAAATGCATTCTTGCGGCCAGCCCAGAATTTCAGGCGTTCGGCTTCGCTTTGCGACACCTTGATGGCGGTGGCACCGCAGCCGTTCAGCACGCGGGTCATTTCCGCAATTTCTTCGGCCACTTCTTCGGGTGTGCCATCGCTTTCCAGCAACAAAATGGCCTCTGCTTCGGTGTCGTAACCAGCTTTTACAAAGGGCTCCACCATTTGGCTGGCGCGCTTGTCCATCATTTCAAGCCCGGCCGGGATAATGCCCGCGGCGATCACGGCTGCCACTGCATTGCCTGCATTGGCCACGTCGTCGAAGCTGGCCATAATCACCTGCGCCAAAGCGGGCTTGGGTACCAGCTTCACGGTCACTTCTGTAACCACAGCCAGCATGCCTTCGGAGCCGATCACCAGGTTCATCAACTCAAGTCCGGGGGCATCGGGTGCCTCGGAGCCGAATTCAACCACTTCACCTTCAATGGTAATGGCGCGAACTTTCAGCACGTTGTGCACCGTGAGGCCGTACTTCAGGCAGTGCACGCCACCGCTGTTTTCGGCCACATTGCCGCCAATGGTGCAGGCAATTTGGCTGGAAGGGTCGGGCGCATAGTACAACTGGTGCTGGGCCACGGCCTCGGAAATAGCCAGGTTACGCACGCCGGGTTGCACCACTGCACTACGAGATTGCACATCTACTTTTAGAATTTTGTTGAACTTGGCCATACCCAGCAAAATGCCGTGCTTGTGGGGCTGTGCACCGCCGGACAAACCGGTGCCCGCACCGCGTGCCACAACAGGTACGTTTAGTCTGTTGGCCAGCTTCAGGATTTCGATAACCTGTTCTTCGGTGTCGGGCAAGGCCACCACCATGGGCAACTGGCGAAACAGGCTTAAGCCGTCGCATTCATAGGGTTTGGTGTCTTCTACCTCGTGCAACACAGCGTGGGCGGGCAGAATCTGGTTCAAGCCCGCGATCACTTCCGCGCGTTGGGCGGCATTCAGTACAAAGTCTTCAGTGGGCGCATTCATAGGGGTACCTCTTTGACAGCTTTCAAGCATACTCAATTATTGTATGAATGGTAATTGGTGCTTGCCCGAAGCAGTTTTGCTTGTTAGTCAAAAGTGAATTGCCGGTTTGTTTTGCCAACTCGGCATGGGTTACTTGTGCAGCACTTGAATGGCGACTTTTGATCTGAACTTGAAGGGTCGCCGCTGCCCGAAAACTTGGCATATCGTCTTGTCTGCTTGAGCCTGCACTAAGCCAAGCCCTCCAAAAGTAACGGTCGGGTCTTGGCTTTCGCGCCATGGCGCGATCGTTTGTCTCGGCGCACCAAGCCGGCAAGTTTTCTGACCGGTCATCGTGCGACCACTTGCAAGTTCAGCTCCGCGTCACCGTCGGCCGGGTCTGTAGCCCAATCGGCGGCGGTGTTTCGATCGCCTCGCCTTCAAGAAAACCTGCCCGTTTGAATTCACCCGCCACGGTCGGCCATGGGCCGGCACCGAGACTCGGCCCGCCCTTTTGCCGAGCGAGGTGAGTCAGGGTGAATCTCAAAAAGGGATATACAGGTTTTCAGGCGAGAGATTGAAACCCAAGCCGATCGGGCAGTTAACCGGCAGGCGAGAGATTGGAACCCAAGCCGATCGGGCTGTGAACAAGCTAACTGAGTTATCTACACCAGCAAATGAGCAAAAGCCTGCCTAGTCCTAGCTGGCGGACGTTGCCAATTCGCATCGCGGCCGCGTCACCATGCCGTACTCCCGCTTTTCCAGCAGTGCGGGGTTCTCAGCCAATTGCATGGCGCCTGCAAAGGCAATCATTGCCCCGTTGTCGGTGCAAAGGCTCAGCTCGGGGAAGTAAACTTCCACTCCACGCTTGCGCGCTGCTTTCACCAACTGTTCTCGCAACAATTTGTTTGCGCCCACACCACCGGCAACAACCAATCGTTTGTGATCTTGCTGTAAGCAGGCCGCCAATGCTTTCTTGACCAGCGTTTCAACAATCGCAGCTTGAAAACTGGCAGCCAGATCGGCTTTGTCCGTGTCGCTGATCACCATGGTTTCAGAAGGTTGCTTCACACCTGCCAATTTCATGGCGGTGGTGAGGACAGCTGTTTTCAAACCGGAAAAGCTGAACATGTAATCGCCGCTGTGCAACATGGGGCGGGGCAACTTGAATCGCTCGGGATTGCCGTTTTCTGCCAGTTTCGACAAGGCTGGGCCGCCAGGGTAGGGCAGGCCGATCATTTTTGCGGTTTTGTCAAAGGCTTCGCCAGCGGCATCATCCAATGTCTCGCCAAGCAGGGAATAACGGCCCAACCCTTCAACACCCATTAACTGAGTGTGCCCGCCACTAACAAGCAAAGCAGTAAAGGGGAAGGCTGGTGGGTTGGCAGAAAGCAAAGGCGATAGCAAATGCCCTTCCAGGTGGTGCACGGGAATTACAGGCAAACTGAGACCCATCGCAAGGCTGTATGCAAATGCGCAACCCGCCATCAGGGCGCCCGGCAACCCGGGGCCAGTGGTTACGGCAATTGCGTCCACTTCTTGCAGGGTAATGCCAGCCTGGGCAAAGGTTTCGTCCATCAAGGGAATCAAACGACGAATGTGATCTCGAGAGGCCAGTTCTGGCACCACGCCGCCGTAATCGGTGTGCATTGCAATTTGAGAATACAAGGCTTGCCCTAGAATGCGCCCCTCGGTGGTGCACAGTGCCACACCGGTTTCGTCACAGGAACTTTCAAAACCAAGCACAATTTTGGGAGGGTTTGCAACGGAAGTCACTTCAGGCAGCCAGAACAAAATTAACGCCCCATTTTAGCGTGGCTTCGTTAAGTAATTGAATCTGAAAGGCTTCAAGTGCGAGTAATAGTCAAAACATTTCAAATCGGAGACATTTCATGTTGATCGGAGTCACCAGAGTACTGGGACCCCTGCTGTTGGCGGTTGGGCTTGCGGGTTGTCTGTCGGAAACCGACCCGACAATGGTCGGCAATTCGGGCTCCAGCGGCGGCGGTGGCGTTGGTCCATCTGAAACCGAAATGCCACTGCGGGTGAAAAACCAGCAAACGGCCACGGGCCACGCGGCGCGTGTTGAGCAGGTGGTCATTCCCGCTTTTGATGGCACTGACTTGGCGTTGACTGTCTATTTTCCTGAATTGGATGCCGGTGAGGCGACCCCTTTGTTGTTGCACTCCCATGGCTTTGGAGGCACCCGTGCCGCCACACTTGATTTTGACGAAGCCGCGCAAACATCTGAAATTGGTGTTGATACCCTGCAGGTGGCTTATAACGAGAAACAGCCAGTGGCAGGCCGGGCCGGTTGGTATGTAATTTCCTATGATCAGCGCGGCCACGGCGAAACCGGTGGCAATGTCACGATTCTTGATCCTGATTTCGAAGGCAAAGACTTCAAAACCATCCTTGACTGGGCAGAAGCCAATTTGCCCAACCTGGGCTACCGCAGCAAAGCCGGTGCATTGAACCCAGTGGTGGGCACCATTGGCCGCAGCTATGGTGGGGCGTTTCAATTAATTGGCACCGGGCTTGATTCCCGCATTGATGCCATGGTGCCCAATGGCACCTGGTACGACCTGCGTTACAGCCTGAACCCCGGCGGCGTGCCCAAAACCACCTACCTGAACGGATTGGTGGCGGGGGGCTTGGAAAGCAACCGCGGGCGTTACGACCCCTTCCTGTTTCAGGGGCTTGTCGAGGCCAATACCACGGGCGTGGTTTCCGACGAAATTGTGAAACGATTGGGCTCGCAAGGTTCTATCTCCTATTGCGATTTGTCGGCCAACCTGCCCAGGGGCATGACGCTGAAAACCGATGTGCCCGCGTTTTTTATTCAAGGTGCTACCGATGTGTTGTTCAACCTGAATGAAGCGATTCAAAACTTTGAGTGTTATCGCAAGGTGAATGCAGACGCAAAATTGTTGTTCGTCAAATACGGGCACCTGCTCAATGCCTTGGGCGTTCAGCAAGACCCCAACGCGGCGCTGGAAGGCACCGGTGCCAAATACGCCTTCAATGAAAGCCTGATCTGGCTGAAGACCGCACAAAACTCATGCCCCGCAGCCAATTGGGATGCGCCAACAGGCCGCTGTGTTCTTCCGCTAAAAAACATGATGTTCCAGTTTCTGGCCCAACATTTGGTGGGCAGCAGGCAAGCCCGTTCGCAGAATTATCTGGGTTTCGACCCAATACCATTGCCTGAAATCGCATCGGTGCTTGAAGACAGCAGAAACGATCCCACTGCAATTGAAGTGAAGTCCAATTCATCGAACCGACCCAAGCTAGAAGGTGTGCGTGCAGCTTCAGCGTTCAGTACGCCCACGCAAGTGATCGCGGGTGTGGCGGGCCTGTTTACAGGTTTAACCTCAACACAGGCGGCTCAACTTGCGCAGCCTGTTTATGTGGAACTGAACAATGCCAACGAGAAAGGCTGTTTTGTAGGCACGCCCAAAGCCACCGTGAAAGTGGAGCCTGTTGGCCCAGCTTCGCCCGAGTCTCCCATTGTTTACGTGGGGCTTGGACTGAAACGCGCCGATGGCACGCAAACCGTGTTGCACGATCAGGTCACGCCCTTGAAGGGGTATGGCGAGAAAGCCATTGATCTGCCCGGCATTTCTGTTCAGCTCAAGGAAGGGGATTCACTCACCCTGACTATTCAGGGCTACAACCCAGTGTTTGTCAGCAGCTTTAACCGCTTGCCAGTACCCGTTACCGTCAGCGCCAGCGTGGCCTTGCCCAATCGGGTTCAAGATCCTACAGGCTTCTGCGCCCTGTAATCAAACAGCGCACCGTTCTACGCAGAATGGTGCGCTGCACTAGTTGGGTGCCAGCCGCCCAGCCCAATTTCATCCCATTTCAATAAAAACAGCCTCTTTGTGGTGCAAAACCATGTCGAAATGGCTGGCACGACCCTTGCATTGATACGGGTGTAGGTCGTCAACGGCGGCGATCTGCAGGTGGATTGACAGGTCTCCCACGGTTGCGCAAGTGGCCAAGGGAGTTGGACAACGGCGTCCGTGCTGCTTCGTGCAGCCGGGGGCCGTTTTTTTTTGGGTAAATTGGGATAAATAGTATGCTGATGTCCGTCAAAAAACAGAAGCTGGTGGTAATTGGTAACGGCATGGCCGGTATCCGGGTGGTTGAAGAGCTGATCAAGCTTGCCCCTGAATTGTATGAAATCACCGTGTTTGGCGCAGAGCCGCATCCCAATTACAACCGGATCATGCTTTCGCCAGTATTGGCTGGAGAGCAGAAGTTCGAAGAAACCATACTCAACGACTGGGACTGGTACACCAGCAACAACATTACCTTGCATGTGGGTCGTGAAGTCACTGAAATTGATCGCATAAAACGTGTGGTCAAATGTGCCGATGGCACGGTTGCGCCTTACGATCGTTTGCTGCTGGCCACTGGCTCCAATTCATTCATCCTTCCTGTGCCAGGTTCTACCTTGCCGGGCGTGATCGGGTATCGCGACATTGCAGACACCGAGACCATGCTGGACGCAACCAAGCATTACAAAAAGGCTGTGGTCATTGGTGGTGGTTTGCTGGGGCTTGAAGCCGCCAACGGCTTGGCCATTCAAGGCATGGATGTCAGCGTGGTGCATTTGCCCACCTGGCTCATGGAGCGCCAGCTAGACCCCACCGCGGCCGGCCTGTTGCAGAAAAGCCTTGAAGCCAAAGGCCTGAAATTCTTGCTGGCCAAAAACACCAAGGCCTTGCATGCGGGCCCCGATGGCCGTGTTGCCAAAATTGAGTTTGCCGACGGCGATATTCACGACGCTGACCTGGTTGTGATGGCGGTGGGTATTCGGCCGAACGACAAACTGGCCGCCACAAGTGGCTTGCTGTGTAACCGGGGTGTTGTGGTCAACGACACCATGCAAACCATCACTGATCCCAAAATTTACTCGGTGGGCGAATGTGCCAGCCACCGTGGTGTAGCCTATGGCCTGGTGGCGCCACTGTTCGATCAGGCCAAGGTGTGTGCCAACCACCTGGCCCAGTTCGGCATTGGTCGTTACGAAGGTTCGGTAACCTCCACCAAGTTGAAAGTAACCGGTGTTGATTTGTTCTCTGCCGGTAATTTCATGGGGGGCGAAGGCTGCGAAGAATTATTGCTCTCCGACCCCATTGGTGGCGTTTACAAAAAACTGGTGATCAAGGAAGACAAGCTGGTGGGCGCTTGCCTGTATGGCGACACGATCGATGGCTCTTGGTATTTCAAGCTGATGCGCGAAGGCAAGGCCATCAAGGAAATTCGCGAAAAGCTGATGTTTGGCCAGAACAACATTGGCGACACTGGTCATGAAGGTCAAAGCCAGGCCAGCAAAATGGCAGACACCGATGAAGTGTGTGGTTGCAATGGTGTGTGCAAAGGCACCATTGTGCAGGCCATTAAAACCAAGGGTTTGTTCACGATTGAAGAAGTGCGCAAGCACACCAAGGCCAGTGCAAGTTGTGGTTCTTGCACCGGTTTGTGTGAACAGATTTTGATGAGCACCGCAGGTGCCGATTATTCCGCCACGCCAAAAACCAAACCCATGTGTGGCTGTACCGATCATGGTCACCAGGTTGTTCGCGATGCAATTTTCAAGCACCACCTGACCACCAAAGAAGAGGTGTTCGCCACCATGAACTGGCGCACGCCCAACGGTTGCGCAACTTGCCGCCCGGCTGTGAATTATTACCTCATCAGTTCCTGGCCTGGCGAAGCGGTGGATGATCCACAAAGCCGTTTTATTAACGAACGTGCACACGCCAATATTCAGAAAGACAAAACCTATTCAGTGGTGCCGCGCATGTGGGGTGGCGAAACCACTGCCGCTGAATTGCGTCGCATTGCCGATGTGGTCGACAAATACAACATTCCCACCGTGAAAGTAACCGGTGGCCAACGCATCGATTTGCTGGGCGTGAAAAAAGAAGACTTGCAAGATGTGTGGAAAGACCTCGACATGCCCAGTGGCCATGCTTATGCCAAAGGTTTGCGCACGGTAAAAACCTGTGTGGGCAGCGAATGGTGCCGTTTTGGTACACAAGACAGCACCCAGATGGGCAAAGACCTGGAGCGTGGTTTATTCAAAATGTACGCACCCCACAAAGTAAAGCTGGCCGTATCGGGTTGCCCGCGCAATTGCGCAGAAAGTGGCATTAAAGATGTCGGTGTGATTGGTGTCGATTCCGGTTGGGAAATTTATGTGGGTGGCAACGGCGGCATTAAAACCGAAGTGGCCCAGTTTCTGTGTCGCGTTAAAACCTCCGACGAGGTGATGTCAGTCAGTGGCGCTTTCTTGCAGTTGTACAGAAAAGAAGGTTGGTACCTGGAGCGCACGGTGCACTACCTGGAACGCGTTGGTCTGGAACATGTGAAAGCAAAAGTAATTGATGACCTCGCCAACCGCGATGCCCTGTGGGCCGAGCTACAGGCTGCACTGGCCATTGAAGAAGACCCATGGCACAAGCCCAGGGAAGCACAGGTTGATTTGCGTCAGTTCATTCCAATCCAACTGGCGGAGGTGGTCTAATGTCGGCTTCAGAACTGATCGAACGAAAGGAAACTCAAATGGAATGGATCGACATTTGCGCGGTGGAAGACATCCCCGTGTTGGGATCACGCATTGTGCGCCGCCCCACCGGGCAAGACATTGCAGTATTCCGCAACAGCGAAGAACAGGTGTTTGCACTGCTGGATGAATGCCCGCACAAAAAAGGCCCGCTTAGCCAGGGCATCGTGCATGGCACTACTGTTACTTGCCCCTTGCACAACTGGCAAATTGGTTTGGCCGATGGCTGCGCGCGTGAACCCGATGAAGGTTGCACTGCCAAGTTCACAGTACAAGTGGTGGATGGCCGCGTGCACTTGAAAGCCAGTGAAGTGAAGAACCACGGTATTTAAAAGCGATCTCACTCATGACCGAACTGCTTGCACCCATCCAGAACACCAAGACAACATGCCCGTACTGCGGCGTGGGTTGTGGTGTCGTGGTGCGCACACAAGGCGGAAAAATCATCGATGTGAAAGGTGATGAAACCCACCCGGCCAATTTGGGCAAGTTGTGCAGCAAAGGCAGCAAGCTGGCTGAAACCGCCACCGTGAACGTGTATGGCCAAGTGCGCGCAAGCCAACCCCTGTTGCGCATTCAGCGTGATCAGCAAGTGGCCCCGGCAAGCTGGGACACAGCACTTGATTTCACCGCGCGTGAATTTGCACGGTTGATTTCAACCTACGGGCCGAACAGTGTCGGCTTTTACATCAGCGGGCAATTGCTGACTGAAGACTATTACGTGTTCAACAAACTCGCTAAAGGTTTGATTGGCACCAACAACATCGACACCAATTCCCGCCTGTGCATGAGCAGCGCGGTGAGCGGCTACAAACGCACCTTGGGTGCAGATGCACCACCTTGCAATTACGATGATCTGGCTTTGGCCGATTGCGTGTTCATTGCTGGCTCCAACATGGCCTATGCACACCCGGTGGCTTATCGCAGGCTTGAAGCCGCGCGCGCTGCCAAGCCTGGCCACAAACTGATTGTTGTAGACCCCCGCGCAACCGACACCGCGCTGATGGCTGATTTGCATTTGAAAATTCAGCCCGGCACCGATGTGATGCTGTTCAACGCCATGCTGCACGTCATGATGCAAAACGGTTGGCTGGACATGGCCTACATCAACAAATACACAGAAGGCTTCGACGCAGTGGCCAAAGGCTTGGTCGATTACACGCCCAAGCTTGCAGCCAGTGTGTGTGGAGTTCCGGAAGGCGACATTGTTACAGCCGCCACCTGGTTCGCCCAAAGCAACAGGACACTCTCCCTGTATTGCCAAGGGTTGAACCAGGCCACCACCGGAACCGACAAAAATACAGCGTTGATTGCCCTGCATTTGGCGACAGGCCAAATTGGCAAAGAAGGTTCAGGCCCGTTTTCGCTCACGGGCCAACCCAATGCCATGGGTGGTCGCGAGGTGGGTGGCTTGTCTACATTGTTGCCAGCGCACCGCGAATTGAATAACCCCGCGCATGTGGCAGAAGTGGCCGCCTTTTGGGGTGTAAAACAAATTAGTGCAACGCCGGGTGCCAGCGCGGTTGAAATGTTCGATCAGCTGGAACAGGGCAAAATCAAAGCAGTGTGGGTGGCTTGTACCAACCCGGCGCATTCGCTGCCCAATTCGCAAAAAGTGGCCCGCGCCTTGCAAAACGCCGAACTGGTGGTGGTGCAAGATGCCTACTTAACACCCGCCACCGTGCAATACGCCGATGTGTTGTTGCCAGCCACCACCTGGGGCGAAAAGGAAGGCACGGTCACCAACAGCGAACGGCGCATCAGCCGCGTGCGGCCCGCCATGCCTGCTTATGCAGATTCGAAAAACGACTGGCAAATTGTGGTGGAATTTGCAAAGCGCCTTGAAGTTGAATTGCAAAAACTGGGTGTTGAAAGCCCGCGCCTTGGCAACACTTCCAATGCGTTCATGCCTTACAGCAGCACTGAAGAAATTTTCAACGAGCATCGCGAAACCACGCGGGGCCGCGACCTGGACATTACCGGTTTAAGTTATGCGGTGTTGGAAGCCAACGGCCCGCAGCAATGGCCCATGCCGGAAGGGCAGCCCCAAGGCAAAGCCCGCCTGTACGAAGATGGGCTTTACCCCACAGCCACAGGCAAGGCGAAGTTTGTGTTTGCAAATTACGAGCCCGTGGCCGAGGAAGCGGATGCGCGTTTCCCATGGCGCTTGAACACCGGGCGTTTGCGTGACCAGTGGCACGGTGCCAGCCGCACCGGTACCCTGGCCGAATTTTTCTCGCATGAAGCCGAGCCCGTGATTGCCATGCACCCTGCCGATTTCAAGCGACTGAACTTGAAGCCCGATAGTTGGGTGTCGGTTAAATCGCGCCGCGCCACCATCACCTTGCGTGCGAAAGCGGATGAATCGGTTGCCCGCAACCAGGCCGCCTTGCCCATGCACTGGGGCCCTGAATTTTTTGGTGGTAAAGCGGGTGTGGGTGGAGTCAACGCACTCACCATCGAAGCATTCGACCCGTATTCCAAGCAACCTGAACTGAAGCATTCTGCTGTGAACATTCAACAGGTGCACTTGCCCTGGCAGGTGGTTGTGTTTGTTCACAGCGAGCACTGGCTGAGCATTTGGCAACAAGCCCGTGCCTTGTACGCTGAATTTGATGCAGCCTTGTGCGTGCCCGTGGGCCGTGAGCAAACTGGTGTGTTGTTCCGCGCAGCCAGTGCGCAAGCACCTGCGAAAGAAATTATTGATCGCCTTCAAGCCTTGTTTGAATGTGAGGGTGGTGATGTCATGGTGTACTCCGACCCGAAAACCGATGCGCGCCGCCGCATTGGTGTGAACGTACACGCCGCGGGCGAAGGGCAAACCGCCACACTCAGCAAAGTATTTTTGGCTGGCAATATTGAATCCGAAGGCTGGTTGCGCAACTACTTCGACCAACAACTCAATGTCATGCCTTTGCGCAGTTTTCTTCTGGCCCCGGCCAGCCAACCGCCAGGTGTGCAAACCGAGGCCGTGCGCATGGTGTGCAACTGCGTGGGGGTTTCCCAGCAAGCGATTGAGGCGGGTATTGCCATTGCCTGCGCCAAGAACCCGAATGCAGGCGAGAATGAATTGCTGTCGGGTTTACAAGGCAGCCTTAAATGCGGCACGCAATGCGGTTCGTGTGTGCCTGAAATTCGTAAACTCATTCGCACACAAGCCAGCCTTGCTACAATGGCGCCTTAGTCTTTACTTAGGCACAGCTTCAGCGTCATGCCCAATCCAGTTCACACTGCCCAATTTTCTTGCGCGCCATTCATCAAAGAAATTGGTCGCGGCAAAGACGGTGCTCGCGGCCTGTCTCGCGAACAGGCCATGGCGCTGTATTCAGCCATTCTGCGTGGCGAGGTGTCAGATTTCGAATTGGGTGCCGTGCTCATTGCCCTGCGCGTGAAGGGCGAAAGCCACGACGAACTCATTGGGTTTCTCGATGCCATTGCAAGCCACTGGCCCGCCGATGAAGACCTGCCACATGTGCAAACACTGAATGCCTTGAACGAGCAGTCTTCTTGCAGCGGCAAACCCGTGGTGGTGATCCCCAGTTACAACGGTGCGCGGCGCAAACCCAACTTCACGCCCTTGCTGGCCGGTTTGCTCGCGCAGCGTGGTTACCCGGTGCTGGTGCATGGTCTAGAGAAAGACTTCACCGGCCGCGTAAGCAGTGCAGAAGTATTTTCGCACCTGAATTGGCAGGCCGTGGACATGCCCAACCCTGCGCCTGTGTACATGCCCATGGCGCAAATTTATCCAAGAATTGAAGCCCTGTTGCAAACCCGCAAATTACTCGGTGTTCGCAGTTGCACCCACACCCTGGTCAAATTAATGGTGCCCAGTGCGTTTGGTAACGCCATGCTGGTAACCAGCTACACCCACCCCGAGTTCTGGAACCTGCAACGCGAAGTGCTGTGCGCCACCGGCCACACGGCGTTGGTGTTGCGTGGCCACGAAGGCGAGCCAGTGGCTGCGCCGTATCGCAGCCCGCGCATGGATGGCGTGACCGCCGGGAAAACCTGGCGCATTGCCGAACCCGAGAACCTGTTCACCGAGCAACCGGATCCCCACCCGGATATTGATGCAGAATCCACTGCACGGCTTATCGAGATGTGGTTGAACAATCCTCAGGAAATGCCGCATGGATTTGCTCGCCAGCTTGATGCAATCGACGCGGTACACCAAGCAGCAAATCATGCAGCAGTTTGATGTCATTGTGATTGGTGCCGGCGCGGCTGGCCTGATGTGTGCCGCACAAGCCGGGCAGGGTGGCCTGAATGTGGCTTTGCTGGATCACAGTGAAAAACTGGCCGAAAAAATTCGAATCAGTGGCGGTGGGCGTTGTAACTTCACCAATGTGAATGTGTCAGAGGACAACTTCATTTCTGAAAACCCCCGTTTTGCGCGCTCAGCCCTTGGCCGCTATACCCCGGCGGACTTCATTGCCTTGGTAAAGCGTTACAACATTGCATTTCACGAAAAGCACAAAGGCCAGTTGTTTTGCGATCGCAAAAGCGACGACATCATCGACATGCTGGCTGCCGAATGCAATGCAGGCAAAGTAAAGTGGTTTCGCCCCCACAGCGTGAACGGGGTTGAGCACGATGGCAGCCTCTTCAAACTAAGTACCAGTGCAGGCCAGTTGCAAGCGCGCAATGTGGTGGTCGCCACAGGTGGTTTGCCCGTGCCAAAAATTGGCGCAACCGACTTTGGTTTGAAACTGGCCAAACAGTTTGGCCATGCACTGGTCGATCAGCGGCCCGCACTGGTGCCGCTTACTTTTGACTCTGGCATGTGGGAGCCTTTTGTTGAACTGGCTGGCGTTGCGCTGCCCGTGTTGAGTCGCGGTAGCGACGCCAACGCCCCCTGGTTTGATGAAGACCTGCTGTTTACCCACCGGGGTTTAAGCGGACCGGCCGTGTTGCAGGCCTCCACGTACTGGAACCCGGGCAAACCAATTACCCTGAATTTATCGGGCAAGGAAACGGATGCAGCCGCACTGCAAACCGGTTTGCTACAGGCCACGCTTGGCGTAAAAGCCAATGCTGACAATTGGTTTGCTGCTCAGGTTGCTCACTGGCCCAAGCGTTTGGTGCAGGCCTGGTTGAACAAACCGGAATTGCAGGCCATTGCCGGGCGCAAGGTGGCTGAGTTGGGCAAAAAACAATTGGGCCCTTTGGCGCAGTTAATTGCCGCCTGGCAATTGGTGCCCAATGGCACTGAAGGTTACAAAAAAGCTGAAGTGATGCGCGGCGGGGTTAGCACTGCCGATTTACAGCCCAAAACACTGGAATCGCGCAAAATTTCGGGCCTGTACTTCATTGGCGAGGTGGTTGATGTAACAGGCTGGTTGGGCGGTTATAACTTTCAGTGGGCCTGGGCCAGCGGCTACACTGCAGCCCATGCAATATTGAGCCAAAAATAGTTGAAAATCCTTGAGAAAATCTTCTTTCACATGGTACTATCTCGGTCTTTGCCAGATTCTTGGCGGTAACTCTTTGCTTCAGCACATTGGGTTTTGCAAAAAATATACGCAAAATCAATGGGTTGAAAACTAAAAAACAACTTACGAATACCCGATTGGAGCCTTATGCCAAACGTTCGCGTTAAAGAAAACGAGCCATTTGAAGTTGCCCTGCGTCGCTTCAAGCGCACCATTGAAAAAACAGGTCTGTTGACTGAACTGCGCTCACGCGAGTTCTATGAAAAGCCAACTGCAGAACGCAAGCGCCTGAAGGCTGCTGCCGTAAAGCGTCATTACAAGCGCCTGCGCAGCCAAATGTTGCCCAAGAAAATGTATTGATTCGTTTGGTATGTCACTGAAAGCGCAAATTCTTGAAGACATCAAGCTGGCCATGAAGGCCCGTGAGCAAGCAAAGCTCACCACGCTTCGAATGCTCTCAGCGGCAATCAAACAAAAAGAGGTCGACGAACGCGTCGAACTCGACGATGCGGCGGTTCTCGCCATCATCGAAAAGCAAATCAAGCAGCGAAACGAAGCCGCCATCCAGTTTGAACAGGGTGGTCGGCCAGAGTCGGCTGAGGCTGAAAAGGCCGAGGCTGCTGTTTTGGCGTTTTACCTTCCCGCACAACTCTCAGAATCCGAAGTTGTGGCAGAAATACAAGCCATTGTTCAAGCGCTAGGCGCTACTGGCCCACAAGACATGGGCAAGGTCATGGGCGCTGTAAAAGGCAAGCTGGCTGGCAAAGCCGACATGAGCAAGGTGTCGGGTTTGGTGAAGGCAGCGCTGTCCAAATAAAATAAGCATTAAAACAATCAAGCGTGCATGCGCGCTTTGGCTGTTCGCTTTTGTTTCCTCCCCTTTGGGTTTGTTATTCTAGAAGTCGAACCTTCGGTTCTGATTATTCTGCGCGTGAATTCACCCAAACTGCATGATTCCTCAAAGCTTTATTGATGATTTGCTGTACCGCCTGGACATCACGGACGTGGTGGGGCGCTATGTGCAATTAAAAGCGGCGGGCGCCAACTTGCAGGGCTTGTGCCCGTTCCACAACGAGAAATCCCCTTCCTTTACCGTAAGCCCGTCCAAGCAGTTTTATCACTGTTTTGGTTGTGGTGCGCATGGCAATGCCGTGGGTTTTGTGATGGAGCATTTGGGCTTGACCTTTCCCGAAGCCGTTGAAAGCCTGGCAGGCAATTTGGGTATCGACGTGCCTCATGAAAAGGGCATGGATGTGCCCGCTGAGGTGCGTTCCGAACGGGAAGAGTTGGTGGAGTTGCTAACGCGCGCCGCCAATTATTACAAGGCACAGCTAAAAAAAGCGCCTGTGGCCATTGATTATTTGAAAAACCGCGGCTTGACCGGGCAAGTGGCCGCCCGTTACGGCATGGGCTATGCGCCCGATGGGTATCAAAACCTGGAGGCGGTGGTAGACAACTACACCAGCAACACCCAACTGGATTTGGCTGGCTTGAGCAAAATCAGTGACAGCAACCGGCGCTACGATGCATTTCGCGGCCGCATCATGTTTCCCATTCGCAATGCCAAAGGCCAGGTGATCGGCTTTGGTGGGCGGGTGTTGGGTGACGAAAAGCCAAAATACCTGAACAGCCCGGAAACGCCTGTGTTTTCCAAGGGGCATGAAGTGTATGGCCTGTTCGAAGCACGCCAGGCCATTCACAAAATGGGATACGCCCTGGTGACCGAAGGCTACATGGACGTTGTGGCCCTGGCGCAATGGGGGTTCGAAAATGCAGTGGCCACGCTGGGCACCGCAGTAACACCCGACCACGTGCTGAAGTTGTTCAAGCAGACGGATCGGCTTGTGTTTGCATTTGATGGTGACGGGGCTGGGCAAAAAGCAGCCTGGCGTGCCCTGCAAGCTTGCTTGCCGCACGTTAGCGAGAACAAGCGTGCAGATTTTATTTTTCTGCCTGCCGAGCACGATCCAGATTCCTTCATTCGAACCGAAGGGCCTGATGGCTTTGAGGCCATGGTGGCGCAAGCCGCGCCTTTGTCTGAATTTTTGACGCGTTACCTGGAGCGCAACTACCCCTTGCAGCAAATTGAGGGTAGCGCCGCAGCCATTTCTTTTCTAAAGCCGCTGATTGTGCAAATGCAGCCAACCGTTTACCGGTCTTCCCTGTTGCGTGCTTTGGCCAATTTGCTGGGTGCCACGCCCATGGAGCTTAGTCGCCACCTGGGTTTGAAAAGCCGCGAAGGCGGGGGTGATTATTTTTCACCGAAAAACAAAGGGCAGTTTCAAGGTGGCCAGCAAAGCGGGCAGCAGGGCAGTTCTTCGGGTAAAAAGTTTGGCAAGCGGTTTGGAAAGTTTAACGATGAGCCCCTGCAAAACAACTGGGGGCCCCGGCCCACGGCAAAATCGCCATTGTTAAGCCTGGCTGCGCGGGTTATTCGAGCACCAGAGCATGTTGAGTTGTGCAATTCCCTGCTGGAGTTGTACGAACGTGAGCAAAACCCGGCTGCCGAGGTACACAGTTTCGTTCATTTACTTGAAAAAATAAGAAGTGACCCCAACTTGTTGGAAGCGAGACTTCAGCACGCATTTAATGATGAAGTTCATCAAAATTGGGTTAACTCGGTGCTAAAAGAAGCACGTAGTTTGGATGATTCCCTCGATTTTGAAACCGAGTTGCGTTCTGGCGTGTATCAATGTAGCGAGCTTTGGTTTAAAGCCGAGCTGGAGCGGTTGACCGCCGAGATGCCGACACAAGGGGAACAACTCCGTTGGTATCACGAGTGCATGCAACGCTTCCAAGAATTAAAACAAAAGCGAGTTAATCAGTTATAATTAAGGGTTACGGTGCAAATTTTGCATCTTTTTGTAGTGCGTTTTTGCGCACTGGGTGGCTGTTATTGAGTTGTTCAGGGAATGAATGTTCAAAATACTCAACATTTTTTCAAAAACACAGGAACAGAAAGCCAAATCCGGCCACAAAACCAAGTCTGCGAAGTCACAAAGCGTGAGTTCACAGCAAACCGATACACACACACAGATTCCTGGTGGCCAAAAGCCGGAGAAGGAATCCTCCACTAAGGCATCCAAACGCAAGGGAGCGTCGTCAATGGCAGGGAAGAAGGTTTCTCCTCAAAAGGCAACTGTAAAAGAAGCGAAAGTAAACACCGTGGTTAAGAAGACAGAATCCAAGAAAACAGCACCTGTTGCTGAAAAGCCTGTGAGCAAGAAAGCCGCTGCGCCTGCACCCGCACCTGTTGTGGCCGAAGAAAAGCCGAAACGCGGCCGCAAACCCAAAGTGGTTGAAGCGGTTGTCGAGCCTGTTGCAAAAGCGGCCAAGCCCGCCAAAGCAGCCGAGCCAGTCGCCGTTGAGGAAGCACAGCCCAAGAAGCGGGGTCGCAAGCCCAAGGTGGTCGAGCAGGCTGCGCCTGTGGCCGCCGAAGCACCTAAGGGGCGTGGTCGCCCACCCAAAGCGGGCAAGCCCAAGGCAGAAGAAGAGGACGATGACGACATCGATTCCGGTTCCGATGCCTCGCTTGACTCCGACGACGTGCCCGAAGACGACGATTCAGATGCCAAGAAGGCCGATCTGGTGATCATGCCCAAGCGTGGTCGCGGCTCCAAAGCCAAAGACAAAGCGCTGATCAACTCGGCTTACCTGAGTTCGGCCAATGCCACTGTTGAAGAATTGGAGTTGCGCCGCAATCAGCTGAAAACCCTGATCAAGATGGGTAAAGAGCGCGGCTACCTGACCTTTGCAGAAATTAACGACCACTTGCCAGACGATGTAACTGATGGCGAAGTGATTGAAGCCATGGTCAGCACCTTCCACGACATGGGCATTACTGTTTACGAACAGGCCCCTGACGCTGAAGCCTTGTTGATGAACGACAACGCACCTGTGGGCACTTCTGCTGAAGACGCGGAAGAAGAAGCCGAGGCGGCGTTGAGCAACGTGGACTCTGAATTTGGCCGTACCACCGACCCGGTTCGCATGTACATGCGTGAAATGGGCACGGTTGAACTGCTGACCCGCGAAGGCGAAATTGAAATTGCCAAGCGAATTGAAGCCGGTTTGAAAGACATGGTTCAGGCCATTTCGGCTTGCCCTGCCATTGTTGAAGACGTGGTTGGTTTGGGTCAGCGCATTGCTGAAGGCGTGTCGACCGTGGATGAAGTGGTTGATGGAATCATTGATGATTCAATTACCGAAGAAATGGTCGAAGCCGCTGCGCCCGAAGAAACCAACGATGACGACGACAATGAAGACGAAGAAGAGGGCAACGACGGTGGCACCACCTCCGGTATGTCAGCTCGTCAGCTCGAGGAGTTGAAGCGCAATTCATTGGTTGTGTTTGGTGAAATTCAAAAGCAGTTCGCCAAATTGAACAAGGTTCGCGCCGACGGCGGTTACAACACACCAGCTTATAAAAAGGCCAAGGAAGCGATCGCCGAGCAGTTCATGAAGATTCGCTTCACGGCCAAGCAAGTTGAACGCTTGTGCAGCATTTTGCGTGAGCAAGTCGATGGCGTGCGGAAAATTGAACGTGAAATATATGACATCGCAGTGAACCGCGTGGGCGTACCCCGCGAGCAGTTTCTCGGCAAGTTCCGTGGTCATGAAGTTGAGGCAGCTTGGGTTGACACCTTCAGTGCATCGAATGCAGCTTGGGCAGAAACCTGGGCGCGAAATGTACCCGCGATCAACGAACTGCAACAAAAGCTGGTTGGAATTCAAGACACAGTGTCGCTGCCCTTGAACGATCTGCGTGCAATCAACAAGCAAATGGTGTCTGGTGAAAACCGCGCCCGTTTGGCCAAGCGCGAAATGATCGAAGCCAACTTGCGTTTGGTAATTTCCATTGCCAAGAAGTACACCAACCGTGGCTTGCAGTTCCTGGATTTGATTCAGGAAGGCAACGTGGGCTTGATGAAAGCGGTGGACAAGTTTGAATACCGCCGTGGCTACAAGTTTTCAACGTACGCCACTTGGTGGATTCGCCAGGCCATTACCCGTTCTATTGCAGACCAGGCACGTACCATTCGTATTCCGGTGCACATGATCGAAACCATCAACAAGATGAATCGTATCAGCCGCCAAATTTTGCAAGAAACCGGCATTGAGCCCGATCCAGCCACGCTGGCCGAGCGCATGGAAATGCCTGAGGAAAAAATTCGCAAGATTTTGAAAATCGCGAAAGAGCCTATTTCGATGGAAACACCGATTGGCGACGACGACGATTCTCACTTGGGCGATTTTATCGAGGACAACCACACCTTGGCTCCGCAAGATGCAGCGCAATACAGCAGCCTGCGTTTTGTGACCAAAGATGTGCTTGATTCCCTCACCCCACGCGAAGCCAAAGTGTTGCGCATGCGTTTTGGTATTGAAATGAGCACCGACCACACGCTGGAAGAAGTGGGCAAGCAGTTTGACGTAACCCGTGAGCGGATTCGTCAAATTGAAGCCAAGGCACTTCGCAAGCTGCGTCACCCCAGCCGTTCAGACAAGCTGAAAAGCTTCCTGGAAGGCGAATAAAAGCTTTTGAAAGTTAAAGTGGGGCTATAGCTCAGCGGTTAGAGCAGAGGACTCATAATCCTTTGGTCCCCGGTTCAAATCCGGGTGGCCCTACCAGTAAAAAAAAGGACTTAGAGGCGGAATGCTTCTAGGTCCTTTTTGTTTTAAGCAAGGTTAATTAAAGACATTCGCAATATTCAGGTATTTGTCGCCACGGCACTGTGTTCTGAAAGCACGCGAACTATTTCATCCAGCCTTTCCGTTTGAAGTAGTAGAACGGAATCAGCACGCTGGTGGCCATCAGGGCCAGCGAGAAGGGATAGCCCCATTTTTGCGCCAGTTCTGGCATGTATTCAAAGTTCATGCCGTAGATGCTGGCGATCAGCGTGGGCGGCAGCATGGCCACTGAGGCCACTGAAAAGATTTTGATGATCTTGTTTTGTTTGATGTTGATGAAGCCCATGACGGCATCCATCAAAAAGTTGATCTTGTCAAAAATGAACGAGGTGTGACCGTCCAGTGATTCGATGTCTCGTTGAATAATTTTGACTTGCGCAACAAGTTCTTTTGGTAACTGTTGCTCGCGAAACAGGTAGGACAACACCAAACGGGTGTCCATCAAATTGCGTCGCACGGTTCCGTTAATTTCTTCTTCTTTGGCGATCAGTTGAATGTATTCCTCGGCTTCTTCATTGCTGCCTTTTTTCTCGGCCAGAACCCGATCATTGATCAATTTGAGTGATTGATACACGTCCTCCAGCACGTCTGCAGACTGTTCAACGTCGAGCGCGAAGAGTTCAGTCACGATTTGCAACGCGGAAGTCCACGACCGGCGGTCTGCCTTGGATCTCATTCGCATCAAACGAATAATTGGTAGATCTTCTTCATGAATGCTGAAGAGAAACTGCTCTGCGATCACAAAGCGAACAGGCTCAGTGGTAATGCGACCGGCAATTTCCACCAGAAAGTCGGCACGAACATTCAGGTAATCAGAGCGGTCAAGAAAAATGCGGGCACTGGTTTCAATGTCAGCGTCGTCTTCGGCCAGTTCAAGCCCAATCTTGAACAGCGCAGCAATCGCCTCGCGTTCCTCATCGGTCGGGCTGACCGCATCAATCCAGATCAAGCCATTGCCCAAGGCGAGGTCTCGCAAAGAGGTTTGCTTGATCAAGCGTCCTTTTTGAGTCGAAAAAATATGCAGCATATTAGGCGTCCATTAGAGGTTTTGTTTCAGGTGTTTTTAATATTGCCCGACCTCTGGGTTCGAACACTTGGGGTGATACTTTAGGTTTTCACCAACATTGCGTTGAATTCGCGCATGACTTGGTAAAAGGCGTCTGCAGTAACTGACTCCAAGCGGCGTGCCCGTAATTTGGCCACGTGCTCGAAGGTAAGCGGTTCAGCCTCGATGACACCCATTGTCCAATTGTCAAACAAGCGCTCTTTCACTGGCGAGATATGAATGATTCGACTGTCGGTGTGCCGCTTGTCATCCAGAATTTTCATGTAGGTTCGAAGTACCTGCTGTTCTGGCCCTTCCAGAACCTGCATGAACATACCGCCTCCGTGAACAAGCACTCCGGTAATTCCTGCTGTGCTGTTATTTTTTCTGGAAATTAACAGGATTTCATCCAAGGTTTCTTTGGTGAAATCTGGTTTGGCTTGGCTGCAATAAAGAAGACGGATCATGATCTGCGGTCCAGGTTGGCGAGGTGTTTATTGGCTTGATGCAACCATGATAGTGGGTAAACGTGTTGGTGGGGTGTATGGAATGGTAGTTGATCTACGAAGGTTTTTTCTTGTTCGGATATGGTCGGATTGAGGTCGTCTAATTGTCTGACAAGGGGTCGGATTATTTCTTGCTGCTTCGTTCTGCAATGTTCACTTTATCTTTGTAGCTGCTTTAAGTATTGTTCCGCTTGTTTGTGTCAATAACTCAACCATGGTCAACAGTATGATTTCCAGCGACAAACCCCCAATAGCCTTTACTATGCCCGATCCCAAAAAGGCCGATGCTTTGGCGGCATCTCGTCCGCCCGAGGTGAAGATAGCAGCGGATCGAGACGGTGCCAGTGTGGTGGTGTCTGTTTCACGGCCCAGGGGCACCATGTTGTTGGACAGCACCACCCCGTTTGATGCAGACAAGGTGGAAATGATTCGCCGCCAGCTCAGCGAGGGTGGGTTAAAAATAGATGCCAACATTGTGGCCGACCGCATGATCAATGATCAAAAAGCGTTGCTGGGTTGAAGCTGACAAGTTCGAGCCTTTAAACGCGCAGCAAATTCATGAGTGGTTCGAATGAGTAAAGAGCAGGTCTGCGGCCCGATGCTTCCTCAAGTGTATGAATGATTTTGTTGTCTAGCAGGGCCCTGGTAAAGCGTGCAGCGGTGGGAACCGGAATGCCGGCATTGCTTGTGAACCTGTTGTTTCTGAAGATTGGATTGGAGAAAACAAAGTCCAGTGCATTCATGCTCCACTTTAAAGACAGGGTGTCGGCAAAAACCTGTTTCATTTCTTCGTAAAGTGTTCTGATGTTTTCTGCAATGGTTAGGTTACGTATTGCTTGAGACTCCACAGCCGAGAGGAAAAACACACACCATTGGGTCCATTCACCTTTCGCTGACACCTGGCGCATGGTGTCGATGTACTCGTCTTTGTGGTCTTCAAAATAGCCGCTGATGTAGAAATGGGGTGCTGAAATAATTCCCGATTTCCACAGCATGAGGGTAATGAGCATGCGCCCGATTCTTCCGTTTCCGTCTTTGAATGGGTGCAGTGATTCGAACTCGACATGAGTCAGTGCGGTTTTGATTAAAACCGGATCTTGGTTGTTGTTGATGTAGTCGAACAGTGTGTCGAGCCCCTCGTGAAGCCTTTCAGGGCTTACGGGTACGAAAAGAATTTTTCGCTGACTTTTGTCGGCGAGGTAATTTTGCTCTGTTTTGAATTCGCCAGGTGATTTGGTGGCACCCCGCCCAAACGAAAGCAAACGCTGGTGAATTCCCTTGATCAAGGATTGCGAAATCGGATAGCCGTCGTTCAGTGCAGATTGCGCCGCTTTAAGCGCCCTTTGGTAAAGGATGGTTTCTATCACTTCAGACCGCACATTGCTTGCATTTTCGCTGTCGCCGGCGTGGTCCGCCTCGTAGCGTAAAATTTCATCCATGGTGCTGACGGTACCTTCCATGCGTGATGAAATCACAGCTTCCTGATTCCTCAGGGGGGCCAACAGTATTTCGCTGTTGTGCATGTTTTTAAGCATTTGATCGTATCGAGCCAATGCACTGGTGGCCCTAAGCAGCGCATCGATCATGTTCCCGTAGTTCAGCGGGCCCGGTGGGAATTGATCGTAGTGATAGTGCACTGCGTTACTTAAATTCAGATTCATGGTTAATTTGTGGGTTGATACTGAATTGCAAGGATAGGTAAATTAGTTTGAGTGTCAAATTTTCAAAGAAATGATACTCAAAATGGTTAGACGTTAATTTAGTTCCATCAAATCACGTTGTCTATCATTTTTATAAGAAAATGATATACAAATGCGCTTGGGTTTTCTATTTTCAAGTCAAAAAGACAGCAAAAATTGAAGAAAACTAAAAAATGTTCACTGAATATTAATTTCTTCCCTTTTTTTAAAAAAATGCATAAAATCAATAGCATATAAAAATAATTGGGTGTACAGTTGTACTCTTCTGACACTTTGTTCTAGTTTTTTCATCAAAATTTCTTGCGAAAAACAGGCGTTTTTATGTACATTAGTGCACATCTGTTCACTAACGTGGAAAACGCAATGAGAACCAACAGCCAACTGTCCAACAAAGTAGTCCGCGGACTCTCCAAAATTCTGGGTCAGGAATTCGTGACTTTCTGGCTTGAGCAAGCTGGCAGCACCCATTCTGCTGACCGTTGCCTGGCCGAGGTGGTGCGCATTGACCGTGAAACAGCCGATGCAGTCAGCCTGTGGTTGCGCCCCAATGCCTTGTTCAAGGGTTTTGAAGCCGGCCAGCACGTGAACCTGAGCGTCACGATTGATGGTGTGGTGCACACCCGCTCATACAGCTTCAGCAATGCCCCCACTGAAAGCGGCCTGGTGCGCTTAACAATTAAGCAAACCCCAACCGGTTTGGTGTCGCGCTTCGCGGTGAACCAAATGGAAGTGGGTGCGGTTGTTGAACTTGGCGATGTGTTCGGTGACATGACTCTTTCACATACGCAGCCGAATCTGGACACCGAGCGCCCCACCATGCTGTTGCTTGCAGCCGGTAGCGGCATTACACCCATGATCAGCCTGATTGAAACACTGGAAGCCCAAGGCTGGCCAGCCGATGTAACGCTGATGAGCTGGGCCCGCAACCCCGAAGACGTGTTGTTTGACGCCACACTGAAAGCAAAATCCAACGAACACTTCAAATATGTGCGTTTGCTGGAAAGCGGCGCCAACTTGGCCGAAGGTGATTTGGCCGGTCGCCCAAGCGCAGAGCAGTTTGCTGCTGTGGCGTGCACTTTGGACAACACCGATGTGTATGCCTGCGGCCCCGATGGTTTTATGAGCGCACTGCGCGGCATTCTGGGCGATACGCCCAAGAGTTTCCATGCCGAGTCGTTCACGCCCATGGCGCTCGGCGTGGATGAAAACGCCGAGGTGAAAACATTCACTGTGACCCTGACCAAAAGCAATCGCATTCTTGAAGTGAGCAACAACAAGCCACTGTTGAAAGCGCTGCAAGAGCAGGGCATTAACCCACCGCACGGTTGTGGCATGGGCATTTGCAACACCTGTTCATGCGAAAAGCTGACAGGCACTACGCAAAACATGCAAAACAAATCGGTGTGCGGCACCAACAACACGGCGCTGCGTTTGTGTATTAACGCCGCCCAAGGCCCGGTTTCACTGGACCTGTAAAAGCAAAACTTAAAAATACTGGAGCAAATCATGAGAAAAGTTGACCGCAAATTGAGCCCCGCTGAACTGGAACAGTTCGGTGCTGAAATTGAAGCGATTCGCCAAAAGCATTTGGCGGATGTAGGCGAACGCGATGCCAAGTACATCACCAAGATTGAAAAAGCTGTTCGCTACACTGAAATTGCGGGCCGAGGCATGTTGATGGCTGGCATTTTTCCGCCAGCATTCATTCTGGGTACGTTAACTTTGGGTGTGTCGAAAATTCTGGAAAACATGGAGTTGGGCCACAATGTGATGCACGGCCAGTACGACTTTATGCAGAACAAGCGCCTGATGGGTCAAACCTACGAGTGGGACACCTGGTGTACCGCCGACAACTGGCGCTACAGCCACAACTACCGCCACCACACCTACACCAACGTGCTGGGCGAGGACCACGACATCGGTTACGGTGTACTGCGCCTGTTCCCTGAACAAAAGTGGGAACCACGTTTCTTGGCGAACGTGCCTTTGATGGTGATTTTGGCCACCTTCTTTGAAAACCTGCTGGCTTTGCAAACCCTTGAGCTTGAAAAAGTAATCAACGGCGAGAAAACCCTGAAGGAAACCAAAGACCGCGCCATTCCCACCTTCAAAAAGGCAGGTCGCCAGATTGCGAAAGACTATGTGTTTTTCCCGCTCTTGGCCGGTCCGTTTTTCTTGCCCGTGTTGGCAGGTAACTTCATTGCCAACATCATTCGCAATTACTGGACCTTTGTGATTATTTTCTGTGGTCACTTTACAGCCGATTCCGAAGTGTTCGACAAGTCGATTATTGAAGGCGAGTCGCAGGCGCACTGGTATCTGCGTCAGTTGAAGGGATCTTCAAACCTGACAGGCGGCAAGTTGTTCCACATCATGTCGGGCAACCTGAGCCACCAGATCGAGCACCACCTGTTCCCGGAGGTGCCTGCGCACCGCTACGCGGAAATGTCGGTTGAAGTGCAGGAAATTTGCAAACGCTATGGCCAGCATTACAACAAGGCCTCCTTGTTCAAGCAGTTCTCCACTGTGGTGGGCCGCGCATTCAAGTACAGCTTGCCAAGCTTGAAGCGCAAGGGCCAGGCACCTTTGGCGGCCTGATTACTGCGTATCACGGGTTTTTGTAACCCGAAGGCGAATTTCCTGCGTTAGACATCGTGCCCCCTCCCAAGGGGGGCGCAGTATCTAAAACAACCATAGGAAGTCAGCCATGAAAAAATTAATTTCTGTTGCCGTATTGTCTGCCGCTGCAGCCAGCCCAGCCTTTGCTGAAGGCCCTTACTTGGGTGCCACTTACAACAGCTTGGGTATTACCGACAGCCGAATGGGTGGTGTGGAACTCGATGTGGACACACTTGGCGTGGTGGGTGGCTATGAACTAAGCCCCAACCTGGCTGTTGAGGGTCGTTTGCTCACTGGGGTAGACGAGGAAAATTCTGGTGCGTTCCGCGCCAAAGTAGACTCTTACATTGGTGCCAACTTGCTGGGTAAATTGCCTTTGAACAACCAGTTCTCACTGTATGGCACATTGGGTTATGGTTTTCTGGACGCCAATATCAGCGGCCCGGGCTTTAACACCAGCGATGACGACGGTGGTCTGAACTACGGCGGCGGTGTGATGTACACCGCAGGCAATGTGAACATTCGCGCAGGCTACGAAATGCTGTACGACAAAGACAACATTGAGGCGGATGGCTTGAACCTGACTGCCACTTTTGCATTCTAAATTCAAGTCAATCAGGGTTACGCAGTAAAAGGCGTAACCCTTTGTTTATCCCCCGCGACACTCCTTGAGTGTTTGATCATTCAATGTCCGGAAGAGAGGGCTTTTTGTGTTTCTTCTTGGTAGTTTTCTGATGTAACAATGCCCCTACACTTTTTAGGGGTCCACTGTCATCAGAGAGTTTGAATGATCCGTGCCGTACTTTTTTTCTGCTTTCTTTTGTCAACGCTTGGTGCGCAGGCTGAACCGTTGCGTATCGGTGTGTCAGAAACTGTGCTCTCCTTGCCTTTGTATGTGGCCGAGGAAGAGGGGTTTTTCCAAAAGCATGGTGTCAGCGTCGAGTTCATGAATTGCGTGGGCGGCAATCGCTGTATAAAAAACATGCTGAATGGCCAAACCGACCTTTCTACAGCCACTGAGTTGCCAGTGGTGTTCAGTAGTTTTACTCGCAACGATTTTGCGATCTTGACCAGCTTTGTCAGCGGTTCGAACGACTTGAAAGTGGTGGCGCGCACAGAGGCGAAAATTAATCAGCCTGGCCAACTTCGAAACAAAACACTGGGGTATGTAAAGGGCAGTGCAAGCCAGTATGTGTTGGACTCTGTGCTGGTGTACAACGGTATCGATCCCGACACGGTGAAGTTAAAAGCAATTACTCCGGAAACTGCACTAATGGCACTGGCCAACAAAGAGGTCGATGCGCTGTGCATCTGGGAGCCTTTCGCTTCGCGCATTGAACTGGAGCTGGGCGCCGAGGTGATGTTGGTACCCATTCCCAAGTTGTACACCGCAACATTCAACCTGATTGCCATGCAAGATGTGATCAAAAGCAAACCCAAGGAAATCGAGCGCATTGTTCGGGCCTTAAAGGACAGCACCCAGTTCATACAAATGCATCCCGACAAAGCCAAGGCGCTCGCTGCGAAGCGTTTGAAAATTCCTGTGGTGCTAGTCGATCGAATTTTTGACAACTATCGTTTCCGTTTGAGTTTGAATCGCTCGTTACCGCGCACAATGGAAGGGCAGGCGAGGTGGGCAATTCGTGAAGGGCATGTGCCTGGTAACTCTCATCAGCCGAACTTCACCGGGTTTTTCTACCCCGCTTTTTTGAAAACTGTAGACCCTGGCGCAGTGTCGCTTCAGTAAAGGGAAGTCTTAGTGCGCGTTGCCACCAAAATTAACCTTGCTATTCTCAGCACCATTGTTTGCGCGGTGCTGTTGGTGTTGGGCAATCTGTTCATTCTGAGTGAGCATTTCAAAGGTTTGGAGCAATCCCAAAAGGCACAAAATCTTACGCGCCTGTCGTCTAGTTTGCTGGTGTTGACGCAAGAGTATGTGCTGTTCAAATCGCCCTCTGTGGCCGACGCCTGGTTGCGCACTCAGGAAGAACTGGAGCGCTTAATCACGACAACCGTGAGTTCGTCGGTGGCCCCACAAGAGCTTTCGGATATTCAGGTAAGTCTTGCTGAGCTTAAACCCATCTTCTACGAACTCACCAAAGGATCGGTGCCCGGTAACAACAATGCAGCATTTCTGGAACGTCGTGAAAGTTTGATTGTTGAGCGCCTGATTGCCGAAACCCAGGTCATTTCAGAGCTGGGTTACCAATGGTCTACACAGGTCAATGACGCACAAGCCAGAAACCTGAAGGGCCTTACCCTGCTGGAATCGGTCGGGCTGGGCAGTTTTGTGGTGGTTATTGCCTTGCTGGTGGTGTTAATGCGCACAGGCGTATTGAACCCATTGGCCAAGCTGAAACGCACAGCCGATGACATTCGCAATGGCGATGAAGATGCGGTGTGCGCGGTTAATACCAACGATGAGTTGGGCGACGTGTCCAAGGCAGTGAACCAGATGGCCCACAATCTGGCCCACAAAAACAGGCGTTTGCGCGAAGCCAACGCCCGGGTGGAAATGGCCAGTCAGGCGAAGACAGAGTTTTTGTCGAACATGAGTCACGAGATTCGAACGCCACTGAACGGTATTGTGGGGCTGACTTATTTGTTGAAGGACACTTCGGCCTCGAGCAATCAAAAGCTGCTTTTGGAGAGTCTGGAGAAAACATCGCGCAATCTCATTGATTTGGTGAGCGACGTTCTGGATATTTCGAAAATTGAAGCGGGCAGCATGGAGCTGGAGTCCAAACAGTTTTCTACGCTTGATTTTATCGACAAGGTGTCGGGCATCATGACAGGTGCTGCGGCCAACAAGCCCATTGAGTTGATCATTGATCCTTCAAAAGATTTGCCGCGAGAATTGATGGGCGATGAGTTGCGCTTGCGTCAAATTGCGGTGAACCTGGTTGGCAATGCGATCAAGTTTACGCAGGTGGGGCATGTGCATTTGTCGCTGCAGGTGCTCTCCAATCAAGGCAGTGTTTGCCGCCTGCGCTTAGAGGTGCGCGACACCGGGGTGGGTATTTCTCCGCAAGGTCAAGCCAATTTGTTCAGGCAATTTCACCAAGCAAATACTTCTGTTGCACGGGAGTTCGGTGGCTCGGGGCTTGGTCTGAGTCTGGTTAAAAAGTTGGTGGAATTGATGAATGGCAGCCTGGGTTTCACCAGCGAGCTGGGGCACGGAAGCACCTTCTGGGCAGAGCTTGAGTTTGCGCTGCCTCAGGAGCCTGCAAGCGAGTTGATCCATGCAGACGATACATTGTTGTTGGTGTCAGAGAGTGAGTTTCAAACCCAGGCTTTGCTGCATTCTTGTGAATTGATTGGGCGCAAACTGATTACTGTGGGTAGCCTTGAAGAGGCGCGCCATTTTATGCACGCTGCGGCAGGGGTTGCCGGGATTGTGATGGATTTCCCAAAGCGGCAAATTGATCGTTTGGCCTGGCTTGAGTTTGTGAAGACGATGGGCTTGATGGGTGTTCCGTGTGCAGTGCTGCTGGGCAGTGACGACACGCGGCGTTTGCTGGACAACGGGATTAGTGAAGCATTCAGTGCCATTTATGTGAAGCCGCTGACACCACTGCAACTTCAAAATGCATTTAAAAACACCCCCTCCGGTTTGACTGCTCAAACGAATTCGGTGGCCACGATTCGCACCAAGATGAATTTGTTGATCGTCGATGACAGCGATTTGAATTTGAAAGTGCTGGAAGGTATTTTGGTGCGCAGGCAGGCGAACATTACCAAAGCCAACAACGGGCTGGAGGCATTGTCCTATTTATTGCAATACGGCCATGGTTTTGATGCGGTGGTGATGGATGTGCAAATGCCGTTGATGGATGGCCTTGAGGCCACCCGTGAATTGCGAAAGCAACCGTTTAATGCTGACTTGCCCGTGATTGGACTAACCGGTGAGGTGGGCCCGGAAGATGAAAAGCGCGCATTGGCAGCAGGCATGAACGCAGTGCTGCACAAACCGCTTCAGCCCGAAGACCTGATATATGTACTCAACAAACTGGTAAAGTTGGCTACAAGCTGACAAGCCACCTTATTTCGCAGCAACAATCCACATATTGTCGCTGGTGGGTTGCCGGTCGGCCAAACCAAACTGAACCACTTTCATGCCTTGCCGCACGATCAGCGCCTCCAAGTTGTCAGGGGTAAAGTAATTCACATGATCGGGCAGGCGAAAACCACACCACTTTTCAGCCCGGATTTTGCGGTTCCATGAGCCGTAGTTGGGTACTTTAATAATGACCACCCCGCCGGGTTGAAGCACTTTGGCCACGCCTTGCAACAGGCCATTGGGTTCAACTTCATGCTCGAGAAACGCACTCATCAGCACGCCAGCAAAGTGATTCTCGGGTAGTTTTTGGATGCCATTGAGCGCGTTGTCATGCATGATGCTACCGCCTCGGGGCTCCACTACCTCGCTGGCAGCTTGTGCCAAAGCTTTAGACACTTCGATGCCGTGCGGCTGGTACTTGGCCGGCAAGGTGGCGAGTAACCCGCCAGCGGCGCAGCCTATGTCCAGCACACGCCCGCCGGGAATGTACTTCTCGATCAATTCAGGCAATTTGTTGCGTTTGAGTACTTTTTGACGAAAGTGTTTGAAAGCGCGGCTCAAGCCTTGCTTGACCGGTTCGCGTTCTTCGCGAACCTGCCGCTCTGTTTCCGATGTTTTTTCCCAGGCAAACTCTTCGCTGAGCCGCTCGTAGACCGGCGCGCGTTTCAGATACACAAAATGGCATTTGTTGCACTCAATCATGGGCCATTCGCTGTTGCCGTAACTCAGGGTTGTTGAGTCTTCTGCGCTGTTCTGGCAAAAGGGGCAGCTGCGTGAAACTAGGCGTTGACTGACATCCATTCTGAAATTCTCGTTGTTGCTTAAAGTTGTTGTTGAATCCGGTTTCTTGAAATGTGTTAGCTTGGCAGCCAAGCAAATTGATTGTACATCACTTGTTTTCTGAACTTGGAGGAATGGATTTGAAACTCTTGCTGAGCTGGGTTTTGCACGCGGTGGCACTGATGGGTGTGGCTTACCTGTTGCCTGGTGTGGTTGTTGAGGGGGTTTGGGCTGCATTGTGGGCCGCACTGATTCTTGGTTTGGTCAACACCATTGTGAAACCGGTGTTGTTAATTTTGACCTTGCCTTTGACTGTGCTGACACTGGGGTTGTTTTACTTCATTTTGAATGGATTGATGTTTTACTGGGTCGGCTCCATTCTTGAAGGTTTCCAGGTAAACGGTTTCTGGTGGGCGGTGCTTGCAGCACTGTTGTACTCGCTTTTTGCAACGTTTTTAAGCTCGATCCTGTTTCAGGAAAAAGTCAGAATCGAGCGCATTTAAGAATCAGGCCTGTTGGGCCAGTTTGAATTTGCCCATGACGGTGTCCATTTGATTCGACAGGCTTTGCAGCTCTGTGATCACCAGGTTCACCTCATGGGCTACCCCTTGGCTTTCCTCCGTCATGCGGGCAATGCGCTCCACTTGCTGAGCGATCAGCGTGGAGGCGGCGCTTTGCTCTTTCAACGCCTCAGTAATTTCGGTAACCGCACGTTCTGCATCGCAGGTGTGGTGGTTGATGGACTCCATTTGCTGATCTGCCCCCATCGAAGACTGTTGGCCTGAACTGATCATCTCGGCCCACCCTGTGACCTGGTCAACCGCTGAGCGCGTTTCATTTTGAATGTCCGAGATCAAAGACGAAATGCTTTTTGTCGACGCGGCTGTTTTCTCAGCCAGCTTGCGTACTTCATCGGCCACTACCGCAAAGCCACGCCCTTGTTCGCCAGCACGTGCCGCTTCAATGGCCGCATTCAGTGCAAGTAAATTGGTTTGATCGGCAATTGCATGAATCACCTGAATAATGCTGGAGATGTTGTCAGACTGATTGCCCAGGTTGTTGATGCTTTGTGCCAGGGTGCCCGAGGCGGTGCCAATTTTTTCCATGGCCTCGCGGGCTTGTTTAACACTTTCCCGACCACTGATTGACGATTGACCTGCCTGATTGGACAGGCCAAGCGCCTGACTGGCGTGGGTATGTACCTGACCAATTGAAACCGTGAGTTCCTCCACCGAGGCGGCAACAGCCGAGGCGGAATCGGTTTGTTCCTGCACACTGATTTTGACTTGCGACGCAGCGGTCACCAAGGTATTGATGGTGTCGGCCATCCGGGTTGAGGCGTCTTTCACCTCGCCCACAAGACTCGTTTGTTTTTGACGAATGTTCTCGAGTGCAGTGCGAATTTTGCTGATTTCATTGCTGCCATGGCTTTCAATGGATTTGGACAGATCGCCCATGCCGATGATTTTTGCATGCGCAAGAATTTGGGCAATTTCGGTGTTGGTGTCTTTGAACACCACATACCCCAGCGCGAATGCCAACAACAGCACAGCCAGTGAACCCGCACCCGCGTTAATCAAGGCGCCTTGCATGCCTGAGATCCGGTCAGTCAAATCGGCCTGCAAGGTTTTGTTCAGGCTTTGGCTGAGCTGAAAGCCAGTGTTGACCGCTTCGCCAAGCAAGCGAACCGTGTCGGCCTGGCCAGTTATGCTGTCGTAGTTCAGGTCTTTGGCAGATTGCTCTTTGGCCCAGCCCGAGATGGTGTCGATGCGCTGATCAATGGTGTCGATCTGTGCGCGTGTCTCGCTGGTGATTGCGCCACCTGCAGCAGCTGATTTTTCGGTGGCTTCGCGAATTTCATCCATGGCCCGGCCCAAGGTGCCAAGCCGGGATTGAACAAAGCTCAAGCTGGCTGCCGGGTCGGTGCCGGGGTTGCGCAAGCGGCCCTGCAACTCGGACAGGTACTCGATGACACGTGGCAGTTGGAATGCCATGGGGCTCATCATGTAGTAGCTTGGCAGGAAAGGGTCTAGCGTCAGTTCGCTTTCATCGGCCAGTTGACGCACCAGGGTGACCATTTGATTGCCCAGTTCTTCCGATTGGGCCTCGCTGGCGTTCTGGTTCAAGGCCTGTGGCAACAGAGTTGCAACCTGATCCAGGTTGCTGGCTGTGATTGGCCAGTTGCCGGGCAATTCTGCTTTTGCAGCTTTGATCGATGCGCTTAGTTCGCCCGCTGCCCCGGATTGGCTTTGCGCACGATCCAGCAGAATTTTTTGCATCAGGGGATTCATCTTTTCCAGAAAAACCGTGCCCCGTAGCTCGTTCTCGGAAGAACTGATCAGTGTGTTGATTTGGGCGTACATTTGCTGAAACAAAAAGCCGAATGCCAGCAACAGTGGCAGCGCGATGATGGCGCATTTTTTGGGCAGGGTCAGCGAGTCAAGAATAGTTTTGAATACCATGGGGCAACCTTCAGGGGCGGTGAATCGTGTTCAGCCTTTAGTGTGAAACACAACGAGCCGCTTGATATCCCTGTTGAATGGGAACCCGAAATGGTTAGGTGCCGCTTGCCAGAAGGGTGCTGATGCCTTGCCACATCAAACGAATTGCCAATGCGGTGAGCAGCCAGTTCAGCATAACGGTGAATTTTTCTTCCGGTACGCGGGCCAGTAACCTGGCCCCCACCAGGTTGCCTGCCAGCGTTGCCATGCCAATGCCCAGTAACAATGGCCAGTACTGCACCAAACTTATATTCAGGCTGGAAAACGCAATGACCTTGATGCCATGTTGAATGACCATGGCCATGCCGTGCGTGCCCACAATGACTTGCCGTTCCCAGGCAGACTTCGGAAGTACCGACATCACCAGGGGCCCTGTGGCACCCAACACCAAACTAAGGCCCGTGGTAATGCCTCCAGATACAGCGGCAGGCCAGTTTGCCAGCCGCAACCATGCGCTTTTCCAGGTGGCCAGCACAATGAACGCACCCAGTATTACCTGGCCCAGCGCAACAGGCATGTACAGTGCAAGCGGAGTGATCAATGCGCCGCCAACGATTGAGCCCAGCAAGAATGGTTTGATATAAGCCCAGTTGATGAATTTGCGTTGTACCAACACTCGGTTGGTATTGGACATGAGTTGAGCCGCGCCGTGCAAGGGTATGAGCAGGGCGGGGGGCACCAGCTGTGCCATAAGCGCCAACAAAACCACCCCGCCACCAATGCCCATGGCGGCTGTGATGCTGGAGGTGATGAATGCGGCAAGGCTAATCAGCACCACCAGGGCCAGGGTCATGGTGTGACTTCGATGCTGCCGATTGTGGTGCCGGAAAGATCAAGCTCGATGGCGTGGGTGCCCAACGTATTGGCTGCAATGCTGACCAGCGTGGTTTGATTGCCGGGCAGCGCGACCCGAGCATCAAGCCCCTCAACAATCAGTGAGTCAGTTTGGTTGCTGTGCACCAAAAACTGGATGGGCTGCCCCTTGCGAACCGTGGTGTTGAATGTGCCGGTGGTCAGGCTTCCATTCACAATCGAGAGTGACTCAAGTGCCTGCGCGGCACCACCTTGAGTCTGAGTCGGGTTGCCAGTGGGGGCGTCGGGGGGCAATGATTGTACGTAGAGGTATGCCCCAGCCAGCGTGGCGCTGGCCAGGCCAAGATACACAAGTGCTCGTTTGTTCATGGATTGATTCGAGTTCGCTTTGCCGTTGTTCGTTCCCACATTTGAATATACACCTCGGCAGAATTGTAGAGTGCCTTCAAGGCCTCGTTGCCACCCTCAAGTCTCAATTCTTCAACCCAGTCGGCCTTCAGGCCATAGTGCGCCTGCCCTTCGGTGTTGGCATCGAATGCGCGCTCGCCACTGGTTTGTTTCTCAAACTTCACCGGGCTCACGTTGGTGTTGAATACGCCTGCCCAGTCGGGCCCCTGGAACAGGGTGAAGGGGTAGGTGATTTGTGGTCGATCTGCAGCCCGTGGGCCCGCTTGGGCACCCAGACCATTGGTGTCGGCACCAAAACCCATGGCGAAATCATGTTGCTGGCTTTTTAGCGGGGCAATCACTTTCAGGTCTTCGGCCCAGCTTTGTGCGTTGCCTTGATAGGGATAAATAATGCCGCCCGCAGCCAGAATTTTTCGGCCCTGTTCGCGGGTAATGCCACCATGCGCGCCGTGCGTGGACACCAGTGGGTACTTGGGCTGCTGGCGGTCTGCCATCTCGATCAAGTCACCCTTGATGCTCAGTTCCATGTGATCCACTTCAATGATGATGCCTTTTTCCATCAATCGCTTGAAGGCGTACTTGCCAAGCTCGGTGAGTCCGCGGCGATTACACTGGCGCTGGTCCTCACCCGTGGGGTAAATGGGGGCCACACCTGGGTTGTTGGCGATCAATGCCTGGGTTACAGGATCGTTGCCCAAGCCCGGGAGTGATGTCATGACTGCGCCGGGCTGACGCAAAATGTAGTCGGCGTAGTTGTTTTCACCGCCGGGGCAATCGTAGGTTTGCCAGAAGGCGCCAGTGTCAACAAAATTACCCACGTTCAGCACGGCACCATCAAAAATGCCGTTGCCGCCAAATGCGTTGTCAAATTCATGAATGGGGAACATTTGGCGCACGCCGAGCGCATGCAGGCGGTCGAGTTGTTTGTCGATCTCGGCTTCATCACACAGGTTTTGGCCAAACTTGATTCCACAGTTGAACAGGTGCGAAATTTCAATGCCCAGAACCACGGCCAGCTTGCCGTCGTTGATGACTCGTCGCGCCTCTGCCGGGCTGGTCACAATGCGGAACCACCCTTTGCCGGGGCCGCCTTCCTGCGCGTCAATGTAGCTTTCAAGCTGTTTGGCGTATTCAATTTGGGTCACAGCACTTTCCATTTCATTGCAGTTGGCCAATGGTTTGCCTTTTGTGTTGCGAACCAGGTTGCAAAGCGTTTCGTTTTCAACCAGGTTGGTAACAAAAATACGCAAGCCGGCTTTCCATGCGCGTTCCAGCCACTTGTAATACAAGCCTTCGTGCGTAAGCGCATCGGCTGCAGGCCAGCTGCGGAAAGTAGGCCAACCCTGCGTGTCGTGGCTTGCTTGGGGTGAAAACTTGAACAGGTTGTCGACCAGGTCAAGCCTGCCCATGGGGCCATGGTTTGCCTCGCAACTGCCCAAAGCCTGGGTGACGCCAAACCGGTGATGCGGCGTTCCGTGGTGTGCGCCGCCCAGAAAGGTGGTGGCAGTGATGTGGTTGTGAACGTCGGCAAAACCCTTGACTGCGCGGTTCAGACCCGCACCGGCAAAGGTACGGCCTTCGGTATTGGTTGCAATTTCAGGAAACTCGGCACACCCGGTGGCTTTTATAAACTGAAACAGCGTTTCTTCACTGTTGCCGGCACTTTCTACAGTGCCTAAGCCGTTGCTGAATCCGAGCAGGGCCAGTTTCATGGTGTTTCCCGAGTTGGTCAGCGAGAAACCGCCGCGACCCTTTTCATCTTCCTGAACAGCCCATTCGATTGAATCCGAGAACGCAGTGCTGCTGCCCACCGGAGTACCTGCGGAGTTGCCGACAGCCTGCATCATGGCGTCGTTGCGGTTGTAAATCATGTACTTGCCCAAGGCCGTGGGCTTGAGGAAGAAGGGGGCTGCGTTCACCGCCGTAGATTCCGTGACGCCATAGCTGCCGTCGCTGCTCAGGGCCACAAACTTGTTGTTGGCCAGCGATTGGATTGCGACACACTGGTTTGCAATATTGAATGCAGTGGGCGTTACTTCAACTTCTGTGGGGGTGGTGCGGCTGTCGGTGGTGGTCGCAGCGGTGTCTGACTCGGAACTGCAGGCAGCCAAAGCCGCGCACAGCGCCAATATGCCAAATAGGGCGTGTCTCATGTCTCGTCTTCCCGGGGTCTTTGTGACTCGATTGTTTATACAAATTGATACTGACAATTTGTCATTTCAGATTCAGCAAATGGCACCCCCCATTTAGAGGGGAAAAGGGTTTCAGATTTCTTCAAAGCTTGCCGTTATTCCATTCAAGGAGAATGCGCCGCATTCGCAGGGGAAACAGAATCATGTCAGTTGAACAAGCCACCGATAACCAGCAGTTGATCAAGGAACTAGAGCGCCAGCTGGCGGAGGTTCAGAGCAATGCCAATTCCTTGAGCAAAGAGGTCGAAAGCTTGACGGGGGCGAATTCAACCCTGAATCAACAACTGGAATCGCAGCGTGCTGAAACCCATCAAATGCAGTTGATGCTGGAGCAGATTCAGCGCGAGATGCGCATGCAGTACCTGGCCGCTGTGAAGTCTTTTTCCAATCTGATGGAATTGCGGTCCCCCCAACTTGCAGCGCATGGTTTGCGTGTGGCTGAACTGGCCCGATTGATTGCCAAAGAACTTCACGCCAGTGAGTCGGCATTACAAGATATTTACGTGGCAGCGCTGCTGCATGACATTGGTAAATTGGGCTTGAGTGATGAAACCTTGTTCAAACCGGTGGTAGAGCTGAAAGGCGATGCGCGTGTGGCTTTGATGAAACACCCAATGAAGGCCCAGGCAGCATTTCATGGTTTGTCAGAAATGGTGCATGTGTCCGAGATCATCCGACACCACCATGAGCGCTACGATGGTCAGGGTTTTCCAGATGGTTTGGCGGCAGACGGCATTCCACTGGGAGCGCGCATTTTGGCGGTGGCTGAGGATTACGATGAGTTGCAGCAAGGGTGGCTTGCTTCCAAGGCGTTTGATGAATTACAGGCCCAAACGTTTTTGGTGGGCGCTGCTGGCAAGCGCTACGACCCCAAGGTGATCGAGGTGCTGCCCATCGCCTTGGTGAAATTGAAGGCTGCGGAGAAAGCCAACGAGAAAATTTTGCATGGCGAAGACCTTTACGAAGGCTTGGTGTTGGCGCGTGATTTTGAGGGGCCAGACGGGTTTATGTGGCTGTCCAAAGGGCAGGTGGTGTCCCGCCATTTCATTGGACGGGTTCGGGAGGCGGAACATCAGCATGGTGTGGAACTGAAAATCTACACGGTGAAAACTGCGGGTGCCCGCAATGCGCCTTCCAGTAAAGACGCGCCACTGCAGCCTGCGCAGCAGACAGGGCATGTGGCGCTGTAGTTGACTTTTTCGCTGAACTCGAAGGGTCACCGCTGTTGTGTTTAGCCCACTCGGCATGAGTTATCTGAGCCACATGTCATTGGTGACTTTTGATCTGAACTTGAAGGGTCACCGCTGCCCGAAAACTTGGCATATCGGCTTGTCAGCTTGAGCCTGCACTAAGCCAAGCCCTCCAAAAGTAACGGTCGGGTCTTGGCTTTCGCGCCAGGGCGCGATCGTTTATCTCGGCGCGCCAAGCCGGCAAGTTTTCTGACTGGTCATCGTGCGACCACTTGCAAGTTCAGCTCCGAGTCACCGCTGGCTCAAAAGCCCAATCGGCGGCGGTGTTTCGATCGCCTCGCCTTCAAGAAAACCTGCCCGTTTGAATTCACCCGCCACGGTCGGCCATTGGCCGGCACCGAGACTCGGCCCGCCTTTTTGCCGAGCGAGGTGAGTCAGGGTGAATTTCAAAAAGGGAAGTACAGGTTTTCAGGCGAGAGATTGAAACCCAAGCCGATCGGGATATCTAAACCAGTATTCCAGCAAGCCAACAGTCCAATCAAGGAATCAGCACCGTGCAACCTGTCGTGCGTCGTCCTTCAAGCTCGGTGTGCGCCTTCACTACATCGGCCAGCGCAAATCGCTGGTTGATTTGAATCTTCACCGCACCACTGGCCACCACACCAAACATTTCAGCCGCACTTTCCAGCATTTCAGCCTTGTCCACGGTGAAAGAGGCAACCGTGGGGCGGGTTAGCACCAATGAACCACGCTCGGCCAGCCATTGCAATGGCACCGGGTCAACCTTGCCGCTGGCATTGCCAAAGCTGATCATCATGCCGCGCGGTTTCAGGCAATTCAGGGAATCCATAAACGTGGCTTTGCCCACGCTGTCGTACACCACGGGAACGCCTTTTCCGTCGGTCAGTTCCTTCACGCGATCAACAATATTTTCTTCGCTTGTAACAATCACTTCTGCGCAACCATTGGCCTTGGCCAACTCTGCTTTTTCGCGCGTGGACACGGTACCGATTACACGGACTCCAAGTGATTTTGCCCATTGTGTTGCAATCGTACCCACGCCACCTGCGGCGGCATGAAACAGAATGGTTTCGTCAGCTTGCACTTTGTACACGCGGCGCAGCAGGTATTGGGCGGTGAAGCCTTTCAGCATCATGGCCGCTGCGGTTTCAAAATCAATGCTGTCTGGAATTTTCATCAATGGGTGTGCGGGCATGTTGCGCACGGTGCAATACGAACCCACAGGGCCCGAGCCATAGGCCACGCGGTCGCCCACTTTCAGGTCAGTCACGCCTTCGCCAACCGCGCGCACAATGCCAGCGCCTTCGGTGCCGGGGCAGCACGGCAGGGGTTGTGGGTAAACACCGGTACGCCAATACACTTCGATGTAATTCAGCCCAATTGCCTTGTGTTCAATTTGAACCTCGCCAGCTTTGGGCGGGCCAACCTCGATGTCCTCCATTTTCAGCACATCGGGTGCGCCAGGGTTGTGAAAACGGACAATTTTTGCGGGTGTTGTACTCATGTTGTTACTCCTTTTTTTGCGACTTTCTTCATGCTCAGTAGCGCCACACCCAAAATTACAAGTGCGGTTCCCACAGCATGCCAAACAGTAAATGGTTCTTTTAATATCCAGGTGCCCAGTGCAAGCGTGGCGATTGGGCCAATCATGCCCAGTTGCGACACACGTGGTGCGCCAATCAAGCTGATGGCGGTCATCACGGCAAACACGGGTACAAATGTACAAAAAACCGCATTGACCAGCGACCAACCCCACACTGGCAGTGGTTGTTCAATGATGATGCTCAGCGGTTGCTGAACATTGATTTGTATCAGTATGGCCGCAGCCGACACCAAAGTGGCCATGGCTGTAACCCGAATGGTGCCCAGGCGTTTTAGCAGCCTTTCACCCACAATCAAATAACTGGCGTAACAAATGGCCGAAACAAACACCAGCACCACGCCAAGCGCCGTGTTGTCGCCCACCAGCACCGTTTCGTGACCGTACACCACGGCCAACCCCACATAGCTGAGCGCCATGCACATGAGTTGCCAGGGCTGTGGCCACTGCTGTTTCACTATGCAGGCGATCAGCAACACGATGGATGGGTAGGTAAACAAAATAAGCCGCTCGAGCCCGGCGGTAATGTATTGCAAGCCCATGAAATCGAACAGGCTGGCCAGGTAGTATCCCAACAAGCCTGCAAGGGTAATCAAACCATAGTCTTTGCCTGTCATTTTCACTGCGTTTTTTTCGCGCAGTATCGTGAAAACGAGTGCGCCCAAAAACAGGGGTAGTGACAACAGCATGCGCATGGCCAGCAGTGTGGATGCGTCAACCGGGTAGGCATAAGCCAGTTTGACGACGATTGCCTTGCCAGAAAAAAAGATGGCGCCCAAAAGCGCCAAACCCACGCCCCAAGCCGTGGGTGATCGTTCCAATAAAGCGCGCGTTCGGCTCAAAGCTAACGCGTGCGTTTACAAACGTTTAATCAGGCTGGAGGTGTCCCAACGCTGACCGCCCATGCCCTGGACTTCAGCATAGAACTGGTCCACCAAGGCTGTCACTGGAAGTTGCGAGCCATTGCGTCGCGCTTCCTCCAACACCAGGCTTAAGTCTTTGCGCATCCAGTCCACTGCGAAACCAAAATCAAATTTGCCCTCCACCATGGTTTTTCCACGGTTGTCCATTTGCCAGCTTTGTGCTGCGCCTTTTCCGATTACTTCCAGTGCTTTATTTACATCGAGCCCGGCGTTCATGCCGAATTTCAAGGCCTCGGACAAACCTTGCAGCAAACCGGCGATACACACTTGGTTCACCATTTTGGTGAGCTGCCCACTGCCTGATTCGCCCATTAAAGTGACTGCTTTGGCAAATGCAGCAATTACGTCTTTGGACTGTTCGAAGTCGCCGTGAGTTCCGCCACACATGACAGTAAGTTGACCATTTTCAGCGCCAGCCTGGCCACCAGACACCGGGGCATCGATAAATCCAAAGCCGGCATCTTTGGCTTGGTCGAATAATTCACGGGCAATTTTAGCGCTGGCGGTGGTGTGGTCGATGAACACGGAACCTGGCTTCATGCCGTGGAAGGCACCGTTGATGCCGGTGCAAATTTGGCGCAAGTCATCGTCGTTGCCCACGCAGGCGAATACGAAATCCTGGTTGGCTGCGGCTTTTTCGGGTGTGGTCGCCATTTTTCCGCCGTGCTGTGCCACCCATTTCTCGGCTTTGGCCGAGCTTCGGTTGTACACAGTGACTTCATGACCTGCCTTGGCCAAATGACCTGCCATGGGGTATCCCATTACACCCAAACCCAGAAAAGCTACTTTGAAACCCATATTACCCACCTGAAAAGTTTTAATTCTTGATTGAACTGTATCGGAATAGAACCGGTATTGCGCTTCGGATCATCCCTAGGTTTTGCGATTTGATACGATCGGGACTTATTGCATTTTTGCGTGGTTAAACAATGAAAATCTGGGTCGACGCCGATGCTTGCCCTGTTGCGGTGAAGGAAATTATTTTTCGTGCAGCAGATCGAGCTGGGATTGAAACCACCTTGGTGGCCAATCAGTACATTCGCACGCCACCCTCGAAATTCATCAAAATGCTGCAAGTGCCACGAGGGTTCGATGAGGCCGATGACGAGATTGTGCGCCGCGTAGAGGCTGGCAATTTGGTGATCACCAGTGACATACCGCTGGCGGCCCAACTGGTGGACAAAGGTGCGCAGGTGTTAAGCCCGCGTGGTGAAATGTTTACTGCCGAGAACATCAAGGCTTTGCACACCATGCGCGATTTCATGGACACCATGCGCGCAAGCGGGGTGGACACCGGCGGCCCGCCAGCCTACAGCCAAGCAGACCGGAAAACATTCGCGAGTCAGTTTGACCGAATCATCGCGAAGTTTCCCAAAAACATTTAGCCTTTTTCAACGGTCACTTCACTGATCATAATCACCGGGCTTGCATTGGTGTAGTTGGGAATGTCGCCCATGATTTCCTTCGAATGTGGGCCGAATGCGGCCTGGAATGCTTCCACCGAATCAACCAATAAATGGCCCATGGCCACAAAGGCAGGTGCGTCGCCCGCGCCGCCTGCCAACCCTTTGTCCACGGTGTAGTGGTGCAGGGCCTTGCCCATTTTGCTTTTTACCAAGGGCATGTGTGTGGTTTTGTAATACTCGTGGTCAAAGCTGACGCCTTGCGCATTGGGGTACATCACACTGACTTTAATCATTTTAATTTGTCTCCTCGACTGCCTCTATTTGATCCAGACCTGCTTGGCGTTAACAAACTCGCGGATGCCGTGTGGCCCAAGCTCGCGTCCATAGCCCGATTGCTTAATGCCACCACTGGGCAAACGGGGGTCGGTTTTTACAATGCCATTCACTGCAACTTGCCCGGCCTGTAATTCATTGACTGCGCGCATGGCTTTGCTGGTGCTGGCAGTCCATATACTAGATCCCAAACCATAGTTTGTGTTGTTGGCAATCGCCAAGGCTTCGTCTAAATTTTCAACTGCCATTACTGCCATCACCGGGCCGAAGGTTTCTTCTTCAAACGCACACATGCCCGGTTTCACCCCGGCCAGCAAGGTGGGCGGGTAGTGGTAGCCGGGCGCATCGGGCATTTCTCCGCCCAACAAGCACTTCGCGCCTTCCCCGATCGTTTGCTGAACTTGCCGGTGCAGGTTGTCGCGCAGGTCTTTTCGGGCAATCGGTCCAATGTCGGTTGTTGCATCCAGCGGGTTACCCATTTTCAGTTTTGCAAGGCGCACTTTCAGCAAAGTGGTAAATTCTTCATACACCTTGGCTTCAATCAAAATACGTTTGGCCGCAATACAACTTTGCCCCGCATTGATAATGCGCGACAACACCACAATATCGGCTGCACGCTCAAGGTCGGCATCGGCCAGCACAATACACGGGTCCGACCCACCCAATTCAAGCACCGCTGGTTTGAGTTCCGATGCCGCAGTGGCTGCCACTTTTCTGCCCGCTGCGCTGGAACCGGTAAAGCTGACAGCCATAATTCGGGAATCCCGAATGGCCTGCTCCACATGCTCGGTTCTAACCGGCAAATTCACAACCACACCAGCTGGTGCGCCCGCCTCTTTGAAAATGTCGGCAAGCGCCTGGGCTGTGGCAGGTACATTGGGGTCGTGTTTCATCACGCAGGTGTTGCCCGCCATCAAGGCTGGGGCCAGGTAGCGAAAGGCCAGCCAGGCAGGTGCATTCCACGGCAATATGCCCAACAAGGTGCCCAAGGGCTGGTATTTCACATAGCTTTCAGATGCATCGGATGCGATCCATTCATCGGCCAAATGCTTGCCGGCGTGTTCGGCGTAGTATTCGCAACAGGTGGCGGCCTTCTCTACTTCTGGCCCACCCTCTTTAATCGGCTTGCCCATTTCCAGCGCCATTAATTCGGCCAGCTTGCTTTTGTGTTTGCGCAGTTGCGCGGCCACTGCGTGGAGTACCTTTCCACGCTCAGCATGCGACTTCGCCGACCATGCCGGGAAAGCGGCTGCGGCCAGGCTGATTTGCGCTGTGATTTGTTCGCTTTGCAAGGCGGCGTGTTCGGCGATTTTTTCGCCTGTGAACGGGTTGGTTGAAGTAAGCATGGCAGTGGTCATACAGCTTGGTCCTCCTGCGTGTTGGTGTCAGTGGCGGCTTTTTTCTTGGTGGGTGTTGAGTTCACTGCACTCAGTGTGTGCAGGTTTTTCTCAGGCTTTACGGTGAAATCCCGATCCAGCGAGAAGAAGGATTCACAGCCGTTTTGGGTGATGATGATGCTGTCGGAAATGCCGCAGGTTTTGTCCCCATCGACACCCCACATCCACGGAATGATGTGGAAGGTCATGCCTTCTTCCAGAATGGATGATTCGCCTTGTTTCAGGCTCATGATGTAGCCTTCATCCCAACTGGGCGGGAAAGCAATGCCGATTGAATAACCTGAGCGGGTAATCAGCCGTGCCCCCACATCGTTGTGGGTGATGATGTTGCGAATCATGTTGTCGGCATCAGAAACCGTCATGCCAGGTTGCACAAATTCATGCACCGCATTCAACGCTTCTTTCATGGTTTCTTGGGCCTTGAACATCGAATCGCTGAGCTCGCCCAGCACCACAGTGCGCATCATGGCGGTGTGGTAGCGTCGATAGCAGCCACCTACCTCAAGAAACACATGCTCGCCGGGTTTCACCACGCGGCCTTCCCAGGTGGCGTGGCCTATCATGGTACGTGGCCCGCTGGTGACATAGGGCATCACAGAGGGGGGTTCGCCCCCGGCTTTGAACATGGCTGAAGAAATGGCTGCACCAATGTCGTTTTCGGTCACACCCGCAGCGCACGCTTCAAGGCCAGCCTTCATGCCAGCTTCAGTGGCATGTGCGGCTTTGCGCATCAGCTCAATTTCAACGGGTGACTTGCGCAGGCGGCCTTGCTCTACAATTCCGAAACAGTCCAGCAGCTTGCCCTTGTTCAAACGGGTGTGTACGAAATCTTGTTGATACGCCGGGAAAAAGTAGCTGTTGCGCTCGTAGCCAATTCGTTTGTCAATCAGTTTGAATTCGCGCAGTGCATCCAGCAGCATTTGAATCGCATCACCGGTGTCCGGGTAGGGTCGTGATTGTTCCACCCAGGTGCGCGCAAACACATTCGATTCTTCCAGCGCACGCGTGATCATGAAGGGTTCATCTTCAAGCGGCACCACCAGTGCCTGAAAAAACGAGTACCCGGTGGTTTGGTAATCCGTCAGGTACATGATGTTTTCCGGGTCGGTAATGACCACCGCATCCAGCCTGCGCTGCGCAATTCGTGTGCGCAATTCCGAGATGCGGCGCTCGTATTCCTCGAAAGGAAAGGTCATGTCATCGCGTTTTCTCATGCAGCCTCCATGGCGCGGTTCACCGCTTTGATCAGGGTGTTCAGGCCTTCTTCAAGATCTGCATCCGGAATGGTCAAGGGCGGAATCAGTTTGATCACCCGCCCGCCGGTGCCGCAGCTGGCAATCATGAGCCCATCTTCAAAACACTGGTTCACAATGGCTTTGGACACTTCTGTACTGCCCACATTCAAGCCCAGAATCATGCCTTTGCCTGTCAACTCAAGCGCAGGGTGGCGGTCTACCAGGCCTTTCATGGCAGCGTGCATCACCTTGGCTTTGCGTTTTACCTCGTTCATCAACGCATTGTTCTCGAAGTAAGTCAGCGCTTCCCGCCCGGCGACGAATGACAGGTTTTGCCCCCGGAATGTGCCTGTGTGTTCGCCCGGTGCCCAGTGTTTGTCAATTTCTGGTTTCACCAGGTTCAGCGCCATGGGTGTGCCCCAGCCGCCAACGCCTTTGGCCAGGCACACAATGTCGGGATCAAGACCCAATTCATCGAAGCTGAAGTACGTGCCGGTGCGGCCACAGCCCACCTGAATGTCATCAATAATCAGCAGGGCTCCCACTTCTTTGGCAAGGGCCTGCAATTGCTGCAACCACTTGGCGCTGGCCACTTTCACACCGCCTTCTGCCTGAATGGTTTCAATCAAGAATGCAGCAGGTGGCGCCACACCGCTGGAGGTGTCGGCATACAGCGCGCGCATGCGCTCAATGCTTTCGTCGCCACAGCCCAAGGTGCAGCCTTTGCACAAAGTTTCACAACCAAAGGCCTGGTGGGTAACGTGTTGAAGTGGCACACCAGCAGCGCCGCGAAAGTAGGCGTTGGCGGTGCAGGCCAGCGAACCCAGTGTCATGCCGTGAAAGCCATGCGAAAACGACACAATTTGTTGGCGGCCAGTAACACGGCGTGCAATTTTCAAAGCCGCCTCAACCGAGTTGGTGCCAGTGGGGCCCATGAACTGCATTTTGTGCGGCATGTTGCGCGGTTTGAGCACCACGTCTTCAAACTTCTCTATGAATGCGCGTTTGGCCACCGTGGCCATGTCCAGGCTGTGGGTTACGCCATTGGATTGAATGTACTCAACCACGGCCTTTTGCATGCGCTCATTGTTGTGACCAAAATTCAGCACACCGGCACCTGCAAAAAAGTCGATGTATTCCTTGCCGCTTTCATCGGTCTGGCGGGCATTCAATGCCTTGTCAAACACCACGGGGTAGGTGCGGCTGTAGCCGCGTACATCGCTTTCTCGTCTCTCGAAAGTTTGCATGGTCATTTACATCACTCCTTCTTGTTGTGTTGATTGGGGTGCGCCTACCAACCGCGCATACAGACGGGTGACTGGCTCAATCAGATCATCATTAAAATCGTAGAACGGGCTGTGGCAGGGGTGGGCACGTTGCTCAGGCACGCCAGCCCCGATCAATGCAAACGCGCCCGGTATTTCTTGCAGGTAGTAGCTGAAATCCTCAGAGGCCATGATCGGTATGGGAATCTGCGTGTCGAGCGAATCGTCGCCATTTTGTTTGCACCACGTTTCCCGCAAATAGCTGGCCTGTTTGGCATGGTTCACAGTCGCGTTGTATCTCGGTTGTATCGCTACTTCGGCGCTTACGCCATGGGCACGCGCAGTGTGCTCGACCACCTCGACAATCAAGGCATTGATCGCGTCACGCGTGGCATTGTCGGGCACGCGAATGCTGCCACCCAGCACAGCCTGCTGCGGAATCACCGTGAATCCACTGGGTGCGTCGAATGAAGTGACGCTGAGCACGGCTGCCTGCTGGGGTGCAAGCCTGCGTGCAACCACCTGTTGCAGTGCCTGCACCATGGCGCTGCCTGCAAGCACAGGGTCTCGGCACAATTCCGGTTGGCTGGCGTGTCCGCCCTGGCCGGTGACAGTTATTTCGAATGTGCCATTTCCACACATCACGATGCCGTCTGGGCACACCATTTTTCCGTACGGGATGGCTGGCCAGTTGTGCCAGCCGTAAATTTCGTCAATGCCTTCCAGTGCGCCATCTTCAATCATGCGCAAGGCACCGTGACCACCTTCCTCGGCGGGTTGAAATATCAGGGTGACAGGCCCTGGCAGCGCGTATTCAACGCTTTTCAGATACCGGGCGGCGGCTACTAGCACCGCGGTGTGCCCGTCATGCCCACAGGCATGCATGCAGCCCATTTGTCGGGAAGCCCAGGTTTTACCGGTTTGCTCATGGATGGGTAGCGCGTCAATGTCGCCGCGCAAGGCAATGTGTGGGCGGCTCGAAGAACTGGCGCCAATATTAAGGCGCGCCAGTGTCCCGGTACCCGCGCAGGGCGTCCATTCAATGTTCATGTCGCTTAGCGCTGTGCGAATTTTCTGCGCAGTGCGTGTTTCCTGCCAGCTCAACTCAGGCTCGCTGTGTAGCTCTCGCCTGAAATCGATGGCCTGGCGAATCGTGTTTTGCCAGAACGCGGACATTGCCCTCCCTGTGCTATTGGGTAGCTCTTTACCGTAACATAAGTAGGGACTTTGCTTAAACCGTTGAAGTTCCGGGATTACCCTTTATAAAGTGAATTAAATTGCTTTGACCAAGCTGAGTCTAGGTCAAGGCCTTGATACCTTTGGATATCTATAAAATGGAATTGTGGGCACACCGCGGTAGCGGAAAAGGTGAACTTGAAAACACCTTGAAAGGTTTTGATATTGCACGAAATGCAGGATTCAAAGCTGTTGAATTTGACGTGATGTTGACCGCCGACGGGGCCCCCATGATTCACCACGACTGGGTAATGGGTCGATGCGCGCGGTCTGTTGACCCGGCCATGGCCGCCACCGATTCACTGACCCGTTTCAACAGCCTTCGGGCCCGCGACCTTCGGCATTACGCCGTGCAAGGCGAACCCATACCCAGCCTTGCGCAAACCATCGAGTTTTGTTTAACCCACGGCATGCGCGCCAATGTGGAATTGAAAGCCACCCACCCCGCCAATGCAATTGCCTTGGGCAAGGCAGTGCGGGCGGCCATTGAGGCCTTGCCGCTTGAGCAACAACAGCACGTTGCCCGGCACTGGGTGTTCTCCAGTTTTTACCACGCCAGCCTGCTGCCTTTGCAGGGGTTCGACATTGCCTTGCTGTACGAACAGCTGCCCGACAATTGGGCGCTGCATGCCGATGCGCTGGGTGCAACTGCCATTCACCTGCACTGGAGCGGGGCTGACCCAACGGCCTTGCGCCGCATACACACCACCGGGCGGGTGGTTCGGGTTTACACCGTGAACGATCCGGAACAGGCGAAAACGCTGCAAGCCTTGGGTATCAAAGGGCTTTTTACCGATCGAATGACCTTATAATCGAGGGTTAAACCAAAAACCGCACGCCGCTTTATTCAGGAAGGTAGCTCCAACATGAAAGTCGCTGATATCCGCGAAAAGTTTCTTGATTTCTTTGCCAGCAAAGGTCACGCCAAAGTGCCTTCCAGCAGCCTGGTGCCGGGCAACGACCCCACCCTGTTGTTTACCAACAGCGGCATGGTGCAGTTCAAAGACGTATTCACTGGCAAAGACAAGCGCCCCTACACCCGTGCCACGTCCAGCCAGCGCTCTGTTCGCGCAGGTGGCAAGCACAACGACCTGGAAAACGTGGGCTACACCGCGCGCCACCACACCTTCTTTGAAATGCTGGGTAATTTCAGCTTTGGCGATTACTTCAAGGAAAACGCCATTCAGTACGCCTGGGAATTGCTGACCACGGTGTACAAGCTGCCTGCCGAGCGTTTGTACGTGACCGTGTACCAAGAAGACGACGAGGCCTACAACATTTGGAACAAGCAAGTGGGTGTGCCCGCCGAGCGAATTATCCGCATTGGTGACAACAAGGGCGCGCGCTATGCATCGGATAACTTCTGGCAAATGGCTGACACCGGCCCTTGCGGCCCCTGTACTGAAATTTTTTATGACCACGGCCCCGAAGTGTGGGGTGGCCCACCCGGAAGCCCTGAAGAAGACGGTGACCGCTACATCGAAGTGTGGAACCTGGTGTTCATGCAGTTCGATCGCAGCGCCGACGGCGTGCTGCACCCGCTACCCAAGCCCTGTGTAGACACAGGCATGGGCCTGGAACGCATTGCGGCCGTGTTGCAGCATGTGCACAGCAACTATGAAATTGACCTGTTCCAAACCCTGATCAAAGCGGCTGCGCGAGAAGTGACAGCACAAGGCCATGCAGTGGAGTTGACCAACAATTCCCTGCGTGTAATCGCTGACCACATTCGTGCCTGTTCATTCCTGGTGGTCGACGGTGTGATTCCCGGCAACGAAGGCCGTGGCTATGTGTTGCGCCGAATCATTCGCCGCGCCATTCGCCACGGTTACAAGCTGGGTTGCCGCAAGCCATTCTTCAATGCAATGGTGCCCGATCTGGTTTCTGAAATGGGCGAAGCCTATCCCGAACTGGCCAAGGCTGCTGCGCAGGTTCAAAGCATTTTGAAGGCCGAAGAAGAGCGCTTCTTCGAGACCATTGAAAACGGCATGGCGATTTTGGATTCTGCGTTGGGCGCCTTGCAAAAGGGCGGCATGCTAGACGGTGAAACTGCATTCAAACTGCACGACACCTACGGCTTTCCGCTGGACCTTACCGCCGATGTGTGTCGCGAGCGTGAAATGAGCGTGGACGAAGCTGCGTTTGATACGGCAATGAACAAGCAAAAACAGCAGGCCCGTGCCGCTGGCAAGTTCAAGATGGACGCCGATTTGGCCTACAGCGGTGTGTCCACCGAATTCAAAGGTTATGAGCAGCTTGAAGTGGCCAATGCCCGTATCACCGCAATTTATGTGAATGGCACTTCGGTGAGCAGCATTGCCGCTGGTCAGCAAGGCATCATCGTGCTGGACCAAACACCTTTCTATGCAGAAAGCGGTGGCCAGGTGGGCGATCAGGGCGAAATTTCCAGTGGTTCAGCCTGCCTGAATTTGTTCCGCGTTGCGGACACCCAAAAAATTCAAGCCAGCGTGTTTGGCCACCACGGTGAATTGGTGACCGGCGAACTGAAAGTGGGCGACGCCGTGGGCGCGCAGGTTGATCACTACCAGCGCAACCGCACCATTCGCAACCACAGCGCCACACACCTTATGCACAAAGCCTTGCGCGAGGTATTGGGTGAACACGTTAGCCAGAAAGGCTCGCTGGTGGACGCCGACAAAACCCGCTTTGACTTTGCGCACCACAGCGCCATGACCCCCGAGCAAATTGCGCAGGTAGAGCGCATTGTGAACGAAGAAATTCTGGCCAATGCCCAAACGCAGGCCCGCGTCATGGACATTGAAAGCGCAAAAAGCGCGGGTGCCATGATGTTGTTTGGCGAGAAGTACGGCGACACCGTGCGTGTGCTCGACATTGGTTCCTCGCGCGAATTGTGCGGCGGAACCCACGTGCAGCGCACGGGTGACATTGGCCTGTTTAAAATTACCAGCGAAAGCGGCGTGGCAGCGGGCATTCGCCGCGTGGAAGCCACCACCGGTTTGGGTGCCATGGAATTTGCCCAGAAAGCACAGGCTCAGGTGGATGCCATTGCGCAAAGCCTGCGCGTGCCTGCAACTGAAGCCACCGCAAAAATTGGCCAGATCATGGACCAGGTGAAAAACCTGGAAAAAGAACTGGACCGTTTGAAAAGCAAGCTGGCAGCCAGCCAGGGCGACGACCTGGCCGGGCAGGCCGTGGATGTAGACGGCGTGAAAGTGCTGGCTGCCAAGCTGGAAGGCGCAGATGTCAAACAGCTGCGTGAAGCGGCCGACAAACTGCGCGACAAACTGGGCAATGCTGCATTGGTGCTGGCCACTGTGCTGGACGGTAAGGTCAGCTTGATCGCCTCGGTCAGCAAAGACGCCACCGCGAAAGTGAAGGCGGGTGACTTGGTCAACTTTGTGGCCCAGCAGGTGGGCGGCAAAGGCGGTGGGCGCCCCGACATGGCACAAGCAGGTGGAACACAGCCTGAGCACCTCGATTCCGCGCTGGCCAGCGTTGTTGAATGGGTGAAGGGCAAATAAGAGGCAAATAAGAAGCGAATCAATGAGCAAAGCCATTTATCAGTACTGCCCCATGTGCGCCACCAAGCTGCACGAATTGCAGCATTCCGGCCAATCGAGAATGGCCTGTGGTGCGTGTGGTTTTGTGCAGTGGGGCAACCCGGTGCCTGTGGTGGCCGCTTTGGTGGAATACGAAGACAAAGTGCTGTTGGCCCGCAATGTGGCCTGGCCCACGCATTTTTACGCGCTGATTACCGGCTTTTTGGAACGCGATGAAACACCAGAGCAAGGTGCCATTCGTGAATTGAAGGAGGAAACCAATCTGGACGCCGTGGAAAGCAGCTTGATTGGCGTTTACCCTTTTCCCATGAAAAATGAAGTGATCATTTGTTATCACATCAAGGCGGTGGGGCAAATCAATTTGTCGGAAGAACTGGCCGATTACAAACTGGTCGAGCCTGCCGAGCTGCGCCCTTGGCGCATGGGCACAGGGCTGGCCATGGCAGATTGGTTAAGTGCACGTCAGCTGCCTGTCAACTGGATTGAATTAAAATAAGCGTAGTAAACCAAGGAGTGAAGAGACATGAATTTTGACCGTGAAGTGGATGCAAGCGGCTTGAACTGCCCCCTGCCCATCTTGAGAACCAAAAAAGCCCTGGCAGAAATGCAAAGCGGGCAAGTGCTCAAAGTGACTTCCACCGACCCAGGTTCTGTGCGCGATTTCGCGATGTTCGCCAAGCAAACCGGCAATGAGCTGGTGGAGCAGGCCGACCAGTCAGGCTCATTCATCTTTTACATGAAACGTCGTTAAATTGGTTGGTACCTCGTGAGCGTCCTTCTCGGCAAGCCCGAGGTGCCCAAGCATTGGCTACTGGATGCCAATGTTATTTTCTCCGAATGGACGCGCTGGCTTTTGGTGGCCCTGGCTGAACATCACAACGCGACGCTGTATTGGACCCCCCACATCGAAAGTGAGTGTTACCGAAACCTGGTGCGCCTGGGTCGCTTACACCCGCAAGATGCTGACATTGAGCGGGCAGAATTGCCGGCTCGCTTGAACGCGACATTGTTGCCGCAGGCGCATGAACCGTACTTGGCAGATGTTCGGCAGGTGGACGAAAAAGACCGGCATGTGGCCGCTTCAGCCCTGGCCCTGCGCCACAAAGTTCAGCAACCGGTGGGCCTTCTGACCTGGAACTTGAGAGACTTCCCGAGAAAGCCCTTGTTAAAGCTGGGTTTGGTTCGCCTTTGTCCAGATGAATTGTGCATTGAACTCGTAAAAACCAAGGCAGAAACTCAAGCAATCCTGCTGCATGCCCTGGAGTTGATGCAAAACAGTTTTGCACTTCGTCCACCTCAAAACCCGACAAACTATCAAACAAAAGCCATGCCATTGCCGCAAAACGACAATGAATGGTTTGCTTTCCTTGCCCGAAACCGCATGCACAAAACTGCCAGGCGCCTTTCCCGTCCACATTGACTACCCCGTTCTGGTTAGTTAGATTAAGCCACGGGCGTCATATGATTGTCTGACACATATCCTTGGAATTGTATGCTGCGACTAATTTACACGTCTGTTCAGGTGCCTGGTTTTGACCGTCAGGCCTTTGAGCACTTGTGTGATCAAGCCGCCCGAAACAACAGGCGACTGGGTATTGAAGGCCTGCTGCTGTGCAACGGGGTGGAATTTATGCAGTGCCTGGAAGGTCCACGGGAGTCGGTGGCGGCAGTCTATACAAAAATAGTGAAAGACCCCAGACATTCCGACATTCGCTTACTGGTTTCCGAGGTTACGAACGAGTTGATGTTTGAAAAATGGTCCATGGTGGGCCTGGGCACCAAGCCACAATCCGAGTTGAGCGGAGAGTCTATCGCGTATACACTGCTTGATCATCGCCTGTACCGGCCTTGGCGTTCTTTGGGTTTGGGTGCGGCCGATTTGATTTATGAATACGCCAAAGTCAAAGCCGAGCTCGAGAAAGCAGGTGAAATGGGTCTGCTGGGCAAAGTATTTGATGTGTATTAACCCAGAAGCAAACAGGTCGCAGTATGACAATTCGTTCTTTTCTTCACACAATTCCCCTCGCGTTAATGTTCCCCCTTGCAGTTCAGGCCCAAGGCTTGGTTAAAGTGACCCCTTTGGGCGGTCAAGAGGGCGAATTTTGCCGGTTTGACCGCGCCATGATTTTCGAGGACCCCAATGGCACCCGAATTTTGTACGATGCGGGCCGCACCGTTGCCGGTGCCGAAGACCCGCGTTTGGGCAAAATTGATGTGGTGTTGGTCAGCCACATGCACGGTGACCACTTGGGCGATCGGCACAACCCGGCGCCCAACGCCGGCAGTTGCGACAAGCCCGACATTTCAGTCAGTGCCGTGCCCAATTCCAACAGTGTGAACATCGCAGTAAAAACAGGTGCAAAAATTGTGACCGGCAGTGAAATGCCATCCTTCTTTGCCGCGAAGCTGAAACAGGCCGGTGGTGACGAGAAGAACTCGGTGCTGGTTCGTTTCGGTGCCATGCAAACCATCAATGGTGTCGGCATTACCACGGTACCTGCTGCACACAGCAATGGCATTGCCGGCGATTTTGTCGGGCAACGTTTGGGTGAGTTGCTGAAAGAAACCGGCATTACCGCCTACGCAGGGCCACCCACAGGTTATGTGGTGAAATTCAGCAACGGTTTGTCGGTGTACCTGAGCGGCGATACCGGCATTACAGGTGAGCAAAAAGAAGTGGTGGGCGAGTACTACAAACCCCAGTTGGCGGTGGTGAACATTGGCGACACCTTTACCACTGGCCCGCGTGAAGCGGCCTATGTGGTGAACAAACTGGTAGAACCCAAGGCCGTGATTGCTTCACATGCCAACGAAGTGGCCACTGAAAACGGCAAGGTAATTGCAGGTACCAAAACCGAGCAATTCATGAAAGCCAGCAAGGTGCCAGTGCATGTGCCTTTGAGTGGAAAAACCATGAGCTTTGACGGCAAAGGAAAGTGCACGGCGGGTTGCTAATCCTACCGTGGTGATGAATAAAAAAAGAGCACCGATTGGTGCTCTTTTTTTAGCTCAAGAACTTAATCAACTTCGCTTATTTATTTCAACTTACCAAGCTGACTTTCCAGCTTTTCAAGCAAGGCACTGAACTCGGCCAAGCGCGCTTTTTCCTGATCAACCACAGCCGCTGGCGCGCGGTCTACAAAGCTGGCATTGCCCAGTTTGCCGTTGCACTTCGCTATTTCAATTCGAATTTTTTCCGCTTCTTTGCCAATCCGAATTTTCTCCGCTTCCACATCAATTTCAATGTGCAGCATCAGCTTCAGTTCACCCACAATTTGCACGGGTGCCATGGAATCAGCAGGCAGTGAATCAACAACATCCACTTTGCTGAGTTTGGCCAAAGCGGCCAGCACCGGGCCTGTTTTTTCCAGGAAGGCGCGTTGCTCGGCATTGCCCTCGCAACTGGCAATCAGCGGGGCTTTTTCAGCCGGGCTTAAACCCATTTCACCGCGCAGGGCACGAATGGCGTCTACGGTGGTTTTTAGCTGGGCCACATAGGCCTCGGCCTTGTCGTCAATACGACTGGGTACGCTGACCGGGTAATCCTGGGTCATCAGGTTGGCGGCTTGCCCTTCTTCGCGACGGCCTGCCACCACACTCACTGTTTGCCACAATTCTTCGGTGATGAACGGAATAATGGGGTGGGCCAAACGCAAAATGGTTTCCAGCACGCGAACCAGCGTGCGGCGCGTGGCCCGCTGCTGTGCAGGTGTGCCGTTGGCAATTTGCACCTTCGCAATTTCCAGGTACCAGTCGCAGTACTCGTCCCACACAAACTGGTAAATGCTTTGCGCAATCAGGTCGAAACGGTAGGTCTCAAACCCTTGTGCCACATCGGCTTCCACGCGTTGCAGGGTGCTGGTGATCCAGCGGTCGGCCTGGGAAAAATCAAGGTAACCACCGGGTGTACAGGCGTCTGCATCGTGATCGCTCAAACCACAATCCTGGCCCTCGGTGTTCATCAGTACAAAGCGCGTTGCATTCCACAACTTGTTGCAGAAGTTGCGGTAACCGTCGCAGCGCTTCTGGTCAAAGTTGATGTTGCGACCCAGTGTGGCCAGGCTGGCGAAGGTAAATCGCAATGCATCTGCACCGTAAGCAGGAATACCCTCGGGGAATTCCTTGCGGGTTTTCTTTTCAATCTTCGGTGCGTCTTGTGGCTTGCTCAAGCCCGTGGTGCGCTTCACCAACAGGGTGTCCAAATCGCAGCCATCAATCAAATCGACTGGGTCAAGCGTGTTGCCCACCGACTTGCTCATCTTCTTGCCTTCGGCATCGCGCACCAAACCATGCACATACACGGTGTGGAAGGGAACCTGGCCAGTGAAGTGCGTGGTCATCATGATCATTCTGGCCACCCAGAAGAAAATGATGTCGAAGCCGGTGACCAACACGGATGAAGGCAGGAAGTGCTTCAGCTCGGGTGTTTCGTCGGGCCAGCCCAAAGTGGAAAAGGGCACCAGTGCGGATGAAAACCAAGTGTCCAGCACGTCGTCGTCGCGCTTCAGTGCGCCCGTGTAGCCTGCTGCTGCGGCCTTGCTGCGGGCATCTTCTTCAGTGCGTGCAACGAATACCTGGCCATTGTCGCCATACCATGCCGGAATTTGGTGGCCCCACCACAACTGGCGGGAAATACACCAGTCTTGAATATTGTTCAGCCACTGGTTGTAGGTGTTCACCCACTGCTCGGGTACAAATTTCACCTGACCCTGTTCTACGACATCGATGGCTTTCTGGGTAATGCTTTTGCCCGTGGCATCACCTTCAGCGGCTTTGGTCATGGCCACAAACCACTGGTCGGTCAGCATGGGCTCAATGACCACGCCAGTGCGGTCGCCCTTGGGCACCATCAGCTTGTGGGGTTTGATTTCACCCAGCAGGCCTTGTTCTTCCAGGTCGGCCACAATTTGTTTGCGGGCCACAAAACGGTCCATGCCTACGTACTTCGCCGGCGCGTTGTCGTTGATGGTAGCATCAAGAGTAAGAATATTGATCAGTTCAAGCTTGTGGCGCTGGCCCACCGCATAGTCGTTGAAGTCGTGCGCGGGGGTTACCTTCACCACGCCAGTGCCAAAGCTGCTGTCCACGTAGTCATCCGCAATAATGGTCAGCTCACGGTCGCACAGCGGAAGCTTTACTTTTTTACCAATCAGGTGCTGGTAGCGTTCATCCTCGGGGTGCACCATCACGGCCGAATCGCCCAGCATGGTTTCCGGTCGGGTGGTGGCAACTGTAAGGTGAGTCAGCCCTTTCACTGGGTCCGCTTCGACCAGCGGGTACTTCAGTTCCCACAGGTGACCTTCGGTTTCAATGCTTTCCACTTCAAGGTCAGAAACAGCGGTTTTCAGCACTGGGTCCCAATTCACCAGGCGCTTGCCACGGTAAATCAGACCTTGTTCAAACAGGCGCACAAACACCTCAGTGACCGACTTGGACAAAGCCGGGTCCATGGTGAAGTACTCGCGCTGCCAATCAACGCTGGCACCCATGCGGCGCATTTGTTCGGTAATTTTGCTGCCGCTTTCGTTTTTCCATTCCCAAATTTTTTCAACAAACTTTTCGCGGCCCAAATCATGGCGCGTGATGTTTTTCGCCGCCAATTGGCGCTCAACCACAATTTGCGTGGCAATGCCTGCGTGGTCAGTACCGGGTTGCCACAGGGTGTTGTGGCCGCGCATGCGGTAGTAGCGGGTCAGGCCATCCATGATGGTTTGGTTGAATGCATGGCCCATGTGCAGGGTGCCCGTCACATTCGGTGGCGGCAGTTGAATGCAAAAGTCGGGTTTGCCTTCCACTGTGCTGGCCTTGGCGTGGCCTTGGCGCTCCCATTCGGGGCCCCAGTGGGATTCAATGGCATTCGGGTCGAAACTTTTGGCAAGGGTCATGGCAGTGGTACTTGAAAATGGACAACGTCAACAATGGCTTAGCGCGACATTATAGCGTTTGCAGGTGCACTCCCGGCTTTGAGTTGTTTGGACTGGGGCAGGAAAGACCCTTTATTCCTCAAATTCACGATGCAGTGATTGTTGCAAAATGCAAACTAATCCGACTGGGTGGCAGCAATGCGTCCGCCCTGATCGAGTGAGGCATTTTCAAGAAAGCAGGGTTAAGTTGTCATTCAATGACAGTTCAAAGAGGGGTTTCTCATGTTGAGTTCCATCAGTGCAAAGTTCAGTGCCAGTTTGGTCACGGTGATCTTGCTCGGCGTGGTGGTAGGTGGTTTGGGTGTGTTGAATAGCAAACGCATCATGGACGCGAATGCCAAAAACGAATTCACGCACGAAGTGATCGAAAGTGTGTTGGGTGTGCGTGAAAACCTGGTGAATATCGAAACCGGTGAGCGTGGTTTTCTGCTGCGTGGGGATGAATCCTATCTCGTTCCCTACAACGAAGGCAAAGATCAGGTACGAAAGCATTTGGATAAGGCTTCTGAATTAACAGCCCACAATCCAGTGGTAACCGAGGAGTTGCGCCTGTTTAACGCACACTACCGCACCTGGCTGAATTCCGTGGTTGATCCCTTGATTGACGCCAAGCGTTTGGTCATCGAGGGCAATATGGCCCCGGAAGATTTCAATGCCATGGTGGATGCAACACCGGGTAAACCGCTGATGGACAAAATGCGTGAAGTGTTGGCGAAAGTGGAGGCTGAAGAATTCAAACTGCTGAAGCAGCGCCAGGAGGTCAGCCAAGGCGTGTACCAGCAGTCAATTGTGATCACCGTCGCCATCACCCTGTTCGCCTTGCTCACAGGTTTGGTTTTGAACTTCATGATCTCGCGCATGTTCAAGCGCAAGCTTGGCACCGCCACAATCCACATCAATGCCTTGGCCGAGGGCAAGCTGAACAGCAACATCAAGGTAGAGGGCAAAGACGAGGTCGATGGACTGTTGCTTGCACTGGGCAAGGCGCAAACCAACCTGCGCGGTTTGATTGAGGGTATTCGTGGTTCCACTGCATCACTGAATGAAAGTGCAAGTGCAGTGCGTACTTCATCCGATGAAATGAATAACGCAGCCTCTGAGCAGGCCGATGCCACATCGTCGATGGCTGCTGCCGTGGAGCAATTGACCGTGTCGATCAGTCAAATCACCGAGAACTCCAACGACGCCTCTCACACCGCCCTGCAAGCCAAGCAGTCTGCAGACCAGGGCAGTGTAACGCTTGGCTTGGTGGTAGACGGCATTCGAAATATTGCAAGTTCAGTGCAGGGCAGTGCGGCCACAGTGCGTTCGCTTGAGCAACAGTCCAATGAAATTTCGGAAATCATTTCAACCATTACCGACATTGCGGACCGAACCAACCTGTTGGCCTTGAATGCCGCCATTGAGGCGGCCCGGGCGGGCGAAAGTGGTCGTGGTTTTGCAGTGGTGGCCGATGAAGTTCGCAAGCTGGCTGAGCAAACCAAGGGCTCTTCCGAGCGCATTTCAACCATGGTGTTTCAAATCCAGAGTATTACCCAGCAGGCATCCAAATCCATGGAAGACTCGGTGGGCATGGTGAAGCAGGGTATTGAACAGGCCGATTCCGTGTCGGGAACCATTGACCAGATCAAGGCCAATGCTGACAGCGTGAACGAGGCGATTCAAGCCATTACTGTGTCAATGAAAGAACAAAGCAATGTGAGTGTTGAAATTAGCCGCAACGTGGAGCGTGTGGCGCAAATGACCGAGGAAAACACCGCGGCCATTGCACAGAACAAACACGTGGCCGGTCAGATTACCGATTTGGCTGGCAGCTTGACCCAATCTGTGCAGGTGTTTAAAACCTGATTATTTTTTCAGCGCGTCCAGCACGATTTTTTCAAACTCTTGCATCAACTGGGGTTTGATTCGAAGCAGGGCGCGCTCAAACAACTCGGGTAGCTGTGCCCGCAAAATTTCAATTTGCGGGTCACTTAGATTTCCACCCAGGCGGCTGCCGGTGGACTGTTCAATCTCCCGCAAACCCGATTCAATCACCTCGGTCAGCAGTGGTGGGCCACCATCAAAATGTTCGCTCATGTTGTAGTCCTTAACCGTTTGCGCGGTCGAAGGTGTTCAGCGGGTAACCGCGTTCTTTGTAAAACTTGTAACGCTGCCGTGCCAGGGCTTTGTTGTCTTCATCGGTGCCCACAATTTCGACCAGGCGTTCAAACCGGGCAAAAAAGGGTGGCCATTGCTCATCAAGATTGATCAGCAGGTCGTAATGGGCAATGTCGTCTGCCTTGTCAGTGAGCACAATGGGCGTGTCTGCCACACCGGGGTGACCCGAAACAACATGGGGCAGAAAGTCTTCCTCGGAAAACGTCCACAGCAGTTTGTCCAGGTTTTCAAGCACCTCGGGGCGGGTGCTATAGCACACAATTTTCAGGCCGCTGCCGTACGCCTTCCGGATCAACCGGCAGGTGTACAGCAGGTGGTCTGAAACATTCAAGTGAAAGTCGATTCGTGTCAATTCAAAACCCTCAGGCCTTCGCACGCTTCATGACAAACTCGGCCAACATGGGCACAGGGCGACCACTTGCACCTTTGGCCTTGCCGGAATGCCAGGCGGTACCTGCAATGTCCAGGTGGGCCCAGCTGTAAGCCTTTGTGTACTTTTGCAGGAAGCAGGCGGCTGTGACGCTGCCAGCGGGCGGGCCGCCAATGTTGGCCATGTCGGCAAAGTTGCTTTTCAACTGTTCGTGGTATTCCTCGTCCAGTGGCATGCGCCATGCAGTGTCCAGCGCGTTTTGGCCCGCATTGAACAGTTCATTGGCCAGGTCATCATCGGGGCTGAACAAACCAGTGTTCACATGGCCCAGTGCAACAATGCAAGCGCCGGTCAGTGTGGCCACATCGACCACCGCGGCCGGGTTGAAGCGCTCTACATAGGTCAGGGCATCGCACAGAATCAGGCGGCCTTCAGCATCGGTGTTCAAAATTTCAATGGTTTGTCCGCTCATGGACACCACCACGTCGCCCGGTTTGCTGGCATTGCCAGCTGGCATGTTTTCAGCAGTGGGTACCACCACAATCAGGTTCAGGGCCAGCTTCATTTCGGCGGCTGCCTTCATGGTGCCCAGCACGCTGGCCGCGCCACACATGTCGTATTTCATTTCATCCATGCCTGCGCCAGGCTTCAGTGAAATACCACCCGTGTCGAAAGTAATGCCTTTGCCAACCAATACCACCGGGGCTTCTTTGGCGTCTTTTGCACCGTTGTACTTCAGCACAATCAGCTTGGGGGGTTCGCTGGATGCCTTACCCACAGACAACAAACTGAACATGCCCAGTGCTTCCATTTTTTTGTGGTCCAGCACTTCCACACCCAGTTTGTATTGTTTGGCCAAGGCTTTTGCAGTTTCGGCCAGGTAATTGGGGGTGCAAATATTGCCAGGCAAATTACCCAGGTCTTTGGTCAACTGCATGCCGTTGCCAATGGCCTGGCCAATGGCAGCACCTTTTTCTACTGCTGCCAGAGTCGATTTTGTGCAGGCCAACTCAAACGCGGGCGGGGCAGCGGCATCATCGTCCTGCTTTTTGCAGGCTGAAAAACTGTAAAAGCTTTCAGTGATGGTGCGCGCACACAGGGCTGCGGTCTCTTTGTCGGTACTTTTCTTGGGTACTTCCTGATTCAGTGCAAAAAATACTTTGGCAGGTTTCAGGCCTTTGACCGCATCACAGGCCAAGCCAGTGGCTTTGCGCAATGATTTGATGCTGAATTTGTCGGCTTCATCCAGCCCGACCAGCACATACACAGGGGCGCCTGCCTTGGCGGTATTGAACACCACGCGGCAGCTGCCTGAATTGCCCAGGTTTTTGTCAGCCTTGCACGCGTTGGCCACCAAGCCTTCGGTGTCAATGTCGGCTCGTTTGGCGGCGGCGCTTAATTCGCCATTCTTGTACACAGCTACCACGGCCACATCGCAGCCTTTTGCAGGTACGGGGCCGCCCGCAGTCACTTTGGCCACCGCACCGGTGCCGGCCTTGAAGCTGAACATCGGCGGCGGCGTGGGTGCTGCTTTTTTGGCTGCGCGGGGGGAGCTGGGCTTCTTGGCTTTGGGTGTGGCGGGTGTTGCTGTCATGGTGTTCCTTCTTGCGATTAATGCTCGACCATTCAAAACGAATGCATGCGACAATCTACCATTATTAACAAGCTGGGTTAGCGAGTCAAAGCGCAGCCCACCTGCATTGCATGCTGTTTCGATCCACTTTTCGAAAAGACTTCGCACAAACAGCGGGTGCCACCTTTGTGGCCCTGTTTACCATCATTGTGACCACGGTGCTGGTTCGAACCCTGGGCCAGGCTGCAGGGGGCAAAGTCGACAACGCCGAAGTCTTTACACTCATTTTGTTGGGCGGGCTTCAATACCTGCCCGCCGCCTTGGTGATCACCGTGTTCATTGCCGTCATGGGTGTGGTGTCTCGCGCCTTCAAGGAACAGGAAATGACAGCCTGGTTTGCCTCGGGCGTCTCTCTTTTTTCGCTGGTGCGGCCCGTGTTGCGCTTTGCAGTGCCTCTTACCGTGCTGGCCATGGTGTGTTCGGTGTGGCTTACCCCTTGGGCCAAGGCTGAACTCGATGCGGCCAAAGACCGTTTTGCCAAACGCAGCGATGTGAGCAAAGTCAGTGCCGGGCAGTTCAGGGAGTCAGGCGAGGGCAATCGCGTGTTTTTCGTGGAGCGTCAATCCGAGGTCACCAAGCAGGTTGAAAACGTGTTCGTGGTGGACTCCAAAGGCGACACCCGCACCGTGGTTTCGGCAGCCCGTGGCAGCGTGGAAGTGGACGTGAATGGTCAGCCTTATCTGGTGCTCAGTGGTGGACGCCGAGCCACGCTGGACAGCACCGGTGAACGTTTTGCCAGCACTGAGTTCGAGACGTATGGTTTGGCTATCGACAACACACTGGGGGCTGCCCCCAGTTTTCAATTGCAACACCGCCGCGTCGACTTGCTGATTGCCGATTTTTCACCGGCCGCGCAAGGCGAGTTGTTGTGGCGAGTCAGCTTGCCATTGTCTGCGCTGGCGCTCGGCTTGCTGGCCATTCCACTGGCATTTGTCAATCCACGGGGTGGCAATTCACTGAATCAGCTCTTTGCCTTGCTGATTTACCTCACCTACAGCAATATCGTGTCGGTCACTCAAAGCATGGTCTCCAAGGAAACGCTCGATTTCTGGGTGGCTTTGGTGTTGCCACACGCCATTGTCTTACTCCTGTTTTATCTTCTGATGATGAAGCGCAACCGCCCCGCAGGCGCCCCATTGTTTCAATGGCGCAGGCCGGTTCGTTCTCTTGATTTGCAAGACGTGGTGGCCGGGCAGGAGATCAAACGATGAAAAAGCCCTTCACCGTCCCCCATTCCTTGCTGGTTTACTTTCGAAGCGAGCTCTACAAAGCGATCACTTTTGTGATGGTTGCCTTTGTTGGTTTGTTCGCCTTTTTTGATTTGATTGCCGAGGTGGATCGTTTGAGTTTGCCCGGCACCAGTTGGTTTTATTATTTCGTCGCGGTGTTGCTGGGTTTGCCTGCCCGGGTGTATGAAATTGCGCCCATTGCCGCGCTGATCGGCTCGATTTACGCCCTGGTGCAGCTGGCCGCCAGCAGTGAATTGACAGCCATGCGCGCTGCAGGTTTAAGCACCACCAGCATGCTGAAAATGTTGGTTCGCATTGCAGCCGGTGTGGTGGTGATCACCGTGCTGTTCGGCGAGGCGGTGGCGCCATTGGCCGAGCGGGCGGCGGTGCCCATGCGGGCCAAGGCTTTGGGTTATGAAGTGGATCGCGATTTTCGAAGCGGGTACTGGTTGCGCGACACCTACAGCGCGCCCAATGCAGAGGCACGCGTGCGTTTTGTGAACTTCGACTCGTTCAACAAAGACGGCGAATTGCTTAAACTGGAATATTACGAACTGGACCCGGAGTCCCGAATTCGGGCCTGGGTACGCGCTGAAAGTGCCATGTTCGATCCCAAGTCGGGTGATTGGGAGCTGCGCAATGTGCTGTTTCAGCGGTATTTCGATGAGGCGGTGAGCAATCCGAATGCCGCCAAAGCGGGCTTGACCATTCAGGCCAGCGAATTTGAATCTCTTGAAACAATGCGCTGGACCTCGAATTTGTCGCCTGAATTATTAACAGGTTTGTTTGTTCGCCCCGACCGCATGAGTGCATGGCAGCTGCACAACTACTCCAATTTTTTAAGCAGCAACTTGCAGGCCACCGACAACATTGATTTGGCCTTTGCCAAAAAAATCATGTACCCATTTGCCATTTTGATCATGATGATGATCTCGCTGCCGTTTGCTTATTTGCATTTCAGGTCGGGCAGTGTGAGTGTGAAAGTGTTCGCAGGCATCATGATAGGTGTAGGTTTCCATTTGGTGAATAACCTGTTTTCCCACCTCAGCATGGTGGCCAGCTTCCCGCCGTTCGTCAGTGCGGCTTTGCCCAGTTTGCTGGGCTTTGTGGTGGGCATGGGCGCATTGTGGTGGGTGTCGCAACCTGCGCCTTGGCGCACTTTGAATGTATTGAGGAATCGATGAGCAGTACCGGGAGAAAAGCAGTTGTGTTGTTTGGTCATGGCGCGCGCGACCCACAGTGGGCCGAGCCCATGAAACGCTTGCAAAGCATGTTGACTACCCAACTGCCCAATGTGCAAGTTGAACTGGCATTTCTCGAATTGATGGCACCCAGCCTGCCCGACACGGTGGACTGCATGGCGCAGGGCGGTGTGGAGCATATTCAGGTGGTACCCATTTTCTTTGGAAAGGGCGGGCACTTGAAAAACGATTTCCCGGTGATCATGGCAGAAATGAAAGCCAAACACCCGGGTTTGAACATTGAGGCCACAACAGCTGTGGGTCAGTGGGATGCAGTGTGGCAAGCAATTGCCAATGAAATTGTTCAGCAGGTTTAATCAATAAAACAAACAGGAGACTTTCCATGAAAAAATGGTTGCTGTTGGCTGCGCTGTGTTTTTCAGTTCCCGCTTACGCTCAATCCACCGAGGCAGCTTGTCAGGCCAAAGCGGTTAGCAAAGAAGGCAAGCCATTGAATGGTGCCGCAAAAAATTCGTTCATGAAAAAATGCATGGCTGACAACAAAGCCAGTTGTGCGGAACGCGCAGTGGGCAAAGACGGCAAAAAGCTGGCCGGCGCTGCCAAAAATTCGTTCATGAAGAAGTGCGAGGCTGCCGCGGGTTAAAACGGCTCAGTCAAGCGGCTTTGATCGACCCAGCCAGAGCAATATCGGCTGGGTTTTTATTGGCCTGTTGAAGCGCTGCACATGCTTTGGCCAAGGCTTGGCCAATCAAGATAAGGCAAGGCCCATCGGTGAGCTGTTCAGCGGAAAACGAAGGCAACTTGTCCAAGTTCAGTGGCGTGAATTTTTCAGCAGGAAGCGAAACACTTTCGCATAAAATCACGGGAGTGTTGGGGTTGCGGCCCTTGTCGAGCAAGGCTGCAGCCCATGGGCCAGCCTGACGCAAGCCCATGTACACGGCCACCGTGTCGTTTTCAGTGCCGGTGAACAATTCCGTGCTGGGCACTTCATTGGCGCCCACAGAAGGGGTGGTCAGTGTCAGGCTGCGAGCAACGCCACGCAGTGTCAGCGAAGCTTGCAAGCTGCTCGCAGCAGCCAAAGCCGCAGTGACTCCTGGCACCACTTCCACTGTATGCCCTGCAGCTTTCAAAGCTGTAATTTCTTCATCGGCGCGGCCAAACACCATGGGGTCACCGCCCTTCAGGCGAACAACCAATGTGTATTTTTCAGCCGCTTCCACAAGTTGTTTGTTGATGAAGTGCTGGGCTGTGGATTTCTTGCCGCAGCGTTTTCCAACCGCGACAAGATTTGCATCGGGACGGGACTCGGCAAGAAGAGAGGGACTGACCAGCGCATCGTAAAACACGCAGTCTGCCTGCATCAACAGCTTCAGGCCACGAACGGTGATTAAATCCTCCGCTCCAGGTCCTGCTCCAATCAATACAACGCGTCCCATCTTTAAAAGTCCCTATTTAAGAACAAGCAACCAACAACCGGGTGAAGGGTCGTTGCTTAGTTCTTTGCAACGATCATGCCAGCAGCCACAGTTTGGTTCGTGGCGCTGTCAATCAAGATAAAACTGCCTGTTGCACGGCATTCGGTGTACAAATCCGCCACGATGGGCTGCGCCAGCACCAATTCAATCTGCGCGATGTCATTCATTTGCACCGTTTTGGTGCTTTCGCCATGCAGCAGGGTGTGAATATCAAGCACCAAATTCACCGCCTTGATCTTGGCTTGGGTTTGGCGTGTGGTTTGCTTGATCCAGTACTTGCGCGCAGGGTTCAATGGTTCATTGTCCAACCAGCAAATGTCGGCCGTCAATGATTTCACCGGGGTGTGGTTCACTGTGTCGCCACTGCTGACAATTTGATCGCCGCGGGAAACATCCACATCGCGGTCCAGCACCAGTGTTACACACTGGCCCAGGTGCGCTTCGGGCAAATCATCGTTCAACAGCACGATGCGCGATACCACGGCGCTTTGGCCTGAAGGGTGTACCACCACGGTGTCGCCCACTTTGACGCTGCCGCCTTCAACGCGGCCCATGTAGCCGCGGAAATCCTCGGCTTTGTGACCATCGTGGCGTGCCACCAATTGCACCGGGAAACGGAAACCCACTTTGTGGGCGGCTTCTGCGCGGTCGGCACGGCTTGGAATGTTTTCCAGAATGGGCAGCAAGGGCTGGCCAGTGTACCAAGGGGTTTTTGGACTGACGGTAACCACATTGTCGCCTGTAAGGGCTGAAATGGGCAGCACCAGTGCTTCGGCAACGCCCACGGTAACAGCCAGTTCACGCACGGCTTTTTCGGTGGCAATGAATTTTGCCTGGTCGAAATCAACCAGGTCCATTTTGTTCACGGCGAACAGAATCGCTGGAATGCCCAGTTTGCCGGCAATTGCACTGTGGCGTTTGGTTTGCGCCAGCAGTGTGGCTTTCAGGCCTTCTGCACCTTCTTCAAAGGCAACGCGGGTAATGTCGACCAGCACAATGGCCACGTCGGCAGTGGATGCGCCAGTGACCATGTTGCGCGTGTACTGTTCGTGACCTGGTGTGTCGGCCACAATAAACTTGCGTGCAGGTGTGGCGAAATAGCGGTAAGCCACGTCGATGGTAATGCCTTGCTCGCGCTCCGCTTCCAGACCGTCGGTCAGCAGGGAAAAGTCGATTGCATCACCTGCGGTGCGCTTGTTTTTTGCCTTGGAAATGGCGGCCAGCTGGTCAGCAAAAATGCCTTTGCTGTCAAACAACAGGCGACCAATCAAGGTTGATTTTCCGTCGTCGACAGAGCCAGCGGTGATGAAGCGCAGCACACCGTGGTCTTGGGTGCTCAGTTTCAGGGCTTCGTTAATTGCGTTCATGGTATTCATCTCGATTTAGAAATAGCCTTCTTTCTTGCGGCGCTCCATGGAGGCCTCGGAAGTTTGATCGTCCATGCGGGTTGCGCCGCGCTCTGTGATGTCAGTGACCGCAGTCTCGGTGATGATTTCAGCCGGTGTTGCCGCGGTGCTTGCCACTGGGCAGGTGCAGGTAATATCGCCCACCGTGCGGAAGCGCACCGTGCGGGTTGTGACTGTTTCGCCCGCCTTGGGCTGTGTCATGTCAGTAATGGGAACCAGCAGGCCGTTGCGCTCGATCACCTCACGTTCGTGGGCGTAGTAAATATTGGGCAGTTCCAGCTTTTCGCGCTCAATGTATTGCCACACATCGAGTTCAGTCCAGTTGGAAATCGGGAACACGCGCATGTGCTCGCCGGGGTGCACACGTGTGTTGTACAGGTCCCAAAGCTCGGGGCGCTGGTTTTTCGGATCCCATTGGCCAAAGCCATCGCGGAAGGAAAAAATACGTTCTTTCGCGCGGGCTTTTTCTTCATCCCGACGGGCGCCACCCATTAGTGCATCGAAACCGAATTCTTCCTGGGTTTCAAGCAAGGTGACACTTTGAAACGAGTTGCGTGAAGCCTCGGGGTGGGGCAGGCGAATGGTGCCCTTTTTGATTGATCCTTCCAGGGAACGCACAATCAGTTCTTCGCCCAATTGCTTGGCTTTCCAGTCGCGAAATTCAATCACTTCCGGGAAGTTGTGCTCAGTGTCAATGTGCACCAAGGGAAATGGAAACTTGCCTGGGCGAAATGCTTTTTCCGCAAGGCGCAGCATCACGATGGAATCTTTGCCACCCGAGAACAGCATGGCTGGGCGTGCGCATTCGGCGGCCACTTCGCGCATGATGTAGATGGCTTCTGCTTCGAGCCAATCCAGGTGGGACATGGTGTGTACTTGCGTGCTCATGATTTCTCTCGTTGTATTAATTCAGCTTATTTTTTCAAATTGGCATTGTGCAAACCGCATTCTTTGCTGGTGGGGTCTTCCCACCACCAGCGGCCTGCGCGAATGTCTTCACCAATCGTGATTGCGCGGGTACATGGCTCGCAGCCAATTGAAGGAAAACCTTCAAAGTGCAGTTTGTTCACGGGCACATCGTACTGACGAACATAGGTCCACACATCCGCCTCGCTCCAGTCGGCCAGGGGGTTGAATTTCTCAATGCCACGGTCAACATCGAATTCGCGTGTGGGCAATTCAGCACGTGTGGCTGCCTGGGCCTGACGTTGCCCGGTGATCCATGCCTTGGCGCCTTTCAGCGCACGAGCCAGGGGTTCTACCTTGCGAATTCCGCAGCATTCTTTGCGCAGCGCGGTGCTTTCATAAAATGCATCGCGGCCTTTGGTGTTCACATAGGTTTCGACCGCGGCGGCCTGTGGTTCAAACCACGCTACGGTTTGCCCGTATTTGGCTTGCAGGGCAGGGGCCACGTCCAGCGTTTGTTGGTGCAAACGGCCAGTATTCAGGCTGAACACACGAATGTTCAGTTTCAGGCGGGCAATTACATCGAACAACACATTGTCTTCAGCAGCCAAACTGCTGGCCAGCGCGATTGAATCGAATTCGCTTGCGGCTTGGGTCAACAATGTTTCCAGCGCTTGAACTTTCGCAGCAATGTCAGTGGCGGGTTGGTGCGGGCCACGAAACACGGCGATCGCCTGCTCTTGCACAGCGTTGTTTTCCGTTGCTGCTTCAACACTGTGGAAGCGCGACTGTGCCGAAGTATTCACTGCATTCATGCTTATGCTCCTGCGGCGGCAGCCCTGCGGTTGAACACGGGCAACGAGCCATCGGCACTGGTTTGGTAAGGAATGGTGAAATCAGCAAATGCATTCAATGCGTCTTCAAGCGACTTGCCTTCCTTGATGTCGAATTGCGTGAAACCGCAACGTGCCAGGTAGAAGAATTGATCGCGCCACACGTCACCGAATGCACGAATTTCGCCTGTGAAGCCGTAGCGCGTGCGCAGCAACACCGCGCCTGAATAGCCTTGGCCGTACTTGAACACCGGGAAATTGAACGCAATCAACTTGAGTACGTTCACATCGCCTTGCAACTGCTCGGGGTTGTCGTCCGGGTTCAGGTACACACCCAAATCACCGGCTTGTGCGCGTGCAGAAAGTTCGGCTTTGTTGGCTTCCCAAACAGACAGGTGTACCAGCACTTTGCCGTCAGAAGGAACAGCCACGGGTGCTTCATCAGTACCTTGTTCAATCACCACAAATTCATCGGCAACAATTTCAGCTTCGCCGTTCAGTGGTTTAACAATAATGTTTGCCATTTTATGCAGCCTCCTTGTTGGCATACACGTGCTCTTTGAATGGGTCTGCGCCAATGCGGTCGAGCGTGTCGATGAACAGTTCGTCTTCATGACGCTCACGCACATACACTTCCAGCAACTTCACCACCACGCCAGGTACGTCTTTCTCATAGAAGGACTTTCCAATCACCTTGCCGATGGATGCATTGTTGCCCTGGCGGCCACCCAAGGTAACCTGGTACCACTCTTCGCCGTTTTTATCGACACCCAAAATGCCAATGTTGCCAATGTGGTGGTGACCACATGAATTGATACAACCCGAAATGTTCAGGCTAAGGTCGCCCAGGTCAAACTGGTAATCCAGATTGTCCACAGCTTCCTGAATGCCCAAAGCAATTGGAATGGATTTGGCATTGGCCAGTGAACAGAAATCGCCGCCGGGGCAGGCGATGATGTCGCTCACCAAACCAATGTTGGGCATGGCCAGGTTGCGTTCCTTCAAGGTGCTCCACAGTTCGAACAGGTCTTGCTCGGCCACGTCGGACAATACAAAGTTTTGCTCGTGAGTCACACGCAGTTCACCGAAAGAATATTGCTCAGCCAAATCGGCGATCAGGTGCATTTCATCGGTGTTGGCATCGCCTGGGGCAATACCGGGGCGCTTCAGCGAAATGCTGATGGCCACGTAACCAGGCTGGCGATGTTCGCGTGCATTGCGGATTAGCCAGCGATCAAAGCCCACATGCTTGGCGCGCAAGCCACGATTTTGCTCGGCAATGGTTGCCACTTGTTCGGCACTGAACTGCTCGTAAGCAGGTGCAGTGAAGAAAGAGGAAACACGGTCGAATTCTTTCTGGGGAATAACGGACACACCGCCTTTGATGTGTTGCCACTCTTCTTCAACCTGCTTGGCAAATTCTTCCGGACCAATGGCACGCACCAGAATTTTGATGCGGGCTTTGTACAGGTTGTCGCGGCGACCATAGCGGTTGTACACGCGCATTACTGCTTCAATGTAGGTCAGCAGTTCTTGCCAGGGCAGATCATTTTTAATCACGGAACCAATGACGGGTGTGCGGCCCAAACCGCCACCAGCCAGCACCTGTGCAAGCACTTCACCGGCAGCATTGCGGGTCAGGTTGACACCGATGTCATGCACTTGTACGGCTGCGCGATCCACGGCCGCGCCATTCACCGCAATTTTGAACTTGCGCGGCAGGTGCGCAAATTCCGGGTGGAAGGTGCTCCACTGGCGAATCAGTTCGCAGAATGGGCGTGGGTCCACAAATTCGTCTTTCGCAATGCCAGCGAACGGGTCGCTGGTGGTGTTGCGAATACAGTTGCCGCTGGTCTGAATAGCGTGCATTTCAACTTCGGCCAATTCAGCCAGAATGTCAGGAATGCTCTCCAGTGCGGGCCAGTTGTACTGAATGTTCTGGCGCGTGGTGAAGTGCGCATAGTTGCGGTCGTACTTGGCCGAAATGTCTGCAAGCCGGTGCAATTGTTTTGCACCCAGCAAGCCGTAGGGAATGGCCACGCGCAGCATGGGCGCATGGCGCTGAATGTACAGGCCATTTTGCAGGCGCAATGGTCGGAACTCTTCGTCCGTCAATTCGCCCTTGAGAAAGCGCTCGGTTTGATTGCGAAACTGAGCCACGCGTTCGCGTACAAGGGCGTGGTCATAGTCGTCGTATTTGTACATTTACATCACCAGTTTTGCGGCCACGGCGGTGAGGGTCGTGGCCAATACCCCGCGCAAGAACCTTTCAGGCACTGCGCGACTTAAATAACTACCCACTGTAATGCCAGGGATCGAACCCAGCAGCAGTGCGCCCAACAAACCAAAATCAACTGTGCCCAGGCTAAAGTGACCAAACGCTGCAACAGTGGTGAGCGGCACTGCATAGGCAATGTCGGTGCCTGCGATTTCAGAGGCTTTCAGGTGTGGATACAACATGATTAACACCATGGCGCCGATCGCACCTGCGCCAATAGACGACACAGTGACCAACATACCGATGATTGCAAATGCGACCACGGTAGCGATGGTACGCGTTTTGTCTTCCAATTGCGCTTGCGGGTGGTTTTGTAGCCAATGAACAATCTTGGTTTTGAAAATAAGAACGCCCACAGTCAACATGACGCAAATGGAAATGGACCAGCGGATGAATACATCAATGGGGCTGCCTTTGCCAGCATTCTGAATATCGAGGCCATGGAGTACGGCAATCGTAATCAACGAAGCGGGCACGCTACCCAAACACGCCAAGCCAACAATTTTCCAGTTCACGGTGTTGCGCATGCGGTGAACCAACGTACCTGCGCCCTTGGTAATGGCTGCAAATGCCAGGTCAGTGCCCACTGCGGTCGTGGCGGGCACACCAAACATCACCGTGAGCAGGGGGGTCATGAGCGACCCACCACCCACGCCAGTGAGGCCGACCAAAAGGCCGACCGCAAGGCCAGAAGCGACGTAGACTAAATCGATGTCAAAAGGCACGTGAAAGCTCGATGAAAATGGTTTTTTGGGACTTGCAGTGTAGGCGCTTCGCCTTATAATTCAAACGACAATATTTCCATTTATATATTCCCTTGTGGAATAAAGGATTTTTATGAACTTGCACCAACTCCGGTTTGTTCGGGAAGCGGTTCGCCACGACTTCAGCCTGACTGAGGCGGCCAAGGCTTTGTTTACCTCTCAGCCTGGTGTTTCGAAGGCAATTATCGAGTTCGAGGATGAGTTGGGCTTTCAGATTTTCAAGCGCCATGGCAAGCGCATCAAAGGCTTAACCCCGCCGGGTGAATTGGTTTATCAAGCTTGCGAGCGGGTGTTGGCCGAGTTGGAGAACATCAAACGCGTGGGCGAAGAATTTGCAGCGCGTGAAAGCGGGCAGCTAACCGTGGCGGTCACCCACACACAAGCCAGATATGTGTTGCCGCAGGCGGTGGCGGTTTTTCGCAAAAAATTTCCGAAGGTGAGGCTGATTTTGCTACAGGGAACGCCCGAGCAATTGGCCCAATGGGTGCGCAATGATCAAGCGGATTTGGCAGTGGCCACCGAGGCCTTGGCCGACGAACCCGACTTGGTGACTTTTCCCTGTTATGACTGGGGTCACATTGCGGTTGCGCCCACTGATTCGCCTTTGTTAACGCCGTTTGTTAAAGGCGGGCGACAAATTGCTTTGGCCGATTTCGATCAAATGCCGGTGATTACCTACGAAACGCACTTTGCTGGCCGCAAGAAAATTGATGCGGCCTTTCAAAAGGCGGGCGTTAGCATCGATTTGGTGTTGGAAGCCATTGATGCCGATGTGATTAAAACCTATGTGGGTTTGGGCTTGGGCGTGGGCATTATTGCCGAGGTGGCTTTTGATGCGTTGAAAGACAAAGGTTTGATGGCCGTGCCGGTTGACCACCTGTTCGGCCGCAACACCACGCGCATTGCTTTGCGGCAGGGCGTTTTCATGCGCACGTTGATGTACGAATTCATTGCGGTGTTTGCGCCCATGTTGACCCCGAAGCTGATTGATCGCGTGTTGGGCGGTGGGCAGGCATACGACATTTGATGCGGCGTGGTTCGGCTATGCGGTATGGTTGATTTGCTCGGAGCGCAGTGCCTGTTGCGACGGAAAATCTGTTGACCCCAAGCTGAACCTCGCCTTGCTTGAAACCGCACATCGCACGCAACTCGCCGCTGCATTTTACAAGCTGAACATGCAGCGCTGTTCGGGGCGAATTCAGGCCAGCCCGCCCAACGGCCTCGCAGCGCGGGGCGATTCCGCAAGGAATCGATGCAAAGGCGCTATTGCGCTTTGCATGACCCAAGCCAGAGGGTTAGTTGGGAGAACTCGGGCTGCGCCAAGCCCGAACAGTGCGGCTGTGCAGCTTGCGTCAGTGCCAAGACCCGAACAGTGCGCCTGTGCAGCTTGGCCATCAGCCCCGCATGTGTTTGCGTACTACCTCGAAAACCCTCGATGTGTCCTGGCTCTTCGGTCCCTCGGCCACCAGTTCATCCAGCAGCTCCGCGGTTTTAAACAACAGCGGCAAATGCAAACCTTGCCGCTTCGCAGCATCCGCCACCATGCGCACGTCTTTCGCATGCAGGTGCGCTTCAATTGAAACCGGGTCAGTGAAGCCATTTACCATGTGCGGCCCAGCCCAGTCCAATACCCGGCTTGCGGGCAAGCCCGCTTGCAGCAATTCAAGCACCACGCTTAATTCAGCGCCTTGTTCCAGTGCGTAATTCATGGCTTCAGCAATGCCCACCAACTGAATACACAGCACCATTTGATTGGCGGCTTTAATCGCTTGCCCAGCGCCCGAGGGCCCCACATGGCGAATGGTTTTGCCCAAGTGCTTCAGCATGGGCTCGATCTGTTGGAACACAGCCCAATCACCACCTGCCATCATGCTCAGTGTTGCAGCGCGTGCGCCAGCGGCTCCGCCAGACACTGGGCAGTCGATGTAGTCGATTTGCTTTGCCTTGAGCATGCGCGCAATTTCCGCAACAGCGGCAGCGTCAATCGTGCTGAAATCCACAACAATGGTGCCCGGTTGAGCGCATTGGGCAATGCCGCCCTCGCGAAACAGCAGCGATTGAACGTCGGCGGTGTTGGTCACGTTCAATGCGATCAAGCGGGTGTTCGCGCACAATGCGTCAATGCTGGGTTGCGGTTTGACAGGAAGGTCGGCAAGCGCCTGAAAAGTGGATGCATTTCGCGCCCACGCAAGCACGTTGTAACCTGCGTTGCAAAGGTGGCCCGCCATGGCGGAACCCATGTTGCCAAGGCCAATAAAGCCGATGGTGTTTTGTGTCGGTGATGATGAATTCATCACCGGATTATAGTCAGCTTCAGTGGGTCTGAATGCTCGGGTTTTCAGCAATGTGCAGGTCACTTAAGCGACAGTATTGAAGCTCGCCCGTTTGCAGTTGAACCAGCACAGGGTGGCTTGTCGAGATCCAGCGGCCGAACTCGGCAATGTTGTAGGCAATGACTGTGGCCGGTGCCATGTTCAACAACACTTCAGCCCCTACCTTGAACAACTTTGCTGTTTGGCGAAGCGTGCGCTTGCGCATCAGGGTTTGACCATCGGGGTAACGCGGGCCGAGTGAATTGGCGGCGTTGGAGTAGGCGATCGTGAGGGGCATGTTTGCCTCCAGGCTGGTGTGTACAGTCTATTTATACGGCACCAGCCTGAAAAGCAGTTTACCGAACATGGGGGGATAACCCGTTCAGTTTTTATTTAGTGTGATGGCAGCAACAACTGGTTTTGAATCAGCATGAACAGCTCGCTGTTGGGGTCGGCAATGCTGTCGCAAATACTGAAATGGTCTGCATTCACCTGCAAGGGTGGATTCAGGCCCCAGTGTGATGCCAAATAAGCACTTTGCTCTTTGAACGCATCGGATTCCTTGGTGCCAAATGCCAGGTGCACCGGAATGGTGGGCTTTGGCATCAGTGCCGGGCTTACCATGCGGGTACGTTTCTGGTTCAGTTTCAGGTCTTTCTGAATGAAAGGCGTGTGCACCAGTGGGCTGAGGTCGTAAATGCCTGAAATGGCAATGACAGACTTCACTACATCTTGTGGCAGGTCAGAGGCCCACAGTGGCCAAAAGGCCAACGCACTCATCACGCCCAAATGACCGCCCGCGGAATGACCGCACACCACAATTTGATTGGCATCGAAACCGAAACGGTCTGCCTGGCGGTAAAGCCATTCAATACCACGCAGCGTTTGGCGCACGCTGTCTTCAATGGTGACGCGTGGAATAAGACCGTAATTGAGCAAGGCTACCGAGTAGCCACGTGCCACATAGGGTTTGGCCAGAAAAGTGAAGTCGTATTTGTCCAGCGAACGCCAGTAGCCGCCGTGAATAAAAATCAACAGAGGCTTGCCGGGTTTGCCCGGAATGACGTCCACGGTTTCTGCTTCCGATTCGCCGAAATACTGATTCCAGAACCCGTCCAGATCAAAACGCGCGTAGCGGGACTGTTCAGCCCAGCGAGCAAAGGTTTTGGGGTGATCGGGCAGGTAAGAGCGGACGTTGTATTGGCTCTCGAGCCAAGCCACGTCGGGCTGGTTCTCGCCACTTTGGGCTTTTGTGTCGGCCATATGGCAGTGCAAAAATGATTATTTGGGTTGTTGGACTGAATAAATTCGTGACACAACATACCGTAAAGGGACCCAAAAGTCCAATTTTCATGCCGATTTCGCAGTTGTTTAAACACAAAGGCAATAATTTTGTGCTTACAATGAAAAGTTCAGCGTTTCAATTGTTGGCTTGCCCAGTATGCAAGCGCAGCAAAGGCCAGCACTGTGACAGCCATGGGCAGTGCGGTGCCATCATAGACCACAGAAACCGCCCAACTGGCCAATCCCCCCAAACCAAATTGCGCACAACCATACAGGGCCGAGGCCGCTCCTGCATTTTTCGGGTGCCTGCCAAGCAACTGTGCGGTGGTGTTTGGGGCAACAAACCCCAGCGAACCCACACACAACAGAAAGCCTGCCACCATCAGACCCAGGTTCCAACTGGCCTGGCCTGCATTCCAGGCACTGGCTAGCACCAGGGTTGCGCCCAATAAACCCAGTAGCGAGCCGGTTTTAATCAGGGGTGTGGTGCCGGTTCGTTTCACCATTCGGGTTGAGGCGTAGCCAAAAGCAACCAATGTCAGAATGTTGGAGCCAAACAGGAGTGCATAAGTTTTCTCGTTCAAGCCAAAAAATTCGATGTACACAAAGGGCGTGCCTGTGATGTACGCAAACATGGCCGCGAAGTGCGCACCACCGGCCACGATAAGCAATCTTGCATCCGGGTATTTCCAGACTGTCCAGTAACCCCGGAAGGCATGGCTTAGCGAGGTTTGCGTTCGGACTTTGCTTAATGTTTCTGGCAGCAGGGCATAGGCGGCCAGGGTACATGCAGCGCCAAACAGGGCAAGCGCAAGAAATTCATATCGCCATGAGCCCAGCTCCAGAATGTAAGCACCCAACAGTGGCGCAACCATGGGTGCCAGCGAGGTCACCATGGCGATCATGGCCATGACACGCGCGGAATCGGTTTCGCCGAACAAATCACGAATAACTGCACGTGAAATGACCGCTGCGGCGCCGCCACCAAAGGCTTGAACCAGGCGGAACACCAGCAGCTGTTCAATGCTTTGGGCCCACATGCAGGCCACGCTGGCCAACACAAACACCGTGGTGCCCGCAAAAATCATTCGCCTGCGACCAAACCGGTCGGAAAGTGGTCCGTAAAACAGCATGCCCAGGGCAAACCCAGCCAGAAATACGGTGACTGTTTGTTGAACTCGCCCAGCGGGGGCTTGAAGCTCTTCGCCAATTGCAGCAAGGCTGGGCAAATACAGGTCAATCGCCAAAGGGGCGAACGCCGCCAGCGCAGCCAGCAAAAAGAACATGGGGCGGTTGATCACTGTGGGCTTCCAAAATTGGGCGATTCGGCATTGTACGCGTTGTGCGGTACTTCATTGAGCAAACTAATTTGACAGACAGCACGCACCTAATTAAGGTCATGAGAGTGCGATAAGTAGTAGTGCACTTGCCGTTCGAATTCAGTTGCTTTCTTGGGGTGCAGCATGGAATTTACGTCGCTAGATCTTGCCCGAATCCAGTTCGCGGCCAACATTACCTTTCATATTTTGTTTCCCACAATCACCATCGGCCTTGGCTGGGTGATGTTTTATCTGCGTTGGCAGCACGTGCGCACGGGCAAGACCGAGTGGGAACAGGCCCATTACTTCTGGACCAAGATATTTGCACTGACTTTTGCCATGGGTGTGGTGTCGGGCATCACCATGAGTTTTCAGTTTGGCACCAACTGGCCTGGATTCATGGAGAAGACAGGGAATATTTCGGGTCCCTTGCTGGGCTATGAGGTGCTCACCGCCTTTTTTCTGGAAGCCACATTTTTAGGTGTGATGCTGTTTGGCAAGCAAAGGGTGTCGCCCAAAGTTCACCTGCTGGCCACGTTTCTGGTGGCCTTTGGCACCACGCTGTCGGCTTTCTGGATTCTCGTACTGAACAGCTGGATGCAGACCCCGCAGGGGTTCGAGATCATTGATGGTCAAATGCATGCGACCAATTGGCTGGAAATTATCTGGAATCCGTCCTTCCCGTACCGATTCACCCACATGTTGTTGGCCAGTGGGCTGACTGTTTTCTTTGTGATTGCAGGTGGCAGTGCGCTTCAAATTTTGCGCAAACGTGAAAAGCCATTCACCCGGCACATGCTGAAACTGGGTGTTTATGGTGCTGCCGCACTGATTCCGATTCAGATTTTTGTGGGTGATTTGCATGGTTTGAATACCCTGAAGCATCAACCGGCGAAGGTGGCTGCCATGGAAGGTGTTTGGGAAACCGAGAAGGGTGCACCGCTGCTGTTGTTTGCCATTCCCGATAGCGAGAAACGCACCAATCACTTTGAAATTGGTATTCCCAAAATGGCCAGTTTTATTTTGACGCACGACTTCAACGGCGAAATCAAAGGGCTGAATGATTTCCTCAATACCCATCCGCCGGTCGGTCCTGTGTTCTTTTCATTCCGGGTCATGGTGGGCATGGGCATGTTGATGCTGCTGGTTTCCTGGGCCTCGGTGTGGGCTTTCCGGAAAACAGGTCCGGTTCTCGAGAATAAAACGCACCGGCTTATTCTTACTGCCCTGATGTTCATGATGTTCTCGGGTTGGGTGGCCACCGTGGCGGGTTGGTGGGTGACTGAAATTGGTCGCCAACCTTATGTGGTGTATGGGGTGCTGGGCACGGCCGATGTGGTAGCCCAACATCCGCCCCAGTTGCTGGCATTCACAGTGTTGCTGTACATGGCCATGTACATTGGTCTGATCATCTCGTATGTGTGGGTGTTGCGTTACATGTTGCTGGGTGGCATTGGTTCATCAAAAAAAGTGAATTGGGGCGGGGTGCCGCCTGCCACCAAGCCAGCCGATCAACTTCGTCGTGAACAATGAAAAAGAGGAACTGAGCCATGACTTTCAATGAGTTCTTGCCGCTGCTGTTCATGGGCGTGATGGGTTTGTCACTGTTGATTTACGTTGTGCTTGATGGCTACGACCTGGGGGTGGGTCTGCTGCTGCCACATGCCACCGACGCTGAAAAAGACACCATGATCAACTCAATTGGTCCGTTTTGGGATGCCAATGAAACCTGGCTGGTTCTGGGCGTAGGCGTATTGCTGGTGGCGTTTCCAAAGGCGCACGGTGTGGTGTTGACCGCCTTGTATTTGCCAGTGACATTCATGCTGTTGGGCTTGGTGTTGCGCGGTGTGGCCTTTGACTTCCGCGTGAAGGTGGAGGTTGCCTACAAGCCTTTGTGGAATCGTATTTTTTTCATCGGCTCACTGGTCACTTCGGTGTCGCAGGGCTGGATGCTGGGCAGTTATATCACTGGTTTCTCGAACCACTGGTCGCAGTTGGTATTCAATTTGGGCGTGGCGATTACCTTGCCTTTTGCCTACACCCTGTTGGCCAGCGGCTGGCTGATCATGAAAACCGAAGGAGATTTGATTGAAAAATCTCGCCGGTGGGGGCGAATCAGTTTTTGGCCCATGTTGATTTCGATTGCCTTTATCTCGGCAATGACCCCGCTGGTGGTACCCGAGATATTTAACAAGTGGTTCAGCTTCCCCAATATCATGGCCCTGGCGCCCATTCCAATCGCATCGGTGTTGTGCCTGTGGGGCATTCACCATGTGTTGAGCAGCCAGCGCCTGATGGACGCGGGTTATGGCTGGATGGTGTTTGCTCTCACCGCAGCCGTGATGACATTGGCTTTCATGGGCCTGGCTTATAGCCAGTATCCCTATGTGGTGTTGAATCAGTTGACCGTGTGGGAGGCCGCTTCGTCGCCCGAGGCATTGAAGATTATTCTGGTGGGTGTGGTGATCACTTTGCCAACCATCCTCGGGTACACTGCGTTTTCTTACAAAGTGTTCTGGGGCAAGGCCAAAGAACTGTCGTATCAGTAACAACACACCGAAGGAATTTGTTGAAATGAGCATCAGGCAACTGAGCAATGAAGTCGCAGTGTGCGGCCAAATTAGTCCCGACGACTTGGAGGCGATTGCACAACTGGGCTTTAAAACCATTGTGAACAATCGGCCCGATCACGAAGTGGGTGCGCAACTTGCCCACGCTGTGATTGAAGCCAAGGCAAAAAGTCTGGGTTTGGCAATTCATTACTTGCCGATGGAAGTAGGTCAGCCGCCGTCGGAAATATTGCTTGAAGATTTCAAGCGTATTCTGGATGCAGCAGAAAAGCCGGTGCTGGCGTATTGCCGCAGTGGTAACCGGTCTGGTCAAATTTATATGGGTGCCTGTGCACTGAAGTAATTCAGTGATCCTTGCGGTTGTCGGGGGTGTGCGCGGGCATGGCCATGGCCAGCTCGCGGATCATGCGCACGGTGTCGATGTCGGCCGCGCGGTAAGCCTGTTTACGAATTTCATCCACATCGTGTGCTGACACCTCGGGACCACCCGGCGTGGCCGCTGCATCGCTGACCTGGTATTGAAACCGCAACCACAACTCGCCCAGTTCAGGTTCTTCAATTGAAATTGTAAGCGTGCTGTCACCACAGAATTGATTCGCTACAATGCGGGTTTCGGTGCGGTCTTCTTCGATCAGATCAATGGTGTCTTCGATTTGGAAAGGGCCATAATTCAGTACGCGCGCCAGCGTGGTGACATTGCCTTCCTGTTTGGTTTGAATCACTTGCGCATCTTCAAGACCCAAGACAAAGCGGGTTGGTTTCCAGGCCCGTGCAACCAAACCGAACCAGAGTTGTTGCCGCGTTAACCAGTCAATACCGGGCAAGCTCGGGTCGTTGATCTGCACCAAATGTTCAAATTTCATGAAGGGGGTCCTGTGATACACCGACAAGGTACTACAAAACGTTACTCCGATTCCACAAGCTTTAACGGGGTGGTTTATTTGGTTGAGGTGCCTTCTACCGAGGAGGGCGACATTCAGGCCCAAACCCGGGATCTGCTTAACAGCCTTGAGCGGACGATGGCTGCCGCGCGAACCGACAAAAGTCACCTGTTGCTGGTGCAAGTGTTCCTGACCAATATGGACCGCGATTATGATGGGTTCAATGCAGTGTGGGACGCTTGGTTGCCCGAAGGGACTGCGCCTTCACGCGCTTGTGTTGAAGTGAAAGGCCTTGCCAAACCCGGCTGGAAGGTAGAGCTGGTGGTTACGGCCGCAGTCAGGAACGATTTACTGGCTTAACAGGCGAAGGCGTTGCTGAAGCACACGAAGGTTTTTCTTCAGGTGCTCCAGGGCGTCCGCAGTAGGTCGCTGGTGTAGCATCAGCTGGTTTTCCATTTGCTGAATAAAGTCGGCGAAACTCAGTTCTCCAACAAGCTTGCAATGGCCTTTCAGGGTATGCAGCGCGCGCTTGGCCTCGGACAAATTGCCGGCCAGAATCTCATTTTCAGTGTCGTCGGCAAGTTGGGGAATTTCAGCCGCGATCATATTGATGGTGGTTTTCAGCAGTTCTTTGTCATGGTCAAAGTTTTGCATGGGAATTGGCGACACACGAAATTTCAGGCGTACAAGCACGGCCTCAATGTCGCTGCGTTTGAATGGCTTTGAAATGTACTCGCGCATGCCGGCGGACATGCATGCTTCACGGGTGTCTGCAATTGCATCCGCTGTCAGGCCAACAATCGGTAAGTTTTTATGTTGGGGTTTGGCCAAAATGGCTTGGCATGCTTGCAGCCCGCCCATATTGGGCATGTGCATGTCCATGAATATCAGGTCGAATGGTTCTTCGTCCACGGCTTGCACCGCGGCAAGGCCATCATCAGCAAACCGGTATGAAATTCCGAGTTGGGTCAGCACATGCGAAATGAATGTCTGGTTGACCATATTGTCTTCAGCCACCAGAACACGAAGACCGGTAGATACATGACCAAATTCATTTGTCGTGTCGTGTGGGATGTCGTTGTGCATGTTGACAGCCAGAGTTTCAGTTCCAGTGATTGTATTTTTTTCAACAATAGGTAACTCGAGTGTAAAGCTGAATTCACTTCCAATGCCTTCTTTGGACCAAAGATGAATACGACTATCCATCAATTCCAGCAAACGCTGGGTAATGGTCAATCCAAGACCAGTACCACCATACTTGCGTGCGGTGCCGGGCTCCGCTTGTGAAAACGCCTTGAAGATCTCGCTACGGGCCGATTCCGAGATTCCCAAGCCGGTGTCGCGTATCGCGAAATCGATTTTACATGTGGCGGGTTTTGTTTTGCTTGGCGTAGTCTTTGCGCTGAGGGTGATGCTGACCCGGCCTGCCATCGTAAACTTCAGTGCATTGCTTAACAAATTGTTCAGCACTTGCATAATGCGCGGGCAGTCACCATTGAGCAGGTCAGGAATGGTCGGGTCAATATCCAACACGATTTCAACGCCCGGTTTTGCATAGGCGCTAGAGACCATTTTGACGATGGCTTGCACATGGGCGCGTAACTCGAAAGGTTGCGGATCCATGTCCAGCCGGTTCGCATCAATTTTCGAGAAATCGAGAATGTCGTTGACAACGCGCAGCAAATGCTCAGCGCTAAGTTGAATCAACTCCAGATTCCGGCGTGGTTTTTCAGCCAGTGCGCTATTGCCCAGCGTGATTTCGGTCAATCCCAGAATCCCGTTCAGCGGTGTTCTGATTTCGTGGCTCATGTTGGCCACAAACTGGGATTTCAAATCATTCGATTTGTCCGCCTTCAGTTTTGCTGCCTCCAGAGCCTGGTTCTTTTTGTCGAGCGTGACAGAGGCCCAGTTCAGGGTCGCATGCAGCATGGCCAGTTCGCGAGAGGTTGGGGATGTGGCATGTTCGATGCCCTGTCCTTTAACCATGCGCTGTGCAAAATCGGTGAGCGAATGCAGTTCAACAATGGTTTTGCGTATGAACAACCACAAAGCCAATGTTGCAGGAAATATAAGTATGACCGCCAGCAATACATTGCGCTCGATCAGTTCGGATTCTCGTATTTGCAGGGGAGACAAATCAAATTCGAGCACCACATACCCAATCACCCGTCCAGATTCTATGGGTTCAATAACGGTTAAATACCGGTCACTTTTAAATAATTGGGTTTGCAGGCCCTTGTTGGGTATGTGAAGTTTCTCGTTTGTGTACAAGGCGGTCAGCTTGTGCGTGCTGTTGTCTCGCAAAACCTGCGCCAATACTTGCCCGTTCGCTGCAACCACCGTGGCGGAATACAGGTCCTGGAATCCGTCCGCCTTCAATAAAAGTGTTTCAATGATTGCAAAGTCTTTTTCAAGCAAATGACTGTTGCTGGACACTGCGATGTTAAATGCCAGGGCAGTGGCTTGCTGCTTGAACACGTCTTGCAGTTCGTCATGCTGGGTCCGTGTATTGAACCAGGTAAAAGCCAGCGCCAGAATCAACACCAAACCAATGCCAAGCACCAAAAGTTTGGTACCCAGGCTTGGATGGGTTATGGATTGAAAAGACTGTTTCAATTGGAAAGAAATGCCTCTAGGCCCAATTTTTCAAGTGGTTTGTAATCTTTCGCATAATCGGCGCGCACGGGATTGGGCATTTGAATGTTGGCACCCACCTGTTTGTTGGCTTTGATGTAGGCCAGAACACCGGCAGCAATGGCCTCTTGAGTTGCAGCTGGCACGCGTGGGTGTGCGGCAATCGGATGAGGTGGTACCGGTGGGGTTTCGTAGATCACTTTGACTCTACTTTGTAGTTCGGCGGATTTCGATGCCAGCGTTGCATTCACCATGCCACCGGCCAGGCCTTCTCCGCGAACCACACCACGGATCACGTTGGGGTGGGTTTTCACGTATTTGGTCACAAAGTCCAACCCCTTTTCGCGTTTCAACAATGCGCGCATGTACAGCGACGCACCAAATGCGTTGGGCGAGGGAAACAGCAGTGTTTTGCCGTTCAGGTCATTTAATGATTGAACTTCATCGGTTGATGAACCCGTCTCAGCGACAAGAATGCCAGTCAAGGGCTTACTGTCACGAATCAGTGGTGTGTAGCTTTGTGCTTTTTTAGCCATCACCATGTGATAAGGGTTGCAGTAGATGAGGTCGGCCCGCCCAGCTTGGAACTGCGCTTCGAACTCGTTAATGTCTTTGCTGAAAACAAGCTCGATGGGTGGAAGTCCCTCTTTTTTCAGACCTTCCAGTAATTGGCTCCAGGTGGAATGAATTTCTGTGACCGGGAATTGCGGAACAACCAAAAGTTGCAGTGTTGAATTCTTGTCTGCCGCGTGAGCCGGCAGCCCAAAAGCCAGCGTAAACAATGTGACAATACAGGGCAATATTGCGCGGGCAGGTTTGGCAGTCAAAGCAAGCATGATGTGTAAATGTTAAATTATTCGCAAGTTACATTTTAATATTTGTTGGTTGAATCAAATCATGAAAACAAGCATTGATTTACCCTGTATTTCAAAGGTGCTGAATGGCGAATGGCGTGTTGCTTGAGCCCCTATCCCCTGTGGGTGTGTTTGATTCAGGGGTAGGCGGTTTGTCTGTATTACAGGCCATGTTGAGCCATTTGCCAGGCGAATGTTTTGAGTTTGTTGCCGATGAGCGTTACTTGCCCTACGGTGACAAGCCGCAACATGAAATTACCGATCGGGTGCTCACCCTGTCTAACTGGATTCGCAATCAGGGGTGCAAAGCCATGGTGATGGCGTGCAATACCGCGACGGCGGCGGGTGCCAACCAAGCCAGAGCTGCCCACGCCAACTGGCCAATTGTTGGAATTGAACCGGCTGTAAAACCCGCCAGTATGATGACCAAAACCGGGGTGGTTGGAATATTGGCCACCACCAACACGGTGGCCAGTGAGCGGTTTAAAACGCTGGTTGAACGGTTCGACCCTTTGGCCAAAGTGATTGCGCACCCATGTCCGGGTTTGGTTGAGCTGATCGAGCAGTCGCCCATGCCCGAGAATTCCATTGAGGCCTTGTTAAAGCCTGTGCTTGCTGAGTTAACTCGAAAGCAGGCTGACGTGATCGTGCTGGGCTGTACTCATTATCCCTTCGTGGCGCACTTGATTTCCAAATTGGCTGGGCCGGGCGTGGCTGTGATAGAGACAGGCTTACCCGTGGCCAAGCAACTCAAGGCGAGGCTGGAGTCCGAAAACCTGCTGAATATGCGTCAGGAAAGTATCCCTGCAATTGAGCGTGTAAAATTTTACACAACGGGTCAGCCTGACGCATTCAAGAAAAAGCTGGTGAACTTGTTGGGTAGTGAATGGCGCGAGGCCAAGGTACATCAACTACTGGTTTAATTGTTGGCCTGACTGGCCAGCATTTGCGCCACCTGCACAAATTGCGCGGGTGCAATTTCTTCGGCGCGTGCCGTTAGTGCAATACCCGCCGTTGCAGCCATGTGATCTGGCACCACATTGGCCCAGGTATTGCGCAACATTTTTCGACGCTGCGAAAACGCTGTGCTGACCACACGGCTAAAAATTTCACCGGGAATTTGTGCACGCACATGGATTGGTTTTGGCACCATCCGAACAATTGCTGACATGACACGCGGCGGTGGGTCGAAGCACTCGGGCGGAACGTCAAACAAGTGGTCCATGTCGTAGTAGGCCTGCAACATCACTGACAGCCTGCCATAGTCGCTGGTTTTCGGTGTGGCCACCATGCGGTCAATGACTTCTTTTTGCAGCATGAAATGCTGATCGATGACTCGATCTGCGACCTCGAGCAAGGCAAACAAGATAGGCGAGGAAATGTTGTATGGCAGATTGCCCACCACGCGAAATGGGGCAGGGAGTTGTCCGAAATCAAACTTCAACACATCCACTTCATGAACCGTGAGTTTGTCTTTCCAGGCCCCTGTGCGAAGCTTCTCAGCCAAATCCCGGTCTATTTCGATCACTTGCAGGTGATTGACCGCCTTAAGTAGCCAAAATGTCAGCGCACCCAAACCAGGGCCAATTTCAACCAGGGTATCGTCTGGGCGTGGTCGCATTTCGCCAATCAGGTTCGACAACACGCTTTGATCGGTTAAAAAGTGTTGGCCAAATCGTTTTTTTGCTTGGTGTTTCATTGCGCTTTCCCGCGGCAAAGGTCCATGTGGTGCGCGCATTCTATCGCTTCATTCAGGCTGCCGGCGTCCATGTTGCGGGTACCGGCCAAGTCAAGTGCAGTGCCATGGTCAACCGAGGTGCGAATAATGGGTAAACCCAACGAAACATTCACCCCCTGACCAAAACTGGCATGTTTAAGCACGGGCAAACCTTGGTCGTGGAACATGGCCAGCACAGCGTCGCTGTTTTGAAGGTATTTGGGTTGAAACAAGGTGTCAGCAGGGAACGGTCCTTGAACATCGTGGCCCATTGCCTGCATCGCCTGAATGACTGGTGAAATGGTCTCGATTTCCTCTTGGCCCAAGTCGCCCGATTCGCCGGCATGTGGATTCAGGCCGGTCACCAGAATTCGCGGTTTTGCCAAATTCCAGTACAGGCCCAAATCTTTCAGCATGATTTCAAGCGTGTTGGTCAATGATTCACGGGTAATCGCCGCAGGTACTTTGGCCAGCGGAATGTGGGTGGTGGCCAAAGCAACTTTCATTTGCCCACCCATCAACATCATCACCACCTCTGCCTGGCCACAGCGCTCGGCAAGGTATTCTGTGTGACCCATAAAACCGGGCCAGAAGGGACTAATTGCTGATTTTTGAATGGGGGCGGTGACCATGGCCGCAGCGGTGCCGTTCTGGCAAGCGTCACAGGCCATATTGAGAAGACCCAGCACATAGGGTGCATTGGCCGGGTTGGGCTTACCGGTGGTGCAGGGCGCTGAAAGGGGGTAGTCCAGCAGATAGTAGCCGTGCGGTTCAGTATCGCTGGCGGCAATGTCCCTCAGTGTATTTATTCGTTGCCATTTGGGTTCAATGCCGGCGTTGCTGGCTCTTGTTGTAAGCAGGTCAGCATCGCCAAGAATTACCAGTGGCCGGTTTAGCCGCTTGGCCTGACTTGTTTCTGCCAGCAAGGCACACAGTTCAGGCCCGATCCCGGCGGGCTCGCCGCTGGTAACAAGGATCGGGAGATTAAAGGCCTCGTTCATGCCTTTTGCATCAAAGGCGAACTTCGATGTAAGTCGAGTCTCGCAATTGGCGCAGCCATTCCTGATAACTTTCCTCCGACTTGCTGGCTCGAATGGCTTGGCGCGCTGCCTGTCGCTGGCGTTCCTCAGAGGCCGCCTGTTGGCGTCGCTCCACCACCTGAATGATGTGGAAGCCAAAACGACTCTGGAACACGGGGCTAACACCACCAATACTGAGCTGGTTCATTTCCCGCTCAAATTCCGGCACGGTGTCGCCTGGGTACAACCAGCCCAAATCACCACCCTTGGCGGCGGAACCATCTTGTGAATAACGCTTTGCCAAGGTTTCAAATGTTGCGGCTCCGCCTTGCAATTGCTCCAACGCAAAGCTCAGTCTGCGTTTGGCCTCTGCCTCAGTAATGTCGGGGCCAGGGCGAATCAGAATGTGTCGTGCACGTGTTTGTGTCACAGGCGTGCTGTCCAGGGCAGCACCACTTTCACGCCGTTCAAGCATTTTTAAAACATGAAAGCCGTTGGGGCTGCGGATGGTTTGCACCGCATTTGGCTGCCCTTTGGACAGGAATTCAGTAAACAGCGTGGGTACGGCATCAAAACCAGACCAACCCATTTGCCCGGTGCCGTCAATTGCAAGCTCGGGGTTGGCTTGCACAATGGATTCCACGGTTTTTCCGTCTTTCAGTGCTTTCTCAACGGCTTCAACTTTGGCTCGGGCCTGGGTTAGCGTTGCGCCACTGGCGTCGCTGGGGGCTTTGACCAGCAGTTGTACCCAATTGACTTCAGGTTGATTGCCCACCACGCCACCTTTCGATCGGGCGGCCAGATAGTTTTGAATCTCTGCATCGGAGATCTGAATTCTGGCTTCCACTTCGCGTTCGCGCAGGCGGCTCAATGTAATCTCGCTGCGCACCTCTTCGCGGAAGCGGGCTGGTGAAACACCTTCTTCTTGAAGACGTGCCAGAAAGTCCTCAAGCGACAAACCATTTTGCTCGGCCACGCGGGCCATGGCTGCTTCAATTTGGGCTTCTTCAATTCGAATGCCGACTTCTTCTGCTTTCTGTAGCTGGGCCCTGTCCATCACCATGCGATCAAGCACCTGCTTGCGCAATTCGATGCGGTCTGGCAAAGGTGCGCCACGGCGGCTCATCTGCCTTTCAATTAAAGCCACTTGTCGGTTCAATTCGCTGCGGGTAATGATGTCGGTGTTCACCACTGCGACAATGCCGTCGATCGCTGCTGCGCTCGAACCATTGCTTGCGCCCAATTCCGAGCTGAGCTTTCCTGAGGGTAGGTTGGTTGTGGGTGTTTTCAGGCCTTGCGCTTGCGCATGGGTCAGGGCCGCCAAGGCGGAAATCGCGAATAACCAGTGTTGAATGTGCTTCATATTCATAGCTTATTGGGTGCTTGGTGGGTGCTCATTGGGTAATTTGTGAGGAAGAGAAAGGCGTGTACCCAGGTACCTTTCTAGACAACAGGTCGGCGGGGTTGGACCCCAGGCGACCCAATCCATTGAGCTCAAGTTGAACAAAGAGCGAGGTCGTTTCAAGCAAAGGTGCCGTGGCAAATCGTTGCGCAATAACGCGCACCGCCCAGCAACCTTCACCGTATTCCAGGCCGGCAACACCCTCGATCAGGCGGTTGTCCAACATGGAATAGTTTAAACGACCCACCCCGCTCCAGCGGTCAGAGATAGGCCATTGACCAGAAATGTCGAATTGATCAATTTGGGCGCGAGTGTATCGATACCCAAAATTGAGCTGTTTGCCCAGAGAGGGCGCATAGCTGACCGTGATGTTGCCGCGTTCATGGCGACCACTTTCCGCATTGAGCTGTGTGGTGGCATCCAGAAATACGGACTGGCTGATTCGGCCACGGGCGTTGGCAAAAAAGTCGGAATCGCTGGTGGTCGGGGCTTCAAAGCCCTGCAGGATCACGCGTGGCGTGCTCAGGTTTAATCGCTGCCCGCCTGTCACGCTGAATAACTCTTCGCTGGTGGCTTCGTCGTAAAAACGACTGGTTACAGCCAGCGTCAGCTGGTTGGCATCCCCAACGCGATCGAGACCGGAATACCTGTTCTCGGCAAAAATCCGGGTCAGGCTTTGATCGGTCACCGAGGTGTCGAAAATTGGTTGATCAGACTGGTCTTTAAATGGCGTGTACAGGTAAAAAATTCGGGGTTCCAGTGTTTGGTTTACGTTGCGACCAAAAAAGCTTGTTTTGCGGTCGAAGTAAACGGTGCTGTCCAGCGACACAGTTGGAATGACACTGCCCGGTGCTGCGGGCGACCCGGGAGTTTGCCCTTGTAAATCGTAATTGGTGGTCTGAACTGAAACAGCGGGCGTAAACGAGAACTCAGATCGCTGAATCGGCATGAACACCCGGGCTCGGGTAACGCCCCGAGAGCCTTCAACCCGCGCGGGTGCTGAGGATGGGCGCGCAAAGTCGGTGTATTGCCCACTGATCGACACGAATGCATTGGCCTCGCCAATGCGGGTTGGGCTTAGCTCAAGCGTGGCTTCGGGCAGGCGGTCGTAGGGTTCGGCGATGACATCGTTGAACAATTGCAGTGTTTGGTGTGCCACTGTGCGTACATTGGCATTCCAGTTTTTCTGGCGGTACGAGAGGTAGCCTTCTTGCACCAACACACGTTGCGAGGCCACAGCCTGGGTGCGGGAGAAGTCTACGAAGTAGTTGTCGTCCGACACCTCATTGAAATTGACCCCCGCATAGAAGGGGCCCTTCTCGTATCTGTGCAGCAAGGACAAAGCCGTGCGGTCTGTGCCGGTTTTCTCGTCGTCGGGCAAATAATCGTATTTCAGCTCGCCCTCGTTGTTGGGCGTCAAGTAGCGTGTTTGCGTACCCAGCTGGTAGCCTCGGCCCGAGATGACTTTCGGGTACAGGGTCATGTCCTTGTCTGGCGCAATATTCAGGTAATACGGCACTGTTACTTCAAGCCCGCTATTGGACACTGTGCCAAACGAGGGTGGAAGAAAACCACTTTTTCGACGATCAGTCGTTGGGAACGAGAAGTATGGGGCACCTAAAATGGGCACGCCCTGAAACACTACTTTTGCGCCGCGCGCACGGCCCACTTCAGAGGCTTGGTCAATTTCAAGCGAGTCTGCGGTAATGTACCAGTCACCTTGATCAGCCGCACCCGGGTTCGGTACGTCGCACACGGTGTAATTGGGATTCTCAAGAGTAAGGGTGGAAATGCCGTCATACTGCATTTTGTCAGCACGGCCCTTGCCGTTGATTTCCTTCAGCTCGAAGGTGGGCTGTGTCATTTGGCTTTCGCCTGTGCCCAGTTTCACAGAGCCCTCAGGGGCCTTGAGAATCATTCCTTCCTGTTCAATGATCAAGTTGCCTTTGGCGGTGGCACGGTCAGTGATCGGGGAATAATTGATTGAATCGCTGAACAGTTTGAGCTTGTTGCGTCGAACTTCAACGTTGCCTTCAAGAAAGGTTTCTTCGGCACTGTTGCCGTAAAGCCGGTCGGCGGAAATGTAAGTGGCTTCGTCCTCGGGTATCGGATTACGCACCCCCAATAGGCCACCGTCAATTTTTAGGCGTGTGGGGGCTTCGGCTTTTTGTGGCTCCGCACTGGTGGTTTGCGCAAGCGCGGGTGCACCCAGACAGAACAATGCAATGGCAATGGCTGTGGGGCGGGTGGGCACTGAGTGCACTTGCAGTAATTTTTTGCTTTTCTTCAAGCTGGGTATGTACTCAAATAGGTGACGGATCGATCAAGCGCCATAGGATCCTACTATTATAGGCAACTAACTACAAATTAAAGAGATTGGACGGTTTGATGAGCGCCTTGCGTCAAGAAATGTTGAAAAAATGGCTGACAGGCCTGGATGGTTTCGAATTTGACCTTGAAACCTTGCAGGCGGCGTCCAGCGACGCCAGTTTTCGCCGCTACTTTCGGGTAAGCGAGGCGAATAACGCGCGAACCTTGATTGTGATGGACGCCCCTCCCGACAAAGAGGATGTTCGCCCGTTTGTTCATGTGGCCGGGCTGTTGCGCAGCGGAGGTTCAAACGCACCTGAAGTACTGGCGCAAAATCCGGAAGACGGTTTTTTACTGCTTCAAGACTTTGGCAACACCACCATGCTGCAAGGCTTGGTGGCCCGGGCCGGGCAGCACGACACCTTTTACATGCAAGCCATTCGCGATTTGGTTCATTTGCAGGCGAACACGGCCACCACTGGCTTGCCAGCCTACGGTGCTGACAAATTGTTGCAGGAAATGAATTTGTTTGATGATTGGTATGTGGGCAAGCACTACAGCGCCGAATTGACCGATCAGGAGCGCAACTGGCTGGACAGCATCAAGGGCATGCTGATTCAAAGTGCACTGGCCGAACCGCAAGTGTTCGTTCACCGGGACTACCACAGTCGCAACTTGATGTTGACCAGTGAAGCTGGCGCGGCACCCAAGTTTGGCATTCTTGATTTTCAGGACGCAGTAAAAGGCCCGCTAAGCTACGACCTCGTCAGTATTTTGCGCGATGCCTACATTGAATGGCCTGAGGAACAAACCCTGGACTGGACCGTGCGTTACTGGGAGGCAGCACGCAAGGCAGGCTTGCCCATTTGCGAAGATCCCGGCGAGTTTTACCGTCAATTCGATTTCATGGGCTTGCAGCGCCATTTGAAAATTCTGGGCATTTTTGCACGTCTGAATTATCGCGACGGCAAGGCTCAATACCTCAATGACCTGCCCATGGTGTTGCGCTACGTGCGCTTGGTGGCTGGGCGTTACATTGCCTTCAAGCCGCTGTTGCTGTTGCTGGACCGCCTGGAGAACAAGGCTGTGAAAGTGGGGTACACGTTTTAAATGAAGGCCATGATTTTGGCGGCAGGGCGCGGTGAGCGCATGCGCCCCCTGACCGACCACTGTCCCAAACCCCTGTTGCCTGCGGGTGGTAAACCCCTGCTGCAGTGGCACCTCGAGGCCCTGGCGGCAGTGGGGATCACCGAGATCGTGATCAATCACGCGCATTTGGGCCAACAGATCGAAGCGCACTTCAACGATGGCTCAAGCCTTGGGTTAAAGCTGCGGTATTCACCGGAAAGCACTGCGCTTGAAACTGCCGGGGGTATTCGCAAGGCTTTGCCGGCGCTGGGTGACAAGCCGTTTTTGGTGATGAATGGCGACGTGGCCTGTGAATGGCCTGTCGCCACGGCTTTGCAAATTGCAAAAGAATGGCAGCCAGAACAGTTGGCCCACCTGGTGATGGTGCCCAATCCACCCCACAACCTGACAGGTGATTTCGCCTTGCAGGGCAGGGCTGTGAAGCAAGCCGAGCCTGGCGAGGCTGTATTCACTTTTTCAGGCATTGGTGTGTATCACCCGGACTTGTTCAAGCCAGTCCAAGAGGGCGAGGTTGCAAAGCTTGCTCCCCTGTTGCGCCAAGCCATGGCAGCAGGCAAAGTACAAGGTGAGTTATTCAGCGGTTTCTGGATGGACATTGGTACTCCTGAAAGGCTTGAGGAACTCAACCAACGATTGAATTCAGTAAGGAAGCATTAGCATGAGCAGGTACCCCACCCACAATCCCCTGATTTACGCCAAGCGCCGCGAGCAATTGGCTCGCCGATTGAAGAAGATGGGCGGAGGCGTGGCCTTGGTGCAATCGGGTATAGAAGTGATGCGCAACCGCGATGCCGATTATGCGTTTCGCTCGGACAGTTATTTTTACTATCTCACCGGCTTTCCCGAGCCCGAGGCCTGTTTGGCCCTGGTGGTAACGCCCACTGGCAATTCACGTGCAGTGCTGTTTTGCCGTGATAAAAACGAAGAGCGAGAGATTTGGGAAGGTTTTCGTTTTGGCCCGAAGGCCGCGCAGTCTGCCTTCGGCATGCACGAAGCCCACAGCATTGAAGACCTTGAAGAGCACCTGATCGAGACGCTGGCCAACCAGCCCGCCGTGTTTTTGCGTTTGGGTGAAGACGAAAGCCTGGAAGCCGCGGTGGCTGATGTGCTGAAAACCTTGCGAGGCAAAGCACGCATGGGGATTTCAGCGCCGCATGCTGTGCTTGATCTCAGCCATTCGCTCGATGAAATGCGTTTGATCAAAGACAAAACTGAAATGGACATCATGCGCCGCGCTGCGCATATTTCCGCGCATGCCCACATTGCCGCCATGCAGGTGTGCCAGCCGGGCAAGTTTGAATTTGAGGTGGAAGCCGAGTTGCTTTACGAATTCCGTAAAAACGGTTCTGAAGCACCAGCCTATGGTTCAATTGTCGCCTCGGGCGCAAACGCATGCGTACTGCATTACCGGGCCAACGACGCCAAAATGCGCGATGGCGATTTGTTGTTGATCGATGCAGGTTGCGAGCTTGATTGTTATGCATCCGACATCACCCGCACCTTTCCGGTGAACGGGCAGTTCAACAAGGCCCAGCAAGCCGTGTATGAAGTGGTTCTGAATGCACAGTACGCCGCCATTGAAGCCACCAAGCCCGGTGCCCGTTTTAACGATCCGCACGATGCAGCGGTGAAAGTGTTGGCCCAAGGTTTAATCGATTTGAAACTGCTGAAAATGGGTTTCAATGAGGCGCTTGAAAGCGGCGCTTACAAGCGTTTTTACATGCACCGCACCAGCCATTGGCTGGGTATGGATGTGCATGACTGTGGCAGTTACCGAGACCCTTCGGCCAAGCCTGAAGATGGCGTGGCTCCACACACCAGCCGGAAACTGGAAGCGGGCATGGTGCTCACCATTGAGCCGGGTCTGTACATTCGCCCAGGCAAGGGTGTGCCCAAACAGTTTGAAAATATCGGCATTCGCATTGAAGACGATGCCTTGGTGACCCAGAAAGGATGCGATGTCTACACGGCAGACGCCCCGAAGACCGTTGCGGAAATTCATGCCACCATGAAATCGCACAAGAAAAGCGGCAACAAGGCGGCCTAAGCAAACAATGAGAAAAAAATGACTTCGCACACCGATTTTGATGTGGCCATTGTAGGCGCAGGCCCGGTTGGGCTGGCCTTTGCAGGTTGGCTGGCCAACACCTGGGGTGAACATGCCAACCGGATCGCAATTTTTGATGCCAAGCCTTTGGACGCCTCCGCACAAGATCCCCGAATTCTCGCCTTGTCCGACGCAACCCGCCTGCGCTTGGCCAGCCTGGGTTTTCCGGCCGATGCCACGCCTATTCATCACATTCACGTCTCTGAACAATCTCGCTTTGGTCAGGTTCGCATGAAGGCCGATGAACTGGGCCTGCGGGCACTGGGGTGGACAGTGCGTTATGGCGAACTGGTGAATTGTTTGTCTGCATCGCTTGAACGGCGCGGCGTGAAAATTTTCCGGCCTGCCAATGTGAAGTACGCGCACCGCAGCGCAGTCGATTCACTTGAAGTGCTTGAGCTTGAAGATGGCACCGAGTACACCGTTAATTTGCGCGTGGATGCTGAAGGTGGTTTGTATGGTGAATCAGGCGAGCGCGATCAGGTGGTGGATTACGACCAGTGGGCATTGGTCAGCGAGGTCTCTCTTACTGTAGAGCCCGGTTTGCTGGATGGCCTGAATACGCTGGCCTTTGAGCGTTTTACTTCCGAAGGACCATTGGCCTTGTTGCCGATCTCGACGGACCAGCACAAGTATTCGCTGGTGTGGTGTGCACCTTTGGCTCAAGTTCAAAAGCGCCTGGCCTGCAGCGACACCGAGTTTGCTGCTGAGCTTCGACAACAGTTTGGCAGGCGTGTCTCTATTGAGCACATCGGACCCAGAAAAAGCTTTCCTTTGGGTATGAACTGGCGCGACAAATTGGTCCAAGGCCGACGCGTCGCGATTGGCAATGCCGCTCAAATTTTGCACCCGGTCGCAGGGCAGGGCTTGAACCTTGGTTTGCGTGATGCCGTGCAACTTTGCCGCTGCATTGATCCCTCAACTGTTGCACAAGAACATCGATTGAGTGCGGCGCTCGACGAATTTGAGAAGTCGAGGATGGCTGATCGGCAGGTGGTGGTTAAAATGACAGACTGGATGGTGAAAGGTTTTTCCAATCACAATCCCTTGCTGGGCGCAGGCCGACAAATGGCCTTGAACGTGATGGAATTCACGCCGCCCCTTCGAAAGCAGTTTGCTGAATTAATGCTGTTCGGCCTGGCTGTCTAATCTGGAGCGTTTTACCCATGTGGTCTGCCGAGTTGTTGCGTGCCCGCTTTGCCATGTCCGATTTGCCTTGGCAGCCGGAGCCGCTTGAAGAACGGTTTTTTAAAGATCGTGAACCTGCCGATGCAGCGGTACTGGTGCCCCTGGTGCAGCGGGAAGACGATCTGTATGTGTTGCTGACAATGCGCACAGCGCATTTGAATGACCACGCCGGGCAAATCAGTTTTCCGGGTGGTCGCTGCGAGCCAGAAGACGGCACGCCCATTGAAACAGCGCTGCGTGAAACAGTCGAGGAAACAGGCCTGGCCCGGAGCTTCATTGAAGTGCTTGGAATTATGCCTGTGTATCAAACAGCCACCAATTTCATGGTGACTCCCGTTGTGGCGCTGGTTCAACCTGGCTTTACCCTGGCACCCGATGAGTTCGAGGTGGAAGAGGTTTTTGAAGTGCCACTTTCATTTTTAATGAATGTTGAGAACCACCAGCAACGCAGCTTGCAAACACCGGTGGGTGAACGCACTTTTTACGCCATGCCGTACAACTCGCCAGTGAATGGAAAAAACTATTTCATTTGGGGCGCCACGGCCGCCATGCTGCGCAACCTGTACCATTTTCTGCACGCGAAGGCTTAACACTTTGTCTTATCTGGCCCTGCTCATTGCTGTGGTGTGTGAAACCTTCCTGCCCGATGGTTTGTTCACCCGTGCACGCGACTGGGTTGATCGTTTCAATCAAGAACTCGAGATTAACCTTGAAGCCTTGGGTGCTCCAGGCTATGCGCATTTGCAGTGGTTGGTGCCCATGCTTCTTTGGGTGCTGGGCGTGTACTTTTTGTACCAGGTGCTGTGGACAGTTTCCCCGCTCGCGGCGGGCACCCTGAGCGTATTTTTGTTGCTGTACGGTTTGCGTTTTCGGCATTTTGCTGTTGTGTTTACCAATGCACAACTGTTTTTGAATCAGGGCGATTTTTTCCGTGCCCGTGAATTGCTGTTGACCTGGATGAAAGAATACGATGGCACTGAGCCGGTTATTCATCGCCCGGGTGAGCTGGTGTTTCACGCCATTTACCACGGCACCGAGCGCGCCTTGCGTCAGTATTTCAGCCTGTTTTTCTGGTTTTTGGTATTGCCTGGCCCAATGGGTTTGGTGGTGTATTCAATGGCGCACTGGAGTGTGATTCGAGAGCGCGATGTTTGGTTGGCTCAGGCCTTTGCTCACGAGCGACCCACCATGCAAGAAGCCTGGGAGAGCAATAAATTCAAGGCTTTGATTAGTCCCAGGTTTGTTTTATTTGCCATGGAATGGCTTCCCGCGCGCTTGTTGGCCTTAACCGTGGGTTTGGTGGCTCAGCTTGACGATGCTGCACTGGCTTGGCGAGCTGCGAAAAACCACAGTCGTTTTTCAAATAGGGCACCGCTGACCGCAGTGTTTTTTACGGCGGTGGGATTGGTGGGTGGGCATGCATTCGACCCCGCTTCAAAAGCAGCGTCAGAAGGGCAGGTGCTGAGTGAGGAAACCCAGGTTCAGTCACTGCAGCAGTTTCGTCAGCTTATATTCAAGTGCGCCGTGGTGTGGTTAATGGTGACCTTGGCGTTTGCAGTTCTTGGCTGGTTGCCCAGCAGCGTGCTGTAAGGTTTCAATAATTGTGACTGGCTTCTTCCAGTTCCGCTTTCAGCATTTGGTATAGCTCATACCGTGCGGGGCTTAAAGTGCCATCTTCCAGCCCGTTTTTCACGGCACAATCGGGTTCGCGTTTGTGTTGGCAATTTGCAAAGCGGCATTTGTTGCCTTCCTCACGAATATCGCTGAACGCATTCAGCAAGTCCGACTCGCTCAGGTGGTGTAATCCAAATGCCTGAAATCCTGGCGAATCAATCAACTCCAGGGCCTGTTCACCGAAATGCATTTGGGTGTGGGTGGTGGTGTGCTTGCCTGCATTCAAGGCCATTGAAATTTCGTTGGTTGCAGCCAATGCGTTCGGTATCAGCAAGTTGATCAATGTTGATTTACCCATGCCCGACTGCCCCAAAATCAGCGTGCGTTTTCCTTCCAGTAAGGGCTGCAATAGCGCCTCAGTTTCGGCAGGCCGTTCGGTGACGCTGATGTAGTGGGTTGGTACTTCACCCAAGGTGATTTCAAACAACTCCTGGTCAACTGCATTCAGCGTTTCAGTGTCGCCTTCCAGAATGTCCACTTTGTTGAACAGAATGGTGAGTGGCACGTCTGCATGTTTGCAGGCCGTCAGCGTACGGCCCAATAACTCGGGCGAGTAGGGCGGGCTAATGGCCAGCATCAACAGCACACCGTCCAGGTTGGCTGCAAACATTTTGCTCTTCAGGGCGTCCGATCGGTAAACCAGGTTTTTGCGGGGTTGAATGTCTTCAACCCAGGCTTGCATGTCGCCACTGGGCAAAATAATAATTTCATCACCCACGGCCACCTCTCGCCGCTTACCCTTGCCATACACCTGCCAAATGGTGCCGCTTTCATCGCGCGCCAGAAAATGCCGTCCATAGCTGGCCACCACCAAGGCATTCAGCAAATCGGGATTGCCTGAGTTTTTTCCGTGATTACCGGTTTGTTTGCCCTTGTAAGTGGGGCGCACTTTGTTAAGGGATGAGTTAGCCAATGTGTTTCAGCGCATCATCAAGTTTGGCGGCACAAATCCAATCGTTGTCAGTAATGCCGTTGGCACTGTGGGTGCTCCACTGCACTTTTACGCGGTTGTAGCTGAAGGTCACTTCGGGGTGGTGATCTTCATCGTCGGCCAAATGGGTAATCGCATGCACTGCCAGCTTCACACCTTCGAAATTGGCAAATGCATATTGTCGCCACAGTGTGCGGGCCAACTCACCCTTCGCATCAAACTCAACCGACCAGTATTCAAACTCATCCAGTTGTGCCTCAATCTCGTCAGCATTCCACGCGTGGCCCTCGCCCAAATGTTGGCAGCGCACATGCAGCCAGTCTTCTGGTGAGCGAACCGGTTTGGGCGCGCTCATTGGGCAACCTGCAAACTGTTCAAACGGCTAATTCGAATGGACGCCGGCGGGTGGCTGTCGTAAAACGCCGAATGAAGTGGATCCGGTGTTAGCGTAGACGCATTGTCTTGATACAGCTTTACCAAGGCACTCACCAAGTGCTGGGGTGCGCTTTGTTGGGCTGCATAGGCATCCGCCTCAAATTCATGTTTGCGGCTAAGCCAAGACATCACTGGGCGAATCGGGAAAGTAAAGTAGGGTAATACCATCATGAACAACACCAAGGCCATGGCTTGCGCGCCATTGGCCAAATCGGGATTCACGCCCAATTCAGAATAAAACCACGGTGTATTGGCCAGCACGCCAAGTACATAGAACATGACAAGGCTGCCAATGCCTGAAAAAGCCAAATGCTTCACGATGTGTTTTTTCTTGAAGTGGCCAAGTTCATGCGCCAACACGGCTTCAATTTGATCGTCGTTCAGGCGGGAAAGCAGGGTGTCGAAAAACACGATTCGTTTGGCTTTGCCCATGCCGCTGAAGTAGGCATTGCCGTGGCTGGAGCGTTTGCTGCCGTCCATCACAAACAGGCCGTTTGAATCAAATCCGCAACGCTGTAGCAGGTCAATGATCCGCTGGCGCGTTGCGCCGTCCTCAAGTGGCGTGAACTTGTTGAAAATGGGGGCTATCACGGTGGGGAACAGCCACATCAACAGCAGGCTGAAACCAAACCACAAAGCCCAGGCGTAAACCCACCACTGCTGGCCAGCTTCGCGCATCAGGTAGAGCACAGCGAACACCAGCGGGCCGCCAATTAGCGCGCCCACCAACAGGCCTTTTAGCCAGTCGCCAATGAACAAGCCCTTTTTCATGCGGTTAAAGCCAAAACGTTCTTCAAGCACAAACTGTTTGTAATACGACAGGGGCAAGTCGAGTACGCTGCCAATCAAACCCACTACGGCAATCAGCAACAAACCCGCCAAAATACCCTCTGCGGTGGTGCTCGTGAAACTTTGAATCCATTCCAGACCGCCCAACAGGGTGAAGCCCATCAAAATGGTGGCCTCAATCAGCACGTTGACCATGCCCAAGCGGGTTTTGGCAACAGAGTAGTCCGCAGCCTTTTGGTGGTCTTGCAAGCTGATCTGTTCACTGAATTCGGCTGGCACTTGCGCGCGGTTCATGGCGATGTGCCTCACCTGGCGACTGGCCAGGTACAGGCGAAGTGCCACACTTAAAACCACAGTCAGAACAAAGACTTCAGTAAAAACCATTTCTTGCTACCACCCTTGATTAATTTGCGCTTCAATGCCTGTGAGACAATACCGTTCTCTTAAGATTCAAACTCAAAGCTCAAGCAAATTATGTCACAAGCCACGCCAAGTTCCACCCCCGTTGAAACCAAGATTCCCCGCGACGACAATCGACTGGTGTGGGTTGATATGGAAATGACCGGGCTAGACCCGTTTAACGACAAAATCATAGAAGTCGCGGTGGTGGTGACCGACAGTGAATTGAATGTGTTGGAAGAGGGGCCTGTGCTGGCCATTCACCAAGCCGATGAAATCCTGGCGGGTATGGATGCCTGGAACACAAGTACCCACGGCAAGAGCGGCCTGACTGCGCGCGTGAAAGAATCCACTATCGATGAAGCCCAGGCCGAGGAATTGTTGATTGAGTTTTTGGTCAAGTACATTGGCCCAAATAAAAGTCCCATGTGCGGCAACAGTATTTGCCAGGATCGTCGCTTCATGGCCAAGTACATGCCAAAGCTGGAAGCGTATTTTCACTATCGAAATCTGGATGTCAGCACACTAAAAGAATTGTGCAAGCGCTGGAACCCCACAACAGCCCGAAAATTTGTGAAGAAGACCAAACACACTGCCTTAGCCGATATTCACGAATCAATTGATGAACTTCGCTTTTACCGGGAACATTTTATTGTGGCGCCAGAGTCGAAGGCGGACACGGCAACTCCGGCAACGCCTGCGGCCTGATATCAAGGGCATTGCGCTGGCGCATCACATGGGCCAGTAACAGTGCCAAGCAGACACTTGCCAGCAACAAGCCCCCGGCGCTGGCAATCCAGAAACCCTGCGACTTTAAGGGGTTTTGTTGCCAAACGCCCAGCCACATTCCTCCGCCAATGCCCACAAACCACAGGCTGATCAGGTAAATCAACATGGGGCGAGCCGATACCCGGTAGGCACGCAGGGAGAATGAGCAGAGCGTTTGAGCAGCATCAATGAAGTGGTAGGCAATCACCCACGGCATCAAGCCCAGTGCAACTTCAATGGTTTTTGTGTCTTTGGTGTAAAACGAAATCAATTCCCGATCGAATACATACAAACCCAGGCACACAAAGGTTGCGACCAGCATGGCTGTCTCAATGCCTCGCTTCACGATGACACCGGCGTACCGGTTATGCCCCGCGCCAATTTGCTGCGAGGCCAGAACCGTGGTGGCATTGCCCAAGGACAAACACACCATGTAAGCCATTGCCACCATATTGGACACAATTTGATGGCCGCCCAATTGATAAACATCAAAGCGTGACACCAGCAGTGCAATCACCGTGAATGAGCTGACCTCAATCAGATAAGAACCACCAATTGGCAAGCCAAGCCGAAGAATCTGCCCAAGTCGATGCCAGTCAGGCTTCAAGCTTCGAATGGATTTGAATTCCCTGTAATGCTTGTCGAACAGCCAAATGAAGGCTGAAATACCAAGCACCAGCCACATGGTTGCCGCTGTGGCCCAGCCAAATCCGGCTGCACCCATGGCCGGTAGGCCCCACCCACCCTGCATGAACCAAATGTTCAGAGGGATTTTCAGCAACAGCATGAGCACTTGCAGTGCCACCACAATTTGTGGGCGTGAAATAGACTGGTTCAGCGCATAAAACACGCGAAACACCAAGGCTGCGGGCAAGCCCCAGGCAATGCCAAGCAGGTAGCCACGGGTGTCCTTGGCAATGTCTAAGGGCGTGTTGGTGAGCTGGAATATTGGGTCAGGATTGAGCAACACGGCCATGCCAATGCTGCTCATGGTGAGTGCAAGCCACACACCTTGCACAGCGTCCTCTCCCACTTTGCGGTAGTCTCCGGCGCCGAAGTGAGCAGAACAGATGGGAGTCAGGCCAATAATGACGCCCATCAAACCCACATAAAGGCTGATGTAAATAGACGACCCCACTGCCATGGCCGCCAGCACGTCGGGTCCAGCTTGCCCGGCCATCAGGGTGTCGACAAGACCATTGCCCATCACGGCCAGTTGCCCCAGTAAAATGGGCAAGGCCTGGTTCAGCAGCGCTCTGCGTGGCCGGTTTTGGGCGAATAAAACAACATGACTGGCCATGCCAAACCTTTAACGACCGTTGCTTGTTGCCTGGTGGGTTCGCGCGTAAAGGAAGAAGAACTCGTGACGGTCCGAGTTTCGGTTGCCGGTCCAGATCAACTCCCACTGCTCTGATGCCTTGGACTCAAAATCCACCTTGATCTTCAGGCTTTGGCGGGTGTCGTCTTGTACAAGCAAGTACTCGCATTCCGCAGCTTCCTTGAATTGCCCCTTGCGAATGAAATCGACGTTGGCATGGTACTGAAGTGTAGCTCGCTGTGCATAGCCCAGATTGTAGTCACCCACACACTCCCTGCCAGCGGCTGCCTGGTGGTTCTCTACGGCGTAGGTGATTTCCTCGCCCAGCACCTTGAAGCTTTTTGCATAGTCAATTCTGGGGATCCAGAGCGTCATCATGAGCAGCCACAGCAAAATAACGCCACCAGTGGTCAATACCATGGGGCGCCATAGGGCACGGCTTCCTGAGGCGGTGCGCCAAATGATTAGCCGAACCCAGGCAATGCTGGCCAAAAAAGCCAGCGCCAGTTCAAGACCGATGACATCGGGCACATAACCAGGGGATAACTTTTCGAAGTTGGCGGCTATTTTTGCCGGGAATCCGAACGTGGCAGCAGTCCAGCCCAGCCAAACCAACACAGCTGCGAAGGTGAACCACAGCACTGCAAACCAGTCGATCAGGCTGATCAAGCCCCGTTTCATGGTTGAAAGCCCGATTGCTGCCAGCACCGAAAGGGGTGCCAGCAATGGGAAATAGTTGGCTTCGTCTGCAGGATTGGTGATCAACAAAACCACGACACCAGCCACTGCGCCGGCCAAAGGAATGCGAATTGAGGGTTCGCTCAACGCCTTTCGGTAGCGCCAAATGGTCCAGCACGCCATGGGCAAAATTGGCCATAAAAACCAGGTCAGGGTTTTCAGGGTGACCACCAGTTTGGGTAAGTCAAACGATTGGCTCGGGTCCAGAATCAGGAACCTGCGTACATTCCATTCATTCCAGGCGTTCCACCACAACTCGCCGTTTTTCTGACTCATCAACCAGAAAAACCAGATTGCGAAAGGCACCGCGAACACGGCGGCTGCCCTGGTCATGCGCCGAAGCAATCCAAAACGCAGAAAACTGTGAGTTGTCGAGCTGACAAGCAGCAGGAGCAAGAATGGCAAGCAGTGTGCCCAGCCCCGCGCAAAAAAGGCAATGGCGATGCCTGCACCCAGCATCCAGCCCGCGCCAATTGGGCGGTCGAGCGAACGCACAGCGCCCAGCAACATGATTGAAATGCCAGCCAGCTCGGCTATTTCCGGCACTTGCATATGCGATCGAACCAGCAGGCCCAGTGTGCCCAAAAAGCAGAGCACCGACGCATCCGCCACCGCGCGGGCATAATCAACGCGGGTGGGGGCTGTGCCAAGGGGGTCTTCAGGTTGCAATTCAACACGCTTGGCGAGACGGTAGGTGGTATTCCAGATGGCCCAGCCAGCCAGAATCATCCAGAACACATTGCCCAGTCGCATGGCATCGTCGAGCCAGTTGTATGGAAGGTTGATCCACAATGCGATTTTTCCGAACACCCCCGATAGCCATGCGGACAACAGCCCCCCTTCGACATAAAGGCGATCGCCAATTTGTGAAAGTGCCCATTCCGAGAAAGGCAATTGGGACAGGGTAAAGCTTTGCCCGAAGCCGGCTGCGTCGTCGGGTTTCCAGGGGGTGCGCGCAAAAAGCCCTGGCAGGACATAGAGCAAAATCAAGCCCCAGAGGAGCCTGCGCGACAAACGGGTGTTGTTGGCTGCGGTGATGACCATATTCTTATTGTGTCCGGAAAAACAAAAGGCAGCCAGTTTGCCTGAGCTGCCTTTGTATGATCACTTGCGCGAAAAATTACTTCTTGAAGCGATCGAAGCGACGACGGAATTTCTCAACGCGACCAGCGGTATCCACGATTGTGTTTTGTGCGCCAGTGTAGAAGGGGTGAGATTCAGAGCTCACGTCCAGCTTGATCAAAGGATATTCCTTGCCTTCGTGCTCGCCTGACTCGCGGCTAGGCGCTGTTGAGCGGCAAATGAATTTGAAGCCGTTGGACATGTCCACGAACAACACTTCGCGATAATTTGGGTGAATGCCATCTTTCATGAGTTTCTCCGTTGCAGCCAACCTGGCGGTTAATTGGTCAAAATGCCAATCGACAAAGCCAAATCACTTGCTGGTTAATTAGGTAACCGATGATTATAGATTTACGTAGCAAGCTGGTCAAGTAGATATTTGACACAACCACTCAGGTCGGGTGTTGTTCACCTGTTGGAGTTCGTCACTTGCTTAGGGGGCAATTTTGGTGCGTTATCGCTCCAAAATGGTGCATCTCAATCTCCATCTAGATTCCACTATCATGAAAAAAGAAATTACATTGGTTCAGAAAGCCCTGGGCATTTGCGCTGTAGTGTCGGCAATCATCGTTGTTTGCCTGATTTGGGTGACCACTCAAATGAATAGCCTGGTGGAACTTGAAACTCGAGGTACCGCGGATATCGTTCAGGAAAACAAGGTAAGCCGTTTGATAGCGCAGGCCAACCACCACACCACAAAAATGGCGTCATCATTTAAAAATGTGCTGTTGCGTGGCGAAGGCGAGGGGGCAGCCGACAAATACAAGAAAGAATTCAATAAATTTGTTCAGCAGTTTGATCAAACCGTTGCGGAGTTGCTCGAAGTGCCGGTGGTGCTTAACAATGCCGAACGTGTCAAACAAATTCAGGCTTGGAAAGCAGATTTTTCATCAGCTGCCACTGCATATGGAAAGGCCTTGCAGGTTTACGATCCTTCTGTGCCTTTTCAGTATCGCGACCTCGACAAAATGGTTAATGGAATTGATCGACCTGTGGTGAAGGCCGGTTTGACCATCGAAGAGCAAGGCTTGCAGGCTCAAGCGGCGGCAATTAAAGCATTGACTACTCAAATTCATTCCGAAACAAACAGTCTCCTGTATACCCTGTACGGCGGCATGCTAGCCACATTGATATTCCTCTGTGGCAGTTTGATGCTTTATGCCCGTTCAGTAAAAAGAAGTTTGGGTGTCGAACCGGATTTTTTGGCCGAGCAAGCCCGCAAAATCGCCTCTGGCGATTTGCAGTGCAGTGACATGGCTAACTTGAAATACGAATCGAGCAGCGTGGTCGCGGCCTTTGAGAAAATGCGTTTGAGTTTGATGGAACTGGTTCGGGATATTCGAGAGCGAACGGCAGCGGCGGAAACCAGCCTTAATACCATTCGTCAGCAGCTTTCCGTGGTGGATGATTCAGCAGTTGAGCAATCCAATTCCAGTGCAGTAATGGCAGCAGGCATTGAAGAAATGTCGGCCAACATTGTGCAGTTGTTTGATGTGGCAGAGCAAACCAAATTGGCCGCAGAAGGCTCTAGCTCAGAGTCCGAATCAGGCTTGGCGCTTGTGGTGAGCACATCAAGCGATGTTGAGCAAACTGCCCAAGGCGCAGAAAAATTGAGCAACACCGTGCATGAATTGGGTGCTCAATCTGACCAAATCAGCCAGATTATTTCGGTAATTGAGGAAATTGCTGAGCAAACCAATTTGCTTGCGTTGAATGCGGCCATTGAAGCAGCGCGCGCTGGCGAGCAAGGCCGCGGATTTGCCGTGGTGGCTGACGAGGTCAGGCGGCTGGCAGAGCGCACCACGCAGTCCACCTCTGAAATTGAGCAAATGGTGGGTACCATTCAGAAGGGTACTCAGAATGTGGTGACGGAAATGACCGGTTGGGCAGTCAAAGTGAGTTCAAGTTTGAGTCGAATGAATCAAACCCGGGATTTGATGGGCGCTATCAAGCAACGAGCTGGTGATGTGAAGGTGTTGGCCTCTGAGGTAACCAATTCCTTGTCCGAACAGCGTTCGGCTTCCAGCCAGTTGTCAATTCAGATTGAGAAATACGCAGCCATGTCCGAAGAAAATGCCAATTGTGTTGGCGAAATTCGAAAATCACTGCTTGACCTGACCGGCGCGTTTTCACAGTTGAACGCACAGTGCGAGAAATTCAAGGTGGCATAAAAAAACGCCAGTCCGACTTGTTCTGGACTGGCGTTTTGTTTGCAAGCAAGTAATGCTCGGTAGTAGCAATTACATGCCCATGCCGCCCATGCCGCCCATACCACCCATTCCGCCCATGCCACCCATGTCAGGTGCTGAAGGCTTGTCATCCGCTGCATCAGCAACCATGCAATCGGTGGTCAACATCAACGAAGCAATTGACGCTGCGTTTTGCAATGCAGTGCGGGTAACCTTGGTTGGATCCAAAACACCCATGTCAACCATGTCGCCGTACTCGCCAGTGGCTGCGTTGTAACCGTAGTTGCCTTCGCCGCCCATCACGTTGTTGGCCACAACAGATGATTCCTCACCTGCGTTGGTCACGATCATGCGCAGTGGCTCTTCCATGGCGCGCAGAACAATCTTGATGCCTGCGTCCTGGTCTGGGTTTGAACCCTTCAAGCCTTCAATCTTCGCACGAGCGCGCAGCAATGCCACACCGCCGCCTGGCACAATGCCTTCTTCCACCGCTGCGCGTGTTGCGTGCAGGGCGTCTTCAACGCGTGCTTTCTTTTCTTTCATTTCAACTTCAGTGGCTGCGCCAACCTTGATTACCGCAACACCGCCGGCCAACTTGGCCACACGTTCTTGCAGTTTTTCACGGTCGTAGTCAGAAGAAGACTCTTCGATTTGGCCGCGAATCTGCTTCACGCGCGCTTCGATGTTTGCGCCTTCGCCAGCACCGTCGATAATGATGGTGTTTTCTTTGCCCACTTCAATGCGCTTGGCCTGGCCCAGGTGTTCCAGGGTTACAGTTTCCAGGCTCATGCCGGTTTCTTCAGCAATTACAACGCCGCCAGTCAAAATGGCGATGTCTTCCAGCATGGCTTTGCGGCGGTCGCCAAAGCCAGGTGCCTTCACTGCACAAGTTTTCAAAATGCCGCGAATGTTGTTAACAACCAAAGTTGCCAAGGCTTCGCCTTCGATGTCTTCAGCAATAATCAACAGTGGGCGACCAGCTTTGGCCACTTGTTCCAATGTGGGCAGCAAGTCACGGATGTTGCTGATTTTCTTGTCGTGCAACAGCACGAATGGGTTGTCCAGTGCAACAACCTGCTTTTCCTGGTTGTTGATGAAGTAGGGGCTCAGGTAACCGCGGTCGAACTGCATGCCTTCAACCACGTCCAGTTCGTTGTCCAGGCTCTTGCCGTCTTCAACGGTAATGACGCCTTCCTTGCCTACTTTTTCCATGGCTTCGGCAATGATGTTGCCGATGGATTCGTCGCTGTTGGCAGAAATGGAGCCAACCTGAGCAATTGCCTTGGTCGTTGCGCAGGGCTTGGACAAGGCGCGCAATTCAACGATTGCGGCAGTTACTGCCTTGTCGATACCGCGCTTCAAGTCCATTGGGTTCATGCCGGCGGTCACGAACTTCATGCCTTCTTTAACAATGGCTTGTGCCAGAACCGTGGCGGTTGTTGTACCGTCACCAGCGTTGTCGGAAGTGCGTGAAGCAACTTCTTTCACCATTTGTGCGCCCATGTTTTCGAACTTGTCTTTCAGTTCGATTTCTTTGGCCACGGAAACACCGTCTTTGGTGATGGTGGGGGAGCCGAATGAACGCTCAAGTACCACGTTGCGGCCACGTGGGCCTAGGGTTACTTTCACTGCGTTGGCCAATATGTTTACGCCACGCACCATACGGCTGCGTGCGTCATCGCCGAAAAATACTTCTTTAGCTGCCATGATTAATCTTCCTCTTGAATTCAGTGTAATTAGGCTTCAATCACGCCCATGATGTCTTCTTCGCGCATAACCAGCACTTCCTTGCCATCTACCTTGATGGCTTGACCGGCGTATTTGCCGAACAGAACGCGCTGGCCTACTTGCACATCCATCGCGATCAGCTTGCCGCTGTCGTCGCGCTTGCCTGGGCCTACTGCAATCACTTCACCTTGATCTGGCTTCTCGGCGGCTGCTTCTGGAATCACGATGCCAGAGGCTGTAGTGCGCTCGCTCTCGAGACGCTTCACGATCACGCGATCATGCAACGGACGAATGTTCATGGATACCACTCCTAAATTTGTCTTTTAAAAAGAATTGCTTAGAGAAACTGACGGATGTGTTGTTAGCACTCAACGTCATCGAGTGCTAATAATAGGGGCGGGGGGAAGGTATTTCAAGGGGAGGGGTGAAAAAAAGTTGCCTGCAAGCGGGGTGTCAGTCACTTTTGTTTACACTAGAGGTCGATTTAACCTTGCATCCCAAAGAATGAACAAAGCCAAGTCAGTTTTTATTGTCCTGTTTCTCATCCTGATCAACCTCAGTTTGCTGCACGTGGCCACCATGAGTTGGCATAGCCCACTGGGCCCCGGCTGGATCGGTGTCTTTGTATTGGCCTTACCCAATTTTTATTTGTTCGTGTGGATGTTCATGAGACGCAGGGCGCGTACGTCCCGCAACCTCCATTTCCTTATGGCCAGCAATTTGATGGGCATTGCGTTGGTGCTTACCGATCCTGCAATGGAATCCGATCCGTGGCCACTTGTGATTGGAAATCTGATTTTCTTTGGCAGCATTGCCTATATTTTCTGGTATTCCAATTTGGGCGAGCGTAGCAATGCAGAGCTAAAAGAAGGTGAAAAATTACCTGTGTTTCAGCTTCAAACATTGGAGGGGGAGAGTTTTTCGAGTGAGCAATTCAAAGGCTCGGCCTGGCTTCTCATGTTCTACCGAGGTAACTGGTGCCCCTTGTGCATGACACAAATTGGCGAAGTGGCCGGGCGCTATATTGAGCTTGATCGCTTGGGTGTGAAAGTCGCCTTGATCAGCCCGCAGCCCGAATCGAAAACCCAGGAACTGGCCAAGCGCTTTAAAGTACCCATGAAATTTTTTGTTGATACCGAATTCAAGGCCAGCAAGAAACTGAAGTTGATGCATGAAAACGGTGTGCCGTTTGGCATGAATTGGCTGGGACATGGCGAAGACACGGTACTGCCCACGGTGTTGATCATCAACAAACACGGTCGAATTGTGTATTCAGACCAAACTTCAAATTACCGGGTTCGGCCCGAGCCCGAGCAATTTCTGGAAGTGGCACGCCAAAAGCTGGTTGGCGCCGAGTCCTGATTCTTAACGTGAGCCGCTGGGTGTCGCGGCAGCTTGTTCAGCAGCAGCCTTGCGAATGCTGCTGATCAACTCTTTGCTGATTCGGCTTTCCATGCGACGGTGAACAGGTTCAAGTGCCTTGCGCCACAACTCGATTTCAGCGCTGCTCAGAATTGTAACTTTGGTGTTCTTCGATTCCTTTACTTTGTTCAAAGCCTGGGTATTGAGTTTTTCCGCCTCGTCATCGTTTTTGCGTGTGGCATCGACCATGCATTTTTCCAGTGTGGTGCGTATGTCTGCAGGCAAGCTATTCCAGAATTTGCGGTTCACAATCACGGCATAGCCCAGGTAGCCGTGGTTGGTTACGGCAACGTATTTCTGAACTTCATGCATTTTCTTCGAATAAAGATTGGAAGGCGGGTTTTCAGTGCCATCTACCAAACCCGTTTCCAGTGCGGTGTGCACATCTGAAAACGCCAGCGGAATGGGTGTAGCGCCCAGCGCTTCCATTTGGGCCTCCAGCACTCGGGACGGTTGAATGCGCATTCGTTTGCCTTTCAAATCCTCTGGCAGGCGCAGTGGTGTATTTGCACTCATCACCTTAAAACCGTTGTCCCAGTACGCGAGCCCCAAAATTCCGCGGTCTTCAAGCTGGGCCAGAAGCTGTCGTCCAATGTCGCCTTGGGTTACGGTTTTAAGAACCTGGCGGTTCGGGAAAATGTATGGCAGGTCAAATACCTCGAAATCACGCATGCCCAATTGCCCAAATTTGGCCAGTGAAGGCGCCAGCATTTGCACCGCACCCAACTGAAGAGCCTCGAGCTCTTCTCGGTCCTTGTACAGTGAAGAATTTGGGTAAACCTCTACCTTTACTCGTCCGCGAGTGCGTTCTTCAGCAAGCCTCTTGAATTCCAGTGCCGCAATCCCCTTGGGTGTGTTTTCATCGACGACATGGCTGAACTTGATAAAAATAGGGGGCGCCGCACTGGCGGGTGCCAAGGCAACACCGTGAAGTCCGAGTAGAAGTCCAAGAGCTGACAAATATTTCATATTGCGGCTTGTGTGTAGGTATTCATTGAAAATTCCAGAGTAGGGCAGTCCTCACCATTGTGGGTTTCCACATCCCTTGAAATCTTTTTGCCATTTCGTGGCACTATCCAGCCATGCAACTGTTCGCCCCTTACGAGCCCAATTTAAAGAAGATCAAGCGCCGTCAAGCCATGAGGTTTGGCATGCCCGTGCTTGTTTTTTCACTTTTAATGGCGTTGATGGTGGCCGCAGTTTACTACGCCCAACAGGACGAGCGTGATCAAAACCAGGCAAAACTGATTGCCGATGCACTTTGGGCCCGCCAGAACATTCAGTTTCAGGTGGGTGGCCTGATCAACTCCCTGCAAGCGCTGACCAATGACTCTCTCATTTATCCATCGGCACGTCTTTCGGCAAGCCTGAATCAGCTTAGCCGCAGCTCTGGCGAGCTGGTGGCGGTGTTTCGTGGGCCCGAGTTGACACCGATTGTGAATCTGGAAGACAACTTTGATGAATATGATCTTGAAGCGGTTCGCAATCTGATCTCAGCGCAGGTCAATCAACGCTACGAGTCCCGCCTGGACGGGTTGGTTGGACCCTTTCTGTTTCAGGGGCGCCACTATGTGGCCAATGTGAGTGTGGCCCAACGCGGCGAGGCCGTTACCGCTGGCTTGATCGATCTGGATTTGATGCTGGAAAAGGAGTTGCCCTGGTGGTTTGCTCAAGACAATCAGGTCGAACTGCTCGATGCCAGCGGGGCCATTTTGTCGCGCCTGGTCAAGGCCAGTCCGGGCGCTGGTGTTTACATGCACACGACCTCACTGGAACTCGGAGGGCTGCAGTTTCAACTCAGGGTCAACAGCATTCAAGAAGGCCCCCGATTGTTCAACTACGGCATTACCGGCGCGTTGGCATTTTTACTCCTGCTGCTGTTGTTGAGTTTCATCATGTTGTGGCGCGATTCTCGTCGTCGTCTCGAGATTGAGGCTCGTCTTGAAGAGGAAAAACTGTTTCGCCAGTCCATGCAAGACTCCATGGCGGTGGGTTTGCGTGTGTGGGACTTGCAAGGTTTTATTCGTTACGTGAACCCGGCGTTTTGCAATATGGTGGGTTACAAGCCCGAAGAGTTAATTGGAATTCCGCAGCCCCTGCCGTATTGGCCCAGCAAGAGCACTGAGGAATACAAGCGTTTGGTCGCCAATGTGATTTCAGGCAATGCCCCTCCAGAGGGGTTCGAAACAACGTACCAGCATCAAAATGGCAAGTTCATTGATGTGCTCATTGTGGAAGCGCCTTTGAAAGACGGCCGTGGTGCGCACACCGGCTGGATGAGTTCAGTGATCGACATTACCGATCGCAAGCGTTCGGAGTCGCTAATTGCCGAGCAACGCGAGAAATTGCAGGCGGCTTCACGATTTGCGCTGGTGGGCGAGGTGGCCTCCAATATTGCGCATGAATTGAACCAACCCTTGGCTACCATGGTGTCGTATGCACAGGCCGGGATGAATTTAAGCCAACGTGGTGCCAGCCTGGAAATGTACGGCCAGTTGTTTGAGAAGTTGCGCGATCAGGCGCAGCGTGCGGGCCGAGTCGTTGGTTCGGTTCAAAACCTGGTTCGCAAACGCAAACCCACCCGTGAAAATGTGCGCGTGTCGGACCTGATTGATTCCATTCAGTTCATGGTGAATTCCACCGCTGTGCTGCACCAGGTGCGTTTGCATTTTGACATTGTCACACCCGATTTCGTGTTGTATATCGACCGAATCATGGTGGAGCAAGCCTTGGTCAATCTGGTTAAAAACGCATCAGAAGCTTTCACTGCGTCACAACGTATTCGCAATGTGTGGATACGTGCTCGCCAGTTGGAATATTCCTTTGAGTTTTCAGTGCGTGACGACGGCCCGGGTTTGAGTTTGAACAACACCGAGAAAATGTTTGAGGCTTTGGTGTCGACAAAGCCAGACGGCTTGGGCCTGGGCCTTAGCCTTTGCCGCTCGGTCGCTGAGTCGCATGGCGGGCGCCTGAAAGCCGATGCCGTGCCCACAGGTGGTACCTGTTTTACAATGGACTTGCCAATGGCAGTCAAAGAATCCATGGAAGGGGAGCAGTCAGTTGGAGCCAACTAAAAAAGTGCAGGTGTTGCTGCTCGATGATGATGACGATTTGCGCGAAGGCATGAAATGGATGTTCGAAACCGTGGACCTGCCCATGCAGGGTTTTGCCAATTTCGAGAGTTTCAAGTCCCGACTGGATGAATACATCACCAGCGAGGCCGAGCTTTGCCTATTGCTTGACTTGCGCATGCCCGATATGTCGGGTCTTGAAGTGTTTGAGTGGCTAAAGCGCAGTGGTTACAGCCTGGACCGTTTGCCAGTGATTTTCTTGACGGGGCATGGCGACATATCCACTGCCGTAGAAGCAGTTAAAAATGGTGCATTCGATTTTTACGAAAAACCAACCACCGATCAGCGTTTGATTGAACGGGTTAAACAGGCACTGCAAAAGTCAGGTGAATATTTGGTGAACCTGGAAGTGCTGAAGCAATGGTCTGAACGAATTGACCGATTGTCGCCCCGCGAGCGAGAGGTCATGTTTTTGGTGGCCAAAGGCAAATTAAACAAGGTGATTGCCTCCGAGCTTGATATTTCAATGCGCACTGTGGAAGTGCATCGTGCCAATGTGTTTGACAAACTCAAGGTACGTTCAGCCGCCGAGTTGGCGACCCTGCTTAGCCGCCTTAGCGATCGCCTCGGCTTTGATCAATTGGCCGGGCTGGAATAAATTTCCACCATATTGGGCAAGCTGACAGCATCCCCAAACAACGGGCTTGAGGTGTCTGGGTGTAACTCCAGCACAAATGCCTTGCGGGCAAGCCGGTGGCCCCTGAAGTAGTTTTGAATCGCATCCAGTCTTTGGCTGGCCACAGCAAGATCAAGTTCAGCACTACCCTCTGTTTGGGTGCTGGATCGAATCAAAATGGGACCCGATCGGCCAGATTTGGTGGCTTCATTCAAAGCCTCGAGTTTCACCAAACAGTTTGAGGGAATCCCGCTTTGATCCGGCTCGAAGTGAATCAACAACTCCAGTCGTCGATCCTCTCTGCGAAGCGTTAATTCAGCCGCGGTGTTCTGAGATTCAGAAAGTGCATTGACCAGGCCGTTGAACAAATCGAGCGTGGGTTGGTGACCACAGTGCATAGCCGGGTTATTTAGCCGTTGAACAACGTTGTCGAAGGCTTGCGCAGGTTTGAGTAACAATGCCGTTGTAAGGCATGCCAGCAGAGCTGCTTTTGCTGCGCAACGCGTGCTCATTTTTTTGGTTCAACAGTGGTCGCTTCGGTCTGAGCAACCTCGTGCGGGGGCTCGGGTACTGGCTCAGGCTGCGTAAAGCTGACCTTGATTTGATTGGCCAGCAGGTGGTAAATCGAGGCAGGCAAGATTCGTTTGCTGACTTGTGTTGAAATGGCTGACACGAAAATCAGGGGCATGACCAAATCGTGGTTGTCGACCATTTCCAGCACAATTACAAAAGCAGTAATCGGGCAGTGGGTTACTGCAGACAAAACACCGACCATGGCCAGCAACATCAGTGGCGCGGTTTCGCTGTTGGTCAACCCCGCAAAAAAGTGACCAAATCCTGCACCGATCGACAAGGTGGGTGAGAATACGCCGCCAGGTATGCCACTGGCAAATGACACCACAGTGGCAATCATTTTGGTCAGCCAAAACATGGGGGAAAGCTCTTCACTGTCCTGCAAGGCAGCCTTGGTTTCTTCGTAACCCGCACCAAAAACTTCAACACCAAAAATTAGTGCCATGAGTGAGAGCACCACGCCGCACCCCGCTGCAAATCGATAGGGGAAACGACTGCGCAAACCACCCAAATAGCTGGTGCTCGACACCAGGATCAACATACTGCGCCCGTAAAGGCCGCCCACGATGCCTGTAAGTATCGCCAATACGAAAATGATGAACCATTCCTGTCCCCAGTCGATCGTGGCATTTGAATAACCAAAGTACGAATAGTTGCCCTGAAGAATCAATGCCACCAAACCTGCAAGCACAATGGCCATCAAAAGCGCCGAGGTGTGTCGCATTGTTTTTCGTCGGCCCAATTCTTCAAAGGCAAACATCAACCCACCCAAGGGTGTATTGAAAGCCGCCGCGACCCCTGCAGCACCGCCAGCAATAATCAGTGAGCGGGTGTCGAACAGCTTGGCAATGTTGGGAAAGCGGCCTGCGTAAGCCATCAGTGCGGCACCAATTTGTACGGTTGGGCCTTCACGCCCCGCAGCGGCACCCGCTGCTATCACGAAAGGCGTGATCAGCAATTTGCCCAAAAAAGCGCGTGGCCCCAACAGCCGTTCCACTAGCCTGGGTTTTGGGTGTTTGGTGACTTTGATTGCTTGCGGAATGCCACTGCCGCCCGAGCCCCAGAAAACGGTGTTGACCAGCCAAAGGGCAATTGGAAACACCACCGGTGGCAACAGCAGCGCGATCCACATGTGCTCGGCGAATAGTTCTTTGTTCCATTCACCTGCGAAGTCAGACATCCAGGCAAACCCCACTGCGAGAAAACCAACCAGCAGGGAAAAGGCGTAGATGACAGAGACGATCATGCCCCGGTCAGCCATAAAGCGTGAAAGTCGAGCGCTTTGCGCCAGCCACTTGTTTTTGGAATTGGGCCGCACTGTAGGAGTCTTCCTGTTTTGTTGGTCAGCAAGCTCCAAATTGTCGCATAAAAACAAAAAACCCTCAGGCTTTCGGCTGAGGGTTTTTCTTGGGGTTTCCCCCGTGGTGCTTTTTACGCCACTTTTTTAGTCAGTGCGACGTCGGCTAAAGCCGCCACGATCGCCCATGTTGCGTGCAGCCTGTTCTTTGCGGGCGCCCGAGGCGTGTTCACGCTTTGGACCCGAAGGTGCAGTGCCTTCGGCACGGAAGGCCGGGCGTGCACGTTCTTCAGAACGGGGGAAGCTTGGGCGCTCTGCGTCACGATTCCACTTTTTTGGCGCATCCGAGTTGCCGCCAAAACCGGAAGGCTTGCGATCACCAAATGAAGGCTTGTCGCCAAACGACTTGCGCTCACCAAAGGGTTTGCGGTCACCAAATGAAGGCTTGTCGCCGTAAGGCTTGCGGTCACCAAAGGGTTTGCGATCGCCGAAGCTGCGCTCTTCACCTTGGGTAAATGGCTTGCGATCACCAAAGCTGCGCTCTTCGCGTGCTTCGTAAGGCTTGCGATCACCAAATGACTTGCGCTCACCGAATGCAGGCTTGTCGCCGTACGACTTGCGCTCACCGAATGCAGGCTTGTCGCCGTACGACTTGCGCTCGCCGAATGCAGGCTTGTCGCCGAATGATTTGCGTTCACCGCCATAAGATGGCTTGTCACCATACGACTTGCGCTCACCGAATGCAGGCTTGTCGCCGTACGATTTGCGCTCGCCACCGCCAAAGCTGCGGCCTTCTGAACGACCACCGCTGTTGCCAGCGTAACCGCCACCGCCAGAGCGACCACGGCCACCACTTGGCTTGCCACCGCGTGGCGCCTGTGTGAAGTTGCCACGTGGCTCCAGGCCTTCGACCTGTTCTTCAGGAATGCGTGAGTTGATGAAACGCTCGATGCCGCGAACACTGATGATGTCGCAGGCTTCGGCCAAGGTAACTGCCACGCCACTGCGGCCAGCACGGCCGGTACGGCCAATACGGTGCACGTAGTCTTCCGACTTCATGGGCATACCGTAGTTGATCACGTGTGAAATTGCAGGCACGTCCAGGCCACGGGCAGCAACGTCGGTTGCAACCAATACCTTGATGTCGCCTTTGCGAACGCTGGCCAAACGGCGGTTACGAACCACCTGTGGCATGCCACCGTGCAGGGCGCAGGCACGAACGCCTTCGTCGGCCAAGTCACGGGCCAGGTTTTCTGCGTCAATTTGTGTGCTTGTAAACACGACAGCTTGAACCATGTCTGGGTGCTCCAGCCAGTGGTTCAGCAGTTTGCGTTTGTGGCCACGGTTATCGGCCCACATCAGCTTCTGGGCGATGTCGGTGTTGGCTTCGTTCTGAGCCGCCATTTCAATGCGCTTGGGGTTGTTCATGATGTTTTCAGCCAAGCCAATAATGCGCTTGGCAAAGGTGGCGGAGAACATCAATGTTTGAATTCGGTTGCCACACAGGTGGTCGATTGCTTCCAGGTCTTCAGAAAAGCCCAGGTCAAGCATGCGATCAGCTTCGTCAACAATTAATGTAGTTACTGTGCTCAGGTCCAATTTGCCCTGTTGGGCCAAATCGAGCAAGCGGCCGGGGGTGCCGACAACGATGCGTGCGCCACGCAGGCTGGCCATTTGCTTGCCATAAGGCATGCCGCCTACAACAGTTGCTACACGAACGCCCTTGGTGAATTTCACCAGATTGATCGCGTCTTGGCTAACCTGTTGTGCCAGTTCACGGGTTGGGCACAGCACCAAGCATTCTGGACCGGCCAGCATTTCCATGGGGCTTTGTTCGCCGCTCATCATGCGGTGCATCACGGGCAGCAGGAAACCAAAAGTTTTGCCGCTACCTGTCTGGCTGGACACCATCAGGTCGCCGCCTTCTTTGCCGAGTGGTACCACTTCGGCTTGAACGGGGGTAGGGGCAGTAATGTTTAAAGCATTCAGGGCTTGCAGCAAAGGCGCAGCAAGACCCATGTCATCAAATGACATAGACATGATAAAAGTTCCAATTCGATGTGGACTTAAAAATTCATCGACGAACAGAAATAAGACGACGCGGCTGGGAACTAGGTTGTTCCGGATGGTCGCAAGAGAACTGGCGGCGATGGGCAAAGCACAGCTTCAAGAGCTTGTGCCAACAAAGGCAACCCAACGCGGTCCAATGGTGAGAATCGTAAAACGACCCGTTGATTTGCAATCTGGAGCGAAGTCTACTGGGTTTGGGTGCAATGCACAAGAAAAGATTGTGGGTAAAACCACAATTAGAAGAAAAACACCAACATCCCCGCAATTGCCTATCAATTTTTCCAGAATCCGGACGTTATCACCTATAGAGGTAGTCAATCAGGACTGGATTATGAGAAAACTAAAGATATTGATGGTGGCGGGCGCTGCGACCATGCTGAGTTCGTGCGATCTGTCGCAGATACCAGGCTTGACAGGCAAGTTGTCAATGGAGGACAGCAAAGCGGTGGGCGCGGCGTGCAGGCATTCAGGCCGCGCGCTGGAGGATTGTTTTACGCTGAACCCCAGTTCGCATCAATCCGGTGTGTTCGAGGGCTGGCGTGACATGAACGACTACATGCTGGCCAATGAAATCGAAGTGGTAAAACCTGAAATTCGAAATTCTGCCTTCAGGCAGGAAAAGACGTCATTGGACTCGCCTGTGTTACCTGGTACACCCGTTGAGTCCGGGTCTGCGGCCTTGGACACCCCCCAGGAAGTCGTACCTCTGGCCCAAGGGCGGCAACGTTGGTTACCCAAGGGTGTAGAAAATCCGGCCATGAATGAGTCTGCAGTGACTCCGCCGGCTGCGGCAGACAAGGCAGAGACCGCAGCAACAGCCCCGGCAACAAGTCCAGAAGACATACCTGCTGCCAAAGAGGCACCTGCTGTTGAATCACCAGCAAGGCCTTGGGAGCGTAAAAAGGATCCGAAGAAACACACCTGACGGCACACTGTGCGCGGCACAAGATGGCTTGGGTGATATCCTGAAAGTTCACAATTGACTTTCAGGATTTCACGCGTGTCTGTTCGCAAAATTGGCGGAGTTTTAATTCTTTTTAATCTGGTTTTGTCGCAAGCCTCTTGGTCAAATGCGGCCGAGCCCCAGGTGCGGACCTTTCCTTCAAATGTCACTCAGGCCTTCGTAAAAAAAGGCATTGCGGCGGACGACTTCACGGCTTACGCCCTACCAATTTCACCTTTTGTTCATCGAAAGCCGCAGGCTTATGCACATGGCTCCAGTCAGTTGGTCAATCCCGCTTCTGTGGCCAAGGTGTTTACAACAGCCCTTGCTTTGCAAAAGCTTGAATCCACATATCGATTCAAGACGGGTTTTCATGCAGATTCCGAGCCTGTCGATGGCATGTTGAACGGCCCCTTGTATATCAAAGGCAGCGGTGATCCAGCGTTTTTAAGTGCAGACCTGTGGGCTTCATTGCGACAACTGAGAACGAAGGGGGTTGATGTGATCAACGGTCCAGTTGTGCTGGACGACACCGCATTTACGGAACAAATGCCCAGCCTTGGTCTTGCCGAAGACGACGCCTTTGATGATGCACCTCACCGTGCTTACCATGCCCAGCCCGATGCCTTGTTGCTGAATTTTGGTGCCATGTCGATTGACTTGAAAATCAATGAGAATACGGTGGTTGTGCTGCCTGAAGAGGCGCCCAAAGACTGGGCGTTCGTGTCAGAAATCAATTTGACCGCTGGCGGTTGCGGTGCCTGGAAGAACGGCATGTCGGTGGATTTTTCGAAAGCAGGTCGAAACGTAGTGGTGACTGTGAAGGGCAACTACCCACGCCGCTGTGGGCAATCCCGCTTGCCCATTCGCATTCCCGCACAGGACTGGCTGTGGGAATCGTGGGTGAAAGAGATCTGGTTGCAGTTGGGGGGCAAATTTGCCGGGCCACAAGGCGGGCAAGTGATCAAAGGAGTCACCCCGGCTAACACCATTGCCTTGTACACGCATTATGGGAAGCCGCTTGGCGACTTGATCAAGCAAATCAACAAATGGTCAAGCAACGTGATGGCTCGCCATCTCGAATTGGCAGTGGCTGGAACCCCCGAAGCATTTAATGCACAACTGAAGGACTGGCTGAAGCAGCAGGGGATTTCTTCAAGTGACTGGTTTTTCGAGAACGGCTCAGGTTTGTCCCGCGGTACCCGGATTGATGCCAAAGGCCTTGCAGAGTTTTTGCGAAACATGGCTGCACGATCCGATTTTCCTGATTACCTGGCCAGCTTTCCACGCGCTGGAGCAGACGGTACGCTTCACAGGCGTGTGAACAACATAGACGGGTTTGCTTACTTGAAAACCGGAAGCTTGAACGGCGTACGTGCTCTGGGCGGTTACTTGCGAGACCGCGAGGGGCAGTTGTGGGCCGTTGGGGTGTTGGTGAAAAGCCCAAGGGCCTACGACAGTTGGGGACCCATGGAAAGCTTGCTCGAGTTTATATACAGAGCGGAATAATTCAAGGCAAAAATGATGCGCTTGCCCGCAAGCCTTTCCCAATCTGGGTTTTCCTTTGTTAGACTGATTCATTATTCTCATCCAACAGCACGAGGCCAACATATGGACAACAGCAAAGACAAACTCTTTAGTGACATGAAAATCGTATTGAGCGACGCCGAAGATCTGTTGAAAGCCGCGGCCTCATCGTCGGGCGAGCGTGCGGTCGAACTTCGCGAAAAGGCCTTGGTCAGCCTTCGCCGAGCCAGGGAAGTGATGCAAGACGCCCAGTCGGCTGTGCTTGAAAAAGGCAAGGCAGCTGCACGTGCCACGGATGACTATGTGCACGATCACCCCTGGAAAGCCGTGGGTATTGCCGCCGCGGTGGGTTTTGTATTGGGTTTGATCATTAACCGTCGTTAAAGGTTGGCTGTGCTAAATCCAAATGCGAGGGCAGCACTAAAACGGGTTGTCGCCAGCTTGTTGGGCATGACCCAAACCCGCATTGAATTGGCGGGTGTCGAGTTGGCGCAGGCCCGCCAGGCCACGGTTCGCACCGTGATTTGGTCTTTGCTGACCGCATTGGCAGCAGCGTTTGCCTCTTTATTTATTTGCCTGCTTGTCATTGCTTTGGCTTGGGATTCGCACCGATTCCTGGCCATTGCCGGGTGTGCTGCTTTCTATTTGGTGCTGGGCGTGTATTTTTACGTGCAACTGAAAGACACCTTGGCCGCACAACCTCCTTTGTTTGAAGCCACGCTGGCTGAATTGGGTCGCGACAAACAAGCTGTGCTGGACAGTTTGAGCAGTGGTGACACCCCAGGGGAGTCGTCATGAGTAAAAAATTCGATGCTCTGGAAGCGCGCAAAGAATTGTTGATGATGAAAGCTCAACTTGAGCGCATGGAGTTTGGCGGTCAGGTTGATGCGTTAAAAAAAGAATTCGCCTGGGTCAATATGTTTCGCCAGTTTGGCGGCTGGTTGGGCAAGCGCAATATGCGGGCGCTTGGGCCAGTGGTCAGCCTCGGAGGCCAGGTTTGGCAGGAGGGCCTGAAAAAGTACCCGCTGCTCGGCATGTTGGCCTCGACTGCTTTGCTGCGTTTTCGCAAACCGGTTTCCAAAGTGGCGTTGCGCGCTGGTTTGGGTGCCGTGGCGCTGGCTGCGGGCATGTTTTGGTTTCAAACGAGAAGCCCTTGGGCTTCCCGTTCAGTGGCCGAGTCTTCTACAGACCCAAACGACTCATAAGTTCACGCACGCGTTCATCCAGTTTGGGATCGGGCTGAATGCTGCGGCCCCACTCCCGAGTGGTTTCACCCGGCCATTTGTTCGTGGCATCCAAACCCATCTTCCCACCCAGTCCACTCACCGGGCTTGCAAAGTCCAGGTAATCAATCGGCGTGTTTTGAATCAGCACGGTATCCCGCACCGGGTCCATTCGCGTGGTGATTGCCCAAATCACTTCTTTCCAGTCGCGGGCGTTTACGTCGTCGTCGACCACCACAATAAATTTGGTGTACATAAATTGACGCAAGAAACTCCAGGCGCCCATCATCACGCGCTTGGCATGCCCTGCGTAGGCCTTTTTCATTGAGATTACGGCCATGCGGTAGCTGCAACCTTCGGGCGGCAGGTAGAAGTCCACAATTTCCGGAAACTGCTTTTGCAAGATGGGTACAAATACCTCATTCAGTGCCACGCCAAGCACAGCGGGCTCATCCGGCGGTTTGCCGGTGTAAGTGCTGTGGTAAATGGCATCGTCGCGCAGGGTGATCCTGTCGACAGTGAACACGGGAAACCAGTCTTGTTCATTGTAATAGCCGGTGTGGTCTCCATAAGGGCCCTCTAGCGCACAGTCCCAACCCTTCAAGTACTCGGGTACTGGTGGCGGCTCGCGCAACACGGTAACGCCTTCCCGTATTTCCGGCACCTCGCCATCGGTTCTGCCTTTTCGTGCGGCCACGGCAATCGGGTGTTCGTAGGGGTAAATATGGCCTTCCAGCACCATTTCCGCCTCTGCAGGCACTTGCAGATCATTGCCCTTGCAGGCCACCAGTTCTGTTCGGCTACCCCGCAGCAAACCGGCAAATTGATATTCAGAGAGCGTATCCGGCACCGGCGTGACCGCGCCGAGGATAGTGGCTGGGTCGGCGCCCAAGGCCACTGAAATCGGGAAAGGTTGGCCTGGATGTTTCAAGGCGTGGTCGCGGAAATCGAGCGCGCCACCCCTGTGGGCCAGCCAGCGCATGATCAGGCGGTTTTTTCCAATTTGTTGTTGTCGGTAAATACCCAGGTTCTGCCGCTTGCGATTGGGCCCTTTGGTGACCACCAAACCCCAGGTCAACAGGGGGGCAGCATCGTCGGGCCAGCATGTCCAGATCGGAATCTGGTTAAGGTCAACGTCTGGGCCCTCGACAACGTTTTCCTGACATGGTGCTTTACTGACCACTTTGGGGGCCATCGACAGCACCTGTTTCACCAAAGGCAACTTGTCCAGTGCATCGCGCATTCCCTTGGGTGGCTCAGGTTCTTTCAGGTAGGCCAAGGTGCGGCCGATGACCCTTAGTGCTTCGGTGTTGCTGGCGCCCATGCCCATGGCCACCCGTTTTGGTGTGCCAAACAAATTGCCCAATACACGGTGTTTGTAGCCTTGCGGTGCGTCAAACAACAAGGCGGGGCCTTCAGCGCGCAATACCTTGTCGCAAAGATGGGTCATTTCCAGAACTGGACTGACTGATTCGGGGACTCGTTGAAGTTCACCTTCTTTGTAGAGTAAATCGATGAAGTCTCGAAGGTTCTTGTATCGCATTGTGAAAAAAACTACCTGTTTGTGGTCCGGAAGGAACAGTTAACAAGAAATTACAACCCATACCTAGAGGGCTTTTTCAAGCCCCCCAAAAGCGCATAAGGCCTCGTTTTAGGGGTATGTTCTTGTTTTGAGTAGAAAGACTCTACCAGATTTTGCATTGACCCCTGTCCGGGTTGACCCTAGAATCCGCTCAGCTTTGTGACAGGTATCACCTAAGTCACACAAACGCAGTTGGAGGGCAAAACTTAAGGGAACTTAAGTCAGCCTAACTTCATCTTAAGAGTGCTTTGACCATGTAGTGCAAGTAGTAAATGGTTAAAGCAGAACGTTCTGCCTCACGGACAAAATGGAGGCAGATGCACCGCTGAGTCAAACAATGCAGGGTTAAGCCTGCGTTTGCGTAGCAGAGGAGGTTGCATGAAGCAGTACGAAACCGTTCTGAGCGTCAATGGCCAGCAGGTCCAGACCCCGAACTTGATTCAATCATTGAAAAACGCCGTCACCGGTCTTGGTGTGGCCACATCGGTTCTGGTAGCGGGTGCAATAGCAATATTGCTGTCCAATGCCGAACTTCGCAGCCAGGTGTTTTTCTCTGCCCCAGTGCAGGCAATATTCGCCACTGAAATTGACTTGCTTAGTACTGGCCTTGCGGCTGGTGGCGCAGAGGTTGTAAATACCACTGCCAAGTCACCTGCAAATTCATCCGGTTCTAAAAACCTGATGCCAGTGAAGTTCAACTCGGTTGATTCGAGCAAACCACTGACAGCAGGTCAGCGACAGGTTACTTCTTACCTGGCCAAACGCTACAGCGTGTCGCCTGAAGCCGTGGAGTCGATTGTTCGATTGGCTTACAAGGTAGGCAAGGAAGAAAAGGTAGAGCCAACCCTGATCCTGGCGATCGTGGGTATTGAATCTTCCTACAATCCTTTTGCTGCCAGTCCGGTTGGCGCTCGCGGCTTGATGCAGGTGATGCCTAAAATTCACAAAGACAAATTTGAAGCATTGTCACCCGGTGACTGGTCCCCTTTGAACCCTGAAATGAACATGCGAGTGGGTGCCAAAATCATTCGCGAGTACACACGTCGTACAGGCTCCGTTAGTGCCGGTTTGCGTTGGTATGTGGGTGCAGCCATTCATGGCAATGACGGTGGCTATCCTGGCAAAGTGCTGTCGCTTAAATCACGCATTGATTCAACCTACCAGCAAGGTCATCTGGTGGCGTCCCGCGAGAACAGCGAAAAAGTATCCGCTGTAACAGTGCCAGGCTCTGAAGGCTGATCTCTCAGGTCAACTTCGATTAAAAAATTGTATCCGTTCGATGGCAGTCTCTAGCCTGTCCATCGAATTGGCATACGAGAATCGCATCATTTCCTCCCCCCGAAATTCTGAAAAATCCTTGCCGGGCACGGCGCATACCAAAGCCTGCTCCAGCAATTCTTTGCAATAGCGCTCGCTGTTGTAGGGTGACTTCGCGTAAATGTAAAACGCCGAATCGGGCGTTGAATGCAGTTCGATGCCAGCCTTTGGTAGTGCATTGACCATAAAGTCTCTGCGTGCCTTGAAAATCAAACGTCGCTCTTCGCAAATCGCCAGCGTTTCGGGTGTGAAACAGGCCAGGGCGGCCCATTGTGCCGGGGTGTTTGGACAAATGCTCAGGTTTTGGGCAAATCGTTCAATTGCTGGCAACAGGCTGTCTGGCACCACCATCCACCCCAAGCGCAAACCTGTCATTCCAAAGTACTTGGAGAAGCTGTTGATCACCACCAAGGGGTTTTGTGTGTTGGGTGCACCAGTCACTTGCAGCACGCTTTGTGGCGGACTGTCGTAGCAAAGTGACTGATAAATCTCGTCAACAATTACAAAGCCATTGAGGGCAGTTACGCCATCGACTATTTCCCGCATGGCCCGGGGGCTGAGTTGAGTGCCGGTGGGGTTATTGGGTGATGCCAAAAGTACGCCCGCCGTTTTCGGCGTCCATTGGCTGGAAAGATCGGTCCAGGCAGGTTGAAAATTTTCTGCCTCTTGGGTTTGTACAAAGGCGGGAGTTCCGCCTGCCATTTGCACAAAAGTTTTGTTACAGGGGTAACCGGGGTCGGCCAGTAACACTTCCTCGCCTGGGTTGATAAGGGCAAGGCAGGCATACATGAGCGCAGCCGATGCGCCCGAGGTAATCACGATTTGATGCGCTGGTACCCGAACGTGAAAATTAGTCTGGTAATACTGGCTAATGGCTTCGCGCAGCTCGGGCAGGCCCAAAGCCGCAGTGTATCGGGTTTTGTGTGCCGAGATCGCCCGGGCGAATGCCTGCTCAACGGGCTCGGGCATGGGAAAGTCGGGTTCACCGATAGAAAGGTGAATGACCGGTTTTCCCTCGGCTTGCAAGGCGTCGGCTGCTTTCACCAGTTCCATGACATGGAAGGGTTGAACAAGATGACTAAGGCTGGACTGCTTCAATTCTTCACCATTGTTAGTGAGTGGCGCCAACAAGTTGCGCGATTTGTGGAAACCCCTAGGGACAGCCTCTCTGGCTGAGCCTATAATTTTCGGTTCTGTTGTTCACCTCAAAGAGAAGATTATATGGCTCAACCAATGGATCAGCGCTTCAGGCAGGCCGCCCTTGAATATCATGAATTTCCAAAGCCTGGGAAATTGCAGATTTCGGCGACTAAAAGCTTGGTCAACCAGCGTGACTTGGCTTTGGCCTATTCTCCCGGTGTTGCAGCAGCCTGCGAAGAAATCGAAGCAGACCCGTCTACTGCGGTGCGTTATACCGCCAAAGCAAACCTGGTGGGTGTGGTCACCAACGGTACGGCCGTGCTTGGTTTGGGTAACATCGGCCCACTGGCCGCCAAGCCAGTGATGGAAGGCAAGGCGGTGTTGTTCAAGAAGTTCGCCGGTATCGATGTGTTTGACATTGAAATCAACGAGAACGACCCCGACAAGCTGATTGAGATTATTGCCTCGCTGGAGCCCACATTTGGCGGCATCAACCTTGAAGACATCAAGGCGCCTGATTGCTTCAAGGTAGAACGTGCCTTGCGTGGGCGCATGAATATTCCTGTGTTCCACGACGATCAGCACGGCACCGCAATTGTGGTGGGTGCAGCCATTTTGAATGGCCTCGAGGTGATCGGCAAGAAACTGGATGAAGTGAAATTTGTGGTGTCTGGCGCGGGTGCTGCGGCATTGGCTTGCCTGGAGTTGCTGGTTGAGTTGGGCTTGCCGCGCAAAAACGTGTGGGTCACCGACATTGATGGCGTGGTTTACAAAGGCCGCACCACCAATATGGACCCTGATAAAGATTTATTTGCACAAGACACCACAGCTCGCACTTTGGCCGACGTAATCAAAGAAGCGGATGTATTTTTGGGTTTGTCTGCCGGCGGTGTGCTGAAGCAAGACATGGTGCGGGCCATGGCAGCCAAGCCTTTGATTCTGGCGCTGGCCAACCCCACACCTGAAATTCTGCCCGAGCAGGTCAAGGAAGTTCGCGACGACGCCATTATGTGTACAGGCCGCACCGACTATCCGAACCAGGTGAACAATGTATTGTGTTTCCCCTTTATTTTCCGGGGTGCACTCGATGTGGGTGCAACCACAATTACCAAGGAAATGGAAATTGCAGCGGTTCGTGCCGTGGCAGAGCTGGCTCGTAAAGAGCAATCGGATGTGGTCGCTTCTGCGTACCGAACCCAAAACCTGAGTTTTGGTCCTGAATACCTGATTCCCAAACCCTTTGACCCTCGCCTGATTGTTCACATTGCGCCAGCGGTTGCCAAAGCAGCCATGGAAAGCGGCGTTGCAACCCGCCCAATCGCAGACCTGGAAGCTTACAAAGATCAGTTGCAGCAGTTTGTGTACCATTCCGGTACCTTCATGAAGCCGATTTTTGCGGTGGCCAAACGTTGTGTGGCTGAAACACCGCAAACCTCCCGCATTGTGTTTGCTGAAGGTGAAGACGAACGCGTGATGCGTGCAGTGCAGGTGGTGGTGGATGAAGCCATTGCCAAGCCCATCATGATTGGTCGCCCCGCAGTGATTGAGCGTCGTCTTGAGCGCTTTGGTTTGCGCATTAAAGCGGGCGTTGATTTTGAGTTGATCAACCCCGAGTACGATGAGCGCTACAAAGACTACTGGCGCATGTATCACGACTTGACCAAGCGCAAGGGTGTGACCGAGGCTTACGCAAAAATTGAAATGCGTCGTCGCAATACGCTGATTGGTTCAATGATGATTCACAAAGGCAATGCAGACGGCATGATTTGTGGCACCTTCGGCACCCATTCCCTGCATTTGCATTACGTAGACCAAGTGCTGGGTCGCCGTGCAGGCTGCAATACCTACGGTGCAATGAATGGCCTGATGTTGACCAATCGTCAGGTGTTTTTGGTCGATACCCATGTGAACTACGACCCCACTGCCGAACAAATTGCTGAAATTACATTGATGGCGGCTGAGGAAATGTTGCGTTTGGGTGTTCAACCCAAGGCCGCATTGCTGTCCCATTCCAACTTTGGTTCGAGCAATCAACCCTCTGCCGTGAAAATGCGTGAAGCGCTTCAAATTCTCCGCAACATTGCGCCATGGCTCGAAGTCGACGGCGAGATGCACGGCGATTGCGCCATTGACGAACAGGTACGTAACACCATTTTCTCGGGTTCTACCCTGACTGGTGAAGCCAATTTGCTGGTATGCCCAAATATTGACGCGGCCAATATTTCCTACAACTTGCTGAAGTCAGCTGCGGGCAATGGCATTGCGGTGGGTCCAATTTTGTTGGGCTCTGACAAACCGGTTCACATTTTGACGGCGTCGGCCACGGTTCGTCGTATCGTCAACATGACCGCACTGACAGTGCTCGACTCAAACTCAGAGCGGGTTAGTTCAATTTAAACCCGTACTTTAAAACAACAAATGGGCGTGCAAGACACGCCTGTTTTTGTTTTAACTTACCCAAAATGTGTCGCACAATGGTTTCATGAGCGAACACGACACATTTCACAGTGAAGACCATGATGACATCACCGGACTGGTGTTGTCAGGCGGTGGTGCGCGGGCCGCCTACCAAGTGGGTGTGCTGCATCAGCTTGCCAAGTGGTTTGAACAAGAAAACAAGCGCGAGTTTGATTTTCCGTTCAAGATTTTGTGTGGTACGTCGGCCGGGGCAATCAATGCCGCAGCGCTTGCATGTGCTGGGCGCAACTTTTACCAGTCCACTGATCGAATGCTCAAGGTCTGGGAAAACTTCAGTTCTGAGCAAGTATTCCGGTCTGATTCGCTTGGCATTATTCGCACAGGCGCGCGCTGGTTGTCGGCGCTTTCAATTGGCTGGATGTTGCGCAAGCGTCCGAAGTGTTTGCTCGACAATTCCCCCCTGTCTCATTTAATGCACCAGTTGCTGCATTTTCGCAGGTTGGACGAGGCGCTCGAGAACGGTACCATTCACGCCTTGGCTGTGACTGCATCCAGTTACAGTTCGGGGCGCAGCGTGACTTTTTTCCAAACCCAGAGAGCCATCGAAAGTTGGGCGAGAACGCAGCGTGTGGCGTTGCCAGACCGAATCACGGTTGAGCATCTCTTGGCCTCCGCAGCAATTCCTTTTGTATTTCCAGCCGTAAAACTGAACATTGAAGGGCAAATGGAGCATTTTGGTGATGGGTCCATTCGTCAGCTTGCACCCATTAGTCCAGCGATTCATTTGGGGGCAAACCGGGTGATGGTGATTGGTTCGAGTCAGTCAGACAAGGACCATACCCAGCCTGTTGAAGTTCAAAACGCTTATCCCAGCTTGGCTCAAATTGCGGGCCATGCAATGGCGTCCATTTTCCTGGACAGTTTGTCGATTGACATTGAGCGCCTGAGCCGGGTGAATAAAACCTTGGGTTTGTTGCCGCCCGAGATGGCGGACAAAACCACATTGAAACCGATCGAGTTGTTGGTCATTTCGCCCTCGGAGCGAATTGATGAGATTGCAGCACGTCACACTCAAGACCTGCCAAGACCAGTGCGTACCTTGTTGTCCGCTTTGGGAGCTACCGAGGCCAGTGGTTCGTCATTGGCCAGTTATTTGCTGTTCGAGTCAAATTACACGCGCGAGCTGATTCGCATGGGTATCGCCGATACGATTGCCAAGCGAGAGGCCGTGTTCGAGTTCTTTCATCTGGGTCAGTCTGGCCGCTGAGTTCCGCGCAAAGCCGCGTTACAATTGACGCTTCGAGGCAGTTCGGGCGTTTTCTTTCCATGTACTCACCTTTGGTTTCCGCTGCTTGGCATGCCAGGATGACTCACGCCGAAGGTGCGGATGGCCTTTGTGTGGCGCATGGCAAGCCTGTTCGAGTGCTCAGTACCTTTGACCCAGGTCAGGTGCGCACCCTGATCGAGCAAGCGCACGATTTGTCCAATCAAGGTTTGTATGTGGTGGGCGGCTTAAGTTACGAGGCTGCGTCAGCATTCGATCCTGCCTTGATTGTTTGTGACTCACCCGACTTCCCCTTGCTGGAATTTCATGCTTTTGCGCCGACTCAGGTGAGTTTGCTGGGTAGGTGTGACTTGCAACGTCTTCCTCTTGACCACGCATTGTTGCCGTGGCTGGATCAACAAAACTACGACAATTATCATGACACCTACCAGCAGGTGCAGCAGGCCATTGAGGCGGGCGAGTTTTACCAAATCAACCTGACGACGCGGCTGAAAGCAGACAATCCCAAGTTGGATGCGTGGGCGTTATTTCAGCACCTCTATGCCAGTCAGCCTGCACCTCAAAGTCTGTTTTTGCGCGGAAGCACATTCAATGCGATCAGCCTGTCGCCCGAGTTGTTTTTTAGCTGGGATGGCAGCGAATTGCAGACTGCGCCGATGAAGGGAACCCGCCGACCTGTGGCGGGTAGTCTGGATGTGCTTAGCGACAGCGAAAAGGATCGTGCCGAGAATGTCATGATTGTCGATCTGTTGCGAAACGACATGGCCAAAATATGCCAACCCAAGTCGGTGCAGGTGCGTTCGCTTTTCGATGTGATGCATTTGCCCACAGTGGACCAAATGACGTCCAGTATTTCCGGGCGAACTTTGCCAAATGCTACTTTGGCCGATTTGTTTGCGGCCTTGTTTCCTTGCGGCAGTGTGACTGGTGCGCCCAAGTCGCAGGCCATGCTGCGAATTTCGCAGTGGGAGCGATCCCCACGAAAATTGTATTGCGGCGCTTTGGGCGTGTTGAGCCCGGGCGGCCATGCACATTTCAATGTGCCCATTCGTACAGTTATAGAGCAAGCCGATGCGTTGGAATACGGTGTGGGTAGCGGCATTACCTGGTATTCCACAGCGCGAGATGAAAAAAAAGAGTGGTGGCAGAAAACCACTTTTCTACGGGAAGCCACTTGCGATTTTCAGGTGCTTGAAACCTTGCGCCTGGAACAAGGGCAGTGGCTCAATCTCGATGAGCATGTCAGTCGAATGTCGGCTTCGGCCAATCGGTTTTCTTTTCTGTGTGAAGAACACTTGATCCGTCAGAAATTAGGAGACATCGCAAGCGAGAATGCCCAAGGTCTTTTTCGCGCGCGTTGTTTACTGGATGCCCGGGGTGAGTTGACCGTCGAGTTGCATGAATTCAATGTGAATCCATTGCCCGTTGTTGTGCGGTTGGCTGATTCACCCATGCGGGGCAAGCCCGAGTTCGTTCTTCACAAAACCACCTATCGACCTGAGTATTCGTATTTTCAGAATCAGTCCAATGGCGCGTTCGATGTGCTCCTCTTCAGCCCCCAGGGTTTGATTACCGAAACCTGCCGGTGCAATGTGGTGCTGAAAATTGGTGGCGAGTGGTTAACGCCACAAATTAGTGAAAGTGCCGATACTTATTTGTTACCCGGGGTGTTGCGGGGGCACCTTTTAAGGGAAAATACGATTCGGCAAACCACACTGAATGTGCAAGACTTGCAACGCGCTGATGAAGTGTGGCTGATCAATAGCTTGCGAGGCTGGGTGCCCGTGGCAAAAGTGGTTGATGCACATGACTCGGTGCTTTTTTCTGCCAACTAAAAATAAATAATAATCAAAAAGGGATGTGAAATGAACCCGACCACCATAGAACTGATTGGCGCAATTTTGTTTGCCATCGCAGTCATTCATACTTTTTCTACCAAATACTTTGAGCGCCTGGCACACACGCAACCCAATCACGCTGGCCTGTGGCATTTGCTCGGTGAGGTCGAGGCCGTATTTGGTTTCTGGGCCATGGTGCTTGTGGTGTTCATGTTTTTCATCATTGGGCAAAGTGGTGCCGTTGAGTACATTGACACGCGCAATTACACCGAACCTTTGTTTGTGTTTGCCATTATGGTGATTGCTGGAAGCAAGCCAATTCTGGTGCTGGCTGGTCGCATTGTGCGTGTGGTGGCATCGCTCATTCCGATCGACAGGCAAGTGGCTTACTTTTTCACCACCTTGTCGATTGTGCCGCTGCTGGGCTCTTTCATCACCGAGCCTGCGGCCATGACCCTTGCCGCCTTTTTGTTGCGTGACCGGTTTTACACGCAGGGCATTAGCAACAAGTTGATGTACGGCACATTGGGTGTGCTTTTCGTGAACATTTCAATCGGTGGAACATTGACCCCTTTTGCCGCACCGCCCGTGCTGATGGTGGCTGCCAAGTGGGGTTTTGACATGCAGTACATGCTGACCATGTTTGGCTGGAAAGCAGCGATTGCCGTGTTTGTGAATGCGACGGCACTCACCTTTCTGTTTGCCAAAGAACTGACAGCCATGAAAAAGCCCGCTGAAAACGGCCCCAAAGAAGACATGCCATTTTGGGTCATCGCTACGCACTTGCTATTTTTGGTTGGTGTGGTGGTGTTTGCTCACCACGCAGCCATGTTCATGGGTTTATTTCTTTTCTTCCTTGGTTACACGTCGGCTTACAGCCGTTATCAAGACAAATTGATTTTGAAAGAAGGTTTGATGGTTGCGTTTTTCCTGGCAGGCTTGGTGGTGTTGGGAGGCATGCAAGCGTGGTGGCTGCAAGACACATTGAAAGGCATGAGCCCGACCGCGCTTTACTATGGGGCAACTGCATTGACAGCGATTACCGACAACGCGGCACTCACCTATCTTGGTTCGCTGGTCGAGGGCGTGAATGACCAGTTTAAGTATGCGCTGGTGGCTGGCGCGGTAACGGGTGGCGGTTTGACCGTAATTGCCAACGCGCCAAACCCTGCAGGCTTTGCCATTTTGCAAAAGTATTTCAACGATGGATCAATTAATGCTGGCAAGTTGTTTTTAGCCGCACTTGCCCCTACGCTGGTGGCAGTTGTAGCTTTTCAGTTCTTTTAAACCGCTTTCGGGAATTTTGCTTTGAGCGAACAAAACATCGATTATCACGATCAAGAGCCAGTCATCGAGCTGCCTCATGATCTCGATGATGCACAGCGGGCTTTGGCCGAAGTGCAGGCCATGTTGCGCAAACAAAGAGTAATCGAGAGTGTTGTTCACAATCAGCAAACTACCGTAAATCCCGAGCGGCAAAGTTTGGTCGAGGAGCTGGTGCACCGCCAACACCTGACCGAACTTGGTAACAAGTTGTACTTGTTGCACCCCGCAGACGTGGCTTATGTGCTTGAAAGCCTGCCGCAAGAAGACCGTATGTTGGTGTGGGGCTTGGTCCGTTCTGACCGCGACGGTGACATTCTTCTCGAGTTGAGTGATGCAGTTCGGGAAACGTTGATCAAGTCCATGGACAGCGAAGAACTGTTCGCTGCCACTGAGTCGCTTGATGCCGATGAAATTGCGGAACTTGCCCCCGACCTGCCGCGCGATGTGGTGGAGAAACTGGCCAGCAGCTTGAGCCTTGAGGAGCGCGAACAATTGCGCGCCGCCATGAGCTACCCCGAAGACACCGTGGGTGCGCGGATGGACTTCGACATGGTGACCATTCGCGACGACGTAACGCTTGAAGTGGTGTTGCGTTACTTGCGCCGGTTTGACGAGCTGCCTGATCAAACCGACCAGGTGTTTGTGGTGGACCGCGTGGATCATTTCAAGGGCAGTTTGCCTTTGGACCGCTTGCTGGTGAACGAGCCCGAAACCTTGGTAAGCGAGGTGATGAGCCGCGAGGTGCTGATGCTTTCAGCGTTGGACGATGCTTATGAGGCTGCCCAGGCTTTCGAGCGATACGACCTGGTGTCTGCCCCTGTACTCGATCCATCGGGCAAGTTGATCGGCCGTTTGACCGTGAACGAAGTGGTGGACGTGATTCGTGAAGAAAGCGAAGCTGATTTGCTCTCGAGCGCCGGTTTGCGTGAAGAAGAAGACTTGTTTGCGTCGGTGTGGGAGTCGGCCAAAAACCGGTGGTTGTGGTTGGGTTTGAACCTTTGCACTGCATTTTTTGCCAGTCGTGTGATCGATACATTTGAAGGCACAATTGCGAAAGTGGTGGCCTTGGCCACCCTGATGCCTATTGTGGCTGGCATTGCAGGTAATTCGGGCAACCAGACCATGACCCTGATGATCCGCTCCCTGGCATTGGGTCAGGTCACGGCAGCCAACTTCAAGTTGCTGTTGAAAAAAGAACTGGCGATCGCCGGGTTGAATGGATTGGTGTGGGGCAGTGTGGCGGGCCTGGCGGCCTGGGGGCTGTACTTCGGGTCGCCCAATGCGGTCATGTTGGGTTTGTTGATGACACTTGCAGTGATGCTAAACCTTTTGGTTGGTTCCTTGATTGGGGTCATGGTTCCATTGGGACTCGAGAAAATGGGCCGTGATCCTGCCATGGGCTCATCGGTGCTGTTGACATTCACGACCGACAGCATGGGCTTTTTCATCTTCCTGGGACTGGCCTCCCTGTTCTTTTAAGGCTGCGGCAGCACATGCCTTTTGTCTCTATCGTCATGCCGGTGTACAACGAGGTGCCGGGCCCCGGTGACGATTCATTGTCGGTTCGAATTCATGCACTTATTGAACTGCTGAGGCAGGGCGACGAGTTGTTGTTGGTCGATGGGGGCTCCACTGACCACAGTTGGGCCACCTTGCAATTGTTGGCTGTTCACCCGCAAGTGACTCTAATTCAAAGCGGTAAGGGGCGCGCGCAACAAATGAATTCGGGTGCAGCTCAAGCCCGTGGCGAGGTTCTTTTGTTTTTACATGCCGATACCGTGTTGAATTCTGAAGCCTGGTCGGCTTTGTTGACGAAGCTGAATGAATGCCTGTGGGGTCGGTTTGACGTGCGCATCGAAGGCAAAAGTGCCTGGTTGCCCGTGGTGGCCTGGTTCATGAATCGTCGATCAAGGCTCAGCAAAATTGGTACAGGTGATCAGGCCTTGTTTGTTAGCCGAGCGCTTTTCAATCGCGTTGGGGGGTTTCCGGATCAGTCTTTGATGGAAGACATTGAATTGTGCAAGCGCCTGAAGCGAGTCGCACCGCGACAATTCCTTGCCATTTCCTCTCCGGTATTCACCTCGGGGCGTCGCTGGGATTTAAATGGTGCTTGGGCAACTATTCTATTGATGTGGCGTTTCCGATTTTTGTATTGGCGCGGTGTGTCGGCTGAGACTTTGGCAAAGCTGTATGCAGACACTCGGCAAAAGTCACCTTTGACGGTGGCCGTATTTGCCAAGTACCCGTATCCTGGGCGAGTTAAAACAAGATTGGCGCCATTGCTCGGTGCTGAACAATGCGCCGCATTTGCGCGATACCTGTTGTTGAGTACCTTGGATAAACTACAAGGCATGAACGTGGTCTTGTGGACCGACGGCGGAAGTGATCAGCAATGGGCTGAGTTGCTGCGTGGCAGGGCAGTGCAGCGTTGTGTGCAGCCAGAAGGGCATTTGGGCAAACGAATGCAAACTGCCGTTGAAACTCATTTAAAGCGCAGTGAACTGGTGGTGCTACTGGGGCCAGATGCGATCGAGTTTACCCAGGCCGATTTGCATGAATTGCAAAGAGCCGCCAGGCAGTGCGGACTGGCGTTTGTGCCCGCACACGATGGCGGTTATGTGGCCCTGGCGTGCAACCGCAATGTGCCTGAAATTTTCTCTGCCTCCATTGCATGGGGTACCGCCAGTGTGGCTGAGCAAACCCGCGCGGCACTGCAGCAGCACCACTTGTCTGCTGTGTGGTTGCCTTCGCAATTGGACATCGATGAACCCGCTGATCTTGACCGGGCGATTGAATTGGGTTGTTTACCTGTTGATTGGCCAGTGCGTTATCAAGCGACTGAATAGAAATGACGAAAGGTTTTTTTATGATCATTTTGGCGCGAAAAGCACGTGTTTTTAAAGTACCTGCATTGCTTGCTTTGATGGGTGTGTTGAGTGGTGTGAATGCTCAGGACATCAGTTCATTGAAGCCTTGGCCTGCGGAACCCGCTGCGGGAATTCCTGTACCCTGGAAGGCGCAGTACCACCCGGATATTGCTGCGCATACTCAATTCAAATTGTTGAAGCAGGGTGATCAGACGGTGTTGCAAGCGGAGGCTGATATGGCCTACGGGACCTTGGTGCATCCGTTTTCCAAGCCGGTGGTGCTGAAAACTTTGAGTTGGGATTGGCAAGTATTGATGCAGCCGACCAAGGCCAATTTACAAACCAAGGCAGGCGATGATGCCGGAGCGAAGGTGTGTACTTTTATTCAGATTGATGAAGGAAAACTCGGTTTGGGAACTCGCCTCGCTTTGGCTGCGGCGCGTACTTTATCCGGTGAGCGTTTGCCCGCTGCAACCTTGTGTTATGTGTGGGGAACGCCAGGTGAGAAAACAGGGCAAGTGTTTGACAACCCCTACACCGATCGAGTGAAAAACATCGTGATTCGTGATGCTGCAAGCGCCTCCGGCTTGATTTCCGAGAACAGGGATTTGCAGGCCGATGCGCAGAAAGCCTTCGGCAAAGAATTGCCGGAAGGCCCCGTGATGTTCACCGCCATTGCGTTGGGTGCCGATTCAGACAATACCAAGTCGAAAGCCAAAGCCTTGTTTGGTAGTCTCAATGCACAGTGAACACGCCAGTTCAGCCTTGATTCAAATTCATGGTTTTCACAATTCGTTCGCAGTAGCGCGCAATCTGATCAATTTCCAGATTCACCGGGCTGCCAGCCTTCAAGTGTTTGAGCGTGGTCATTTGAACGGTGTGTGGAATCAGGTTGATGTGAATGTCGCATTCACCTGTGGCATGGTCGTCCACTTTGTTGACGGTCAAACTAACGCCGTTTACTGTCACTGAGCCCTTGTAGGCAAAGAACGGCGACAGGGTTTTCGGCGCGCGAATTTGCAGGTGCCAGCTTTCACCCACGGGTGAAAAATCAACCACGTCACCCAGTCCGTCGACATGACCGCTTACCAAATGCCCGCCCACTCGATCAGACAATCGCATTGCTTTTTCAAGGTTAACCTCTCCCTGCTGGCTCAAGCCCACGGTTTTCGACAAACTTTCCTGCGATACATCGACGTGAAAGGTTTGAGCTTCCATGGCCACCACTGTCATACAAGCGCCTTGAATGGCAATGCTGTCACCCAGTTTTACATCTGAAAAATCGAGCGTGGGTGCATGCACAGCGAGTCGAACTCCCGCGTATGCAGAGTTTTGAAGGGGCTCTACAGTTTTAATTTGTCCAATTGATTCAATGATGCCGGTGAACATGTTTGCTACTACTCCTGATTATTTCGAACCCACGTAATGCGCAGGTCTTGTCCTTTTTGTTCAAACGAATGAATGGTCCAGTCCACATAGGCGGGCAGGGCATCAAGTTCAGGCAGGCGGAACAGGCCTTGGCCTGGTCCCAGGAAGCGCGGGGCAATGTATTGAACGATTTCATCCACCAACCCGGCTTGCAGGAAAGACCCGTTCAATCCAAAACCTGCCTCAAGATGAAGTTCATTGATGCCACGTGCGGCCAGTTCTTGCAACAGCCGCAACAGGTCGGTTTTTACTTTGCCTGCATGCAGGCCCGCGGCAACAGGCGCCACGTTCAGTGCTTCGATATTGACGGCATTGGGGTGGGTGCTCAGCCATGCGGGTGGCTGCAGCTCAGTGTGGGCAATCAGCACCTTGCCGGTTTGCAGCAATCGCGCATCGGGCGCTATTTCCAGCTTGCTGTCCACGACCACCTTCAGTGGCTGGCGTTCGGTGTCGATGCCGCGCACATTCAATTGTGGGTTGTCCGCTTTCACTGTGCCAATGCCGCTGAGTACAGCACAGGCCTGCGCACGCAGGTGGTGTCCGTCAAGTCGCGCTTCTTCGCCGGTGATCCACTGGCTTACGCCATTGTTCAGCGCGCTGATGCCGTCTGCGCTGCTGGCTACTTTCAATCGCACCCAGGGGCGCTTGTGTTCCATGCGGCTGAAAAAGCCCCGGTTGATCCAACGGGCATTTTCAATTAAAACGCCATGGGACGTTTCAATGCCTGCTGCTTGCAAAATGGCCATGCCCTGGCCTGCCACCAGTGGGTTGGGGTCGAGTACGGCGGCAACAACCCGTTTTACACCGGTGCCCACCAGCGCTTCTGCGCAAGGGCCTGTGCGGCCATGGTGTGCGCAGGGTTCAAGGGTGACATAGGCTGTGCTGTCTTGCAGGGAAATACCGCGCGCTTTGGCGTCGGCGATGGCTTGCACTTCGGCGTGACCTTCGCCTGCCCTGGCATGAAAGCCTTCAGCAATGGCAACGCCATCGCGTACAAACACGCAACCCACGCGTGGATTTGGCGTGGTGCTGTACTGGCCCTTCCAAGCCAGGTTCAGCGCCTGCTGCATCCAGTGTTCGTCGTTGTGATGAATACTAGCCATGGCCTCAGTTACTTTTAAACGCCTTTTTTGACAGTGGAACGGGCTTTGGGTTTGGGTGCGCTTGCTACGTTCTCGGCAGGTGCGGTCAGGTGGGCAATTTCTTCCGAGAAACTTTGCAGGTCTTCGAAGCTTTTGTAGACCGATGCAAAGCGAATGTAGGCAACGGTATCCAGTTGTTTGAGTTGCTGCATCACCAACTCGCCTAAAAACTTGGTGTCGACCTCGCGCGCTGCGCTCACCAGCAGTTTTTCTTCAATACTTGAAATGGCTTCATCAATGGCCTCGGCGCGAACGGGGCGTTTGCGCAGGGCAAGCATTAAGCTGCCACGCAATTTGTCGCGAGAAAACTCAACTCGGGAGCCGTCTTTTTTGACGATGGCGGGCAGAAACAGTTCTGCCCGTTCGTAGGTGGTGAATCGTTTGCCACAACTGCTGCATTGCCTGCGGCGGCGAATCGCGTCGCCTTCTTCAGACGTACGCGAGTCGACCACCTGGGTGTCGGCGTTGCCACAGAAGGGGCATTTCATAACGCCGCCGCCCCTTGCTTACTTGTAAACAGGGAACTGGCTGGTCAATTCCTTGACCTTGGCACGAACGGTGGCCAATGTGGCTTCGTCCTCTGGGTTTTCCAAAACGTCGGCGAGCAAGTGGCCAACCGCGCGGGCTTGCTCTTCCTTGAAGCCGCGAGTGGTCATGGCCGGGCTGCCCAAGCGAATGCCGCTGGTTACAAATGGTTTTTCAGGGTCATTTGGAATGGCGTTTTTGTTCACGGTAATGTGCGCGTTGCCCAAAGCCGCTTCGGCTGCTTTGCCGGTAATGCCCTTGGCCCGCAGGTCAACCAGCATGACGTGGCTTTCGGTGCGACCAGAGACAATGCGCAAACCGCGCTCGACCAGTGTTTCAGCCAATGCTTTGGCGTTCAATACCACTTGTTGCTGGTATTCCTTGAATGAAGGCTGCAGGGCTTCGTGGAAAGCCACAGCTTTACCGGCGATTACGTGCATCAAAGGGCCACCCTGAATGCCAGGGAAAATCGCACTGTTGATTTTCTTGGCCAGTTCTTCTTTCATCAAGATGATACCGCCGCGTGGGCCACGCAGTGATTTGTGCGTGGTCGATGTACATACATCAGCATGTGGCACCGGGTTGGGGTACACACCCGCTGCAATCAGACCCGCGTAGTGGGCCATGTCCACCATGAAGTAGGCGCCCACTTCCTTGGCAATTTTTGCAAAGCGTTCGAAATCAATGCGCAGTGCATAAGCTGACGCGCCGGCGATGATGATTTTTGGTTTGTGTTCACGGGCCAGGGCTTCAACCTGGTCGTAGTCAATGGCTTCTTCCTTGTTCAGACCGTAGGACACCACGTTGAACCACTTTCCAGACATGTTCAGTGGCATGCCGTGTGTAAGGTGTCCGCCTTCAGCAAGCGACAGGCCCATGATGGTGTCGCCAGGCTGCAGCAAGGCGAAGAACACGGCCTGGTTGGCCTGCGAGCCAGAGTTGGGCTGCACGTTGGCGGCTTCAGCGCCAAAAAGCTTTTTCAGGCGCTCAATGGCCAGGTCTTCAACCACGTCCACGTGCTCGCAACCGCCGTAGTAGCGCTTGCCAGGGTAACCCTCGGCGTATTTGTTGGTCAGCTGTGAACCCTGGGCTTCCATCACGGCTGGGCTCGCGTAGTTCTCAGACGCGATCAACTCGATGTGGTCTTCCTGGCGGGTGGTTTCCTGCTGCATGGCAGTCCACAATTCTGGGTCGGTTTGGGCGATGCCCTTTTGGCGGTCAAACATAACGATTTCCGGAAAGGATTGGGTTCAAGACAAGCCCAACATTCTAAATGATTTCAAGCGATTCGACCATCGACTTCGTCCATGTTTTGGCCAGGTTTATCGTTGTTCAAATGCCCCAGCCAGGCCCACACGGGTACGCTTTTATCGCCTGAAGGCTCAATGTTGATCACGTTCAGGGCGCAGTTGGGCAGTTGCCAGTCACGTTGTTTTTCAAGCGGTTCGCCTGCGCAGTACCGGTAAATACAATCCAGTACACCGCCGTGGGCCACCAACAGCGTGGTACGGCCTTGTTGTTCAGTTGCGATTTGTTGAAATGCAGATACTACGCGCTGGTAAAACTGCTCCAGGCTTTCGCCACCCAACAAGGGTGCATCGGGTACGCGGTTGCGAAGACTGGCAAATTCTTCTGGGCTTTTCTCGTACATTTCATCGCCAGTCAGCCCGGACAGGTGCCCGTAGTTTCGTTCGCGCAGGCTGTTGCTCAACACGATTGCGGGGGTTTTGTCGCCATGAATTGTTTTGGCGGTGGTGTGGGCGCGGCCCAGGTCGCTGCTGACGCAATATTCGTAAAGCTGCATGCCAGCCGCTTCCAGCAGATCAAAATAACGCCGAACAAGTTGGGCCTGCAACACGCCGTGGGTATTCAGGGCAATGTCGGTGTGCCCCTGAAAACGTTTTTCCTTGTTCCAGTCTGTTTCGCCATGGCGCACCAGAATGAAACGGGTGCCATTGGGTTTTTTGCTGACAACGGTTCGGAAATTCGAGGCGTGTGTACTCAATTCAACTGCACCCTTGCGAATCGGCGTTTGCCCACCTGAATCACATGGCTACCTTTGGGCAGGCGGGTTGCTTTGTCAGTCACCTTTTCACCTTCAACTTTTACGCCACCTTGTTGAATGTTCCGGTTGGCGTCGCTGCTGCTTTCACACAGCCCGGCTGATTTCAGTACCCACGCCAAGCCTGCGTCGGTTTCACCCTCCGGCAATTCCAAAACCACTTCGGGCATGTCGTCGGGAAGAACACCCTGCTTGAAGCGGGCTTCAAATTCAGCCAGGGCGTCCACAGCGGCTTGCTGGCTGTGAAAACGGGCCACCAGTTCCTGGGCCAGGGCCACCTTTGCATTGCGCGGATTTTCCCCATTGGCACAGGCGGTTTTAAGGGTTTCGATTTCCGCAATTGATTTGAAGCTGAGCAGGGTGTACCAGTTCCACATTAAATTGTCTGAAATCGACATCACCTTGCCAAACATGTTCGACGGGGTTTCGGTCACGCCCACGTAGTTGTTCTTGGACTTTGACATTTTGTCGACGCCATCCGTGCCCACCAGCAACGGCATGGTCAAAACACATTGCTGGGCCTGCCCGTGTTGTTTCTGAAGTTCACGGCCAACCAGCAAGTTGAATTTCTGGTCGGTGCCGCCCATTTCCAGATCCGATTGAAGGGCCACGGAATCATAGCCTTGCATCAGCGGGTACAGAAACTCGTGAATAGCAATCGGAATACCCCCTTGATATCGCTTTGTAAAGTCTTCCCTTTCCAGCATTCTTGCAACTGTGTAGCTGGAAGCCAGTTTGATCATGCCATCGGCGCCCAAGGGCATGCACCATTCGCTGTTGAACCGAATTTCAGTTTTGTCAGCGTCCAGAATTTTCACAGCTTGCTGATGGTAGGTTTTGGCGTTTTCCTGAATTTGCTCGCGAGTCAACGGTGGGCGTGTGCTGTTTCGACCGGAAGGATCGCCGATCATCGAGGTGAAGTCGCCAATCAGGAAAATAACCTGATGGCCCAGGTCTTGAAGTTGGCGAAGCTTGTTGAGTACCACGGTGTGACCCAAATGAATGTCGGGTGCCGTAGGGTCCAATCCCAATTTGATGCGCAGGGGTTTGCCTGTTTTTTCGCTTTGAACCAGTTTCTGAATCCACTCCGATTCAATTAACAGTTCTTCGCAGCCGCGCTTGGTCACTTCAAGTGCGTGCCGAACGGAATCAGACAAATTCTCAGTAATTTCCGTAATTTTGGGGGGGCTTCTATCAGGTGACTGGTTCATTTGGCAATCCTTTGTTACACTCTTGCAAACTTCAGTGTTGTATTTTTGAAAATAAAGCTGATTGTGGGCGATCGGCTCGTGAACTTTCACACCTCTAAAACTAAAACATGATGCTTCAGAATTTACTAGAGCGAGCAATCGCCGCATGGGGACAGGGTTTTTCTCTTACCAAGCACCTTATCAAGTCGGGGTGGCAATATGCCGACTCCGCGCTTCCCCAATCTCACAATCATAGAAAGTGGGTCATTGTAGGGTTTTTTTCGTTCCCTGTTCTTGGTGCAGTGGTTGCAATCGCTGGCTCTGTTCAAAATTCCCCGGTCGATTCCGCCCTGTTGAACTCCGAGGTCGTGATCGAGGCTGTGGAGTTGAATTTGGCCGAACAGGGCGTGTACACCTTTGACCCTTTGGTGGCTGAAGAACGTATTCGTCGGGGCGATACCCTGGTGGGTTTGCTTGACCGAATGGGCGTAAACACCAGCGGCTTGGCGGCTTTTTTGGGGCAAGACAAAACAGCACGTAACCTGGTTAATTTGCGCGCCGGGCGAGTGCTCACGGTTCAACAAACTGCCGACGGTGATTTGCAATGGCTGCGCTACAAAAGCGGTATCGATGAAGACAGCCAGGAATCGATTCTGGTTCAAAAAACAAATGGTCAATTCACCGCCAAGCTTGAATCTGTAAATTTTCAGAAGCAAATCGTATTTCGTTCTGGGCAAATTGAGTCTTCCCTGTTCGCTGCGGCTGACAAGTCCGGGATGCCAGATTCAGTCGCAATTCAGCTGACAGAAATTTTCGGCTCTGACATCGATTTTCACCGTGAGCTACGCAAGGGCGACGAGTTCAAGGTTGTGTATGAAGACCTGACCCTCGAAGGCCGTTCTGCGCGAGCGGGTCGGGTATTGGCCGTAGAATTTGTGAACAACAACAAGCCGTTCAAGGCCTATTGGTTTGCGCCAAGCGGTAACCGCAATGCGGGGTATTACAACGAGGAAGGCCGTAGCCTGAAAAAGTCTTTCCTGCGGTCACCCCTCGCATTCTCACGCATTTCCTCGGGTTTCACCCCCCGTCGTTTCCATCCGATCCAACAGCGCTGGAAAGCGCACAACGGCGTTGATTACGCAGCGCCCACGGGCACGCCCATCATGGCCACCGCAAGTGGTACGGTCAAGTTCGCCGGCACCCAGAACGGTTATGGAAATTTTGTTGAAATACAGCATCACAGTGGTTACAGCACTGCGTATGCGCACCTATCCCGTTTTGGCAAAGGTGTGCGCGTGGGGCAGAAAGTTGAGCAAGGCGATGTAATTGGTTACGTGGGTTCCACTGGGTGGGCAACCGGCCCGCACCTGCATTATGAGTTCCGTGTGAACCGCGTTCCTAAAAATCCCTTGAGTATTACCGTTGCACAGGCCGAGCCGCTGGATCGCAACTCCTTCGGTGAGTTCAAGCGGGTACAGTTGGCACTGGATCGTCGCATGGAGTTGGCTACCGCGCAACGTTTGGCCCGTGCCCAATAAGCCATGATTGCCTTGGGCGCCATGTCTGGCACCAGTACAGACGGTGTTGACGTTGCGGCAGTTCAAATTGATCCAGACTCTCAGGAAATGCGGTTTCTCGGCGTGTTCAGTGCCGAGTTTCCGCCTGAGTTAAAGCAAGTACTGTTGTCCCTACAGGAAATCCCCCCTCGTTTTGCACCCAATATTGACCCAATCGCCACGCTTTTACAGGCCCGGAAAGATCTGACAGATCAATACGTTGGCGCGGTCAATGAATTGCTGTCTTTTCTTGGACTTGACTCTGGCGATGTGCGGGTACTGGGTGCCCATGGGCAAACACTTCGTCATCGCCCCGATCTTGGGTATACCTATCAAATGCTCGATGGGGCTTTGCTGGCCAGCCAAACAGGCATTGATGTCGTACATGATTTTCGGTCTAAAGATATCGCATTGGGCGGGCAGGGTGCTCCCCTTGTTCCGGCCTTTCACCAAGCCTGGTTGAATGGTAAGGGTGTTTACGATCAAACTGCGGTCTTGAACCTGGGTGGCTTTTCAAACTTGACTGTGCTGAATGGGCAAGGTCAGGCCCTGACAGGGGGGGATTGCGGTCCCGCCAACTGTTTAATGGACCTGTGGGCTCAACGTGCCTTCAGTTTGCCGATGGATCAAGATGGCGAGATCGCTGCCATGGGTAGTCCAGACACGGACCTGCTTGAACGTTTTTGGGCGCATCCTTTCTTTCATCAATCCTGGCCAAAGAGTACGGGTCGTGATGATTTCAGCGCGCAGTGGTTTGAGCAATGCCTTGCCGATTCGAATCAACTTTCTTCCGAAGACATAATGGCAACGTTGCTGGCCTTGACGGTGAGGGCGGTGAAGTCGTGTTTGCCCGTGTTGGTTGAACAAGTGTATGTGTGTGGCGGTGGCGCGAGAAACAGCACTTTGATTGGCCAGTTGCGTTGTGAATGCGCACCGGCCGACGTGCTGCCAATTGAGAACCTAGGCCTGCCAGCACAGGCGGTTGAGGCAACTGCGTTTGCCTGGTTGGGTGTGCAGTATCTACTGAACCTGGCGGGCAACTGCCCTACGGTTACGGGTGCAAGCAGACCCGCAGTTCTGGGTGCTTTGCATACGGCCAAGTAAAAAACCTGGCGGTGGTTAGTTTGGTATCAGTGAATTAGTAATATTTTTGCCGGCAATTTTTGAATCGCTCTGCGGGGTGTTGAATTCTGGCGGTGTTTTCTCCCTGTGTGGAAAAAGTTCGGATATCACGCTAAGACAGGCGTCAGCTTGACCTGGGATCAACGGAATTCGAATCATTTCATGTCCAAACTCAACTTGAGGATTGTTTTCCTGGCTCGCGTTGTAGATCAAAATACAACAGGGCTCATAGTCAAGCAGAGATCCAAGAAGTTTCAGTTGCTCAATGGCACTTACCTTTTGCGCCGGGTCGCCTGCATACAGTATGTAAACAGGTGACATGCCTTTGCGCAGGGCGGTAAGGTAAGCTCGATAGGCACCGTTGCGACTGAACTCCACCTTGTCGAACCCTTGAACGGGTAGCTTTCGTTGAATTTCGAGCAAATGCTCATTGCTCATGGCCATTACTTGGGCTTCAAATACCATTTGGGCAGTCAAAGCGGGTCGCTTGTTGCGGTGGTTGACTTCAGCCTCTTCGGGCAATATCACTTCGAATACCGAACCGGCGAGGTTACCGTTGTAATACCGGTTGCGGCATTCTGTTTTGGCAAGTATCTGCTCGCTTAGGTCTCGAACGATGTTGGAGCCATGCCCCCAGCCTTTGTTGTGCGCAGCCACTTTGTTGTTTTCGACGCCCGAACCTGTGTCTGCGATCTGAATGCTCACCCGCCCTTTTCGTCTTCGCAGTCCTACGACCACGCCACCTTTGTTGGTGTATTTGATGGCATTGTCCAGTCCATTGCGAATTATTTTCGACAGAGCTTCTTTGTTGCTCATGACTGTGATTTCACTGGGTACATATCGAATTTGAAGTTCTTTAACGTCCGCCAGCATCCGGTATTCTTCAATCAGCGGCGCAAGAATGTCATGAACTGCGACTGGGGCCATTGGGGCTGAGTGCTCAACCTGGGGGTACTTGATTGCATTGCCCAATTGATCAAAAAAATCCTCAAGCATGTTTTTTAGTGCTTTTTGAGCCGTTTGAATGTGCTGATACCGAGCGGTTACCTCTGGGTCTTTCGAGATGGCTTTCCCCACGCTGGCCAATATTCCCAAGGTGCTAAGGGGTTGGCGCAGGTCATGCCGAAAGTCTTTTAAAACCCGTCGTCCCCGAAATGCGAACTTCATGATGTCTTGATCAATTCTTGTCTGTCCTTCAAGCCCTTTTTTGGTACGTGTACGTGAGAAATCCTGAAACACCATGTGAAAAACACAGGTACCGAGCAGGATGTAAAACAGAACCTTGACCACAGAGTAGTCGATAAGCAAGGCCAGATCTGTGGACGTAGAGGCATGGAAGAGTCCGTTGACGATGCAATACAGCACACTGAAATACACGGCCTTGATTAACGTGACCTTGGGCAAATTGCTGTAGGTTTTGGTAATGGTCAATAAACAGACCGCTTGAATTCCAATAAATACGGTGTAGACCAGGCCAGAGGTGGTGAACATATCGGCAAGCGCTGTAATGCACGCAATTGAAAAGGGCACCAAAGCTGGTCGTTCTGCGGAGACAAGGCCTCGTTTTCGACCCAGAAAAGCGCTGCCAAAAAACAAAAATGAAAGCAATTGAAAGGCGGCGTGTACCGGATCACCATGTTGAAGTACTGGTTGTGTGTCGAAACCAAGAATGATGAATCCCAGCAGAACCACACCAATCACGGCGGCTGCGTTCTGCCGTTGATTGGGAAGGTGATTTGCAAAGAATGGGTATAAGGCAATACCCAGCAGTACGGCTAACCCTGATAGTGAACTGTCTGTCATTTTATAGTTATTAGAATTGGCCGGCTTGTTGCCGGCTATTGGTTTCTATGCCATGGCTGACGCATTGAGTCGCGGAATTTTGCGATAAAGACTGACGGCCTGGGTTCTGTTTTTCACATTCATGCGCGTGAAAATCTCGCGCAAGTGTGTTTTTATTGTTTCTGGTGACAAATCGAGCTTTCGGGCAATTTCCTTGTTAGAAAGACCCGAGGCCAGAAAATGCATGACTTGTTGTTGTTTGTGAGTTAACTGAATACCGTTGTTCTGACCCAGTCGCCCGGTGATATGTTCGCCGTTGGTTTGGCGATTTGACAGGGCATTGGGGCGCCACTGAACCTGTACGCCTGCACGGGTAAGCGCCTCTAGCAATACAGCTGAGGTTTGCTCAAACCCTTCTGATTTGGACAGTGTCCACGATGGGGCATGCTGGTTCGGTATCACAGAGTGAAGAAGTGTGTCATCGCCACTCATGATTAACGTGGGCAGGTTAGCACTCATCAAGGCCAGGGCGTCGATCACCTCTTGCCCTTGACCGTCGGGTAGACGCAGGTCGGTGATGATTAACGCCGGCGAATTCTTGGCGCACAGTTCTTTGGCATGAGCGATGCTGGCCGCGCAGAGAATGTCTGCGTTGGTTGCCACGAATTCGACCAGGTCTTTAATGCCTGTTGCGAAAAGTGGGTGATCCTCAATAACCAAAATTTGGTTTGATGGCATGAATGTCTCCTCCCGAGGAAAAGCTAGTTGAAAAGGTGTCACCAGATGTGAGCATGTAAACATCTTTATTGGATTAACACCTTTTTCCAACCCTCTTTAGGGGGAGTTAATCGTCTTGGGTTCATGCAGTCAATACGCAAAACCCGTAATTACAGTAATAATTCTCGAAATGGCTTAGTTCTGTTGCTTCTTTTCAGTGTGTTCAGGTCCTATTTCACAGGCTTGCAGACTGTTAAGCTGTGAACAGGCTGCTTTTCATTACAATAACGGGGTAGATCAGGAAGTTGTCTGATCCAGACTAGGCTCGAGCAAGAACCATGAGAACAAGATTAAGCGCCGCGACCAAGCCAGTGGATGAAACACAGGCCAGGGTGCGACGCAAAGAACAAACACGCCAGAATTTGATGCAGGCTGCACTTACCCTTGTGGGCAACGGGAGCAGCTTCACCGCCTTGGGCATTCGGGAAATTACCCGGGAGGCTGGCGTGGTGCCGACCGCGTTTTATCGACATTTCAAGACCACCGATGAATTGGGTCTGGCCCTTGTTGAGGACGGTGGTATTACCTTGCGGCGTTTGCTTCGTGAAGCAAGGCAGGCCAGTTTGCCTGGTGAGGACATGATTCGCCATTCCGTGAGTGTGTTTGTGACTTACCTGAAGCAACATCACCTGGAGTGGCGTTTTATCAGCTCCGAAAGATCAGGCGGTTCGCAATCGTTGCGAAATGCGATTCGAAATGAAATTGCACATTTCACCAATGAGATGGCCAGCGACTTGCGTCTGTTGAATATTTTCCCCGGACTTTCTACACACACCCTTACCTTGATTTGTAGTTTGGTGGTTACTTTGATGATGAACTCGGCCACTGACTTTCTGGATGTCAGGGCTGATCAACCACAAATTGAGAAAGAGATGCTCGACAATTTTGTGAAGCAGATCGTGATGGTGTTTCTTGGTGCTGCCCATTGGGAAGAAGAGCCAACGCAGTCACTTCTCAGTGGTTTGTCCAAACCAAAATGACCAAGCCTATTGTTTACGTTGATCTGGACGGCACGCTGAGCCCATCGGATGTGCTGCTTGAAAGTTGCTTGTTGCTTCTCAAGCGAAATATTTTTTACGTGTTTCCAATGTTGGTGTGGGCAATTCGCGGAGCCTGGGTATTTAAAACCGAGTTGGCCAAACGAATCGACCCGGTTTTGGATCACTTGCCGATTGATCCCTTGGTACTTGAGCGCTTGAATCAGCTGAGCTCTGCCGGACACGAACTGGTCTTGGCCAGTGCCTCCATGCGGCGCGATGTGCTGAAAATTTCTACTCGTCTGGGCGTGTTTGCCAGGGTTATTGCCAGCGAACACAGCAATTTGAAAGGGCAGCAGAAACTGCAAGCCATTCAGGCAGACAGCCAAGGTCAGCCCTTTATGTATTTTGGCGATGCCACTGTGGACATTCCGATCTGGAAGCGGGCGGCGCTCGCTTTTGGTGTGAACACGGGGCGAAGTACCCGCAGCAAGGCTGCAGCAGCAGGCATTCAGTTGAACCGCCTTGATACACGCCGCACAGGCCTGAAAGTGTGGTTCAAAGCAATGCGCCTGCAACAGTGGGCAAAGAACGGATTGCTGTTTTTACCGCTGATTGCTGCCCATGAAACTGACATCGTTCTGTGGAGCAAAATGGCATGGGGCTTTTTGGCGTTTGGCCTTTTGGCGTCCTCGACGTATATCTGGAATGACCTGATGGACTTGAACGCGGATCGCCAACATCCGCGCAAGCGCCATCGCCCCATGGCCAGTGGTGCGCTTGGCATCGGCAAAGCCTTTGTGTTCATGAAGCTTTTGGGCCTTTTGGGTTTTGCTGTGGCCTGGTTTGCAGTGGGTTGGCAATTTACCTTGGTGTTGTTGGTTTACACCGTGGTTACCTTGCTTTACACATTTGTTTTCAAGCGAACGGCTTTTGTGGATGTTTTGCTGTTGGCCATGCTGTACACGGTGCGGGTGATTGCAGGTGGTGTGGGCACTGGCATTGAACTATCCAGTTGGCTGTTGGCCATTTCCCTGTTTGTTTTTTTAAGTTTGGCATTGGTGAAGCGTTGCGCTGAACTCGAGTTTTTGCAACTTGAGGGTACTCAACCACAGGGGCGTGGGTACCGCATGACCGACCTCAGCTACCTGGTGTCCATGGGGATTTCCAGCGGGTTTGTGGCTGTACTGGTGTTGGCCTTGTATGTAGACAGTCAAAATGGCTCCATGTTGTATGCAACACCCGAGTTTTTGTGGGGTATTTGCCCCTTGTTCCTGTACTGGTTGATGCGGATCTGGATCATGACTTCCCGCAAGGAAATGATCGACGACCCAGTGCATTTCGCCATTCACGATCGCATCAGTTGGGGCTTCCTGGCTTCCGTGGGTGTGCTCGTCTATTTGGCCTCTTAAGACCCATTACACACATGCCAAGTCACTTTTCCCGACCCGATCAACACGGACCAGAGTTGACCCTGAAAACCGCGAAAAGCCTTTTTGGGTGGATTGTGGTGATCACTGCGGTCATCAAAATTTGGTTGGCCTGGTTTTTCCCGATGACAGGCGATGAGGCCTTCTTTCATTTGTGGTCGACTGACCTGAATTGGGGTTATTACGATCACCCTCCCATGGTGGGGTGGTGGTTGTGGGCACTTAGCCATTTGGGCAATGAGCCGATTGTAATTCGCAGCCTGACCCTGTTGCTGACCACCGCAATTGCAGGTGGGGTGGTGCTGCTGGCCCGCGAGTTGTTGCCCCGTGAGCAAGAGTCCCGGGCCTGGCTGGCAGGAGCCGTGTACCTGTCAATGCCAGCATCCTGGTTCGCTGTGTTTGTAACCACCGACACGCCCTTGATATTTTTCATGGGTCTTGCCATCTATGCGTATGTAAAAGCAATTCGGTCTGAATCGGGCGCAGGTATTTTTCTGGCGGGTTGTTTTTTGGGGCTGGCGTTTCTGTCCAAATATTTCGCAGTGTTGCTGGGTGTTGCATTTGGTTTTCATTTGATGTTTCAGCGGCAGCGCTTCAAGTACCTGTTTTTGCTACTTGCGGGTGTCTTGCCGTTTGCAAGCGTGAACATTGGGTACAACCTGCACAATTGCTGGAACAACATTATGTTCAACCTGGTGAACCGGCATGAGGATGCCCAGTTGGGCTGGGGTACTGTGCTCACCTACCTGGGGATGATGCTTTACCTGATCACACCTTGGGCCATGTGGAGTTTACTCAAGGGTAGCCGTGTGTGGCTGCGACAAAGCGCCTTGGCCTTCGCCTTGCTTGTGCCCTTGGTTTTGTTTCTGGTTATTTCGCTCGAGAAAACGGTGGGTTTGCATTGGGTGCTGGGATTTCTGCCCATTGCTTTTGTACTGCTGGCTCTGTGCACTCAGGGCATCTGGATGAAACGTTACGTTTGGTTCAATGCTTTTTTGTCTGTTCCGCATCTGGTTTTGTTTGGCTTGTTGATGCATGCCGATGTTTCTGTCTGGCCTAAAAAGGATTTTCAGGAAGATGTGCTTTTCCACAGAAACATGCCTGAAATTCTCGCCGAGTTTACACGCGACATGCCAGCCAATGGCGTGCTGACCACAATAGCCTATTCACCCGCCGCGTTAATGACCTACCACTATGGCCAAGTGGTACCAGTGTTCGGTCCAGGAAAATACCATGCACGCAACGACGATACCTTTGTGGATTGGCGGCAAATGGATGGCAAGCCCATTCGGATCGTGGCCAAGGCCAAGCCGATTGACCCATCGCTTTACACGGATTATCTCAGCGATATCTCGGTAAAAACGCAGACCATTGGTGGCGTGCCTTTCACGATTGTGGATGGCAGCAATTTCAATTATCAGCGGTTCAGGGATGTGGTGCTGCGGGAGGCCGTGGAAAAGTATTACCAAATCCCATCGGCTTTGCCTGTTCTGGATTGTCCGTTTGCACGCAAGTATGGATTCGAGGAAGAGTGCCGCCTGGGTGACATTGGTGTATTCAATTAGTCCACACCAAGCGGTTAAAGATTATTTTTCGTTGTCAACAATCGCTTGCCATTTAAGCTCGCCGTTCAGCGTGCTTTGCTGCTCACCGTCTTTAAGTTTGACAGGAATAACCCAACTGCCAGTCTCTGAGGTTTTTTCGGGTTTGTTGTCCAGGCGTGGATCGGCATAGGTCACAGTTCCGGTTTCCGACACTTTGACCCAGGGCGATTGGTCTGTTCCAGGGTTGTGGAAAAGTTCTACAGAGTTTGCCCAGGCATGCATGCTGTTTAGCCAAACTCCATCTTTGCGAAGTTCCAGGAATGGTTGCCCCTGGTCGTCGAGCACCTGGAACTCTCCTTTTGCCGTGCCCAGACGGCTTAACATGAAGGTGTTGCCACTCAGGCCGGGTACCATGGCGTTCAAGCCGGTGAAGTCGGGCTCATTGATCAACAAAGGGCGCCAGTAACCCGTCATGGGTTTTGGCTCAATACGTTCTATCCGGACATTGAGCGGTTTGCCGTTACTCAACAGGTTTAAGTTGAAATGAGCAACGTCCTCCTTGATCAAGCGCGGGTCGTACCACCCATAGCCGGGTTGCTTGTTCAACAGTACCCAGTTGGGTTTCATTTTTGGATTGTCTTTTAGCCGGTCAGGCACAGGGCCACCACCGGGCTGGCGGGAACGGTGCCAGCCTGTCGCGTTCAGATCCGCGTACAGTTTGTCGCCATCAAAGCGCAAAAAGGCGCGTTTGTCTTCTCCCAGGATCTCGATTTGCTGTTGTCCATCGGTGGCCAATGCAAATTGATAGGCGTTGGTTTTCACGACTTGCAGTGAAATGCCTTTGGGTAATTTGGCTTTCGGACTGACGGTGGGAATGCCACCTTCCGAACCATGCTCGGCATGCGCGAAAGCTGTGTTTGTAACAAATGGGCTGGAAATTAGCAGGGTAGAAAAAGAAAACGCCAGGCAGGCGCCCAGCGTTTTCTTCACCCAGTTCGTTTTAACGACGGGCATTGGCGGTCATCACTCCTTGTCCATTGTCATGCTTCAACATGAAGCTGACAGCTTTGGATGGCAACAGTGCACCATCCGCTTGCTTGGCGCGTACGAATGTCATGTAGGCACCTTGTGGAACTACAGCTGCCTGATCTGGAATGTTAAAGCGAATGCTTTGACCGGTCACAGTCAGTTGATTTTTGGGAATGACAACAGTGCGCTGGTCAGCGTCGGTCAAGTGGGTTGTCACTGTATGACGAACCAGGGAGATTGAGTCAATTTTGCTCATGTCTGTACCCGGTGCCATTTCCAGTGTTACTTGTTGCCCTTTGCGGAATTCACGCATCATTGTTTTGCCGTTGCCTACAGGTGTTGCATTGCCACCGGCGAAGCCAATCAAGTTGGGGCGGTTTGGATTGTTCACGTAGGGTGGTGAGTAAATCTCGAAAGAGGGATCACGACCATCGTTGGGTGAAAAGCCAAATGCTGCCAAATTGATGTTCTTCAGGTACAAGGTGGAAATTGGCGCATGGCCACCGATCAACACGCGACCATCTTGCATTAGCAAGGCAGTGTTGTGATAAGTGCGGGGGTTGTTGGCCACAGCCATTTGGGTCCACTTTTTGGTAACCGGATCAAAACGCTCTGCAGTTTTGCGGGGGAATTCCACGCCAGGGGCTGCAACACCGTCGCGGTCACCGCCGCTGAACACCATGACTGAATCATCGGGGATCAATACGCCTGAACCGTACCAGCGGGTTTCATTCAGCGAACCAGTTACTTCACTTTGATAGTCGACAATATTGTCACCATCAGTTTTCACTGTGTCGATGCGTGAAGCTGCAACTGCCACATATCCACCGGGCGAAGTAGCACCAACCAGCGGCAAAACGCCACCTGCTGTCAGGAAGCTGGCTTCCTTGTACTGACCCTGCGCATTGGGGCGCAGCGGCATCATGACGGAGAATGTGGAGCCACGCATGCCTGAACCAACGATTTTTTGAACCATTTGCTCAGGGTTGCCCCCAGGGTTCGCCGTGCTCAAAAGCTTTTGCAATGCTTGAGGGCTTTTCATGGGTGCGCTCATCAATGTTTTGGTGAGGGCGCTCATGGCTGCGTTGGGAGCAGTTTGTGGATTCAGAATTTGAGTCAGGGACTCAAGACCTGCGTCGCTGAATTTCAGCGGAAAACCCGCGTATGCCAGATCAGACCAGGTTTGGTTTGCTGGATTGTACGTTGCAGAAATATTCCACAGTGGCTGGTCATAAGACTGACCATTCGGGTTGAATGCCTGACCGCCCGCGTTGTAGTAAACATGGCCGTTGGGCAGCAGGTGAATTCTTGGGTACAAGGGAAGCGAGCGTTGAGCTGTTTGCGCGTTTACCGTCCACTTGTTCGTAACTGGATCATAGGTTTCGGTTTGAACCACATTCCTGCCGCTTTGCTCTGGTGCGTTAGGATAAATTGGTTTGATCAGCTTTGTGACGCCACTGGCCACGAACATTTTGCTATCGGGCAGCGTAATCAGCGCAGGGTACCAACGGCCAAAGTTCATGTCCGCCAACTGGCTCCATGTATTGGTGTTGGCATTGTAGGCGCGGCTATTCTTCAAGCCTTCCAGTTCAGTCAAACCGTAGCCAATGAAATTGCTGCCTGGCTCGCTGTAGTAGGCGGTTCCACCCACGGCCATAATGCGACCGTCGGCCAGCATGGCCACGTCGGCGCAGAACAGGGCACCATCCGCGCTGTTGGTTTCTTTGTTGGACAGGCCAGGAATGAGTTCAGTAATTTCATAGCCGTCGGGGTTTGCACCAGAATCCACGTCGGTTGGGCGAGTCCACAGGCTGGCAGCGTTTGCTCCCTCTGGAATTCGCATCATGCGTGTCTGGTCGTTAATGGCTTTTTGACCAAAATCAAGCAAAATGCTGAATTCGAAATCTTCGGTTCCTTCAAGGGCGTTGAAGTACAGGAAGTCTCCGTTTGGCAGCAATGAAATGGTGCCGGCGGCAGGTTTGCAGCGAAGCTTCCCATTGGCGCCAATGCCTTCGCACTTGTTGTCAGTGCGGAAGCCTTGCAGGTCTGGGTTGTTGTCGTCGCCCACAGAGCGTTCGTACACGAACGGCTCAGCGAAAGGCTTGGTGAAAGAGCCTTTTTGGCCCTCAGCTGCCACACCTTTGTTTGTGCTTACGGGGTTGAATTTCGCACCGATCAGGTCATCAAGAAGACCGGCTTGTACGGGTAGAGCAGTTCCCAATCCAATGGCGATTACTGCAGATAATTTATTCAGCTTGAACACGTGTCATCTCCTCCTAGCAAGCTGTTTTTGTAGAAGAAAGACCAGGCGCAGCTGTTTTGGTACTGCGATTGCTCTTCCTTGCCTGTGTTAACAGTTGTTACTGTTGAAGTGCATTTTTAGATGCATCTTTCTAAAAATAATAACCGTGATTATGGTTTTGAACAATCGTTGCAATACTATTAAAAAACAGTAATGCAACGTATATCAGGCAATCATTTGGATGTTCTTTGAGAAGGATTTGTGAGCAAAGTCAACAGGCAAGCAGAAAAGAAAAAACCCCCCAGCTTTCACTGAGGGGTTTCTTGTTTGGTGGCGAATCAGGGATTCGAACCCCGGACCTGCGGATTATGATTCCGTCGCTCTAACCGGCTGAGCTAATTCGCCGAAGACCGAGATTATAACTGAGCTTTCTCAAAAAAAGAAGCGCTTCTTCACTTCTTTGTGATCAAACTTAAACCATGCGCTCAACACGCCACATTTGATATTTCAAAGCCGCCATGGCGCCAACAACAATGCTGCCCAAAGCCACAAAGGATCCCAGTGAAAGGGTGCTTACACCGCTTAAACCCTGGCCCACTGTGCAGCCCAAGGCCAGCACCCCGCCTACACCCATCAGCACAGCCCCCACCGTGTGGTTGGCTGTGTCTTCAACGCCCTGAAACGTTTCCCAGCGAAAAGATTTTTCAAGCAAGGCGTTGGCCGTGGCACCCAGAATCACGCCGAAACAAGCCACTACACCCACTGTGAGCACGCGTGTGATGTCTGAGAAAAACATGAGCCATTCAAGGGTATACGCATAGGGGGCCACAAAGCTGAAGCCTTCGGCACGGTTTGCATAACTACCCAAATAGGCTGCCTCCAGGGTATCCGGATGTTCTGGAATGTAGGCCACCTGAAACACAATCCACCACGCTGCCAAGATGGTCAGCCCCACGCCTGCGCCACCCACAATCACTTCTTTGTTCCAGGCAGATTTGCTGGCCAAAGTACCGATCAACAAGGCTGCGGGCAAGGCAATGGCCAGAATTTGAACCAGGGTGCCTGACTCGGCGCTGATCAGATTGGCCAGGAGTTCGGGGAGGTAGGGGCTGCTGCTGAATTCAAAACGAACCGGGTCAAGGTAATTGGCGCGGAACACGCCAAATACGCCTTTAAGCGTCATGTAGGCCGTAATTCCCATAATGACAAACACCATGAGTGCCTTTAAATTGCCGGCGCCAAGGCGAATCAGTGTTTTGCTGCCGCAACCCGAGGCCAACACCATGCCTGCGCCGAAAAGCAAACCGCCGACAATGCCGGACAACCAAGACCATTGGCTGTTTAGGAAAATGGTGTCGTTCAGATTCGCATGGCCGGTGATGCTCAAGCCCTGTAAGCCGAGTGCTGCAACTGCAATGGCCAGCAACCACATGCGCATCCGGTTCCAGTCGCCAAAGTTGACTACATCGGCAATTGCACCCATGGTGCAAAAGTGCGTGCGGTGGGAAATGGCACCGAAGGCCAGGCCAACCGCGAATGTGGCCCAAAGCACAGTGCTTTGGATACTGCTAAGGTTGATTTCTTCCATGAACCGGCACCTTTGGATTGAAGTGCCAGTATTTTAACTGTGTCTGCACACTTGCGGGCGTGCAGGCTGTGATTAGTTTGGTGCGATCACTTCAGTGCTTCCAGTCGCGCTTTCGCGCTCGCCGCTGCGGGGCTGCCTGGGTACTTGGTGATCAGCTCACCCAGCGTTTTCTTGGCGCCTGGAATACTTTTCAACTCCAGTTGAGAGCTGGCCATGCTGAGCAATGCATCGGGAGCACGAGGGCTGTCCGGGAAGTCTTTCGCCAAATCGCGTTGGGTAATCAGTGCCGATTTATACTCGCCCTGCGCGAACTGTGTACTGCCCAGAAAGTAGCGAACCTGTGGCTCAAGCTTGCTTTGTTTGTATTTGTTCAGGAAATCCTGAAATTGCAGGGCAGCGTCTTTGTAATTTCCTGCCTTGAAATGATCAAGGCCAGCTTGGTAATTGTTGAATTGTTCTGGGGGAACTGTGAGCTCTTCGCCATCCAGTTGAACGGCCTTGGGTTCCAATTGCTTGATGCGTTCGTCAAGATTGGTATACAGAATTCGATTGTCTTCTTGTAGTTTTCTAATGTTGTTATTAGCGACTTCGAGATCACCACGCAAGCGGGCGATCTCTCGGTCTTTTTCACTCAGGGATTGGGCCAGTGATAGCTGCCCCTGATTTGAGGCCTCCATTCGAGCAACCCGATCTTCAAGTACTTTAACCTGCTGGCGCAAGTCCAGAATTGCCTTGCGTGCTTCCGTGTCATCGAATATCGCAAAAGCGGAATTGGATGCAAAGGCGCAGAACAGGGCAGTTGCCCAGGTAAGTTGCTTGAAGTTAAAAGTCATCTCGAATGGGTTCCTTGATTACTGGTAAACGATGTCAGAGCGACGGTTTTCAGCCCAAGCTGCTTCGTTGCTGCCAGTGGCTTTTGGCTTTTCCTTGCCGAAGCTTACTGTTTCAACTTGACCTTCTTTTACGCCCAAAGCCAGCATCAGTGTTTTCACTGCGTCGGCACGGCGCTGACCCAAGGCCAGGTTGTACTCAGCACCGCCGCGTTCGTCGGTATTGCCTTGAACAACGATTTTACGGCTTGGGTTGGCAACCAGATATTTGGCGTGGTTTTGAACCAGATCGCGATACTCGGACTTGACAGAGTAGCTGTCGTAGTCAAAGTAAACGCTGCGCTTGGCCAATACACCTTGTGGGTCGTTCAGTGGGTCGGCGTCACCTGGGGTTACTGTGGGTACGGCGCGGCCGTCACCTGAACCTGGGGCTGTGCCAGTTTTTGATTCAACTGTAGGCTTGTCGTTCAAAGGAACGGCAGAGCTACAAGCGGCCAATACTGCCACCATTGCGGAAATTGCCAGGTACTTGACCATTGAGTGTTTCATATTTTTCTCCAGACCTAAAGAATGTTTAGTGTAAAACCAGTTAAAACAAATGCAAAATCAATCATTAATGAATGGACCCCAAGTGGGTTCCGAAATGTCAGCACCAGAACTGCTCAAGGTGTACTTGATTCGTCCGTCTTTTGACACCACGGCCAAGGTCCCTTTGCCGCCCGACTTGGTTGCATACAAAATGTAGCGTCCATTCGGCGCGAAACTTGGGCTTTCATCCCGCCCTGTATTGGTCAGCAGCATCTCTGTGCCGCCCCCCAAATCAAGCGCGGCGATTCGAAACTGCCCGTCTCGACGAGTTACATATGTCAATGTTTTGTCATCGGGACTAATTCGAGGCGAGATATTGTATCCACCTTCGAATGTCACGCGTGACGCATCACCGCCATTTGTACCCATTCGGTAAATTTGTGGACCACCTCCGCGATCAGAGGTGAAATAGATGCTTCGACCATCATGGCTGTAAACGGGCTCGGTGTTGATTCCACCTGTGTTGGTCAAGCGGTTCAAGCCAGATCCATCTGCACTCATCGAGAAAATTTGTGACCCACCATCTTTGGTTAACACCACAGCAATTTGCTGACCATTCGTTGACCATGCTGGCGCACTGTTGCTGCCCCTGAAATTCGCCAACGCCTTGCGACGACCTGTTGCAAGTGTGTGAACAAATACGACAGGTTTACGAGTTTCGAAGGAAACATAGGCAAGTTGTGTGCCGTCTGGTGACCAAGCTGGCGAAATAATTGGCTCTTTGGAGGCCAGTGCAACTTGAGGATTGGCACCGTCGGCATCGGCAATAATCAGACGATAGCGACCTGGGGATTTTTCTACATACGCCAGGCGAGTAGCAAACACGCCTTTTTCACCCAGCATTTTCTCGTATACAAAATCAGCGATTTTGTGGGCATGCAAGCGCAAGGCAGACGCTGCGATCACATAGCTGAATTTGCCCAATGACTTTTGTTGCGCTGTGTCGTGCAGGTTGAAGCGCAAATCCAGTCTGCCGTCTGGCAGCTTTTTGACTGAACCCACGATCAGCGCATCAACACCAATTGATTTCCATGCTGAAGGGTCGATCAGGGTGGACTCATTGAGTTCCACATTGCTGGTGGTGTTGATCGAGCGAAAAAAGCCGCTGCGAACCAAATCGTCCTCAATTACCTTTTTAATGTCTTCGGGCAAACCTTGGTTGCCCTGAAATGGTGCAGCGGAGAATGCGATTTGATTCGCCCCCACGCCGGTAATGTCAATTTTCAGTTGCGCTTGGGCAGGCGTTGTTGTGGCCAGCAAAGTGGCCGCGGCAAAGAGGGTGTATGCAGCACGCCGAAAACGGGTCCACAGGGTACTAGACGGTTGTAAATACATGGCTTGGTTGGCGTAGTTCATTGTTTCACTATGAATTAAACGTCTTTTGGACGAAATGAGAGGACAAGCACCGGTTCAACTGAACCGTCTTCGGCCCTGGGTAGTGGACTAGAGCGTTGTAAGGCGCGCTCTACAGCGCTGTCCCACGCTGGCAACCCACTGCTTTTTTTCTGTGTGATAGAGACAATTTCCCCATTGGGAAGTTGCTTGACTTCGAAAACTGCTTCTGGGTTTCCATCGACTGAGTCGGCTCCAGGGAACACCAGTTTGCTGCGCACGTACTGTCGAATTCGATCGCTGTACAGCGCCTTGTTGCGACTGGTGCCAGCCGAGGTGCTGCCCGTGTTTGGCGAACCACCCATAATGCGGGCCAGTTCTTCCTGACGAAGCTTTTTGGCCAATTCAGGATCAATTTTTGGTTCAACTTTCTTCGGCTCAGGCTTTGGCTCAGGCTTGGGCTTGGGCTCAGGTTTTTTGGGCTCAGGCTTTGGTTCAGGCTTCGGTTCTGGTTTTTTTGGCTCGGGTTTGGGTTCTGGCTTTGGCTCAGGCTTTTTTTTCGGCTCGGGCTTGGGCAATTCAATGTCTGCTTTTGGAGGTTCTACCGGCTTTGGTGGCGGTGGTGTTTCAACCACAGGCTCGGGCTTGGGTGGTTCTGGCACGGGCTCAGGTTTGGGTTGTTGAACAGCCACTCGTTCGTTGGCTGGCATTTCAGACCACAACACCGCTTCAAACGCGGCCGGTTCTTCGGTATTCCAATTGAGCCCCACCACAAAAAACGCAACCAAAGTTAAATGAGCCAACACAGACACAGTCAGGCCCGCCTTTTCACCAGTGTGATCAACTGGTGGGTCAAGGCGCGCCTCAAGCCCGCTTTCCTTGCTCATTTTGGAAAGCAGTGCTTCATGGGCTGATGTAAATTCCCAGCCGTTGCGTGGACGGGTTAAATCAGTGCTCATTTGCTTTTTGGCTTCACCAGCAGGCCCACTTTCTGAATTTGCGCACTTTGCAGTGCATCCATCGCATCGACCACGGCCTGGTATTGAATGGCTTTTTCCGCAGAAATTACAACTGGGCGATCAGGTTCATCTGCCTGAAGTTTTCTCACTTCTGCGGCCAGTTGCTCCAACGTCACTTCAGTGCTTTTGTTTGTTTTCATGTCTTTCACCACCAAATTACCCACTTGGCGCACGGTGACTTCAATGGGGCGCATTTGTTTGGGCGGGTTGGTGTTGGCCATGGACGGCAAGTCGATAACCGACGGGGTGATCATTGGGGCCGTGACCATGAAGATGATCAGCAGCACCAACATCACGTCGATGTAGGGCACCACATTGATCTCGTTCATGGCGCGTCTGGATTTTCGTCCAAGTTCGGCTTTCATCGATTAAATTTCCTGTTGCTCATTACTGGCATTAGTGCTGACGTTGCAGAATATTCAAAAACTCTTCAACGAAAGATTCAAACTGGGTGGACAAACGATCAATGTCGTTGGCATAGCGGTTGTAGGCCACAACAGCGGGAATGGCGGCAAACAGGCCAATTGCGGTGGCAATCAGGGCTTCTGCAATGCCTGGTGCGACCGATGCAAGCGTGGCTTGCTGCACGTTGGCCAGGCCCACGAAGGCATGCATGATGCCCCAAACGGTTCCGAACAGGCCAATGTAGGGGCTGACTGAGCCGGCCGATGCCAGGAATGGCAGGTTGCGTTCAAGGATTTCATTTTCGCGCTGAAAGGCGGCTTTCATGGCACGGCGGGCGCCGTCAATGATCAGCGAATAATCGGTCAGGCCTTTTTTGTCGCGAGCGCGAAGAAATTCGCTCATACCGGCCTCGAAAATTCTCTCGAGTGGGCCTGCATCGTTTCTGCGCATGCCAGCTCGCTGAAACAGCGTGTTGAGATCGCCGCCTGACCAGAATTCTTCTTCGAACTTGTCGGCTTGTTGCTTGGTTCGCTTGAGTACCGCCCATTTCTTGAAAATGGTGGCCCAGGAAATGAGGGAAATCATGACCAAAATCAACATGACCAGCTGAACAACCAGACTGGCCTCTGCGATCAGGGAAATGAACGACATGTCGGTAGAGATATCCATTAACAATCCGCGGTAAGGAAAATGATTTGAGTCTTGTAACGCACTAGGGCATCAATTGGTTGAGTTGCGCGTACACGGCAGGCGGTATTGCACTGGGTTTCAAAGTTTCAGTGTTGACACAGCCCACTTTGGTTTTGCCCTCGCACAGCACTTCGCCGTTGCGCGTTACGGTTTGTTTGAAGACTGCAGAAACTCGCTTAAGTTCAGTAAGTTCCGTCGATATTTCAAGTATATCCTCAAGTTTAGCAGAGCGTAGGTAGTTCAATTCAGTTCGGCTGACAACGAAGACCAAATGATGGTCATTCATCAGCGATTTCATGCCAATGCTTTGCTGAAGGAACCATTCGCTTCGAGCGCGTTCCATGAACTTGAGGTAATTCCCGTAATACACAATGCCGCCCGCATCGGTGTCTTCGAAATACACACGCAGTGAATACTTGAATGTCATTAAATGGCCCGTCTCTAGTATGCTAACGGTATTGTAAGCAGGAGTAGGGCTGCCTCTTGGGGTTGTGGGATCCTGCCACTATTAAATTAATTAAATATTCATATTCAAATAACAACGAGAAGTGGAGACCGCTGACATGGCACGAAATATCCCTTTGCTGGATGCATCCTGGCTGTATGTTGAATCAAAAGAAGCACCCATGCACGTGGGTAGCATGGCAGTTTTTACAGTTCCCGAAGGTGAAACGTCCCAGCAGGCGATTGCCCGAATTGTCCAAATGCTTCGCAGTTCTCTGGAATTCGCACCGCCTTTTAACTACCGCTTGTCCAGTCCGCGCCTGCTCACATTAATGCCCAAGTGGATCGAGGCCGACAAAATCGATCTGGATTACCACTTCCGGCACAGCGCCTTGCCTGCGCCCGGAGGCGAGCGTGAATTGGGAACCTTGATTTCCCGTTTACATTCTCATCCGCTCGATTTTCGCAAACCGCTGTGGGAAATGCATTTGATTGAAGGGCTTTACGGCAACCGGTTTGCCCTGTACACCAAAATGCATCATTCGCTGATGGACGGCGTGGGCGGCATGCGACTGATGGAGCGAATTTTTGGCAAGTCTGCCAAAGAAAGCATGGCCCTGCCTGCTCCCTGGTCGGTGGGTACCATCAGCAAAAAGAAAAAAAATACCGAACAGCAACATTTCGCAGACCAGGCGCGCGAGGCTTGGGAAGCGGCAAAGCTCAACGGGCAATCATTGCCCGCCGCTGGCCGAGCCTTGATGGATTTGATGCGGGAGGCGGTCAAGCCCACTGACTCAGCACTGGCTACGCCGTTCTCGGGACCCAAGTCGATTGTGAACAAACGCGTGGGTGGTGCCCGCCGATTGGCCACTCAAACTTATCCGCTGGAACGTATCCGGATTGTTGCAGAGGCCGCCAAGGTCAGTGTGAATGATATTTTTCTGGCAATTTGTTCAAGCTCCATTCGTCGCTATTTGCTGGAACGCGATGCCTTGCCATCGGAGTCTCTGACGGCTGGCTTGCCCGTGTCGGTAAGGCCTGCTGATGACCTGGATGGCGGCAATGCCATCAGCTTCATCATTGCGAACCTGTTCACCACTGAAAGCGACCCCTTGACGCGTCTGAAAGAGATCCGTCGGTCAACACAATTGGCAAAAGCCAATTTGCAGGCCATGCCCAAAGAAGCGATCAACAACTACACCATTATGTTGATGGCCCCCATGATGTTGCAATTGGTGTCGGGTCTGGGTGGTTTAACCCGTCCAATTTTCAACACCGTCATTTCCAATGTGCCCGGTCCATCGCGCGACTTGTACTTTTCGGGTTGTCGCCTGGAACAGTTCTATCCGATTTCCCTGATTCCTCACGGGCAGGCATTGAACATTACAGTGGTCAGTTATTCCGGCCAGTTCAATGTGGCGTTTACCGGTGACCACGATGCCTTGCCTTCCATGCAGCGTTTGTCGGTGTACACCGGCGAGGCACTGGAAGAGCTTGAAGCGGCTTTGGGCGTGAAGTGGGAGAGCAAGAAAGCAGAGCCTGCTGTTGCAAGCAAGGCAGTTGCTAAACCTGCTGGTGAAAAACGCCCGGCGGTGGCCAAGAAGCCGGTTGCTCGAAAGCCTGCCACGGCCAAGGTTGGTGCGGGTAAGCCGGTGAAAGCGGCTGAGGATTGATCGCCCGCAGCTTGTTGGACAGCCCAATTAAATTGGGTTCCGGTCTTTCGCCTGAATGCCGGTGTTACAGCAGGTCGCCTTGCTGCACATTCGCCGCATGCGTACCTGCCAAACTGGCCGGTGCAGTCAGACCAAAATGTGCGTAGGTGTTCAGCGTGGCAATTCGCCCACGCGGCGTGCGTTGAATGTAGCCTTGCTGGATCAGGTAGGGCTCCAGCACGTCTTCAATGGTGTCTTTTTCTTCGCCAATGGCGGCCGCCACGCTTTCAAGGCCAACAGGTCCACCACCAAATTTGTGAATGATGGTCTCCAGCAAGCGGCGGTCCATGGGATCCAGGCCCACTTTGTCGACATCAAGCATTACCAGTGCCGCATCGGCCACTTCAGCTGTAATTACCCCATCAGCTTTCACTTGGGCATAGTCGCGCACTCGGCGTAACAGCCGGTTGGCAATACGTGGTGTACCGCGTGATCGGCGGGCAATTTCAAGGCAACCACTGGCCTCGGCAGGTGTGTCCAGCAAGCTGGCTGAGCGTGCAACGATCCGGGACAATTCTTCGGGCGAGTAAAACTCGAGCCGTGAAACAATGCCAAAACGGTCGCGCAACGGATTGGTCAGCATGCCGGCACGGGTGGTGGCACCCACCAGTGTGAAAGGTTGTAAATCAAGTTTCACGCTGCGTGCGGCGGGGCCTTCGCCGATCATGATGTCGATTTGATAGTCTTCCAGCGCCGGGTACAAAATTTCCTCGACCACGGGCGAAAGCCTGTGAATCTCATCGATGAACAACACGTCATTGGCTTCGAGGTTGGTCAGCAACGCTGCCAAGTCGCCAGGGCGTTCAAGCACCGGGCCAGAGGTTTGACGCAGGTTCACGCCCATTTCACGGGCCAAAATATGCGCCAAAGTGGTTTTGCCCAAACCGGGGGGACCAAACAGAAGCACATGATCAAGCGCTTCCTTGCGTGCGCGTGCAGCAGCAATAAAAATGTCGAGTTGATCGCGAATTTTTTGTTGCCCCACATACTCGTCCAAATGCTTGGGGCGCAGGGCGCGCTCGAACGCTTCTTCGGCATGTGTGGTTTTGGTGGGGCTGATCAGGCGATCGGGTTCAATCATTGTGGGTGTTCTCTGTTAGCCTTTTGACAAATTGCGCAGGGCCAGTTTCAGGCCATCGGTAACACTGGTGCCCTCGGGCAGGCCTTTGCAGGCCAGCGCTGCTTCTTTGTCAGAATAACCCAAGGCACACAGGGCTTGAACAACTTCGCTTTGATTGCTGCCAGACAATGGCATGCCTTCTGCAATGTTCGCGGTGCCGCCCAAAGCGACGATTTGACCTTTCAGTTCAAGCAACAAACGCTCGGCAGTTTTTTTGCCAATGCCGGGGATTTTTACCAAACGCGCCGTTTCCTGACTTTGCACGGCAAGCAAAAAGTCGTTGGTGGAAATGGATGACAAAATGGCCAATGCGGTGCGCGGCCCAATGCCGGAAACCTTGATCAAGGTTTTGAACAGGTTTTTTTCAGCAATGTTTTGAAAGCCGTAGAGGGTATGCGCGTCCTCGCGAACAACAAGGTGGGTTAACAGCGTGCAACTTGCGTTGATTTCGGGCAGGTTGAACAGTGTGCTCATGGGCACCTGCAATTCGTAGCCCACGCCTTGCACGTCGAGCAAAATCCACGGGGCGTTTTTTTCAAGCAAAGTGCCTTTCAGGCGACCAATCATTGCAGCGTCTCCACACTGTTTTTATGCACAGTAAACTGAAATTGATTATACGCCAAGCGATTTCATTTCCAGCTCGTGCGGCCCTTTCGAGTGCGAGTTTTGAAAATACTGGTGGGCAGGTCTTTGGCTGCCAGTGCGCCCAGCAGTTTGCTGCTTTGCGCGTGCGTTAATGCGGCGGCCAGTGCGTCGGCTGCATCGGCTGAAGGGTGGGCAGGTAGTTTTAGAAGGCGTTTGACCATTTCCTGTACCTGTTCTTTGTTGGCTTTGCCGTGCCCAACAATGGCTTGCTTGATTTGCAGCGCCGTGTATTCGGTTACTGCCAAACCGCTGTGAGTGAGCGCAGTAAGCACCGCGCCGCGTGCTTGCCCCAGTAGCAAGGTAGATTGCGGGTTCACGTTCACAAACACTTTTTCAACCACGGCCACTTGGGGTTTATACAGTTCCGCCAGTTCACACAAACCCGAAAACAGGGTGTGCAAACGGTCGGGCAGGGAAGCATCGGAATTGGAACGGATCACGCCACTGGCCACATAAATTTGCTGGCTTTCAATGATGTCGACCACGCCGTAACCGGTGATGCGCAGGCCTGGGTCTATGCCAAGGATACGCATCACGGTAGGGTAGGGGGCGTGATGCGTTTAGTGGCGGAAATGGCGCACACCAGTAAGCACCATGACAATGTCACGCTCATTCGCAGCCGCAATGACTTCTTCGTCGCGCATGGAGCCACCAGGTTGAATGACGCAGCTTGCGCCTGCGTCGATCACCACGTCCAGACCATCGCGGAAGGGAAAGAACGCATCGGATGAAACAGCGCTGTCAGCCAGAGTAAGGCCTGCATTCTGTGCCTTGATGGATGCGATACGTGCAGAATCGACACGGCTCATTTGGCCTGCGCCAACACCCATGGTCATGCCGTCTTTGCAGAATACGATGGCATTGCTTTTCACGAACTTCGCGCAGCGCCAGGCAAACATCAAATCTGCCCATTGCTGCTCGGTGGGCTGGCGTTTGCTGACCACTTTAATTTCGCTTTGCAGCACATTGCGTTCATCGGGGCTTTGTACCAGCAAACCGCCGCCCACGCGTTTGTAATCAAACTTGTGCATGCCGGTTTCCACAGGAATTTCCAGCAATCGAACATTTTGCTTGGCAAAGAATACGGCGCGTGCGGCTTCGTCGAACGCGGGCGCAATCACCACTTCAACAAACTGTTTTGCAACGGCCTGTGCCGTGGCTTCATCGACCGGGCGATTAAAAGCGATGATGCCGCCAAATGCGGAGGTGGGGTCTGTTTTGAACGCTTTGTGATAGGCGTTCAACGGGCCTTCGGCCACGGCCACACCGCAAGGGTTGGCGTGTTTGATGATGACGCAGGCGGGGGCATCAAAGGTTTTTACACATTCCCAAGCTGCGTCGGAATCCGCAATATTGTTGAAGCTGAGTTCCTTGCCTTGCAGTTGGCGGTAGTTGGCCAACAGGCCCACGGGTGCTTTTGCCTCGCGGTAAAAGGCGGCACTTTGATGTGGGTTTTCACCGTAGCGCATGTCTTGCACTTTGTGAAACTGCATGCTGAGCACTTCCGGGTATTCAATGCGTGTGGGTGTGTCTTCCAGTGCGCCTTCGGTGCCTTGCAGGCTGGTCAGGAATGCAGCAATTGCACCATCGTAACGTGCGGTGTGCGCATAGGCTTTGGCCGCCAGACCACTGCGTGTTTTCAGCGTGGTTGCGCCATCGTTGCTTTTGATTTCATCGATCACTTTGCCGTAATCAGCCGGGTCGACAATGATGGTGACACCGGTGTAGTTTTTCGCAGAGGCACGCACCATGGCGGGGCCACCAATGTCGATGTTCTCAATCGCATCTTCCAGCTTCACGTTGTCGCCGGCAGTGGCTTTGTCGAAGGGGTACAGATTCACAGCCACCAAATCGATTGCGCCAATGCCATGCTCTTCCATGGCGTCCAGGTGACTTTGCAAATCGCGACGCGCCAAAATACCACCGTGAATTTTTGGGTGCAGGGTTTTGACACGGCCATCCATGATTTCCGGGAAACCAGTGTGGCTGCTGACCTCTTTGACCACGAGTCCTTTCTCGGCGAGCAATTTGGCGGTTCCGCCTGTGGACAAAATTTCCACGCCTTGGTCAGCCAGTGCTTTGGCCAATTCAAGAATGCCGGTTTTGTCGGACACGCTGAGTAGCGCGCGTTTGATGGTTGGATTTGATGTCATGGTATCGGGGGCCGGTTGTTAAGCGGTCGGTAAAAATTAAAAATCAGATGAGGCCGTGCTGTTGCAGTTTTTTGCGCAGGGTGTTGCGATTAATACCCAGCATCTGGCTTGCGATGGTTTGGTTCATGTTGGCTTTTTCCATGACCACTTCCAGCATGGGGCGCTCAACTGCAGACAACACCATGTCGTATACCGACTTGGCACATTCACCTTCAAGGTCGTTAAAGAACTTGTCCAGATTGCTGCGTATGCACTCTGAAATGGTGATGGGACTTAGATCACTGTCATTGGGTTTCATGCTGCCAATCTTCTTCTTGGTGTTGGTTGGAGTGAATCGTTTGCAGCGGCGAAGTACTGCTGGCCGCTTGATAACCAGTTCAGAAAAAATTCATCAACAATGCGCAATTGTTCGCTTGTGGTTTGCGCCAACATCAGTTGGTCGACCACGGTGTTGTTTTTTCCGGCTGGGCCGCAAAGATACCACTGCAAATGCTTTCGGGCGGTGAGCAGGCCCGTTTTCTCTCCATAAAATTCATGGTGATCACGCAAGTGATGCATCATGACTTCATGGGCTTCTTCAAGTGTGGGTGGATCAATGCGTTCACCCGTTTTCAGGTAATGCAGCACTTCTCTAAAAATCCAGGGATTGCCTTGTGCGGCCCGACCGATCATGAGGCCATCTGCACCCGTGTAATCCAAGACAAATTTCGCCTTCTCGGGGCTGGTGATGTCACCGTTCGCGATCACTGGGATGTTGACGGCCTGCTTCACGGCCTTGATGGTGTCGTATTCCGCGTCGCCCGTGTAGCCGCAAGCGCGCGTACGACCATGAAGTGTGAGAAGCGACACACCAACAGACTGCGCCATTTGCGCAATGTGTATTGCATTCTTGTGTTCGGGTGACCAACCGGTGCGGTACTTCAAAGTAAGGGGCACACCGCGTTGTTCACATTCGGCGTGCACTGCTTTCAAAATGCGTTCGACCAAACCTTCGTTTTGCAGCAAGGCAGAGCCCGCAGCAACCGCACACACTTTTTTGGCCGGGCAACCCATGTTGATGTCGATGATTTGCGCGCCGCGTTCAATGTTGTAGGCGGCGGCATGCGCCATCATTTCCGGGTCGGCGCCAGCAATTTGAACAGCAATTGGTTTTGTTTCGCCGTAGTGGTTCAACCTGCGCGTGCTTTTGTCTGTTTTCCACAGTGCAGGGTTGCTCGCGGCCATTTCCGACACAGCATGACCCGCGCCCAGTTTTTTGCACAACTGGCGGAAGGGACGATCGGTTACACCTGCCATTGGAGCAAGGAACAGATTGTTTGGAAGTGTTAAATGGGCGATGCGCACGTTGCACAAAATTTAAGCAAATTTCGAGCAGCCCATTGTAACGGGCAGGGCGATTTTATTCGAGCCCAAATCAGGAAAAAACCGGAAATTTTTTACTTGACTTCTGTTTGTCAAAGTGGGCCGCAAGGCCTTGCGTGCCTTGTGGAAATGCAAGGGCTTTTATGTATTGAAATCAATGTGATTGCGATATTTGTATTAATTCAATTTTGTAGCCATCAGGGTCTTCAACAAACGCAATGACGGTACTCCCACCTTTCACTGGTCCGGCGGGGCGCGTCACTGTTCCGCCAGCTGAGGTAATTCGCTCGCATTGTGTGTAAGCGTTGTTGACTGCGATTGCAATGTGGCCGTACGCAGTGCCCAAATCGTAGCTATCCACACCGTGGTTGTAGGTCAATTCAAGGACAGCGCCGTCTTGTTCGTTGCCATAGCCAACAAAAGCCAAGGAATAACCTTGATCGGGTCGTTCGGTGGTCCTGATCAGGTTCATGCCCATGACCTGCGTGTAGAAATTTATGGAGCGTTGAAGGTCGCCAACGCGCAGCATGGTGTGAAGAATTCTCATAATACGGGTACCTCGGCAGGGTTCATTCTGGACAGCGCTTTGTGGGGTGTTTGGTAATCGGGCATCAGGCTTTCAACCACAGCCCAAAAGCGCGCGCTGTGATTCATTTCAACAAGGTGAGCCAGTTCGTGTGCGATCACATATTCGATCAGTTGCGGCGGGTAATGCACCAGACGCCAATTCAGGCGCACTTCGCGTTTGCTGTTGCAACTCCCCCAGCGTGAACTTGGGCTACTCAAATGAATTGAGAAATGAGGCAAACGCTGCGCCGCTGCCTGGCGTTCAAACAGTTTGGTGGCCATGTGCGTGAACACTTCTTTGGCATGTGATTTCAATAATTTTTCAATGGCCTTGTCTCGCTGCACGCTATTTTCGCAAGCGGGCAGGGCAATGCTTTTTGTCCAGGGATTCAGCATGGGTTTGCTGCGTGCTGGCAAGGTTTCAATTTGGTAGGGCTCGCCTCGAATCGGAATCGGTTTACTTTCATCGAGCAAGCTTGACAAGGAAATTGTCTGTTTGCTTCGCGTTTCCCATTGTCTTAGGCGTTTTTCGATCCACGTAGATTTGGAGGCGATGATGCTTTGGAGTTCGGAGATGGAAAGCCGAAGGGGGGCCGAAATTTGCAGGCCATGATCGCCGATTAGAAAGCCGACCGATTTGCGTTTACTGCGTTTCAGAATATAGCTGCACAAACCCCACGGCAGTTCAATGCTGCGAACTTCAGTGGGGCTGGGTGCTGCTGTTAATCGCATGGTTTATTGGTCGCCTTTACCCACCAGTGGTGTTTCAGCGCTGGTGTAGCGGTGTGGGCTGATTTTGTGCATTTCGTTTTCAATCCATTCTTCGACCACGTCCATCAGGCTTTGGGCATCATGCCCTTCAGGTGAAATGGGCGGGCCAAATCGCAAGGTCACTGTGCCGGCCTTCTTGAAAAATCCTTTGCGCTTCCAGTATTCGCCAGCATCGTGCGCTACTGGCACCACTGGTGTACCTGTTGCAACTGCAAGGCGCGTACCGCCGGTTTTATAGCGGCGTTTGTAACCCACAGGAACGCGTGTACCTTCAGGGAAAAACATCATCCAGGCGCCTTCTTTCATGCGTTGCCCGGCCATGGTTTTGACCTGCTCAAAAGCTTCAACGCCATTTTTCCGATCAATAGGCACCATGCGCAATACCCACAAGGCCCAGCCAAAAAAGGGCACGTATTGAAGTTCTTTTTTGTAAACCAGGCAAAGTTGGCGTGGCAACAGGCGTGCGGGGATGCCAAAAGTTTCCCAGGCCGACTGGTGTTTGGCCAGAATGATTGCGCCGGTATTGGGCAGGTGTTCCATGCCCTCTACTTTGTATTGAATGTTGCACAGCAGGCGCAACATTTCAATGTTCAAGGCATTCCACCAACAGGCAAACACATAGCGGTTGCGAATTGAGATAAATGGTGAAACCAGCAGCAGCAAGGTCGCATGAATGGGCGTGTACACCACCACGTAGACGAAAAACAGGATAGAACCAATGACGGATCTCACCACAGGCCTCCGAAAAGTTTTAATTGTTATCGATTGTTTGCGAAAGGATCGTCAGGCACCAAGTGCTCGGCGACAGCTGTCAGATTGTCGAACACCAAGGTGCCTTTGGGCAATTCTTCTTTGCTTTTTTCCAGGGTTTTTTTTCCTTTGCCTGTTTTTACCAAGAATGTGCTGCAGCCCTGGCTGCTACCTGCTTGCAGGTCGCGTAGCGAGTCGCCCACGCAAGGCACACCTTCAAGATTAAAACCAGTGCGTGCCTGAATTTCCTGAAACAGCCCGGGTTTGGGTTTGCGGCAGTTGCATTTGTCGTCAGGGCCATGCGGGCAGAAGAATATGCCCTCGATATGGCCGCCTGCCTGGCCTGCGAGATCATGCATTTTTTTGTGCATGGCTGACAGGGTTTCAAGATCGAACATACCGCGCGAAATACCACTTTGGTTGGTGGCTACCACCACCCGATAACCGCCGCGGTTCAACCGTGCGATGGCTTCCATGCTGCCTTGAATGGGGATCCACTCATCCACTGATTTGATGTATTCATCCGAGTCTTCGTTGATGACGCCATCCCGATCCAGCACGATGAGTTTCATGGGCTTGTCCTTGCTCAGTGTTCAGGTCTTAAGCGGCCAATTGTGAAATGTCGGCCACGCGGTTCATCAAACCATGCATGTGTTTCAACAAGGCGAGGCGGTTGTTTTTTAGTGCTTCATTGTTGTCCATCACCATCACGTTTTCAAAGAAGGCGTCTACATTGGCCTTCAAGGGCGCGAGAACCAGCAGTGCCTGTTGATAGTCCCCTTGCTCGAATGCCTTGGTGGCGCTTGGTTCCACTTCTTTGACTTGTGCGGCCAGTGCTTTTTCGGCATCGACTTGCAACAGGGTTGCGTCCACCTTGGAAGAAGTGACTTCTGTCTTCTTCAAAATATTGGTGATTCGCTTGTTGGCAGCTGCCAATGCCTGCGATTCCGGTAGTTGCGAGAAAGCACGCACAGCTTCCAGGCGTTTGGGCAAGTCGGCAAACTGGCTTGGATTCTGGCTAAGCACCGACTCAACCTCGGCGGTGGAGTAGCCCTGGTCTTTCAGGTAGCCACGCAGTCGGTCTTGAATAAAGCCGGCAATGCCTTCCACGCTTTGTTTGAAGTCGGGAAATTCTGTGAACAGGCTGCTGGCCTTGTTCAGTGCATCAATTAAATCCAGTTTCAGATTTTTTTCGATCACCATTCGAATCACGCCCAAGGCGTGGCGACGTAATGCAAAGGGGTCTTTGTCCCCAGTGGGGATTAAGCCGATGCTGTAAATGCCCACGAGGGTTTCCAGTTTGTCGGCCAGCGCAGCAGCCACACCCACCGGGTTGCGGGGCAATTGGTCGCCAGCAAAGCGGGGGCTGTAATGGTCAGCAATTGCCTGGGCTACATCGGCGTGTTCGCCATCGTGCCGGGCGTAATGTTCGCCCATATTGCCTTGCAGTTCGGGGAACTCGCCAACCATGTCGGTCAGCAGGTCGGCTTTGCACAGCATTGCTGCGCGCTTGGCTTGCTCCACATTGGCGCCGCACACTGGGGCAAGCGCTGCAGCCAGTTCAACCAGGCGGCCATTGCGGTCTTTCTGTGTACCCAGCTTGTTGTGGTACACCACGTTGGCCAAGCCGGGCAAGCGGCTTTCCAGTGATTTTTTACGATCTTGATCGAAGAAGAATTTCGCGTCGGCCAAACGTGCGCGCAACACGCGTTCGTTGCCTGTTGTGATCAGTTCGGGGGTGTGCGTCAGCAGGTTTGAAACCAGCAAGAAGCGGTTTTTCATCTTGCCATTCTGGTCGGTAATGGCAAAGTACTTCTGGTTGGCCTGCATGGTCAGAATCAAACACTCTTGCGGCACTTCCAGAAATTCTTTTTCGAAACCGGCTTCGTACACCACGGGCCATTCAACCAGAGCACACACTTCGTTGACCAAGTCTTCGGGCTGCACCACTTTGTCGCCTGCAGCTTGATCATTCAGGGCTTTTTCAATGGCGGCTTTGCGTTTCTCGAAACTGGCCATTACTTTGCCTTCGGTTTCAAGTTGCGCTTCATAGCTGTCGGCGCTGGCAATGTTCACCACGCCGCTGCTCAGGAAACGGTGACCCAAGGTGATGCGGTCGCTTTCCAAACCCAGCACTTGCGCGGGCACTACGTGGTTGCCATGCAGGCAAATCAAGCGGTGGGCAGGGCGTACAAAATGCACGGTGCTGCCATCGGGGCGCTGGTAACTCATTACTTTTGGAATGGGCAGCTTGGTGGTGGCAGCTTCGAGCGCTTTGTTCAGCGATTCATCAAGTGCCTTGCCCGCTTGCGTGCGTGAAATGTGCAATACATCTTGCTTGCCGTCATTGATGGTTTCCAGTTGATCCACACTGATCGCACCCATTCCCAGGGAATCCAGTTTTTTCTGCAAGGGTGGCGTGGGTTGGCCGTTCGCATCCAGGCCAATTTTCGCGGGCAGCAAACGTTCCTGAATTTTTTTCTCGGGGCTGATTGCGGCCACGTTGGTAATGCGGCAGGCCAAACGGCGTGGACTGGCAAAGCCCTCGATCACGCTGGAATCAGAAAGATGGCCTTCATCGCGCAGGGTTTTGCTGAGCAATTCAGAGAATGCGTTGCCCAGTGTTTGCAGTGCTTTGGGTGGGAGCTCTTCGGTAAACAGCTCAACCAGTAGTGTTGAATTCATGGGTCTCACGTGTTTTAGGCGGCTTGTGTATTGGGGGTATCGCACATTGGGAAACCCAGCTTTTCGCGTGAATCAAAGTAGGCTTGCGCCACGGCACGCGACAAATTGCGGATTCGGCCAATATAGGCTGCGCGCTCGGTCACTGAAATGGCACCGCGTGCGTCCAGCAAGTTGAAGGTGTGCGCGGCTTTCAGAATCATCTCGTAGGCGGGCAGGGCAAGGCCGACTTCAATCAGGTGCTTTGCTTCCGCCTCGTATTCGCCGAAGTGGCGAAACAGCATGTCGGCATTGCTGTGCTCGAAGTTGTAGGTGGATTGTTCCACTTCGTTTTGATGAAACACATCGCCGTAGGTCAGTGTTTTCATCACGCCTTTTTCTTCGCGTTCAGTCCACACCAAGTCGTACACGTTTTCCTTGCCTTGCAGGTACATGGTCAGGCGTTCAATGCCATAGGTGATTTCGCCCAGAATTGGCGCGCAATCCAGACCGCCAACCTGCTGGAAATAGGTGAACTGGGTCACTTCCATGCCGTTGAGCCACACTTCCCAGCCCAGACCCCAGGCACCCAACGTTGGGTTTTCCCAGTTGTCTTCAACGAAACGAATGTCGTTTTGCTTGGTGTCGATACCCAGTGCTTCCAGGCTACCCAGGTACAAATCAATGATGTTTTCGGGCGAAGGCTTTAGCACCACCTGGAACTGATAGTAGTGCTGCATGCGATTTGGGTTTTCGCCGTAACGGCCGTCTTTGGGCCGGCGCGAGGGCTGCACATAGGCTGCATTCCAGGGCTCGGGGCCCAATGCGCGCAAAAATGTGGCGGTGTGGCTGGTGCCTGCGCCCACTTCCATGTCGAAAGGTTGCAGTAAGGCACAACCTTGGTGGTCCCAATAGTTTTGCAGGGTCAGAATGGCCTGTTGAAACGTCAGCGGTTTCTTGTGCATGTGCGCCGGTGTCCTTCGTGATTCAATTTTTTGTACGTCAATTGCCCCGTATTGTAATGGTTACCGGGGCTTTCCAACTCAGAGCGTGCCAATGCACAGGTACTTCATTTCCAGGAATTCTTCAATGCCCCACACAGAGCCTTCTCGCCCCAAGCCCGATTGCTTCACGCCGCCAAAAGGCCCTACTTCATTGGAGAATACGCCCACATTAATGCCTACCATGCCGTACTCGAGCGCTCGACCCACCCGGAAGGTGCGTGCAGAGTTCTCGGTGTAGAAGTAGGCGGCCAGCCCGTAAGGCGTGTTGTTGGCGTAGTTGATCGCCTGCTCTTCGGTGTCGAATGGGAAAATTGCTGCCAGTGGGCCAAAGGTTTCTTCTTGCGCCACCAGCATGCGGTGGTCTGCATTGTCGATCAAGGTTGGCTGGAAAAAGCGGCCGCCCAAATCATGAGGTTTTCCGCCGTGCAGCAATTTTGCGCCTTTTGCAAGCGCGTCATCCACATGTTTTTGAACTTTGGCAATCGCTTGGTCGTCGATCATGGGGCCAATACTGGCTTTGGTCTTCAGGCCATCGCCCACTTCCAGCTTGGCGACCTTGGCGTGCAGTTTTTCTGCAAAAGCCTGTTGCACGCTGCGTTGAACATAAATGCGGTTGGTGCACACGCAGGTTTGGCCCGCATTGCGGAATTTAGACGCGATCAAGCCATCAACAGCTTTGTCCAGATCTGCGTCTTCGAACACGATGAATGGCGCATGGCCACCCAGTTCAAGGCTGAGTTTTTTGATGGTTGGGGCGCACTGTTGCATCAGGATTCGGCCCACCTCGGTGCTGCCCGTGAAGGTGAGTTTTCGAACCACATCGCTTTCGCAGAGTACCTTGCCAATTTCCACGGAACGGTCCGCATCGCCGGTGATCACATTGAGAACCCCGGCGGGAATTCCTGCTTGACGCGACAGTTCAGCCAAGGCCAGCGCGCTGAGCGGGGTTTGCTCGGCAGGTTTGATCACCACTGTACAGCCTGCAGCCAGTGCAGGGGCTACTTTGCGGGTGATCATAGCGATCGGAAAATTCCAGGGCGTAATGGCTGCGCACACGCCAATGCCTTGCTTCAACACCAGTAATTCACGGCCCAATTGTGGCGATTCCAGCACACTGCCTTCAATTCGTTTGGCCTGTTCGGCAAACCATTCCACAAAGCTTGCGCCGTAAATTACCTCGCCTTTGGCTTCTGAAAGCGGTTTGCCTTGCTCCAGTGTCATGAGAAAGGCCAGGTCATCGGCATTGTCGATAATCAGGTCAAACCACTTGCGCATCATTTGCGCACGGCTTTTGGCCGTGGTGTTGCGCCAGCTGGCCAAGGCCTTTTCAGCACACAAAATGGCATCGTGGGCTAGGGCAATCGATGTGTTTCCAACCTGGGCGATGGTTTCACCCGTTGAGGGATTGTCCACCGGAAAGTCTTTTTCACATTCATGGAAACTGCCATACACAAAGGGATTGGTTTGCAACAAGCTCGGGTTCTTGAATTGGAACTGCTTGCTCATTTGATTGCTTACCTCATTGCTCACGTTACTGCTCATGTCCGTCTCTCTGGTTGTCAATTTGCTTCAAGGTTTAGCAGGGCTGTCAGCTGTGCCGTGCAGGCCACTGCAAATGTTTCTGTTCGCAACACGCGTCGCGAAAAATTCAGGGGTAGGGCACCAAGCTGCCTTGCCGTATTGGTTTCCTCGGGTGACCAGCCGCCCTCTGGTCCCACACAAACAATAAGAGGCTCACCAGTTTTGGCATCAAGACACCAGTTTTTCAACGATTCCTCGGCCTGTGGCGTAAACCAAAGCACTTGCGCGTTGGGCCAGCTTTGCGCAGCGTATTCCAAGGCTGCGGAAAGTGACCTGACAGGTTCAACGAAGGGCAGTTGTTCCCGTTCGCTTTGCAGGCTAGCTGCCAAAACAACCCTTTCCCAGTGGGCTTGCCTTTTGGCAGCCCGCTCACCTTCCAGTTTAACCACGCTGCGCTGGGCCTGAACCGGTTGAAAGCCAGCTACGCCCAATTCTGTGCATTTTTCAAGCACCCAATCCATTTTGTCGCCTTCTGGCAGCGCTTGAAGCACATGGACTTGTCGGTTCAGTTCGGTATTGCGCACTGCCAGTTTTTCGCCCACATGGATTTGCGCCAGTTTTTTGGATACATAGTGAACTGTGGCGTTGTACTCACAACCTTTTCCGTTCCACACCCGCAGCGCTTCGCCTTCGCGCAGGCGCAAAACTCTGGACGCGTAATGCATCAAGTCGTCAGACAGATCAAGCACTTGGCCCACGCTGTTGCAGTGTTCTAGCAGGAAGCGAGGTAGACGCTTGCCTTGGTCGTGTTTCATGTTTTCCTGTCTTTATTCAATGGTTTGTCCGCAAGGGCGCGCTTTATTGGGATAGCTTTGATAAAATTCATTTTTTTCCAACTTTGCCACAGGCATAACCCTCAATCCCCATACCTATGTCCTCACCGTCAAAGAACATGGCCAACGCGATTCGCGCGCTCGCCATGGATGCAGTTCAAGCCGCCAAATCCGGCCACCCTGGCATGCCTATGGGCATGGCCGAAATCGCCGTTGCCCTTTGGGCTCGCCACTTGAAGCACAACCCGCAGAATCCCCTTTGGGCCGATCGCGATCGCTTCGTATTGTCCAACGGCCATGGATCCATGCTGCTATACGCGTTGCTGCACTTGACCGGTTACGACCTGCCGATCGAGGAATTGAAGAATTTCCGCCAGTTGCATTCTAAAACACCGGGCCACCCCGAAGTGGACATTACCCCCGGTATTGAAACCACCACGGGTCCCTTGGGGCAGGGTATTGCCAATGCAGTGGGTTTTGCGTTGGCCGAGAAACTGCTGGCTGCTGAGTTCAACGAAGCCGGCTTCCCGGTGGTGGATCACAACACCTATGTGTTCTTGGGCGACGGTTGCCTGATGGAAGGCATTTCCCACGAAGCCTGCTCGTTGGCGGGCACCTTGGGCTTGTCCAAGCTCATCGTGATGTACGACGACAACGGCATTTCGATTGACGGTGAAGTTGAACACTGGTTTGCCGACAACACACCCAAGCGCTTCGAGGCCTATGGCTGGAACGTGATTCCCAACGTGAATGGTCACGATGTAGACGCGGTGGATGCCGCCATTGCCCAGGCCAAACAAAACGCTGCGCTGGACAAAGGCCCCACCCTGATTTGCTGCAAAACCAATATTGGCGAAGGTTCGCCCAATTTGGCCGGCACCGACAAAGTACACGGCGCACCGCTGGGTGACGCTGAAATTGCCGCTACCCGCGCCGCCATTGGCTGGGAACATGCTCCCTTCGAGATTCCTGCCGAGGTGTACAACGCTTGGGATGCTCAGGTAGAGGGTGCTGCACGCCAATCAGCCTGGGACAAGTTGTTCGATGCCTACAGCGCAAAATTCCCGGCCAAGGCTGCTGAATTCAAGCGCCGCATGGCCGGTGATTTGCCTGATCAGTTTGAACAAACTGCCGCACGCCTGCTGGCTGAAGTGGCTGCCAAGGGTGAAACCATTGCCACCCGCAAAGCCAGCCAGAACGCGATTACTTTACTGGCTGCCGAATTGCCCGAATTGCTGGGCGGCTCTGCCGACCTGACTGGTTCAAACCTGACCAACTGGGCCAAGTGCGTGGCTGTGCGCCGAAACGCTGAAGGTTTTACTGCGGGTAACCACATTAATTGGGGTGTGCGTGAGTTTGGTATGAGCGCAGCCTTGAACGGTGTGGCCCTGCACGGTGGTTACATTCCTTTTGGTGCAACCTTCCTGACTTTCTCTGATTACAGCCGCAATGCGTTGCGTATGGCTGCCCTGATGAAAAAGCGCAATATTTTCGTGTTCACCCACGATTCGATTGGCTTGGGTGAAGACGGCCCAACCCATCAACCCGTGGAGCACGCTGCCACTTTGCGTTTGCTGCCCAATATGGACGTGTGGCGCCCGGCCGATTCAGTTGAATCGATGGCTGCATGGAACAGTGCAGTGATGCGCCAAGACGGTCCTAGTTCATTGCTGTTCAGCCGCCAAAACCTGCCTTTCCTGGCCCGTTCCGAGTCTGTATTGAACTCCATCTCCAAGGGTGGTTATGTGTTGGCCGAGGCAGTAAACGCCAAGGTCACCCTGATTGCCACCGGTTCAGAAATTGAAATTGCGATGAACACGCAAAAAGCACTGACCGAGAAAGGCATAGCTGCCCGTGTGGTTTCACTGCCATCAACCAATGTGTTTGATCGCCAGTCCGCGGCCTACAAGGCCGAAGTGCTGGGTACAGCCCCGATCGCCGTGATTGAAGCCGGTATGACCGATGGTTGGTACAAGTACATTGCGCAGGCTGGCGTGAAGGGCACTGTGCTGGGCATGAGCACCTTCGGTGAGTCTGCCCCGGCGGGTGCCTTGTTCAAGCACTTTGGGTTGACCACCGAGAAATTCACCGAGGCCGCATTGGCCTTGGTCACAGCTTAAAAAACGCAATAATTGATTTACTTTCAAGGAGATTTGTCATGACCATTCGCGTAGCGATTAACGGCTATGGCCGCATCGGCCGAAATGTACTGCGTGCCCACTATGAAGGTGGCAAAAAACACGACATCCAAATCGTGGCGATTAACGATTTGGGCGATCCCAAAACCAACGCCCACCTGACCCAGTACGACACCGCCCATGGCCGTTTCCCCGGCACCGTGAGCGTAGATGGCGATTACATGGTTGTGAATGGCGACAAAATCAAGGTGCTGGCCAACCGCAACCCGGCCGAACTGCCTTGGGGCGAGTTGGGTGTTGACGTTGTTCTGGAATGCACCGGCTTTTTCACATCCAAAGAAAAAGCATCGGCCCACCTGAAAGGTGGTGCCAAGAAAGTAATTATTTCCGCACCTGGCGGCAAAGACGTGGATGCCACAGTTGTATTTGGCGTAAACCACAGTGTCTTGAAGAGCACCGACACCGTTATTTCCAATGCGTCTTGCACCACCAACTGTTTGGCCCCACTGGTCAAGCCTTTGAATGATGTAATTGGTCTGGAAACAGGTTTGATGACCACCATCCACGCCTACACCAATGACCAAGTGTTGACTGACGTGTACCACGAAGACCTGCGCCGCGCCCGTTCCGCCACCATGAGCATGATCCCCACCAAAACAGGTGCGGCTGCTGCGGTTGGTTTGGTGTTGCCAGAATTGAATGGCAAGCTCGACGGCTACGCGATTCGCGTGCCCACCATCAACGTGTCGATGGTTGATTTGTCGTTCATCGCCAAGCGTGAAACCACGGTTGATGAAGTGAACAGCATTTTGAAAGCTGCTGCCGAAGGCCCATTGAAAGGTGTGCTGGAGTACAACGAGGCCCCATTGGTGTCGATTGACTTTAACCACAACCCAGCTTCCAGTTCGTTCGATGCCACACTGACCAAGGTGAGCGGCAAGCTGGTCAAGGTATCCAGCTGGTACGACAACGAGTGGGGTTTCTCCAACCGCATGTTGGACACCACTGTTGCACTGATGAACGCCAAGTAATTCCATACGCGCTTCATGCAAAAAAACCGGGCCTCGAGCCCGGTTTTTTTATGTCACCGAATTCCTCAGACCCCCCCTCCCTTTTGTGGGTGTCCCTACCCCTATTGGTTATGCGCAAAGCCTTGTTTTATGCCGTTAAAGCGGTATTCGTCGGGTCTTGGCGAGGTGGCTGAGAAGTAGGCTCCGTTCTGCTTTCTTTTCAATAAATTGATTGTGCACCTCGCTGGGTAACCTGAACCCATTGTGATAAGCGAGTACTGCCATGCTGACCTTCCGTTCCAAGAAGCAAAAATTGACGCCACTGCGTGTGCTGGTGACTACCGTTTTGCTGATGCTCTGGATTCTTCTGGCCGCGCCGGCCCATGCTCAGGGCGGTGCAGGGCAGTTCATCATCAAATTGAAGAACTCGGTTGAGTTAAGCAGCACACCTTCCGTGCGCCGATTGGAAAGGGAGGGTGAGTTCCTTGCCGATGTGATGGCCAGAAACAATATCGATGCAAGCTGGTTACGTGCAGGTTCGGTGGGAACGCATGTGATGCGTTGGGGTAGCAGCGTACGTGCAGGTGATCAGCAAGCCATGTTGAATCGCCTGGCCAGCGACCCCGAAGTTGAGTTTGTCATCGAAGACCGCGCAGTCAGGGCTTTCGCGACACCCAACGATCCCAGCTTTTTGAATCAGTGGGCACTACGTTCTACCTTTAACACAGCGGGCGCAAAATTTGATCAAGCCTGGGATGTGGTTCGTGGCAGCGCCGACGTGGTGGTGGCCGTGTTGGACACCGGCGTGGTGTTCGAAACCCCGGATTTGAAGGGTCGACTGCTCAGCGGCTACGATTTTGTATCGGATGTGCCCACTGCCAATGACGGCAATGGTCGTGATGCCAATGCGGCAGATCCTGGTAATTGGGTCAGCAGTGCGGATACCCAAACATCTGCATTTTCGGGTTGTAGTGTAAAAAATTCGAGTTGGCATGGCACCTTCGTTGCTGGCCAAATTGCGGCAAATACCCACAGTGATTCGGATGTGGCTGGCGCTGACTGGAACGTGAAGGTGTTGCCGGTTCGTGTGCTTGGTAAGTGCGGCGGTTTGCTGTCCGATGTGCTGGATGCCATGCTGTGGTCAGCCGGTCTGGACGTGCCCGGCATACCCCGTAACCCCAACCCTGCCGATGTGATCAACCTGAGTTTGGGTAGTCCCACCACATGCAGTTCATTTGAGCAAACAGTGGTCGACCGCGTGAATGCAGCGGGTACCTTGGTGGTGGCCGCAGCGGGCAACAGCGGCGGTTCGGTTGATTCCCCAGCCAATTGCAACAATGTGTTGTCAGTTGGGGCCCTTGATCGCGACGGCAGCCGTGCCAGCTACAGTGCAATAGGTTCTGCGATCAGCTTGATGGCCCCCGGTGGTTTCAGCAACGGTTTGGTTGGTTTGGGTAACTCAGGCACCACTACACCCACTTCAGCCAGCTTGGTGAGCAAAACAGGTACTTCGTTTGCCGCGCCCCTGGTGGCGGCAACGGCAGGTCTGATGCGTGCAATCAACCCTGCACTGACTCCGGCCCAAATCCGCAGTCAAATTCTGGCCAACACCGCAAGCTTCTTGAGTCCTAGAAGCAGCACCTGCACAGTCAATCAGGGTTCAGGCAGTTGCAATTGCACCACCGCAGTGTGTGGAGCAGGAATGTTGGATACCTTTGGCGCGGTCACTTCAGCCAAGGGCACACGCCCCGTGGCCAATGCCTCAGCCTCTGCCAATGGCCTGGGCACCAGTGGATATCAGGAAAGCGCCACTGGTTTGAATCCGGTTCGTTTGCGTGGTTCCGCAAGCAGTGTTACTGCGGGTCGCAGCATTGCTTCTTATGCATGGACACAGGTTTCGGGTGAGCAGTTAATGAGCGGCACGCAAACGACCGCCGATGTTGATTTACCCGCGGCAACGTCGAGTTCTGATTTGGTCTTTCAACTTACCGTGACTGACTCGGTTGGTGAATCGCACAGCAGCTTTACAGCGCTGCGCGTGGTCGCCAGCGGGGAGGATGGCAGCTCGCCTTCCTCGGTGGCCAGCGCCAGCTCGGGCGGCACGACAACACCCACCACTGACAACAGTTCAGGCTCAAGTTCGTCGGTTTCAGCAGGTGACGGCGGTGGCGGTGGCGGAGGTGCCACTACCTTGCCCGGTTTGTTGTTAATGTCACTGCTGATGTGGGTGTTCAGGGCACTTGCTTCGACTTCATCCAAATCGATTGCCCAATCATAAACAGTCCGAGCAATGTACCCCCCAGGGCGCCGCCCCTGTGTGCCTCAAACGCAATTGGCCCGCCCACCAGTGAATCGGTGGTGGGGCCTGAATTCCACTCCAGTATCAATTTGATCATCAGCCCCGCGCCAAGCACCCACAGTGGCCAGCTTTGCCGAAGCGTGTTTGGGCTCCTGTGCAGCGCAAGCAACAGGCATGCGGTGAATTGAAAATGCAAAGCACCGCTTAAGCCGCAATACCAATCGATCGGCTCGACCTGTGCCAAATAAAATGCAACCCACACCACGGACAAAAGCTGCATCCACAGCCATTCGCCCTGGCTGCGCAGGCTTGAAAAGCCCCATGTGACGATAGCCAAACCGGCGAGGTTCAAGCCCAGGTGTACCCAGCCCAGGTGCGTAAACTGCGCCAACAATGCATAAATGAAGAATGAGTCAATTAAATCAAGCCCTTGCTGCGCAAAGTCAGGTGCAAAAAGTTGTCCTGAAATTGCCAATATTCCAATCGCAAAGGAGTATGCAACACTGAGGAAAAGTGGGCTGGGGGCGTTATAATTCCGGATTGTTTCCAATAACCTTCCTTGAGAGTTGAACAGCAATGTTGCGTTTCCTGCGCCTGACCGACCAAAACGTATCCAACAAACGCGTGTTGATCCGCGTCGATTTTAACGTGCCAGTGGATGCAAATGGCAACATCACGGAAGACACCCGTATTCGTGCGTCCTTGCCCGGCATTGAATACTGCCTGAACAACAACGCAGCCTTGTTGTTGACCAGCCACTTTGGCCGCCCCACCGAAGGTGAGTACGATGAAAAGCTAAGCCTTGCCCAAGTGGCTGTCCGCCTGGGCGAGTTGCTGGGTCGCCCTGTGCGATTGGTCAAAGATTGGGTCAATGGCGTGGACGTGAAAGCGGGCGAAGTGTTGCTGCTCGAAAATTGCCGATTCAACAAAGGCGAGAAGAAGAACAACGCCGAACTGGCCCAGAAGATCGCAGCCCTTTGCGATATTTACGTGAATGATGCCTTTGGCACCGCCCACCGCGCGGAAGCCACCACACATGGCGCAGCACAATACGCCCCTGTGGCCTGTGCAGGCCCCTTGTTGGCTGCCGAGCTTGATGCACTGGGGGCTGCACTTTCTGCGCCCAAGCGCCCCATGGTGGCCATTGTGGCAGGTTCAAAGGTGTCGACCAAGTTGACAATTCTGAACAGCCTGGCCAACAAAGTAGATCAGCTGATTGTGGGCGGCGGCATTGCCAACACGTTCATGGCTGCTTTGGGTTTGCCCATTGGCAAATCACTGGCGGAGCATGATTTGGTGAGTGAGGCGAAAACCATCATCGACAACATGAAAGCCCGGGGTGCCGCTGTGCCCATTCCTACCGATGTGGTGGTGGGCAAAGAGTTCTCTCCAACAGCCTACGCTACCACCAAGAAAGTGGGCGATGTGGCAGCCGATGACATGATCTTCGACATTGGCCCCAACACAGCCGAGGAACTGGCCGCCATTCTTGACAAAGCAGGCACCATTGTATGGAACGGCCCTGTGGGTGTGTTCGAGTTTGATCAATTTGGCAAAGGTACAGAGCGCTTGGCCATGGCAATTGCAAAATCAAATGCATTTTCAATTGCGGGCGGTGGCGATACACTGGCCGCCATTTCCAAGTACAACATTGGTGATCAGGTCAGTTATATTTCCACCGGTGGTGGCGCATTCCTTGAATTTCTGGAAGGTAAAACTTTACCGGCCGTGGAAATTCTTCAACAGAGAGCGGCTTGATGGCTAACTCAGGGAGCAAATTAGTGCCTAACGTGTATGTACCCCGTCAAACCAAAATCGTGGCTACTTTGGGGCCTGCATCCACCGACCCCGCTGTACTTGAGCGAATGATTGCTGCCGGCATGAATGTGGTGCGAGTCAATTTCTCGCATGGCACTGCCCAAGAGCACATTGACCGGGTTAAAACCGTGCGTGAAATCGCGGCCCGCTTGAAGCGGGACATCGCTGTGATGGCCGACTTGCAAGGCCCAAAAATTCGCATTGGTGTGTTTGCCAATGGGTCAGCCACCTTGGTCAATGGTCAACCCTTCGTGCTCGAAGCCAAATGTGATTCCGGAAATGATGAGCGCGTGGGCCTGGATTATCCCGAGTTGGTGAATGACGTAAAAGCTGGCGACACACTGCTGCTAGACGATGGCAAAATCGTGCTGAAGGTCAAGAAGGTCACGCCCACCCAGATCCTCTGCGAAACGGAAGTGGGTGGAGTGCTTAAAAACCGCAAAGGCATTAACAAGCTGGGCGGTGGTTTGTCTGCTCCCGCGCTAACTTCAAAAGACATGGAAGACATTCGCACTGCGGTGTCTTTCGAGGCGGACTACATTGCCGTCAGTTTTCCGAAAAGTGGTGCCGACATGTACATGGCCCGTGAATTGACGCGCGCGGCTGGTGGACATGCCATGATGATCGCAAAAATTGAGCGCTGTGAGGCGCTTGAGAACCTCGATGATCTGATTCGTTCTTGCGACGGCTTGATGGTAGCCCGTGGTGATTTGGCAGTTGAAATTGGCGATGCAGCGGTACCAGCCGCGCAAAAGCGCCTTATCCGCGCCGCTCGCGAGGCCAATAAACTGACTATCACGGCAACACAAATGATGGAGAGCATGATAGAAAGCCCTGTGCCTACCCGTGCTGAAGTGTCGGATGTGGCCAATGCTGTACTTGATGGTACCGATGCGGTCATGTTGTCTGCTGAAACCGCAGCGGGCAAGTTCCCGGTAGAAACAATTGTGGCCATGGCTCGCGTGTGTGTCGAGGCTGAGAAATCAGCCACCATTAGCCTGGATGCGGATTTTCTGAACCGCAAGTTCAAACGTGTGGATCAATCGATTGCCATGGCGGCCTTGTTCACAGCGCACCACCTGGAGGTGAAAGCAATTGCTGCGTTGACCCAGTCAGGGTCAACAGCATTGTGGATGTCGCGTTTGAACAGTGGCGTGCCAATTTTTGCACTCACACCAGAGGAAAAAACCCGCCGTCGCCTGTCCATGTACCGCGATGTGCGCACTGTCATGATGCAGTACGAAACTGAGGACCGTGAAGTGTTGCTGGCGAAATCAGAACAGGCTTTGCTAGACGCCAAAGTGGTTGAGTTGGGTGATCTGATTGTGATCACCATTGGTGAGCCAATTGGTAAATCGGGTGGAACCAACACCATGAAAATTGTTCGCGTGGGCGAACACATTGGCTTACTGAATTAACCACTTATTTGACTAATTTTATTTTTCGGAGACTTTGAAATGCCTCTCGTATCCATGCGCCAATTGCTGGACCATGCCGCTGAAAATGGCTATGGCATCCCTGCGTTCAACGTGAACAACCTGGAACAGGTTCAAGCCGTGATGGCCGCTGCTGATGAAGTGGGCGCACCCGTAATTCTTCAGGCCAGCGCCGGTGCCCGCAAGTACGCAGGCGAACCATTTATCAAACACCTGATTCAAGCCGCGGTTGAAGCATTCCCGCACATTCCCCTGGTGATGCACCAAGACCACGGCACCAGCCCCAAAGTGTGCCAAGGCGCAATCGACCTTGGCTTTGGCTCGGTGATGATGGACGGTTCCCTGATGGACGACGGTAAAACGCCCGCGTCCTTCGACTACAACCTTGAGGTGACTCGCAAAGTAGTCGAGATGGCCCACAAGGTTGGCGTAACCGTAGAAGGCGAACTGGGTTGCCTGGGCAACCTTGAAACTGGCGAGGCAGGTGAAGAAGACGGCATTGGCGCCGATGTGAAATTGGACCACAGCCAAATGTTGACTGACCCCGAAGAGGCAGCCGTATTTGTGAAAGGCACACAGCTGGACGCCTTGGCCATTGCCATTGGCACCAGCCACGGCGCATACAAGTTCAGCCGCAAACCCACTGGCGACATTTTGGCTATTTCACGCGTGAAAGAAATTCACGCGCGCATTCCAAATACCCATTTGGTTATGCACGGTTCGTCCTCTGTGCCCGCGGAGCTGTTGGCGATCATCAACCAGTATGGCGGCAAAATGAAAGAAACCTACGGCGTACCCGTAGAGGAAATTCAGGAAGCCATCAAGTATGGTGTGCGTAAAATCAACATCGACACGGATATTCGCCTGGCCATGACAGGTGCTGTGCGCAAATTTTTGTTTGAAAACCCCGACAAGTTTGATGCTCGCGAGTGGCTCAAGCCCGCGCGTGAAGCGGCCAAGCAGATTTGCAAACAGCGTTACATGGAGTTTGGCTGTGAGGGGCAGGGTGCGAAAATCAAGCCGATCCCCATGAGCGAAATTGCCCAGAAATATGCCAAGGGTGAACTGGCCCAAATCGTTCAGTAATCGATTGCCAACCCGTTTGGAAGCTCACGCGGGCTGTGCCCCGCGTGTTTTATTTTTAAAGCCTGAATCCCTAGAGGCCATTTGAATGAGTACTGTGTTTGAAACCAAGCTGACTTCCCTGCCTTTGCTGCACCGTGGCAAAGTTCGGGAGAATTTTTCTGTTGGCGACGACAAAATGTTGATTGTGGCCAGCGACCGCCTGTCTGCATTCGACGTCATTCTGGATCAACCCATACCCGAGAAAGGCATGGTGCTGACTCAGATGGCCCAGTTCTGGTTCGATATTCTGGCCGATGTGGTACCGAATCACCTCACTGGTATTTCCCCTGAAACGGTGGTGTCCGCTGAAGAAGCGCCACAAATCAAAGGCCGCTCGATGGTGGTCAAGAAGCTGAAGGCCCTGCCCATCGAAGCAGTGGTGCGTGGTTATCTGATTGGTTCAGGCTGGAAAGACTATCAGGCCACAGGTGCAGTGTGCGGCATTAAATTGCCCTCTGGCATGCAAATGGCAGCCAAGCTGGATGAACCCATTTTTACACCGGCCACCAAAGCCGCCATGGGTGAACACGACGAAAACATTGATTTCGACACCATGAGCGATGTGGTGGGTCGTGATCTTGCCAAGCAAATCCGCGATGTATCCATTGCCTTGTACACCAAGGCCAGCGACTACGCAGCCCGCCAGGGCATTATCATTGCCGACACCAAGTTTGAATTTGGGCTGGATGAAAACGGCGCCCTGACCTTGATGGACGAAGTGCTCACCGCAGATTCCTCTCGTTTTTGGCCAGCCGATCAATACCAAGTGGGTATTTCCCCACCTTCTTATGACAAGCAGTTTGTTCGCGACTACCTGGAAAGCGTACCGGGCTGGAACAAAAAGGCACCAGCGCCTACACTGCCACAAGACATCATCGACAAAACAGCGGCCAAATACCGTCAAGCCTATGAAATTTTGACTGGTCGCCTTTGGATTGGATAAGCACATGATTGAAAGCATTCCACACCTGCACACTTCCGACCATCCCAAAGTGGGCGTGGTCATGGGTTCGTCTTCCGATTGGGAAGTCATGAAAAACGCCGTGCAAGTGCTGCGCGACTTTGGCGTGGACTACGAGGCCCGCGTGGTGTCAGCCCACCGCATGCCTGACGAAATGTTTGCTTATGCAGAAACAGCCGCCACCCGCGGCATTCAGGTGATTATTGCCGGTGCAGGCGGTGCAGCCCACTTGCCTGGCATGCTTGCAGCCAAAACCATCGTGCCAGTGATGGGTGTGCCTGTGCCGTCCAAGTATTTGCGTGGTGAAGACTCGCTGTTGTCTATTGTGCAAATGCCCAAGGGCATTCCGGTGCACACCTTTGCCATCGGCGAAGCCGGTGCAGCCAATGCCGCCCTGGGTGCAGTGGCCATTTTGGCCTTGACCGACTCTGAACTGAACCAGAAATTGCAGGATTTTCGCGTGAGCCAGTCCAATGTGGCCCGTGAAATGGAATTGCCCCCGTTGCGTTAATTTTTAAGCCAAACACATGAGCAAGATCGAATTCAAAACAGCCAAACCTGGCCAATGGCTAGGCCTGTTGGGCGGCGGCCAATTGGGCCGCATGTTCTGCATGGCGGCTCAAAGTATGGGTTACCGGGTGCTGGTGCTCGACCCCGTGGCCAACGGCCCTGCGGGCTCTGTTGCCGACGACCAGGTGCTGGCCGATTACATGGACGACCAAGGTTTGGCCAAACTTGCGCAGCGTTGCATCGGGGTCACCACGGAATTCGAAAATGTACCTGCTTTGGCGCTCGATACCCTGTCCAAAAGCATTCCGGTCAGCCCATCGGCTTTTTCGGTGGGTGTGGCACAAAACCGCATTGAAGAAAAAGCGTACATCATGGGTTGCGGAGTGCCCGTGGCACCCCATGCAGCCATTCGCAGCATGGCCGACATCACTGATGACCTTTCAGGCTTGCTGCCTGGCATCGTGAAAACAGCTCGTTTGGGCTATGACGGCAAGGGACAAGTCCGCGTGAAAACGCTGGAAGAAGTACGCAAGGCGTTTGCTGATCTCAATGAAGTGGAATGCGTGCTTGAAAAGCGATTGACCTTGCAAAAGGAAATGTCGGTCATTGTGGCGCGTGATCACAAAGGCGAATGCGCCACATTCCCTGTGGCTGAAAACCACCACCGCAAAGGCATTTTGGCCACAACCATTGTGCCAGCCCGCATTGACGACGCCATGGCGGCCCAGGCCCGCGCCAACGCCATTTCAATTGCTGGCGCGCTCGATTATGTGGGTGTGTTGTGCGTTGAGTTTTTTGTGGTTGACGAGTTGGGTTTGGTGGTCAATGAAATTGCCCCGCGCCCACACAACAGCGGGCATTACTCCATTGACGCTTGCGTAACCTGCCAGTTCGAGCAGCAGGCTCGTGTGCTTGCAGGTTTGCCCTTGGGCGACACGCGCCAGCACAGCCCTGCGGTCATGGTAAACCTGCTGGGTGACCTTTGGTATGGCGAAGATGGCAGCGTGCGTGAACCCGCTTGGGAAAAAGTGCTGGCCATTCCCGAGGTGAAGCTACACCTGTACGGCAAAGAACAGGCCAGGGTAGGGCGCAAGATGGGCCACATCACGGTGATTGCAGAAACCCTTGACCGTGCCCTGGCGGTTGCCCAAGAGGTGCGTGACATTCTGGGCATTGGCGATGACGACGACTGATTCTGGTGTGCCCCATGTGCATGCTGAATTGTTGGTCGCCAGTGATTCCCACATTCAGCGTTGTGCGCAGGCCCTGAAACAAGGCCTGTTGGTGGCTTTCCCCACAGAAACCGTGTTTGGCCTGGGTGCAGCCGTTACTCAATTGGTAGCGATCGAAGGCATTTTCAAAGCCAAGGGCCGCCCATCAGAACACCCATTGATTGCGCATGTGGCCCCCGGCGCCAATTTGACCGGCTGGGTGGCTGAAGTCACCCCCACTATGCAAAAGCTGATGGATGCCTTTTGGCCTGGCCCACTCACACTGGTTGTGCCCAAAGGTGCGCGCATGCCCTTGCAGGTCACTGGTGGACAAAGTTCCGTGGGTATTCGTTGTCCGTCACACCCGGTTGCCATTGAATTGTTAAAAGCCACCGGTGTACCGGTGGCTGCGCCCTCGGCCAATCGGTTTGGCAAAGTCAGCCCCACACGTGCAAGCCATGTGCTGGCTGAACTGGGTGATCGAATTCCGCTTATTCTTGATGGCGATGTGCCCGAAGTGGGCATTGAATCTACCATTGTTTCGCTGTTGAACGATCAACCGGCGATTTTGAGACCTGGAGCAATCACCGCCGCCCAAATTGAGGGCGTATTGGGAGTTGTTGTAAAAACCCATGGTCAGGTGTCAAAAACACCGAATGCCAATCCCCGGGTTTCCGGAGCGCTTGAAAAGCACTACAGCCCGGATGCCAAAGTGTGGGTATTGAACGCGAACGAACTGTTTGTTGTACCCGTGCAGCAAAAAACATTGTGCGTGGGTTGGAGCGATGCCTTTCTGGCGCAGGCCGATGCATTGCGAGAAAAGCACGGAAAAGTCGTGGTCGAAGCCTTGAGCTACAACCCATCGGAAGTCGCCAAGGCACTGTATGCCACTTTGCGGCAGGCCGACGAATTGGCCTGCAAACAAGTGTTGTTTGAGAAACCAGAAGAGTCTGCAGAGTGGGAAGCGGTCAACGACCGGTTGAAACGCGCTTCCGCTTGAATCGCCCCAAGGGGATTACATTTGCTGTGTTGGAATGTGCCCGCGCTGCTCGGCGATCACATTGTTGTCATCCACAAATACCAGCTTGGGCTGGAATGTTTTGCATTCCTGATCATCCAGGGTGCCGTAGGCTGCAATAATCACCAAGTCGCCTTTCTGCGCGCGGCGGGCTGCAGCCCCGTTCAGCGAAATCATTCCGCTTCCACGTTCGCCCTTGATGGCGTACGTTGAGAAGCGTTCACCATTGTCGATTACATAAATGTCAATGCGCTGGAACTCAATGATGCCGGAGGCCTCCAAGAGATTCTCGTCAATCGCACATGAGCCTTCATAATGAAGTTCGCAGTGGGTCACTTTGGCCCGGTGAATTTTACCGAGCAACATTTCACGGTGCATTACGCAATCTCCAGATTGTCGATCAGACGGGTTTGACCCAGCTTGGCCGCTGCCAAAATGACCAGCGGCGTTTGATCGGACAGGTTTTCATCGGTGGGGCGCTGCAGGTCTGCTTGCCTGCGTGCCTCAAAATAATCGGGCTTCCAGCCACGGCTTGCCAGTGTGTCGGCGCATTTGCGCTCCAATTGTACCAACTGGTCCAAATTCGGGCGACCCGATTTTACCTGATTCGAGAGATCATTCAAAAGTTGATACAAAAACGGCGCTTCGGCGCGGTCTTGCTCGTTCAGGTAACGGTTGCGGGACGACATGGCCAGCCCGTCAGGGTCCCGAATGGTCGGTGCAGCGATAATTTCGATGGGCATGGCCAGTTGGGCCACCAAGCGTCGAATAATCATCAGCTGTTGGTAGTCTTTTTTGCCAAATACGGCCACTTTTGGCTGCACGCAATTGAATAGCTTGGTGACTACGGTGCTAACACCTTCAAAAAAACCGGGGCGAAATTCGCCTTCCAGCGTGCCGCCCAAGTCATCGGGTGGCTTCACACGGTAATCCTGTGGCTCGGGGTACAGGTCGCGCTCGGTGGGTGCAAACATCACATACACCTGCTCTTTCTCGAGTTTTTCCGCATCATCTTGCATGGTGCGCGGGTATTTGTCGAAATCTTCATTCGGACCAAACTGCAGGCGGTTCACAAACACACTGGCCACCACGGGGTCGCCGTGTTTGGCGGCAATGCGCATCAAGGACATGTGGCCCTCGTGCAAATTGCCCATGGTGGGCACAAAAGCCACCCGGTTCTGGCCGCGCAACTGGTCACGCAGTTCGGAAATGGAAGATATCTGTCTCATCGAATACTCAGAATGTGTGATCTGCCGTGGGGAAAGTTTTCTCTTTCACAGCAGACACATAGGCCTGCACGGCAGCTTGAATCGAGGGCTGATTATCCATGAAATTGCGCACAAACTTTGGTTTTTTACCCGGAAATACATTCAACATGTCGTGTAGCACCAAAACTTGTCCGTCACAATCAACCCCGGCACCAATGCCAATCGTGGGTACAGTCAGGGTTTTGGAAATGTCGGCGGCCAGCTTGCCTGGGATCAGTTCGAACAGCACCATTTGGGCACCCGCTTCCTGCATGGCTTTGGCATTGGTTTTCAGTATTTTTGCAGCTTTTGCGTCGCGGCCCTGCACGCGATACCCCCCCAATGCACTTACGGATTGTGGGGTCAAACCCAAGTGGGCACACACGGGAATGTCGCGTGTGGTCAGGTACTCCACTGTCGGGGCCAGCCAGGCGGTGCCTTCCAGTTTCACCATGTTCGCGCCTGCTGCCATCAGGCGGGCCGCATTGCGGTAGGCCTGTTCAGGGCTTTCCTGATAGCTTCCAAAAGGCATGTCTGCCACTACAAATGCATTTTTGTTGCCGGCAGCCACGCAACGGGTGTGGTATTCCATCATGTCCATGGTTACTGGCAGCGTGCTCGGCATACCGGCCAACACCATGCCCAAGGAGTCGCCAATCAGCAAAATATCCACGCCACTGGCATCGAGCACGCTGGCAAAGCAGGCGTCGTAACAGGTCAGCATGGCAATTTTTTCCTGATTCTTCTTCATCTCAAGCAGCGCAGGCAGGGTAACGGCCTTGCGTGCTTGGTTTGTGGCGGCTTGGGGTTGTGCGCTCATGGTTTTTGCTCTCGTGTTTGGTGTGGTGCTTTTTTACTCAGACCAATTGAAAAACTCGCGGCGACCTTTCATGCCTTCGATCTGGTTTAACAGCAAATCAAAGTCTTCGGAATGGTCAACCGGGTTCAAATGTTCAGTGTTCACAATCAACAATGGGGCATCGTCGTAGTGGTAAAAAAACCGGCTGTATGCATCGCTCAACTGGGACAAATACGCTTCGGTGATATTGGCCTCGTAGGGCGTGGCACGCTTTTGTACTCGTTCAATGAGTGCTTGTGGCGAGGCTTGCAGATAAATCACCAAATCAGGCACGCTGGTCTGTGGGCTTTGGTGTTGGTAAATTTGCTGATACAGCTTCAGTTCTTCTTCGTCCAGCGTGAGGCTGGCAAACATGCGGTCTTTTTCCAGTAAAAAGTCGCTTATCACCATGTTCTCAAAAAAGTCTCGCTGGGTTAAGTCCCGCAGCTGACCAATACGCTGGAAAAGGAAAAACAATTGAGTGGGCAGTGCGTAACGCGCGGGCTCCTGATAGAACTTCTCCAGGAAAGGATTGTCTTCGGGCTTTTCAAGCAATAGCTCGGCCTGGAATCGCTGGGCAATCAGTCGGGCCAGCGAGGTTTTACCCACGCCAATGGGCCCTTCAATTACGATATGGCGATACTTTTCTGACAACAAGTTTTAGTCTCCGGTGGGTGGCTTACGCGCGGCCTCAGTGTAGCGCAGGGGTGAAGCAGGTATTGGAAAAAAACTTCAAATTACCGTGACGATCTGGTCCAGCGTGGCGGGCAAGTAGTGTTTGGCTGGGCCCAGGCCGGGGATAAGAACGTCGGGATTCAACTGCAACAGCGGTTCCAGTACAAAGCGTCGAAGGTGCATGCGGGGATGCGGCACCGTTAATTGTGATGTATTAACGGTTTGATGGCCTACCAAGAGCACATCCACATCAATAGGGCGGGGGGCATTGCGAGTAGTACGAACTCGCCCCAACTTCGATTCAAGTGCCATGCACGATTGCAGCAGTTGCTCGGCACTGCCCAGCCATTGAATTTCCAGCACGGAGTTCACATAGTTTGGGCCACTTGCATCGACAGGCACACTTTCAAACCTGGATGACTCTTTGACCGCGTTCACCAGCGGGTGGGCACGAAAATGATCGACCACCTCGTCAAACAGGGCCATGGGGTGCCCCAGGTTGCCCCCCAAGCCCAAATAGCTTGGTGTTGTGTTCATGGGGTCGCTCACTCCCCTTGCTGTCCTTGTCCGGTTTCGCCTGCATTGGCTGCGCCGGTACCCGGCTTGGGTTTTCTGCGGCGGCGTTTTTTCTTGGCAGCCCCATCAGTACCCGCCGGGGTGCCACGCAGCGCATCCAGCATATTCTGGCGATTGTTCACATCGCCATCGCTGAACTCGCGCCACCATTGCGCAAGTTCAGTGTCGGCATCTACATCACCAACCATGGCGCGCAATTCGTAAAAATCAAGCGATGCCCGGAATTTTTGTTGTTCAAGCATGCGGAATGGCGCTTTGCCTGCACGTTTTTCGAAACGGGGTTGAAATGCCCAAATTTCACGCATATCGCCTGTCAGGCGACGCGGAATAGCGGTGCGATCGGCTTGCTCGGCCAATACATCATCCATCGCTGCAAACAGGGCAGGGAATTTTAGTTCGCCTTGTTCAAGTTTTTCTTCCCAGTTTTCAAGCACCAAATGCCACAGCAGGCAGGCGAACAGGAAGCCGGGGCTCAGTGGTTTGCCTTCCTTCACTCGCTTGTCGGTGCGTGCAAGGGCTTCGGTCAAGAAGGGCTCGCCCCGTTCATGTTCCAGAATGGCATCGAGCAGCGGAAATACACCGTGGTGCAAGCCAGCTTCTCGCAAGCCTTTCAGGCAAGCCATGGCTGAACCGCTCATCAGCAGCTTCAGCATTTCATCAAACAATCGGGAAGCTGGCACGTTGCGCAACAGATCCGCCAGTTCCGCGATGGGCGCGTAGGTGGCTGGTTCAATTGAAAAATTCAGTTTGGCGGCAAATCGCACCACGCGAAGCATGCGCACCGGGTCTTCGCGATAGCGCAGGCTGGGCTCGCCAATCATGCGCAGAACCCGGGCTCGCAGGTCTTCCATGCCATGGTGGTAGTCCCACACCGTTTCAGTGCTGGGGTCGTAATACATGGCGTTCACTGTGAAGTCGCGGCGCGATGCGTCTTCATCTTGTCGACCGAACTCATTGTCGCGCAGCACTCTGCCATGTTCATCTTTCTCGTTGCTGGCACTGGCCAATGCCCGAAAGGTCGAGGTTTCGATGGTTTCCGGGCCGAACATGACGTGCACGATCTGAAATCTGCGCCCAATTACCCGCGCACGGCGAAACAGTCGTTGGGTTTGTTCGGGGCTTGCATCGGTGGCCACGTCGAAGTCTTTCGGGCTCATGCCCAGTAGCAAGTCGCGAACAGCGCCGCCAACAACAAATGCTTTGTAGCCTTTGCTTTGCAAGGTTTCGCACACGCGAATTGCATTGTGGCTAACCAGGCGGCGATCAATTTTGTGTTCGGCCACACCCCATACCTTGGGTTTGTGCACGCCATAGCTGGCTTTGACTTTTCGCGACTCACCCATATTGAGATGCGCCGCAGGTTTGGGAGCTTCTCGCCCCAGGGTCGCAGGCTTGGAAAACATTCGTTTAAAAAGTTTCTTTATCATTTAAACAACTCAAGTACAGGCCAGCCGCGAGCTTGTGCAATTTCAGCCAGTTTGTTGTCGGGGTTTGCAGCCACAGGGTGGGAAACGCATTCCAGAAGGGGCAGATCGTTGATCGAGTCACTGTAAAAGTGGCTGCTCTCGAAGCTGTCCATGGTCCAGTTTTTTTCCGCCAGCCAGTCGTTCAGGCGTGTTACCTTGCCCTCCCGAAAGCTCGGCAAGCCAGCCACTTTGCCAGTGTATTCTCCGTTTACCAGCTCAGGTTCGGTGGCAATCAAGGCTTCAATGCCGAATGCCTGTGCAATGGGTTGGGTAATAAAGCTGTTGGTAGCAGTAATGATGACACACACTGCGTTCTCGGCTTGATGCCGCTTGACCAACTCAATGGCACTGGCTTTCATATTGGGTCGAATCACTTCGGCCATGAATTCATTGTGCCAAACAGCCAGTTGTGTGCGCTTGTTGTCGCGTAGCGGGCGCAATTGAAAGTCGAGAAACTCGTCGATGTTCAGCGTACCCGCCTTGTAATCCGCAAAAAACTGATTGTTACGCGCCTCAAAATCGGCACGATCCAGTACACCTTTGTTGATGAGAAATTGCGACCATCCGTGGTCAGAGTCAATGGGCAACAGGGTGTTGTCCAGGTCAAACAGTGCGAGTTTCATATTCTCGAATTACCAGACTTTCTCGTCGTTTCATCCAGTGGCGCAGCAAATTCACGCTGACTGGTTTTTGTTGTTCAAGGGAAAAGCGATCCAGTCCGTCCATTACCGCCATCAGCGAACCCATGTCGCGCTGAAAATAGCGCAGCGCGTACTCAATCACTTCTTCGCTAAGTTGCAGGCCCCGTGATCTTGCCATGGCTTGCAGTGCTTCGTGTTTTTCCTGGTCGCTCAATGGTTGCACACGCAGGCACAAGCCTGCCTCAATGCGTGTGCGCAAATCGTCGCGCAGCTTTAACTCTGTTGTGGGGTGCTCACCCGCCAACACGATTTTACCGGGTTTGCGCTCTGCCATGCTTGAATTGAAAGCATTGAACAACTGCACCTGTGAATAGGGCGTTAGTCGGTCAATGTTGTCAATGATCAGTGCCTGCTCGTCGGGCCGAAAAACAAAGCGATTGCTGCCCGCAAATACATTCACGCCCAACTGGCTTGCCACGCCCCGCAGCAGATGGCTTTTTCCGCAACCGGACGGTCCGTAAATATAAATAAACGGACTTGTCCCTTTCAAATTAATCAGTTCTCGCAATTCGTGCACAAGCTGTCCATTTTGTCCGATCAGAAAATTGGACAGAGTGGGCCTGGGTGGCGTGAACACATCGAGAAGCAACTGTTGCATGGGCATTGCCAAAGCGGGGGGAATCGAGCAGCTCCCAATAATACCCTTGAATAGCACTTTTTACGCCTTGTCTCGGTTAAAATACACCCACTCGCGCTTGTGGCCACAAACCTGAAGCAAGCAACCCAGCTCCACAATTTTTCGGACCGAATTTCAATGAATTCTCCCTTGACCTACAAAGACGCCGGCGTCGACATGCAAGCCGGTGATGATCTGGTTGATGCAATCAAGCCCTTGGCCAAACGCACCATGCGCCCTGGCGTATTGGCTGGTATTGGCGGTTTTGGTGCCATGTTCGAGGTGCCCAAAGGTTACAAGGAGCCAGTGCTGGTTTCCGGTACCGATGGTGTGGGCACCAAATTGCGCCTGGCTTTTGAATGGAATATTCACAACACCGTGGGCATTGATTTGGTGGCCATGAGCGCCAACGACATCTTGGTTCAAGGCGCTGAGCCCCTTTACTTTCTTGACTACTTTGCCTGTGGAAAGCTTGATGTAAAAACAGCAGCCAGCGTAGTGGGTGGTATTGCTTACGGTTGCGAACAAGCCGGTTGTGCGCTGATTGGTGGTGAAACAGCCGAAATGCCGGGCATGTATCCCGATGGCGAATACGATCTGGCGGGTTTCGCTGTGGGTATTGTTGAAAAGTCTGAAATTCTGGATGCCAGCAAGGTAAAAGCGGGCGATGTTATTTTGGGTCTGGCTTCCAATGGCATTCACTCCAATGGTTTTTCTTTGGTGCGCAAAATCCTGGAACGTGCACAGCCCGATTTGAACCAGATGTGCGACGGCATGCCCTTGCGTGAAGCCATCATGGCGCCCACGCGCATGTACGTAAAGCCTGTGCTTGAGTTGATCAAGAAAGTGCCTGTTCACGCGCTGGCGCACATCACTGGCGGTGGACTGGTTGAAAATATTCCACGTGTGTTGCCAGACAACCTGGTGGCTGAGCTGGATCGCGGTACCTGGCCAGAAACTGAATTGTTCAAGTGGCTACAAGAAAACGGCCAGGTGCCGTTTGATGAAATGAATCGTGTGTTCAACTGCGGCATTGGCATGGTCGTGGTGTTGCCAGCTGAGCAGGCCAAGGCTGCAATGGATTTGTTGAGCGCTGCGGGCGAGAATGTTTATCAGGTGGGTGTTGTCCGCCCGCGTGTGGAAGGTGAAGCACACACCATCGTTAGACGCTAAGCCAGACGGGACAAAGCCCAGTCGATGTGTTCCTTCAGGAATGCATCGGCGCTTGAACGCATTTCAAGCAGCGATTCACGCATGCCGACAACGCCAACGCTATTTCCCGCGGCCACGGCCAAATTCCTCCTGAACCGTTTGTAACCGATTCGCCGAATGGCGCTGCCCTCGGTTCGCTTTAAAAACTCGGCTTCGGTCCACCGCATCATTTCAAACCAGTCAGGCTGATCGAATTCCTCTCGCGGATTGAAGTCGGCGTACTCTGCCGGTTTGGCAAATTTATTCCACGGGCAGGCCAGTTGGCAGTCGTCACAACCGTATATTCGGGTACCAACAAGCGGGCGTAGTTCAAGGGGTATTTCGCTGTCGTGTTCAATGGTCAGGTAAGAAATGCAAAGCCGGGCATCAACCTGATAGGGTTTCACGATCGCGTTGGTGGGGCAGGCTGTCATGCAGCTGTTGCAGGTGCCGCAGTGGTTTTTTCCAAATTCGCCGCTTAGGGGCAAGGGCATGTTGGTGAACACCTCGCCCAGAAAAAATAGCGAGCCTTCATCGGGGTGAATCAACAAGGTGTGTTTGCCGCGCCAGCCCAAGCCTGCTTTGCGCGCAATTTCTACTTCGGCTGTGGGGGCACTGTCCACAGCCACACGAAATCCGAAGCCTTGTACTTCCGCATTCACTGCGTCGGCGAATCGTTTTAATTGTTGGCGAATTACTTTGTGGTAATCCCGCCCCCGGGCATACAAACTGACATAGGGCTTGTCCCGTGCTTCAATCTCACTCAGGGTTTTTTCGCTGAATGTCGCCGCATCGGGTTGGTTCAGCGTTGTTTCAGGTACGTAGGGCACGCGCAGTGATACGATTCGAATCGCACCGGGAAACAGGGTGTCTGCATTCAGGCGATTCAGTCCGTGGCGCTCCATGTAGGCCATTTCGCCATGCATGCCTTGGTTAAGCCAGGCTTGCAAGTGTGGTTCACAGGCCTGCAAATTGGTGTCGCTTACACCCATGCAGCCCAAGCCCTGCTTTTTGGCCACACGCTGTAACAATGCCCAGTTCTCTTGTTCTTGATGAGCCTGCATGAAAACTTTTACCCGCTATTTACCCGACGACGCCGCAACCCACAGTGTAGGGGAAAAGCTGGCCAAACTTGCACAAGCACCGCTTCGCGTCTATCTTTCCGGCCCGTTGGGCGCAGGTAAAACCGCTTTGGTGCGGGCTTTTTTGCGGGCTTTGGGTGTGCAAGGTGCGGTGAAAAGCCCAAGCTATGCGTTGGTAGAACCTTACAATTTCTCGAATTATTCTGTGTATCACTTTGATTTTTATCGATTCTTCGATCAGAATGAATGGGAAGAATCTGGATTTAGAGATTATTTTGAGGAAAACGCCATTTGTTTGGTCGAATGGCCAGAGAAAGCAGGTGGTCTACTTCCCCAAGCCGATCTTGAAATTCAATTGAGTTATCACCAGCAAGCGAGCCCGGAAACAACGGGACGACGCATCGAGGTGAAGGCCCTGTCGATCAATGGGCAGCATTTGGTAGAAAAACTGAACGAACAACAATAGCCTATGAATTCGCGTCGCGACTTGTTGAAAACTGTTGGAGCAGGAATGCTCCTGAAACTGATTCCTGTGGGCGCATTGGCTGCCGACCAGGTGAAGTTTGTCGATGTGCGCCTGTGGCCCGCCGATGAATACACACGGGTCACGCTCGAGCACGCCGGCGCCATCAAGTACAAACATTTCCTGATTGAAAACCCCTGGCGCATGGTAATCGACCTGCTCGACATGCGGCTGGACAGCACACTGAAAGATCTGACAAGTCGCCTTCATCCGGATGACCCTTATGTTCAGCAAATTCGTGTTGGACAATACGATGCGAACACTGTCCGACTGGTATTTGATCTGAAAGCGGAAGTCAAACCCGAGATTTTCACCATTGATCCGATTGCAGAGTACAAAAATCGGTTTGTGGTCGATTTTTACCCGAAAAATCCAGCTGACCCTTTGTTGGCTTTGCTTCAGAAGTCTGACGACCCCGCCATGCGGGAAGATGAGATTTCTCGTGCCTTGCGTTTGGCTGAATCGGAAACAAACGGCAAGTTAAAGCTAGATGGTGCGTTGCCTGACAAAAACTCCAGCAAAACAGAAGTTGCCAAGGCTCAGCCCAATGCGCCAGTTGAGCAAAAAACCGTACCTGAATTGAAGCGTATGGTGACTGTTGCAATTGATCCCGGGCATGGTGGTGAAGACCCTGGCGCAGTTGGAAAAGGCGGCACCTACGAAAAAAATGTGGTGTTGGCGATCAGTAAAAAGCTGAAAGCAGAAATTGACAAAATGCCTGGCATGCGTGCCATGCTGACTCGCAACGGTGACTTTTTTGTGCCCTTGAACACACGCGTGCAAAAGGCCCGAAGCGTAAATGCGGACCTGTTTGTATCGGTGCATGCCGATGCTTTCATTCGTCCCACTGCGGGCGGCTCATCGGTCTACGTCCTGTCCGAGCGGGGCGCCTCAAGTACAGCCGCCAAATGGATTGCCAACAAGGAAAATGCCTCTGATTTGATTGGTGGCGTGAACATCAAAGGCACCGATGCGCAATTGGCAAGGGTTTTGCTCGATTTGTCCACCACGGCCCAAATCAATGACAGCCTGAAGCTGGGCGACGCAGTACTGGGTAACCTGGGTAAGGTCAATCGCTTGCACAAGCCCCGTGTTGAGCAAGCTGGTTTCGCAGTGCTGAAAGCGCCTGATATTCCTTCCATCCTGATTGAAACAGCATTCATCAGCAATCCGGAAGAGGAAAAAAAGTTGGCCAATTCGGTGCATCAGCAAGAATTGGCGGAAGCAATCGCCAAGGGCATTGCCAATTACTTTGCCAAGAACCCTCCAGTAGCGCGCACTCCACTCACTTAAACCCGGCTTGCTGGCACTTATAATGGGCGCATGAACCATCGCCCCATATCCCTGTTGCCCGATGTCTTGATCAGCCAAATTGCCGCTGGCGAAGTGGTTGATCGCCCTGCGTCGGTGGTCAAAGAGCTTCTTGAAAATGCATTGGACGCCGGTGCATCTGAAATTACCGTTCGCATCGATGGCGGTGGTATTCAAAGAATTTGTATTCAAGACAACGGCAAAGGCATCCCGCAAGACGAATTGGAGTTGGCGGTTACACGCCATGCAACTTCAAAAATCCAATCGCTCAATGAACTTGAAAGCGTGATGAGCCTGGGCTTTCGCGGAGAAGCTTTGGCCTCAATTGCCTCTGTGAGTCAGTTCACTTTAAGCAGTTATCCAAAGCATCAAGACAGCGCCTATAGCATCAGCAATCAATCCGGGCAGTGGTTGCTTGAGCCCTCTGCCGCCAGTCCCGGGACCACGGTTGATGTGCAATCGCTGTATTTCAGTACGCCAGCCCGTCGTAAATTCCTGAAAACGGAGCAAACCGAGTTTTTTCATTGCCTGGACGTTGTCAAACGCATGGCACTCGCCAATCCAGCAGTCACTTGGCTGGTGTATCGGGATGGCAAACTTCAAAGCCGCTTTCAGGAAAGCAGCTGGAGCGCGCGGGTCTTCAGTATTCTGGAAGCCATGGCCAACGGCGCTTCAAAACCAATCGATGTGCACGCTGCCGACATGCAACTACATGGTGCAGTGGGTTTGCCCGACGCGGCCCGTGGCAAGGGCGACATGCAGTTTTTCTATGTGAATGGCCGTTTTGTGAAAGACAAGTTGATCAACCATGCGGTGAGATCAGCTTACGAAGACGTGTTGCATGGGGACAAGTTTCCATCGTTCGTACTCTTTTTAAACCTTCCCGCCAATGAAGTGGATGTGAATGTACACCCTGCAAAAACCGAGGTGCGTTTTAGAAATGCCCGGGCGGTACACCAATGGGTACGTCATTCGATTCAGGCCTGCCTCGCACCGTCCAGGGCAGTAGTGCCACTTAGCGATTCGCCTGCCAGTGCCGATCAGGTCGCTGCGTCGACCCCAGTCAGCAGCAATGTGTGGCGTTCGTCCACGGGCTCAGCCCCCGTGGTGCAGGTTCAGGCCAAAAGCGCAGCGCTCCCTTTCTTGCGCGAGGAGCTGGCTGACTACATTCAGGCGTATCGCCCACTTGAACCGGCACCCCGGCCTGTACAGATCACCGCACAACCCAAAGAGCCACAGGCAGAGCCACCTCGCACCGCTGAAGATGCGGAATATTTGGGGCAGGCGATTGCACAGGTGCATGGCATTTATATTCTTGCTTTGCGCACGGATGGCATGGTGGTGGTTGACATGCACGCAGCCCACGAGCGGGTGTTGTATGAGCAGTTCAAGAATGCGCTCGACAATCAACAAACCATTTCATCTCAAGAGTTACTGGTGCCTTTGTTGGTTCAAATTGATCCACGCCTGGCCAGCGAGGTCGACAATGGGCAACACCTATGGGAAAAGCTCGGGTTCAGGTTGAGCCTGATTTCAACGCAAGAAATTGCCGTGCGTGCCGTGCCCTCCATGTTGGCGGGCCAGGATTTGTCAGCGTTGCTGCAACAGTGGCTTGAGGACCTGCAGCTGTATGGCGTAGCCCATGTGCTTGAACGCCAGCGCAACGAATGGTTGGCGGGGCTCGCCTGCCACACAGCCGTGCGTGCCAATCGCAAGCTCACCATACCCGAGATGAATGCGCTCTTGCGTTCCATGGAACGAACCGAGCGCTCGGACCAATGCAATCATGGCAGACCCACTTGGCGCCACTTCAGTTTGTCTGAAATGGACAAATGGTTCTTGCGCGGTCAGTGAGCAGCACCATGACTCCCGCAAGCACAGCTTCCATTCCCGCTTTGGCTGTACTCGGGCCAACCGCATCGGGAAAATCGGCGTTGGGCCTTTGGATGGCCGATCAAGGTTTTCCGATCGAAATTATCAGTCTCGATTCTGCGTTGGTGTTTCGCGACATGAATATAGGCACTGCCAAGCCGACGCCCCAGGAATTGGCCTTGGTGCCCCACCATTTAATCGACATCATCACGCCCAGCGACACCTTTAGTGCGGCCGAATTCGTCATTCAATGCCATGCACTGATCGCCGACATACGCGCTCGGGGCAAAGTGCCCGTTATTTTGGGCGGAACCATGATGTATTACAAAACACTGGTCAGTGGCATGGACGATCTTCCTGTCGCCAACGCTGAAATTCGGCAGGCCATTGAGCAACAGGCCCTGCAAGAAGGCTGGCCTGCCATTCACGCCCGCCTTGCTGAGGTAGATCCCGCCACGGCCCAACGTTTGAAGCCCAATGACTCTCAGCGATTGCAACGTGCGCTCGAGGTCTTTCAAATTACAGGTCAACCTCTGTCAAGTTTTCATCAGCGAGACCAACAGGCTGATTTACGCATTCCCACGCTGGCGATTGAGCCCTCTGACCGGGCTGTGTTGCACAAGCGCATTGAATCGCGTTTTCTCACCATGCTGGATCAGGGGCTTGTTGAAGAGCTCATTGAGCTTCGGCACAATTATGTGTTGGACGAAAGCATGCCTTCCATGCGCTGCGTGGGGTACCGGCAGGTGTGGGAACACTTGCACGGCCACTGTACCCGGCAAGACATGATAGACCGCGGAATTGCAGCCACCCGACAATTGGCCAAGCGGCAAATCACCTGGCTGCGTTCAACAGCCAACAAAGAGGTGGTAGATCCACTGCAAGCTGATTGGCTTGAGTCAGTTAAACCCTGGATACACAGGCAGATCGAGGCATTGTTGCCCTGAAAGGTCGCGTGTGCTTGGTCTGATTACAGCGGAAAACGCTGCGCAAGGGCAAATACCAACGGTAGGGTCATTGCAGCCCCCACGGTCGACATGGAAATAAGGCAGGCCACCAACGGTGCATTTCCGCCCATTCTTGCTGCCAGAATATAGGCACTGGATGCCGATGGAATGGCGGAAAACACCAGCAGCACAACAGCCTGTTCTTCTGGCAAATTCATGAAGTGTGCGTACAACATGGCAAGCAGCGGCGAGACCATCAGTTTGATGAATAGCCACCAAATAGACACGGCCCAATTTCCCTTCAAACCGGAAAACACCAACCCCGATCCCACTGCCAGCAAACCCAGTGACACGGCGGCTTGTGCAAGCCGTTCCAGTGTCAGCATCATGGGTTCTGGCACCTGAACACCCAGCAGTTTGGCGGCAATGCCCAGGCTGGTGCCAATAATGAGTGGGTTCTTCAAGATTTCAAGGAAGGCGGTAAATCGCCCACCCTTGCTCATGGTGCCAACAGCCAGCACATTGCACAGTGGCACACCAAGGGCCAGCAAAATGGCGATATTCGCGACAGCTGATTGCCCGCCCAGGCGACTTGCCAGGGCCAAGCCGATGTAAGAATTAAACCGGTAAGCGGTTTGCAGGCCCGACGCAAAATCCACCCGTCCCATTTTGCTGACCAGCAGACCCAGCCACCCAAGCAAAAATGAAGCGAAAATAACTGCGGGGCCGCCCAATGCAAATGAGCCCACGGTGCTCACGTTGAAATTGCTCGATACCACCGAGAAAAACAGCAAACAAGGAAACAGCACGAAATACACCAGTTTTTCAATGGTGACCCAAGCTGCAGGTGCCATCCAGAAGCGACGTAGCAAGTAGCCCAGCGCGATAATGGCGAAATCAGGAAAAAGAAGCAGTGGAGACAATGGAATGTATCTGTTTTACCAATAAAAAACCCACCCTAGGGTGGGTTTTTCGATCAGGTCTGGGGTGAATGCCAGCCCGCTTCCGGTTTACACCGAGAAAGAGGATCCGCAGCCACAGGTTGTTGTGGCATTTGGGTTCTTAATCACGAATTGTGCGCCGTTGATGTCTTCTTTGTAGTCAATTTCCGCACCAGTCAAATACTGGTAGCTCATTGAATCGATCAGAAGAGTCACTCCGCCTTTGTCCAAAGCGGTGTCGTCTTCGTTCACGTCTTCATCAAAGGTAAAACCGTATTGGAAACCAGAGCATCCACCACCCTGCACGAATACGCGCAACTTCAAGTTGGGGTTGCCTTCTTCATTGATCAGATCGCGCACTTTGGCTGCTGCTGAATCGGTGAAGACCAATACGCTGGGTTGTTCTGTCGTAGTTACTTCCATCATGTCCTGCCTATGTGCTGGATTTTACTTGCTTGATGCCAATGCCAGCTTGCTTGGCACCACTGCTTCATTTTCGTGATGCAAGGTGCCATCAACAACAGCACCTGGATGCATCTCTAATGCCCTATATCTTACGTCACCTGAGACATTTGCGGAAGGGTGAAGTTCCAGAAGCTGATTGGCTTCTATCGGGCCCTCGATCAGACCGCTGACCACCACATGGCCCACGCGCACGCTACCACGCACTTTGCCGGTCTCGGAAATGACCAAAAGTGATTGTGAGCTTTCATCGGCCACCACGTTGCCATCTACCTCGCCGTCAATGCGCAGGCCGCCTTTGAAGTGCAAATCCCCTTTGAGCACCATGTCGGCACCAACCAAACTTTGAATGGGCAGCAGTCGCTTTGTATTTTTCTTCGAAAACATGTGTAAACCCCTTCACAGTTTGATAGTTGATTGGGCGCGAATGGCACCCGCATCCAGAATTCTCATTTCTACGCTTTGCAGCTTGCTGTCTTCCGGAAGGGAAAACATGCCCGATACCCTTGAAAAACGGGTCAGTGTGATTTTGAACTGGGGATCTTCTGAAGACGCTGCGTTCGGTAAAACTATGACACTGGATCCGTCTTTGTTCAACACTTTAATCAAGACCTGCACATTCAGGGTAATCTCCGGGCGCTGGCTACCCTGAATCACGAGTGCCTTGTAGCGGTATTGACCAGGAACCGTGTCCTTGTTCACTTGCAAACGCTTTAATGAAATAGCTCCCTGGAGGCTGCCCGGAATAAAACCTTCAAAAAACGCCAAGTCCTCTTTTAATTTCGCATTTTCTGATTCCAGGTTGCTGATCAGCAAATTCAACTTGCTGCGCGCCTCCTTGTCCAGTTTCACCAGCTCATTGGTACGTGAAATATCTTCCTGCATCTCGATGGTTTTGGTTTGAAGCTCAGCAAGTTGAGCATTCAACACTTCGATTTCCTGCGTAGAAAACAAGCCCTGTATAACGTTGCCTTTGGGGCCCCAGAGCGCATAGGCTGCGCATGCGCCCAAAATGACAAGGCCCAGCAGCAGGCCATAAGCGAATGCAAACCTGGAGGATCGTTTAACTCCTGGAAGCAGTGTTCGACGTGAATGATGTGTTTTTTTTGGGTTCAAACTACGAAATCCTGGTTATTAAGGCGACAGCGGCAGCTGTTCCAGGCCCATGTGTTCGGGCAGGTCAAACATCGCATTCATGGCCTGAACGGCCTGGCCTGCTGCACCTTTCACCAAGTTGTCGATCACTGAAACAATGACCAGGGTGTCGCGGCCTTGCGGGCGATGCAAGGCAATGCGCACAAAGTTTGAGCCGCGCACTGACTTGGTTTCTGGGAGGGAGCCCTTTGGCATCACATCCACAAAGTACTCTTTGGCATAGTGCTGCTCGTAAAGTGCCTGAATGTCGGTGTTTTTGCCCTGTTCGTTCAGTTTCACGTACGTGGTTGCCAAAATACCGCGCACCATGGGCACCAAGTGGGGGGTGAAAGTAATCTGGGTTTTCCGGCCCGAGATCAATTCCAGGCCTTGTTCAATTTCTGGCAAGTGGCGGTGGCCGCTTACTCCGTAGGCTTTAAAACTTTCAGCAGCCTCCGAGAACAAAGAGCCTACCGTGGCTTTGCGCCCAGCACCGGAAACGCCCGATTTGCAATCGGCCACAATGCTGCTTTCGTCGATCAATGGCGTATCCGCAGCAAGGAGTGGCTTCAAGGCCAATTGCACGGCAGTGGGGTAGCAACCTGCCAGACCCACCAGTTTGGCTTTCTTGAGTTCAGTGCGGGCCGACTCCACCAGGCCATAACAGGCTTGGCTGAGTAGTTCGGGTTCAGAGTGTGGCATGCCGTACCACTTTTCAAATTCAGCGGTATTTTTCAGGCGAAAATCTGCGCCCAGGTCGATGACACGAATGCCAGCGTTCACCAGTTCAGCGGACTGGGCCATGGCCACGCCATGGGGTGTGGCGAAAAACACCACGTCACAATCTTTCAGTGATTCAAACTTAGGCTCTGTAAAAGCGATGTTCACGCGCTTGCGCAGGGCAGGGAACATGTCGGCCACAGGTTGGCCCACTTCGCCGCGCGATGTGATTGCTTTCAGTTCGGTCTGCGGATGCAGGGCCAACAGGCGAAGAAGTTCAGAGCCTGTGTAACCGGTTCCGCCGACAATGCCTACCTTGATCATGACTAATCCTTGTGCTGAAAAGAAAAAAAGCCGCACATTTGTGCGGCTTTCGATTGTAACCCAGCTGGGAGGGCTGCTGGGTGTAAGCGTACTTTGATTATTAACGCTTGTTTTATCGCTTGGAGAACTGTTTGCGACGACGAGCGCCACGCAGACCCACTTTCTTACGTTCAACTTCACGTGCATCGCGAGTCACCAGGCCTGCTTTGGACAGGGTTGGCTTCAGTTCTGCGTCGAAGTCGATCAAAGCGCGAGTCAGGCCGTGACGAACTGCACCAGCTTGGCCAGTTTCGCCGCCGCCGCGCACGTTGACTTTGATGTCGAAAGTTTCAACGTTCTCGGTCAATACCAAAGGTTGACGTGCAACCATTTGGCCTGTTTCGCGAGAAAAGTATTCAGTCAAAGGCTTGCCGTTCACGATGAACTGGCCAGTACCTTTTTTGATAAAAACACGGGCCACTGAGCTTTTGCGGCGACCGGTTCCGTAATTGTATTCACCAATCATGGTTCACCTCAGATTTCAAGTGGCTTGGGTTGTTGTGCGGAATGCGGGTGCTCTGCTTCTGCGTAGATCTTCAACTTCTTGATCATCGCATAGCCCAGAGGACCTTTTGGCAACATGCCTTTCACTGCTTTCTCCAGCGCGCGGCCGGGGAAGCGTTCTTGCATCTTGTCAAAGTTTGTTTCGTAAATACCGCCTGGGTAACCAGAGTGACGGAAATACTTTTTGTTCAGGCCTTTGGTGCCTGTAACACGCAATTTACCGGCGTTTACAACAACAATGAAGTCGCCTGTGTCGATGTGCGGTGTGAACTCAGGTTTGTGTTTACCACGGAGGCGGCGTGCAACTTCACTGGCTACACGTCCCAACACCTTGTCGGTGCCGTCGATCACAAACCACTCTTGTTTAACCTCACCGGGTTTCGCTGAGTAGGTTTTCATGATTTTTCCTTAAAGATAAAAAAGTGCTTTTTACCTGTCTCCCTACTTGTACATGCAGCCCACAATTAATATGCAGGTCGGCAGCCGAAGGGCTCTCCCAACAGGTAACCCGCGATTTTAGCAAAGTTTTTTGCTTTCGGTTAAACTTTTTTGAGTGTTGGATAAAAAAAAACCCAAGCACTGTGAAGTGCTTGGGTTTAATCCACCAAAGGAGGAGGGTGGAGGAGACAACTTTGCACTGTGAAAGAAACTCTGCGATTGATGTTTCGTGGTTCATTCAAGTGACTACAATTTGAATTCTAGAGACATTTCTGTTGCGGCGCAAGAGTCTGTTTTTGTTGTCCGAAAAAAGCAACTTATTCCACAATTTAAAAGTGGTTTAAAAAATGCCAACAAAAACAATAGCTTGTATTTAAAACTAGTGACTGAATAGTTATTTGTTAATTCAATCTAATAAAATAGAGCAGTTTTTCAACTTCTCTTCACCAAATATTGTGCAATGCATAATGAGTGATTAATCATAAATAAGGAGCTTTATGGAAGCCGAAGTTAGCTGGTCCGGGTTGCCCGGCATGTCATTTGTGGCCACAACCGGCAGTGGTCATATGTTGTGTATGGACGGAGCGCCAGATGGCGGGGGCAATAACCTGGCTCCGCGTCCCATGGAAGTGGTGTTGGCGGGCACTGGTGCATGTACGGCTTACGACGTGGTGTTGATACTTCGCAAAAGCGGACAAGACATTCGCGACTGCAAGGTGAAAATGAGTGCAGAGCGCGCTGAAGAAGCCCCCAAGGTGTTTACCCGGATCAATTTTCACTTTCAAGTGATCGGCAGGGGGTTAAAGCCCAATCTGGTTGATCGGGCCATCAAGTTGTCGCACGAGAAGTATTGTTCAGCCTCTGCCATGCTGGGCAAAACGGCTGAACTGGTGTTCACGCACGAAATTATTGAAGATTAAATTTTCTGCGCAAGTGTGGTCATGACCTTTGACATGGCGGTCATGGCCAGTTTTACAGGCATGGGCAAATTGTTGGCGCCCTGGTCAATGGCAGTTTGCCCGTGCTCAATTTCATCCTGGCGCATTTGTTCCAGAATTGCCCGTGATTGCTGATCGCCTGCAGGCAACCTGCCCAAGTGGTCATTCAGGTGTTTTTCAACCTGTTTCTCGGTTTCAGCCATGAAACCCAAGCTCACCTTGTCGCCCAAGGTGCCCGCTACAAACCCCAAGGCAAACGCGCCGCCGTACCAGAATGGGTTCAACAGACTGGGGCGCGCGCCCAATTGGTCAAGCCTTTCCTGCGTCCAGGCCAAGTGGTCTGCTTCTTCTTTGGCCGCGTGATCGAACAGGGCTTTCTTTTCAGGATCTTTGCTGGCCAAGGCCTGCGCCTGGTAAAGCGCTTGCGCGCAAATTTCGCCAACATGGTTGACGCGCATCAAACCAATGACTTGTTCTTTTTCTGCGTCGCTTAATTGCTCGGCACGCAGATTTTGCCCGGCGGGGTTTGGGCGCTGTGCCACGGGTGTGGCTGCGAGTGTTTTCAGGGCTTTGTCGACTTCACTGAGCACTGCATCCACAGAGGGGAGTTTCGGAAGTGCAGGCAAACCCGGAAAACCGGGAAAGCGTGGGGGTTGATTTGGCATTACTACGCACCAATCCTGTGTTTTTTCAACGAAGTCTTCATTTTAGCAAGGGATACACGTAAAATCCGCGGCAACGCGCAACGATTTACAACGTCCCCGTGTTGGCTCCTGTTTCTGTTCTGAAGCAGGTCTGCTTCATGGTGGCATATTTTAGGCAAACCATGACTTCCAAGAAAAAACTCTTCATCAAAACCTTTGGCTGCCAGATGAACGAGTACGACTCCGACAAAATGGCCGATGTGCTGGGCGTCTCTGATGGGTTGGAGCGGACCAATACCCCCGATGATGCGGACATTATTTTGTTCAATACCTGTTCGGTACGTGAAAAAGCGCAGGAAAAAGTATTCAGCGATCTTGGTCGAGTCAAGCACCTGAAAAAATCCAATCCCAACCTCATTATTGGGGTGGGTGGCTGTGTGGCCAGTCAGGAAGGCAGGGCGATCGTTGAGCGCGCACCTTATGTGGATGTGGTATTTGGTCCCCAAACCCTGCATCGCTTGCCGCAACTGATCAAGCAGCGTAGGGACACTCACAGGCCCCAGGTTGATATTTCCTTTCCTGAAATCGAAAAATTCGACAACCTGCCCTTGGCCAAAAACACCGGTGCCACAGCCTTTGTTTCCATTATGGAAGGTTGCAGCAAGTACTGTAGTTTCTGCGTGGTGCCTTACACACGCGGCGAAGAAATTTCCCGCCCTTTCGACGATGTGCTCATGGAAATTGCTGACTTGGCAGATCAAGGTGTGCGAGAGATCAATTTGTTGGGGCAAAACGTGAATGCCTACCGCGGCAAAATGGGTGAAACTGCTGAAATTGCCGACTTTGCCCTGCTGTTGGAATATGTGTCTGAGGTGCCAGGCATTGAGCGTATTCGTTTTACCACCTCGCATCCCAAAGAGTTTGGTCCGCGCTTAATCGAATCATATGCCAAGCTTCCCAAGCTTGTGGATCACCTTCATTTGCCGGTTCAAGCGGGTTCCGACCGCATTTTGGCTGCCATGAAGCGCGGTTACACCGCACTCGAGTACAAGTCAATTATTCGCAAGCTGCGTGAAATTCGCCCCAATATCTCCATGTCTTCCGATTTCATCGTAGGCTTTCCCGGCGAAACTGAAGCTGACTTCGAGAAAACCATGGATTTGATCAACTCCGTGGGTTTCGATACCTCTTTTTCCTTTGTTTACAGCCCTCGGCCGGGCACGCCTGCCGCTGATCTGGAAGACGGTGTCGACCAGATCACCAAGCTCAAGCGTTTGGCCCGTCTACAGAAAACAATTCAAGACCACGCCACCAGCATCAGCAAGTCCATGCTGGGCACGCGCCAGAAGGTGTTGGTGGAGGGACCTTCCAAAAAAGACCCTGCTGAATTGGCTGGCCGTACCGAGAACAACCGGGTGGTCAACTTTGCCGGAAATCCCCGCATGGTGGGGCAAATCGTTGAGTTGGACATTGTGGAGGCCTATCCCAACTCCTTGCGTGGACTGGTGCCAATCACGGCTGCCTGATATCCGTCATTTTTTTCGGTTATCCTTGAGCCGTTATTGTTTGCAGAGGTTTATCCTCCCCCATGTCAGAATCGAGTCCGTTGCAGGTCCCCAGTAAAAAAGAGCGGGGCCTGCTAGAACGTTTGTCTTCACTGCTACTTCGAGAGCCAGAGGACAGAGAGCAGTTGCTGGAAGTCCTTCAGCAGGCTCATGAAAGAAACCTGCTGGACGCCGATGCGCTTTCAATGATTGAAGGCGTCATGCAGGTTAGCGACCTTTCCGCAGGCGACATCATGGTGCCCCGCGCTCAAATGGACGCCATCAACGCCGAAGATTCCATCGATCAAATCGTCGCTTTTGCGGTAGAAAAGGCTCACTCGCGTTTTCCGGTCTATGAAGGCGAGCGCGACAATGTGATTGGTGTGTTGTTGGCCAAAGATCTTCTGCGCATTCATGCTGATTCTGAGGTCAATTTGCGCGACATGCTGCGCCCGGCGGTGTTCATTCCCGAAAGCAAGCGCTTGAATGTGCTGCTTCATGATTTCCGCCTGAACCGCAATCACATTGCCTTGGTGGTCGATGAATACGGTGGGGTGGCTGGCTTGCTGACCATCGAAGACGTGCTTGAGCAAATTGTGGGTGACATTGAAGACGAATACGATTTCGATGAAGAAGCCGACAATATTGTGAGCCTGGGCGGCGATCAGCTTGGTGTGTATCGCGTCAAAGCCCTGACCACGATTGAGCAGTTCAATGAAACATTTGGAACGACTTTTTCAAACGAACATGCGGATACATTGGGCGGACTGTTGACCGACCACTTGGCGCGTTTGCCAGTGCGTGGCGACGTGGTTGAGTCGCCACCTTTCCGCTTCGAGGTGTTGCGTGCAGATGCAAGGCAGGTGCATTTGCTTCGAGTTCAAAAAATAGAACCTGCTCCAGACACCCTTGATTCCAACCCATCCGCTGAAAATTCCGACTCCGACAGGCCCACTTGATGTACTCCTTTTTTGCAGGCGCACTTTTGGGAGCGCCTTGGGCGTTGTCGTTTGCCCCGATTTCATTGTGGTGGCTAGGGCTGCTGTTGCTTGCGGTGTTGCCATTTGTTGCACTTAAAACACGTCGGCCCTGGCTAACAGGTTTGGCATTTGGCTGGTCGGCTTATGGGGTTGGTGTTTCCTGGTTGCATATCAGTCTGCATACTTATGGTGGCTTGCCATCGTTGCTGGCCTGGGCGGCTATCGCAGCGTTTACCCTGTATTTGGCACTTTTTCCTGCCTTGGCGCTGTGGTTCTACAACCGATTTATGTCCACCAATGCAGCATCCCCAACCGGGGAAGTGTTTAATGCGTTGTTGTGGGCTGCGTTGTGGACCTTCTTTGAGTGGGCCCGGGGTACCTTCATGACTGGTTTTGCCTGGTTGGGTTTGGGCGATGCCTTGGTCGATTCTCCATTTACCAATTTGTTACCGTGGCTCGGCAGCTACGGCAGCTTGTTTGTTCTCATGCTGATTGGGCATTTGCTAGTGTCATTTGTGCTTACGCGCCGCAGTGGTTTGGCCTTGGCCGCGTCCTCTGTGCTGGTCGCTGCGCTGGTATTGGTGCAGTTACCGGTGACAACCCAAAGTGCAGGTCCGTTGACGGTGGTGGGGGTGCAAACCAATGTGGATCAAAGTATCAAGTTTGATCCCGAATTGATTGTGTCGAACATGCAAAAAACCTTTGCCCTTGGCGACACGGCCAAGCATGAGTTGGCCCAGCAAGGCGGTGGATTGCTTGTGTTTCCGGAAACAGTCAATCCTTTGGTGTGGACCGACACCCCCGAGGAATGGCGAACTACATTTCGTGACTTTGCCACTCCGGGGGAAACAGCTGTGGTTATGGGGTCTGCAATTCAAGAGGGTTCACGGTATTTCAATTCAATTGTTATGTTTCAAGGCGATGAGGCGCTGAATGACCTGGAGGTGCCCAAAATACGGCACGACAAACGGCATTTGGTGCCTTTTGGTGAATTCATTCCATTGGGTTTCAAGTGGTTTGTTGCCATGTTGAACATGCCCATGGGCGAGTTCACTTCAGGCTCGGGCCCACTGAAGCCCTTCTTGGTCGATGGCAATGCCTTGGCATCTACAGTGTGTTACGAAGACATTTTCAGTGGGGAGTTTGCAGGTTTGGTCGCCAATTCCACGCAAGAGCCAACGCTGTTTGTGAATTTAAGTAACCTGGCCTGGTTTGGTCAATCCTGGGCACTTGATCAGCACGCGCAAATGGGTCGAACCCGGTCTGCCGAGCACCGTAAGCCTGGATTAAGGGTGACCAACACGGGGATGTCTGGCTTTGTGAACGAGCATGGGCAGTGGGCTTTGCGGGTCGATCCCGGAAAGGCACTGGTGTGGTCGGGGCAAATCGAGGGTCGATTGGGGCAAACCTTCTTTGCGAAGTGGGGCAATCGCCTGTGGTTTTCGATTTGGGGAGTAGTCCTTCTACTGCTGTGCGTGCGTGAATGGCGCTTGAAGGCTTACAATAGAGCCCATTAAATCAATCTCAAGAACTTACACTGCCATGTCAATTAGTCCAATCAACGAAATTGTTGAAGAAATGCGTGCGGGCCGCATGGTCATTCTCGTCGATGAAGAAGACCGTGAAAACGAGGGCGACCTTGTGTTGGCCGCCGATTTTGTTACGCCAGAAGCAATCAATTTTATGGCCAAATATGGCCGGGGCCTGATTTGCCTGACATTGACCGAAGCCCGTTGCCGCGAATTGGGCCTGCGCCCGATGGTGGCTGCCAACGGTTCTTCGCATGGCACCAACTTTACCGTGTCCATCGAAGCTGCTGAGGGTGTGTCCACTGGCATTTCAGCGGCTGACCGTTCCCACACCATTCGTGTGGCAGTCAACAAAAACGCAAAGCCCGAAGACTTGGTTCAGCCTGGCCACATTTTTCCGCTGACTGCCGTAAACGGTGGTGTTCTCATGCGAGCCGGCCACACAGAAGCAGGCTGCGATTTGTCTGCAATGGCTGGTTTAAGTCCAGCTTCCGTGATCTGCGAGATCATGAAAGACGACGGCACCATGGCCCGTTTGCCCGATCTGGTCGAGTTTGCCAAAGAACATAACTTGAAGATCGGTACCATTGCCGACCTTATTCAGTACCGCAGCACCAAAGAATCCCTGATCGAGCGCATGCACGAACGTGTCATTGACACCGTGCAGGGCCAGTTCAATTGCATTTCTTTCCGTGACAAGCCAACGGGCAGCGCACATTTTGCGCTTGTGTATGGCCAGTTGAACCCGGATACAGAAGCCTTGGTGCGTGTGCACGAACCCACCTCGCTGATCGACTTTCTGGAAGTGAACTTGTCGGAGCACTCATTCTCGATTCCCGCAGCCATGAAGAAAGTGGTGGAAGAAGGGGCAGGCGTCATTGTGCTGCTGAACTGCGATGTCTCCTCTGACCGCTTGTTGGGGCAGTTTGCTTCGCTCGACGACATTGAGCAGCGTGGCACAACCGCACGCAAGGGCGCTGGCTCGAACCCGGACCTGCGAACCTACGGTATCGGCGCACAAATTTTGCGCGATTTGGGTGTGAACAAAATGAAATTGCTGTCCCGGCCACGGAAAATGCCAAGCATGACCGGGTTTGATTTGGAAGTGTCAGGTTATGTCAACGGAGAAACGAAATGAGCAACAGTCCAGGAAGTGTGCCTGCTAATTTGAACGGCGATGGCATTCGTGTGGGTGTGGTTCAGGCCCGCTTCAACGAAGAAATCACCAATGGCCTTTGGGCTGCCTGTTGCAGCGAGTTGCTGCGTTTGGGTGTGTTGAACGAGGATATTTTGCACATTACCGTGCCAGGTGCCATGGAAATTCCAATTGCCTTGCAGCGACTGGCTTTTTCAGGTGAATTCGATGCCCTGATCGCTTTGGGCGCCGTGATCAAGGGTGATACCTATCATTTCGAGATTGTTTGCGGCGAGAGCGCGCGCGGCGTTTCAAGCGTGGCTTTGGCGCACGACGTGCCTGTGGTCAACATGGTTCTGACCACCTACACCGAAGAACAGGCCATTGAGCGCATTGAAGACAAAGGTGTCGATGCAGCGCGTTGTGCCGTGGAAATGGGCAATTTAATGATGACGCTGGACGACAACCTGCCCAGTGCTGATGACGAGGAAGAAGACGATGAGTGAAGCCAGCAGGCCTGAATCAGGCAAGAGGCAAGGGCACACACGCAACGCTCGACGTCGATCCCGCGAATTGGCCTTGCAGGGTTTGTATCAGTGGTTTTTGAATCCCACCGAGGTTGGTGAAGTGGATGCGCACATTCGCAACGCCCCCGGTTTCGACAAGGCTGACCGTGAACACTATGAATCGCTTTTGCATGGTTCTGTTCATCACCTTGAAGACTTGATGCATCAAATCCAGCCATTCATCGACCGACCTTGGGGTGAACTCAGCCCGGTTGAAAAGGCTGTTTTGGTACTTGCCAGCCATGAGATGAATACCCATGCTGAAATTCCCTATCGGGTTGTAATCAATGAGGCTGTCGAACTCACCAAAACCTTTGGGGGTACCGACGCTTTCAAGTTCGTCAATGGCGTGCTCGACAAAGTAGCCGCTCAGGCGCGTGATTCCGAAATCAAGGCCCAGGCGAATAGTCAGTCCAGCTAATACTCAAGAGGCGTTTTGGAATTCGACCTTATTCATCGCCATTTCAAAACGCCTTTTGGCCCGTTGGCGCGGGCCAATGCTGACACAGTCTTGCTTGGTATTGGCGATGACTGTGCCGCACTTCAAATTTCTCCGGGTCAGAATCTATTCACCTCCACCGACACCTTGGTTGAAGGTGTGCATTTCTTTTCCGACGATGCGCCGCGCACAACAGGCTGGAAAGCACTGGCTTGTAATCTGTCGGACTTGGCTGCCAGTGGGGCCACGCCATTGGGATTCACCCTGAATTTAAGTTTGCCCGAGGTCGATGAAACATGGCTTGCCGGTTTTTCGGCAGGTTTGCTCGAGGTGGCCACCCGATTTAACTGCCCACTTGTGGGTGGTGACACCACGTCTGCCGGGTTGAATACTTTGAAAACCGTGTCGATCACCGTGTTTGGGCAAGCGGCCGCATCTCACCGCGGGTTCAACCGGGGGCATGCAAAAGCGGATGAGGGAATCTGGGTTAGCGGCACCCCCGGGCTGGCTCGGCTCGGGCTTTTACTTGAATACCAAAAGCGTGGCCGTTTGGCGGAATGTTGCCGGGGTGCCGAGTTGCAAATGGTCCAGGCCTTGTTGGCCGTATTGCCCGAACATCTGGTTCGGCAGGCTGTGAGCCGGCTTGAAATGCCAGTGCCGCGAATTGAACTTGGGTTGATGCTTCACGGCCTGGCTAGTGCCTGTCTGGACCTGTCCGATGGTCTAAGTGGCGATCTGGCTCATGTTTTAAAAGCCAGTGAAGTTGCAGCCGTACTTTCTCAGACAAGCCTGGAGTCCATTTGGCGGCATCTTTGGCCCGAAATTGATCAACACGCTGATGTTGCCGGGTTGTTGAAAACGCTGATTGCACAAACCTTGAAAGGCGGTGACGATTTCGAATTGTGCTGGACAGCCCACCCGCGACATCGCGATGCAATACAATCCTTGGGCGCGGGTCTTCATTGTGTGGGCATTATTGAGCAGGGAAGCGGACTGTGGCTTCGAACCCAGGGAGAAGAGCGCAAGCGTATTTCTGGAACTTCTTACAATCATTTTGCCGAGAGCAAGAATTGACCTCAAACCACAGTCGCAGACCGAATTGGCGTTTTATGTTGGCCCACCCGGCTCACTTGTTGGCCTTGGGTTTTGGCAGTGGTTTGGCGTGGTTTTTGCCGGGAACATTCGGCACACTGATGGGTTGGCTGTTATACCTGTGGCTTGATCCCTACCTGGCTGGTAGCCAGTGGGTTTGGGCAATAGCTGGTGCCTTCTTGGCGGGCGTGTGGGCTTGCCAGGTTACGGGCAAAGCTTTGGGAGTTATTGATCACGGCGGCATTGTATGGGATGAAATCGTGGCAATCTGGCTGGTGTTGTTTGTGGCCTCCAACCACTTTTCCGGTCCAGCTGCCCAACTGGCCTGCGTGGCGCTTTTCCGGTTTTATGACATGGTGAAACCGCCCCCCATCCGTTGGTTCGACCGACATTGGAAAAACGGTTTTGGTGTTATGTTCGACGACATCGTGGCGGCCTTCATGACGCTGCTTACACTGGCGGTTTATTTGTATTTTTTGAAGTGAACCGATTTTCCAACCTATTACGGGGAGCCTCTTGAGCAATCCAGACCAAGCACTTTTGCTGCAAATTGCGGACACATTCAATGCATCGGCTGGCAAACTCGGCGTGGTCGAGTCTTGCACGGGTGGTGGGCTTGGCGCGGCATTGACCAGTATTTCGGGTTCAAGTGACTGGTTTGAGGGTGGGCTGATTACCTATTCAAACAAAGTCAAAATGAAGTCAGTGTATGTTCGTGAGTCCACGTTGGAGCAACACGGGGCAGTCAGTGAAGAGTGCGTCAAAGAAATGGCCAATGGGGGCATGATCGCATTGGGTGTGGATTGTTGCCTGTCTGTGTCTGGCATTGCCGGGCCAGGGGGTGGTTCAGCCAACAAGCCCGTGGGCACAGTGTGGTTTGGCTTGGCGGTGCGGCACAGGTCAATTGAAGCTTTTCACCATGTTTTTGAAGGAGATCGTGACTCCGTTCGCCAGCAGGCAGTACAGGCCGGGTTAACTATACTTTCAAAAGTATCACTCAAAAAGGCTGTATAGATTTACAGTAAAAACTGTGCAATAATTCAGAAATCGAAACCCAATTCAGTTGAAGGCAGACCATGGAAGATCTCAGAACAAAGAACCAATCCTCAGAAAAAGTCAAAGCCCTGGCCGCCGCGCTTAGCCAAATCGAGAAGCAGTTTGGCAAGGGCAGTATCATGCGTTTTGGTGAAAATGAGATCATCGACGACATTCAGTCGGTATCAACCGGTTCCTTGGGTCTCGATATTGCCTTGGGCATCGGTGGCTTGCCACGTGGCCGCGTCGTCGAAATTTATGGGCCTGAATCATCTGGTAAAACCACTCTGACTTTACAAGTAATTGCTGAAATGCAAAAACTTGGCGGCACCTGTGCGTTTATCGATGCTGAACACGCGCTCGATGTTCAATACGCTTCCAAATTGGGCGTTAATTTGCCCGATCTGCTGATTTCCCAGCCTGACACTGGCGAGCAGGCACTGGAAATTGTTGATGCTTTGGTTCGTTCGGGTTCGGTAGACTTGGTCGTCATTGATTCGGTGGCAGCGCTAACCCCCAAAGCCGAAATTGAAGGTGATATGGGCGACTCACTGCCTGGCTTGCAAGCCAGATTGATGAGCCAGGCCTTGCGCAAATTAACGGCCAACATCAAGCGTACAAATTGCCTGGTTGTCTTTATTAACCAAATCCGAATGAAAATTGGTGTCATGTTTGGCAGCCCGGAAACCACCACAGGTGGCAACGCCTTGAAATTCTATTCGTCTGTTCGTCTGGATATTCGGCGAATTGGTGCGATCAAAAAAGGCGACGAGGTTATTGGCAGTGAAACCCGCGTCAAGGTGGTTAAAAACAAGGTAAGCCCGCCATTCAAACAAGCTGAATTCGACATTTTGTACGGTCAAGGTACGTCTCGAGAGGGGGAGGTTGTTGATCTGGGCGTGTTGCATGGCTTCGTAGACAAAGCCGGTGCTTGGTATTCCTACAATGGCGAGAAAATTGGTCAAGGCAAAGACAACGCCCGTGACTTCCTGAAGGCCAATTCCGCAATGTCTGCCGAGATCGAGAACAAAATTCGTGAAAAGCTCGGTGTGCGTTTGCTTGAGGCTGCAGCGTCAGCCCCAGTTGCCAAGAAGAAGAATGAAGTCGAAGACGCCGAGTAAGCGTTCTTTCGGGGGTGCCACAGGCTTGAGCAAGCCCGTGGCCTCCGCCAAATCAAAGGCTGTTGCACTGCTCGCCCGAAGGGAGCACAGCCAGTCAGAACTTCGAGCCAAGTTATTACAACGCGGATACGAGTCCAGTGAAGTGGAGGAGGCCATTGAGTGGGCTACTTCACACCAATTTCAGTCTGATGAGCGTTTTAAGCTGAGTCTGTTTCGCAGGCGCGCGCCCACCTTCGGTGATAGGGCGATCACGGCTGAATTGGGACAACACGGTTTGGGCGACGTTAAATCGATTTCAGAAACAGACTCCGACGCACATACCCTGACCGGTGAAGAGGACAGGGCCTATGACTGGATCAAACGCAGACAGTTCTCAAGCCTGGGCACTGTGTTGAACAGTGATGCGGGAATCGACCAGGCACAACTGTTAACTTTGAAATCCAAGGTATACCGAGGACTTTCCGCTCGCGGGTTTGAATTTGGCAACATAGAACGCGCCTGGCGTCGCATTCTAGCTGAGTTCAAATCCAATGCGTGATATCATCTCGCTCGGCTTATGTGTTTCCATAGAAGTGATAGTCTAGTTAAATAACGAAGCGTTATTCAACGACACAAGAAGCAAAGAAAGAGATGGATAAAAACCTTCATAGCATGCTCGGCATGCCTCGTCCTTGCCTCGGCTTTACGTCCGAGAACCCGCTTGCGCTGTCACGCGAAAAAAACACTCTCCACTTTACAATGTTGTCAGTTCAGTCGCCTTGTTGCGTCTAGCCGATTTGCATTAACTTTCCCAGCAAGGAATTCAAATGAAGATTCACGAGTATCAAGGCAAGGAAATTCTGAAGAAGTACGGTGTGGTTGTGCCAACCGGCTACCCCTGTTATTCAATCGACGAGGCCATGGCTGCCGCGGAAAAACTGGGTGGTCCGGTGTGGGTCGTGAAGGCGCAAATCCATGCGGGTGGTCGCGGCATGGGCGGTGGCGTGAAGGTTGCCAAAAGCCTGGCAGATGTAAAAACTTATGCAAGCCAAATTCTGGGCATGCAGTTGATTACCCACCAAACCAGCCCCGAAGGCCAGAAAGTCAGTCGCTTGCTGGTTGAAGAGGGCGCCGACATCAAGAAAGAATACTATGTGGGTATGGTCGTCGACCGTGTTACCCAACGCGTATGTGTCATGGCGTCAAGCGAAGGCGGCATGGAAATTGAAGAGGTTGCAGAGCACACGCCCGACCTGATTCACAAAGTGTATGTTGATCCCGTATCTGGTTTGACCGACGCAGAAGCTGACGATTTGGCTGTAAAAATTGGTATCCCCGCCGGTTCGGTGGCCAAGGCACGTGTCGCATTTCAGGGTTTGTACAAAGCCTTTTGGGAAACTGACGCCAGCCTGGCCGAAATTAACCCGCTCATTCTGACTGGTTCAGGCGACATCATCGCCCTGGACGCAAAGTTGAACTTTGATTCCAACGCTTTGCATCGCCACCCTGAAATCGTAGCCTTGCGAGATTTGGCTGAAGAAGATCCGGCAGAAATCGAGGCCAGTAAGTTTGACCTCAGCTACATTAGCCTAGACGGTAACATCGGTTGTTTGGTCAACGGCGCTGGTTTGGCCATGGCCACTATGGATACCATCAAATTGTTTGGTGGCGAGCCAGCCAACTTCCTGGATGTGGGTGGTGGTGCCACAACCGAGAAAGTGACTGAAGCTTTCAAAATCATGTTGAAAAACCCCAATCTGAAGGCCATTTTGGTGAATATTTTCGGCGGCATCATGCGTTGCGATGTGATCGCAGATGGCGTGGTTGCTGCATCGAAAGCGGTGGGTTTGTCGGTTCCCTTGGTAGTGCGCATGAAAGGTACGAACGAAGATTTGGGCAAGAAAATTCTGGCCGAATCTGGTTTGCCGATCATTGCAGCGAACACCATGGGTGAGGCTGCTCAAAAAGTGGTGGCTGCTACCAAAGGTGCCTAAGCGCCTGGTGCTCCACATTTGACAGCCATTCAACACGAAAAAGGATTTTCACAATGTCTATTCTCATTAACAAAGACACCAAGGTAATTACCCAGGGTATTACTGGTAAAACTGGTCAGTTCCACACGCGCATGTGCCGTGAATATGCCAACGGCAATAACTGTTTCGTAGCGGGTGTGAACCCGAAGAAAGCCGGCGAGGACTTCGAAGGCGTGCCTATTTATGGCACCGTGGCCGATGCCAAAAAGCAAACTGGCGCCAATGCCTCAGTTATTTATGTACCGCCTCCCTTCGCGGCTGCTGCCATTTGGGAAGCAGTCGAAGCCGATCTGGACCTGGTGATTTGTATCACCGAAGGCATTCCTGTTCGCGACATGATCGAAGTACGCGATCGCATGCGTCGTGAAGGCCGTAAAACAATCGTAGTAGGTCCAAACTGCCCAGGCGTAATCACACCTGATGAAATCAAGATCGGCATCATGCCCGGCCACATTCACAAGAAGGGTCGTATTGGTGTTGTATCCCGCTCAGGTACCCTGACTTACGAAGCGGTGGGTCAGTTGAGTGAGTTGGGCTTGGGCCAGTCCACTGCCGTGGGTATTGGCGGCGATCCCGTGAATGGATTGAAGCACATTGATGTCATGCGCATGTTCAATGATGATCCTGACACAGATGCTGTAGTCATGATTGGCGAAATTGGCGGTAGCGATGAGGAAGAAGCTGCGTTGTGGGTCAAGGACAATATGACCAAGCCAGTGGTTGGTTTCATTGCTGGTGTCACAGCGCCCCCCGGGAAGCGTATGGGCCATGCAGGTGCCATTATCTCTGGCGGTAAAGGTACAGCTCAGGAAAAACTGGCCATTATGGAAGAGTGCGGTATCACTGTGACCAAAGACCCCTCGGTCATGGGTCAATTGCTGAAAAAGGCAATCGGCGCCTAAGAGTCTGCACTGGGTCTCAATGGCCAACTACGCAAACCCCACTGTTCACCCTGAATGGTGGGTTTTTTGTTTTTAACCCTAGCGGGGGTACTTCGCGCAGGCTGAACACCGAAGAATGGTCTCTCAACACCACTTTTCGATGTGAGGAATGCGACGATGATTACTCCAAAAACCTTTACCCGAAGCAAGATTTCGAAGGGTTTTACCCTGATCGAATTGATGATTGGCATTGCAATTATTGGCGTGCTGTCTGCCATCGCAATTCCAGCGTTTCAGGATTATCTGAATCGCTCCAAGGTTACAGAACTAATAAATTTGGCGCAGGCCTGTAAAACAGGGATTGTCGAGTTCGCCGCCTCAACGAGTAAATGGCCAACAAATGGTGCTCAAGCGGGTTGCCAGACGGGTACTGGTACTGCGATAAGCTCTAAGTATGCAGATAATTTGATTGTTCGAAATAATGGCGTTATTGAGGTGAGTTTCAAGGCAAAGGAAGTCGCCGATTCAATTGTTGATGGGCATTACATTCGTCTCAGGCCGGTGCTGGCAAATGGGACGACTAACCAAACTGATGCGACTCAGCCCATTAGCCAGTGGCGTTGCCTGACGAATGTGGGTGTTGAAAATTACCGATATTTACCCGCGACCTGTCGTAACAACGGTTGATCTTTATCGTGAATTGAAATCACTCTTGCCACCACGTTTTTCAACAAGTTTGGTTTGAGTCATCACCATGCCTTTGTCTATCGCTTTAAGCATGTCGTAAATGGTCAGAAGCCCTACCTGAACACCGGTCAGGGCTTCCATTTCAACGCCGGTTTTACCCGCTGTTTGCGCTGTGCAGGTGCAGTGCACCTCGCACAGTTCATCGTTTAGTTCAAATTCAACAGCCAATCGAGTCAGGGGTAGTGGGTGGCAAAGTGGAATTAGATCAGAAGTTCGTTTGGCACCCTGAATTGCAGCAATCCGTGCCACTCCCAGCACATCACCCTTCTTGGCTGTCCCCGATTTCAAAACAGCGTAAGCCTCGCGGCCCAATTGTATGGTCCCTGTGGCCACCGCTTTGCGTTCTGTCTCGCTTTTGCCGCCCACATCGACCATGTGTGCATTGCCTTCCTGGTCAAAATGCGTGAGTCCGTTCATTGTTGTAATCCCCTGCTAACTGATTTTCCAAACTTCAATGGTGCCTGCTGCATTTACCTAAATTTACCCATGGAAACGCAACGCAAAGCCCGAAGTTGATTGAACTTGTTTTTCATCGCGCTATCATACCCAGACTATCACCGTAAAAAGCCCATGATGCGTCTTGATTTTCGGAAAAGTGTTGCGAGTGTGCTGTGCAGTACCCTGTTGCTGTCATCCTTGATTTCGCCTGTTGCGCATGCCGATGGCTTGAACAACTTGCCCAGTTTGGGCGATGCAGGCGGAGCAGAGCTGTCCGTTCAGGACGAGCGCCGTTTGGGTGCGCTGATCATGAAAGATTATCGTGCCTTCGGCGCAGTGAACACCGATCTTGAAATCACTGCGTACATCAGTAGGTTGGGCAATAAAATTGTTCAAGCTGCATCTGAATCTCCTTCCAATTTTGAGTTTTTCCTGGTCACAGATAAATCGGTCAATGCATTCGCTATGCCTGGTGGCTACATCGGCGTGCACACGGGTTTAATTGCTGCGTCGCAAACCGAGTCAGAATTGGCCTCGGTGTTGGCACACGAAGTAGGGCACGTTACCCAACGTCACATTGCACGCCGTTTTGGCCAACAAAAGCAGGCCAGCCTGGTCGCCACCGCGGCCTTGATCGCCGCCTTGCTGGTCGCCGGCTCCAACCCCCAAGCGGCCTCTGGTTTGATGGCTGCGGGTGCCGGGTACTCCATCGATCAGCAATTGGCTTTTTCCCGGGATGCGGAACGCGAAGCTGATCGGGTCGGTTTTCTAACGCTTCAACAAGCTGGATTTGACACCCAGGGTATGGTGGATTTTTTCGGACGTTTGCAAACAGCTTCCCGACTGTATGAAAACAACGCGCCCTCCTATTTGCGCACGCACCCCCTGACCACCGAGCGAATTGCTGACATCCGAAATCGGGCTGGCCTGGAAAGCGGTTCAAATCGTACCCGGAACCAGTCGAGTCTGGAATTTGAATTGATCAGGGTCAAATCAATCGTATTTGCAGAGCGCAGTAACCAGCAATTGCTTGATCGTCTGCGTACTTTCGAGTCGCCCAACGAGCAGGAAGGTGTTAAAGACCCAGTTGCTTTGACCTATGGACGTTCTTTGGTTCTGAATTCAATGGGTAAAAAGCAAGAGGCTCTTGCCGCCAGTGAAAAAGCAATTGAGTTGTTCAAGGCTGGGCAATCGGTGGTCAAGAAAACCGAAGTGCCACAGCTGCTGCAAAGTCAGCGCATTCGAATGGCCATGGATGTCAATTTGCCTTTGGCCTCTGCACCCATGGATCAGCGACCCGTCAGGGAGCGCTCCGCACTGAATACGCAGGAAAGAGCCCTGCTCGGGCAGCTGACCGCATTGCGCAATGATTTCAAAAGTGAAATGTCGATTCGCTTGCTGTATGCAGAGGGCTTGCAACGCTTGGGCTTGTTTGCTGAATCAGATGCCTACTTGAAAGAGTTGTCTCAAGCTTATCGTTCAGTGCCAGAGGTATTCGATTTGCTCGCGCAAAGTGCCTTGGCGCTACGCCAGCCTGCGGAACATCACATGGCGTTGGCGCAGTCTTACAATGCCCGTCAAGCGTATTTGCCAGCCATTGAACAGGCTGAAATTGCCAAGCGTTATGCCAAGGACAATTATTATTTGTTAGCGGAAATTGATGCCAAACAACGCGAATACAAGCGCAAGGCTGACGCAGAGCGTGAATTCGCGAAATTCGGCAATTAATTGACGGGCAAAGCCAAATCAGCCTTTGTGATAATCACTGACCCGCTGCACTTCATTGGCCGAACCCAGCATAACCGCGCAGCGCTGGTGCAAATCTGTGGGTTGAATGTCCAGAATGCGCTGAGTGGCATCAAAGCTTTTGCCGCCCGCTTGTTCCACAAGCATACTCATCGGGTTGGCTTCGTACATCAGGCGCAGTTTGCCCGGTTTGCCGGGATCGCGCAGGTCTTTGGGGTACATGAAAATGCCGCCCCGGGTTAGTACACGGTGCACATCAGCCACCATGGAGGCAATCCAGCGCATGTTGAAGTCTTTGCCGCGTGCGCCGGTTTTCCCTTCCAGCAATTCAGCAATATAACGTTGCACTGGTGCATACCAGTGGCGCTGATTTGACATATTGATGGCAAATTCCTTCGTGTCTTCGGGAATGTCCATGCTCTCACTGGTTTGAATATATTCACCTGCTTCACGATCGAGAGTAAAGGCCACCACGCCCTTGCCAAATGTCAGCACCAGTGATGTTTGCGGGCCATACACCACATAGCCTGCTGCCAATTGCTCAGTTCCAGCCTGAAGGAAGCTTTCATTGGTAATTTCGCCCACATCGGGGTTGGGTAGCACTGAAAAAATGGTACCGATCGACACATTCACGTCAATATTGCTGGAGCCATCCAATGGATCGAACAGCACAAGGAATGGGCGATCTGAATGTCCGGGAACCGGAGAGCAATCATCCAGCTCCTCGGATGCCATGCCAGCCACCACACCAGTGGCGCCCAGCGCATCCAGAATCATGTCATTGGCAATAATGTCGAGTTTCTTTTGGGTTTCACCTTGTACGTTTTCCGAACCTGCACTACCCAACACACCGCCCAGCGCGCCTTTGTGAACCGCCGCGGAAATGGATTGCGACACTTCGGCAATTGCCGAGATCAACACACCCATGTGCGCGTCGGCATGGTGTTCAAGGTATTGCGCCAAATTCATGCTCATTCTTGTCCTCTGTTCAATTCAAAATTAATGGGTGGCCGCATCCAGCGCTTTGCCGATCACTTCCCGTACATCGGGCGACAGCTGGTCTGTCTTGAAAATTCGCTCCAGCTGTTCTCTGGCTTTCTCCTGCAACGCGGGCACCAGTTTGGTCCAGCGGTCTAGGCCACGTGCCATGCGCGCAGCCACTTGCGGGTTAATGGTATTCAATTCGATCACCAGGTCTGCCCACAGCGAATAGCCTTCACCCGAATGTGAGTGAAACACGCTTGGGTTCTGCATTGCAAAAGCAGCCAGAAGTGAACGTGCGCGATTTGGATTTTTAAGCGTAAATGAGGGATGCTTCAACAATGCACGCACTGTATTCAGGGTGTTGACGCTTTCATTGCTGGCGGGCACTGTGGCTTGCAACATGAACCATTTGTCCACGGCCAGCGCTTCGTTTCTGAAGCGGTCAAAGAACTCTGAAAGTTCCGCTGGATTGGCTGGCCCATTGTGCACAATGTTGCTCAGCGACGCCATGCGGTCAGTCATATTGTTCGAGGCTGCGTACTGCGTCTTGGCGACAATCAGTTCGTCATCACCACCTGCAGCCACCAGATAAGCCAAGGCCACATTTTTCAATGCACGCTGGCTTGCAGCCACCGCGTTGTAGTCGTATGGTTGCCCGGGTGTGTGGCGCGTTTCGTAAATTTCGTTGAACTCGGCCCCAAAGGTACAGGCCAGCAAATCGCGCAGCGTGGTGCGTGCAAAATGCATGGCGACAGGGTCGACCAAGCCATCAAATGCCTCAAGCAAGGTTCCTTCACTGGGCAATTGCAAGGCCAAAGCCAGAAAGCCGTCCGACAATTGCCTGTCATTCAACAGGTTACCCACAATTTGTACGGCCGCCTGCGTATTTGAACTGTCGGTTTGTCCGCGTTGCAAGTAGATATCCAGAATGGCTTTGCCGTATACCTTTTGGCAGGCATCCCAGCGATTGAAAGGGTCGTTGTCGTGTCCGGCCAAAAAGATCAAATCATCTGTGTTGTGCGCAGTTTGCAGCATCACCGGTGCGGAAAATCCGCGCAGTAGTGAAGGCACCACCGGTTTGTCCAGTCCGGTGAATACAAATGTTTGCTCTGCTTCGGTGAAGTCCAGTACATCGCCATGAAGTGCGCCTGGCTGGCCGACCAGCTTCAATGGCATGTCTAGTCCGCTCGCTTGATCGACAAAACCCAGTTTCACCGGAATGTGAAAAGCTGGTTTCTTGCTCTGCCCCGGGGTCGGGCGGCAATGTTGCTTTAGCGTCAGTTCCAGTTTGTCTTCTGTTTGTTTCCAGCTGGCAAACACTTCCGGGGTTCCAGCTTGGGAATACCAATGGCGAAACTGTTTCAAATCCAGTTCGGGATGGTCTTCTTGCAGTGCCGTTTCCATGGCGCTGACAAAATCTTCACAGGTCACAGCTTGACCATCGTGGCGTTCAAAATAAATTTTCATGCCGCGCTGAAACAAATGTTCGCCCAGCAGCGTGTGCTGCATGCGAATCACTTCTGCACCTTTTTCATACACGGTGACCGTGTAAAAATTGTTGATTTCCTGATAACTGTCTGGCCGGATCGGGTGGGCCATGGGCCCAGCGTCTTCCGGAAACTGTGCGGCGCGTAGCACTTTCACATCTTCAATTCGCTTAACGGCGCGGGCAGAGTCTGCCTGTGCTTCGTCCAGCCCATCGGCCATCATGTCCGCTGAAAACTCTTGGTCGCGAAACACGGTTAAACCTTCCTTCAACGACAGTTGAAACCAGTCACGGCAGGTGACCCGGTTGCCGGTCCAATTGTGGAAGTATTCGTGGCCCACCACGCTTTCTACATTTTCAAAGTCAACGTCAGTGGCCAGTTCAGGGTTGGCGAATACAAACTTGGTATTGAAAATATTCAGTCCCTTGTTCTCCATCGCACCCATATTGAAATCAGCTGTGGCCACGATCATGAAGCGGTCTAAATCCAGATCAAGGTCAAAACGTGCGCGGTCCCAGTCAATGGACTTTTTCAGGCTTTGCATGGCAAAGTCGGTTTTATCGAGGTTGCCCGGCTCCACCCACACTTGTAACAATGCAGGCTTGCCATCGCCTTTTTGTACGGTTTCTTCCTGGCACACAAAGCGGCCAGCGACCAAGGCAAACAGGTAAGCAGGTTTCAGGAAGGGATCTTCCCAGCGCGTCATGTGCAAGCCTTCACCCAACTGCTTTTCTTCTAGCAAGTTGCCATTGGACAAACTGACTGGATGAGTGGCCTCGTTCGCAATCAGTGTGACGGTGAATTGGCTGAGAACATCGGGGCGATCAGGAAAGTAGGTAATACGCCTGAATCCCTGCGCCTCGCACTGCGTAAAGAAGTTGCCGTTGGATACGTACAGACCTTCCAGTCGAGTGTTTTGATCGGGTTGAATGTGAACTGTAATCTCAAGAAAACCTGCACGACCTGGGTTGTGAATGCTCAAGCCCGTGGGGCTCTGGGTGTAATGCTCTGGGTCGAGTTTCTCGCCGTTAAGCAGTACCATTTCCAGCTCCAGATCTTCCCCATCCAGTTCAAGAGGCACGTTATCTGGGGTGCTTTCATCCCAGCTCTGAAACTGCAAGCGGCTTGCCACCTTGGTGCGCGAAGGGTTTAGCGTGAAGGTCAAATCAGTCTGACTGATTTTGTAGTTCGGCGCTGTGTAGTCTTTGCGATAAAAGGTGATGGGTGCTTGTGCGTCTCTCATGCCGGGAAATCCTTTTTTACTGCTTAGTGGTCGTGGCCGCAATCGGGGCCGTGTTTGTGCTCATGCGCATGACCGTGCTCGTGGCTGTGACCATGATCGTGGTCACAACAGTCGTGGTGTTTGATCTCAGGCACCACAATTTCCAGCATTGGTGCAGTCAACGTGCCGAACTTCAGTTCGAAGTGTTCCAGCATGTGCATGCATTCATGGCTGGCCACAATGCGAGCACCTGTGTCATTCAGTTGCACTGGCCAGAAATTCAAGCCAGCCACGTGCAGAAATTCTTCAAAACCTTTCTGGCCGCGGGCTATCTCAAACAGTTCTTCTTGCGCGGCTGCAACAACAGCCCACTCATTGGTGTTGGACACCAGTTTGTCGCCCACTTCAACCGTGTCGTGCAGGTGGCAAATCAGTGTGCTGCCATCGGTGGCCTTCACATCGTGAGGTACTTCCTGGCGCTCATCAAATGTCAGTTCAATCGTTTTGGCATTGCGCAGCAGCACCGAGGCCACTTTGTGGTTGGCTTTCACCAATTTGTTGTACACCACATCGTGGTTGTGACCGCAATCGTGGCCGTGTTCGTGTTCGTGTTCATGACCATGGTCATGGTCGTGTGAATGATCTGCGCTCATGGCATGTCCTTAATTCGGTTAGTCTCGGAAGTTTTCGAAACCCAACGGTGTTTCTGTCACTTTCTGTTTCAGCAAGGCAATTGCACTTTGCAAGTCGTCGCGCTTGGCACCTTGAATTCGCACCGTGTCGCCCTGAATACTGGCTTGCACCTTCATCTTGCTGTCTTTGATTTCCTTCACTACCTGCTTGGCCAAGTCTTTGTCCAATCCGTTTTTCACGGTCACGGTCTGCTTGATTTTGTCGCCAGACATTTTTTCTTTCTTGTCAAAGGTCAGAAAGCGAACATCTACATTGCGTTTGGCGCATTTGTTGCGAATAATCTCCGCGACTTGCTCCAGTTTGAAGTCATCGTCGGCGTACACCATGATGGTGTTTTCGTTTAATTCCACCTTGGAATCCGACCCCTTGAAATCAAAGCGGGTACCAATTTCCTTGTTCACCTGATCAACCGCATTGCGCAATTCGATCAAGTCCGGTTTGCAGACCACATCAAAAGACGGCATAGTTCATTCCTTCAAGCATAATGCCTCATTGTAATCGCTAGACCATCCCCTATGTCAGCCCACACTGTCACCCACAGCGTCGATCTGCAACCCTTGCACACCTTTGGTTTGCCAGCCCGTGCCCGCGAGTTGCGTTTGCTGGCCAATACAGCTGATTTGCTGGCTTTTGCCCGCGCCAGGCAAGAGCAAAAAGATTTTTTGTTGTTGGGCGAAGGCAGCAACACGGTGTTTACCACCCCACAAGTGGACGCCACGGTGTGGAAGGTGGCCTTGCTGGGGCGTCAATACCTGGGTTGTGATGGGGTTCATCACCATCTGCGAGTGCAAGCAGGTGAAAATTGGCATCACACTGTAGAGTGGACTGTAGCCATGGGCTGGGGGGGGCTGGAAAACCTGGCTTTGATTCCTGGTTGTGTGGGAGCAAGCCCTGTGCAAAACATCGGAGCATATGGGGTGGAGCTGAAAGATCGGGTGTCCGCAGTACATGCATTTGATCTGGACACACAATCGGCACGAATTTTCTCGTTGGATGAATGTGAGTTTGCCTATCGCGACAGCGTTTTCAAGCATGCGCAACTCGGTCGCTGTGTCATAACCGCAGTCGATTTCGCTTTGCCAGTTCAGTGGCAACCCGTACTGGGCTACGGCGACGTTGCTCGGCGAGTTTCCGATTTGGGCGCTTTAAGTCCCTTGAATTTATTAAAGGCGATCAGTGCCATTCGCACTGAGAAGCTTCCTGATCCCGCCGTGTTGGGAAACAGTGGAAGTTTTTTCAAAAATCCGATTGTAGACACTGCACAGGCTCAGGCCCTGATTCAGCAATATCCGAATTTGGTTAATTACCCGGCTGACCATGGAAAAGTAAAGCTTGCGGCTGGGTGGTTAATTGAGCAGTGTGGCTTGAAAGGCCATGTGCTGGGCGGTGTGGGTGTTTACAGCAAGCAGGCCTTGATTTTGGTGAATTTGGGTTCTGGAACTGGCAGCGACTTGTTGCAACTTGTTCAGCATGTGCAATCCAGTGTTCAGCGCAAATTTGGTGTATTGATCGAACCCGAACCCAATTTGATTCAAGCATAAAAAAACCGCCACATTGGGTGGCGGTTCTTAAATTGAATTCACAACCGATTGATTACTTAGCCGCGTTTCAATTTTGCGTTGGCGGCAATCCGCATGCGCAGGGCGTTTAACTTGATAAAACCACCTGCATCGGCTTGGTTGTAAGCACCGCCATCTTCATCGAATGTCGCGATATTCTGATCGAACAGCGAATCGGTTTTCGAGTCACGGGCCACCACAATCACGTTGCCTTTGTAAAGCTTAATGCGCACCCAACCGTTCACTGTGCTTTGGGTGTGATCGATCAGGGTTTGCAGCGCCACACGCTCTGGCGCCCACCAGTAACCGTTGTAAATCATGCTTGCATAGCGGGGCATCAAGTCGTCCTTCAGGTGGGCCACTTCGCGGTCCAGCGTGATGGATTCAATGGCACGGTGTGCTTTCAACATAATGGTGCCACCCGGGGTTTCGTAGCAGCCACGGCTTTTCATGCCCACGTAGCGGTTTTCAACCAGGTCAAGGCGACCAATACCGTGTTTGCCGCCCAAGCGGTTCAACTCGGTCAGCACTGTGGCTGGGCTCATTTTCTTGTCGTTCAGGGCAACAATGTCGCCTTTCTCGTATTCGATATCCAGGTACTCAGCTTCATCGGGTGCCGCTTCGGGGCTGACTGTCCAGCGCCACATGGCTTCCTCGGCTTCCGCACTTGGGTTTTCCAGGTGGCGGCCTTCAAAGCTGATGTGCAGCAGGTTGGCATCCATGGAGTAGGGCGCACCGCCTTTCTTGTGCTTCATGTCGATTTCAATGCCAGCGTCTTCTGCGTACTTCAGCAGTTTTTCGCGGCTTAGCAAATCCCATTCACGCCAAGGCGCGATAATTTTTACGCCGGGCATCAGCGCATAAGCACCCAGTTCGAAACGAACCTGGTCATTGCCTTTGCCGGTTGCACCGTGGGAAATGGCATCTGCGCCAGTTTCACGTGCAATGTCGATCAATCGCTTGGCGATCAACGGGCGAGCAATCGAGGTGCCCAGCAGGTACTCGCCTTCGTACACGGTGTTGGCACGGAACATTGGAAATACGAAGTCGCGTACGAATTCTTCGCGCACGTCATCGATGTAAATGTTCTCGGGTTTGATGCCAAACTTCAGCGCTTTTTGGCGCGCAGGTTCAAGTTCTTCACCTTGGCCCAAATCGGCCGTGAATGTCACGATTTCGCAACCGTAGGTGTCTTGCAGCCATTTCAAGATGACTGAGGTGTCCAAACCGCCTGAATAGGCCAGTACTACTTTATTAATATCGCTCATGGTTCTCGATTCAAAAAGGGTTGTTACAGGTCCGCTTACTTGCGGCCCAACAAAAGGAATTCCATCAAGGCTTTTTGCGTATGCAGGCGGTTCTCTGCCTCATCCCACACCACACTTTTGGGCCCGTCAATCACTTCGGCCGCCACTTCCTCGCCCCGGTGGGCGGGCAGGCAGTGCATAAACAGTGCCTCCGGGTTGGCCACATCCATCATTTCAGTGTCTACCTGAAAGTCAGCAAACGCGCGGCGGCGCGCCTTGTTCTCATTCTCAAAGCCCATGCTGGTCCACACGTCGGTGGTTACCAAGTCAGCGCCTTTGCAGGCGTCCATCGGGTCTTCGAACCACTCATGGTGGGTACCCTTGATATTGGTTTTAGCCGGGTCGATGTTGTAGTCGCTGGGTGTGGAAATATTGACTTTGAAGTCCAGCAATTCCGCAGCTTGTAGCCAGGTGGCACACATATTATTGCCATCGCCCACCCACGCCACTGTCTTGCCTTGAATGCTGCCGCGGTGCTCAATGAATGTAAAAATATCCGCCAGAATCTGGCAAGGATGGTATTCATTGGTTAGCCCGTTGATCACCGGCACACGGCTGTTGGCAGCAAAACGTTCGATAATTTCTTGCTCGTAAGTGCGGATCATTACAATGTCGCACATGCGTGAAATCACCTGTGCAGCGTCTTCCACCGGTTCACCGCGACCCAATTGGGAGTCTTTCGTGTTCAGGTAAATGGCCGACCCGCCCAGCTGGTGCATGCCCGCTTCAAAGCTCAGGCGCGTGCGCGTGGATGCTTTCTCGAAAATCATCACCAGTGTGCGGTCTTGCAGCGGATAGTAAGGCTCATAACGCTTGAATCGCGCCTTCACGTCGCGCGACGATTGCATCAGGTATTCGAACTCATCTTTACTGATGTCGTTGAATTGCAAAAAATGTTTGATAGGCATTTTTGTAGACCGGCTTGCCTGGCAGGCCGGTTCCTCCTTATGCGGATTGTTCAAGAAACGCTTTAATCAATGGGGCCAATTCCATGGCCAGTGTTTCTGCTTCTTCTTTTTTAATCACCAATGGTGGCAACAAGCGCACCACATTGTCTCGGGTCACGTTGATAATCAAACCTTTGTCGCGTGCAATGGCAACCAGTTCACCGCAAGGCTTCCACAATTCAACACCCACCATCAGACCGCGTCCGCGAATGTCTTTTACACCAGCAATACCTGCCAGCTCGCGTGACAAAACGGCACGAATCAGTTGCCCCATTTGTTCGGCATGTTCCAGCAGACCATCCTCTTCCATGATCTGAATGGTTGCCAGGGCGGCGACTGAAACCAAGGGGCCACCACCAAAAGTGGTGCCGTGGGTTCCGGGTGTGAATACGTCAGCTGCCGGACCAGCGGCAAGGCAGGCTCCAATGGGCACACCCGATCCAAGCCCTTTGGCCAAGGTAATCACATCAGGCTGAATACCCGCATGCTGATAACCAAACCACTTTCCAGTACGTCCAATTCCGCTCTGCACCTCGTCAATCATCAGAAGCCAGCCTTTGGCCGTACACAGCTTGCGCAACGCCTGAAGGTATTCCGTATCAGCCACATTAATGCCGCCTTCGCCTTGCAGCACTTCCAGCAATACGGCTTGAATTTCCGGATGTTCGTCAGCGGCCTGTTCAATGGCTGCAAAGTTTTTATACGGCACGCGTACAAATCCGCCCGGCAAGTCGCCAAAACCCACTTTGGCTTTCGGGCTGTCGGTTGCAGCAAGCGTTGCCAGTGTGCGGCCATGCCAGGCGCGGTCCATCACAATGATTTTCGCGTTCTCAATGCCCTTTTTGTGGCCGTAGTATTTCGCCAGTTTGATGGCTGCTTCGTTGGCCTCTGCGCCTGAATTACAGAAAAAAGCTTCCTGCATGCCAGAAATTTCGCACAGGCGGTCGGCCAGTTCAGCCTGTTCCACAATGCCGTACAGGTTCGAGGTGTGAATCAGTTTGCCAGCTTGTTCCGCGATCGCTTTGACCAGTTTTGGGTGATTGTGCCCCAAACCGTTTACCGCGATACCGGAAAGACCATCCAGGTACTTTTTTCCATCAGTGGACCACAGCCAGGCGCCGTCACCGTGTGTGAAGGCAATAGGCTGGCGGGCGTAGGTTTTCATCAAGTGGTCTGTCACGGTAAAACTCTCTATCAGCAGTGTTCAGGCAAAACGCGGGCTCTAAAAACAAACGCAGCCAATCGGTCGACGTGCGGCTGCGTTATGCAAAGCGAAATTGTACGATGAATCAAGGCTTAAGGGCTAGTCTTGCCGGTGAGCCCGGGTCCTAAATTCATCAAGATCAGAAGGTAAATGCTTGGCTCTCAAGTATTCATGGGCAACTACGGACAAGCACTCGTAGCTGGGCAAGGGAAACGCTCTGCCCGAGGTCCGAATATTGTCAATTTTCATCGAATCGACATTGTCTCGACTCATGAGCGGCTCTCCGGGTGCCAGTTCCATCAAAAACGCCTGGGCTTTTGCCGCAACATCTGGAATACCGAATATCAGCGGATTCTTGCCCACTGCACGGGCCGAAAGCCTCACCAACTCTTTGAGCGTGAATATCTCGGTGCCGACCAGGTCATAGGTGTTGTGCAGCGTGTCCTTGCCCTGGTCCTCTACACATGCAAATACAGCTTTGGCGACATCACTGACGGACACCGGTTGAAAACGGGCGTCCGCGCCAGCCAATGGAATGAAAGGCGCAATCTTTGCAAGTGAGGCAAAGGTGTTCAAAAACTTGTCTTCACGACCAAACACAACCGAGGGTCGAAGAATTGTCCAGGCCAATCCGCTGTCTTTGACTACGGCTTCACCATCTGTCTTTGAGCGAAGATACATGGATGGTGCAGGGTTTTGTACGCCCACACCCAGCGCGCTAATGTGGACGATGCGCTTTGCACCATGCTTTGACATCGCTGTACACAACGCTTTTGGAAATTCAACATGATTGACCCGAAAGTTCTGGCCATACGGTTTACCCGGTTTGCTGTGAAGCACGCCCAGTAAATTCACGACGATGTCTTGCCCTGAGACAAGGCGACCCAAGGTGGCGCGGTCATGAATATTCGCTTCAACAATTTGACAAGTGGGCAGGGTCAGCAAATGCTTCGCCTTGTCATAGCGACGGGTAGGCACTGTAATTCGGTAACCCGATTTGGCCAGTTGATTACAAACAGCCTGGCCCAGAAAGCCCGAACCACCGATTACCAATACATTTTTCGTTTTACTCATAGCAACAGCATCAACCTAATTACTTGGATCCGTAGATGATACCCAGTCTTTGTTTCAAAGGGGTCGAGGCATTGTTCAACAGCAGGGAATAAGCCACCGTATTGGACATCACGTTCTTCACATAACCCCGGGTTTCATCAAAAGGAATCAACTCTGCAAAAATGGCCCCTTCAATTTGCCTGTCACCCAGGCGGCGTTTCCACAGGGAAGGGCGGCTTGGCCCCGCGTTGTACCCAGCCGAAGCCAGTACGGGTGACTGGTCGTGCTGCTCGAATACCATTTTCAGGTAACTGGTACCCAAGGTCAGGTTGGTTTCAATTTCGGTGATATCAGTTGGTTTGAAGTCGGACAAACCGATTTTCTTCGCTACATACTTGGCGGTGGCTGGCATTACCTGCATCAAACCACTGGCACCCACGCCAGAACGGGCAATGGTTACAAAGCGGGATTCTTGGCGAATCAAGCCGTACACCCACGATTCATCCACACCAATTTCCTTGGTTTTCGCTCGCATATTGTCGCGAAACGGCGTCAGGTAGCGCAAACCCAAGTCATGTTCAGCTTCGGTTCGGTCTGCGGCCGCAATCGCGCGGTCATACAACTGGTTACGTTCAGCCCAAGTGGCAGCAGCAAGTAATTGCCGGTCGTTCATTTGCGCAACTTGCAGGTTGAACTCCCAGAATCCCTCTGTACGCAAGCCCGCATCGTAAAGCGCAAGTGAGCGTGCTAGGCCCGGGTGTTTTTTTGTCCAATCCAGCTCTGCAGCACTCAACAATTCGGGTCGCTTGGGTGCTGTAACCGTATCTCCCAGTTCTTCGTGAGCCAGTTTTCCATAAAAAGAAAACGGACTGCTGGCTTTGATCCATTCTTGTCTGGCCTCCACCAATTTGCCTGACTGTGCCATAGCGCGTCCGCGCCAGTAGGTCCAGGCCCGGTCTTCTTTCACGTTAGGGCTCATCTCATTGGTGGCCTGAAGCACTGCATTCCAGTCTTCTAAAAGAAGTGCGGCGCGCACTTTCCATTCCTGTTGTTCCTGGCTCATCACGTCAGGGTTACTGCGCTTGAAGTAATTCAGGGCGTTTCTGTCCCACACCAGGCCGGCACGGTACCCAACGTGTGCCCATAACCATTGTTCCGAGCTTGGTGAAAGTTTGCTTTGGTAGTTTTCTGCAATTTGTCGTGCCACTCGTTCGTGGTCATCGACAGCTTTTCTGGCCAGTGCGCCTGTCAAATAAAGGTCAGTGTCCGTAGAGCGACTTGGAGATTTAAGATACTTGTCGGAATTGAAAATAGCCTCCCTCAAAGTTTGGCTATCAATTGCTTTGCCCCAAGCGGTGTCGTTGAATTCTTCAACGAACTTGATCGAATTTGTCAGCTGGTTTGCAGCCACCATTTGCAACACATGGCGATCCAGGTCCTGCGCGCTAACGCCTCCGCGCTTGTAAAGATTTTTCAATAACACCCGGCATGTTTTGGGCAAGCGTTTGTCAAACCCCAGTACAGCATCCAGTTTGTATCTCACCAACTGACCCTGCTCGGCGGAGTACATCAAGTCGGCACACTCAACCCCTTGATCTGGGCGATAACGCAAGTGTTGTCGCTGTTCCGCATAATCGGTCCATTGGGCGGTACGCGCAAGTTGCTCCAGCCAGTCGCGTCGTAGCGTTTCAGCAGGCCAACTGTTGTCGTGTTTGTTCAGCAACGGCAAAATTTCAGATTTATTCCATACCAATTCCTGGTCAGGGAATTGCTTCTCCACACCTTTCTGAAAAAAGCGAAACTGCCAAATGTCCACGTAGGGTCTAAATATGCTTTTTTGCGGCAGGTCGGCGGCCAAGCGGTTAAACTTGTCATACGCGCCATCGGCATACGCAGATTTGATTTGTTTGATCAACTCTGAATCACTTTCCTTGCTGGCCAAAGCGGGTTGAAATGCCATAGCGCCCAATACAAACAAGGGTAGCGAAATCCAACGTGAAATGTGGTGAGAAATTGTCATTGTTCCTGTCATGAAAAGATCATTGCGGCAAAGTGCGTTGGCCTATCGAAATCAGCTGCAGCTTGATGAAAGCCATGCGCTGAGCCAAGACATCTCGATTTCTGTCTCAACTCTACTCCAAACATTCCAGCCTTGCACTGTGGGTCTGTTCTATCCCACGCGCGGCGAGCCGAATGTACTGGGCATCATGAATAATTTGGCCCTTAATGCCTTTTTATGGGCCTTGCCAGTGTGTTGCGAGTCCCCAACAGAACATTTTTTGCAGTTCGCGCAGTTTGCTCCCGACCTGGAATTGGAAGTTGGTCGATACGATATACCGGTTCCAAAATCCAAGTCCTGGGTTCAGCCTTCTGTCTTGATTGTTCCATGTCTCGCCTTTCACAGGAAAGGTGCCAGACTGGGATATGGCGCAGGTTGGTATGACCGCACTTTGAGTCAAATGTCGCACAAGCCCCTGGTAGTCGGTGTTGCCTACGCTTCGACTGAATCCACGTATGACTTTTCAGAAAAGCATGATGTGCTGCTCGATTATATTGCTACTGAGCGAGAGCTGATTTCCACTCGCTCAGGGTGTTCTCAATAGCCGATTTGATCCAGAACGGACAACGTTGGTTGTGCATTGTTCATGGTGTAAAAGTGCAGACCGGGGGCACCTTCCTTAATTAGTTGTTCGCACAGGTTCGACACGACCTCCAGCCCGAACGCGCGAATTGACTCTCGATCGTCACCAAAATGTTGTAATCGGGTGCGCATCCATCGCGGAATTTCTGCACCGCAAGCGTCAGAAAAACGGGCAAGTTGACTGAAATTCGTGATCGGCATAATGCCAGGGATCAGCGGTATTGAAACGCGATGCTGAACCTGATCACGGAAATACAAAAAAGCATCCACATTGAAGAAATATTGCGTAATCGCTGAATTTGCACCGCAATTCACTTTGTGTACAAATGCATCCACATCGGCTGCTGGGCTTTTTGCTTGTGGGTGTGTTTCTGGATAAGCGGCTACCTCGATAAAGAAATGATCGCCTGTTTCCTGTCGAATAAACTCCACCAACTCGCTCGCATAGCGAAACGAGCCTGTCTCCAACATGCCAGAGGGCAAGTCTCCACGAAGCGCGACGATACGCTTGATTCCGTTTTCTTTGTATTGTTTCAGCAAAGCGGCTACTTTCTCTTTGGATGAGCCGACGCACGACAGATGTGGCGCCGCCTCTTCGCCTGAAGCCTTGATTTCCAGCACAGTTGAAAGTGTTCCGTCCTGGGTTGTACCACCGGCACCGAAGGTTACCGAAAAAAACTCGGGTTTTCGTTCAGACAGTTTTTCACGCGTAGCGCGCAATTTCTCTGCGCCTTCATCTGTTTTCGCGGGGAAAAACTCAAAGCTGATATTCATCATGGTGTGTTTATTCACTGTGTTATTGGTTCTCCGCAGCAAGTAAATTCTTCGCTGCGTACACAAAATATTCCTGGTTGCCGTCACCACCCTTCAACTCACACGCGAAAAAATCATTCACGGTCAGGTCGAGTAGCGCGCAGCAAGTCTTCACATCGTTTTCCAGTTGAGCAATGAGGTTCTCGAGGTATTTCACCAAACCATTTTTCCCAATGTGTTCTGGTCCAACTTCAAATTGAGGTTTAACCAAGAACAAACCTTCGCAATTCGCAGGCATAAGCAGCGCGATATTGGGCAGCACCTTGCGAAGTGAAATAAAACTCAAATCTGCTACAACCAGCTCAAAAGGCATGAATTCTGGTTTCAGTCTGACGATGTCCTGTTCAAGTTCGCTGGCATTCACTTTGTACAAGTTGACGCCTTCCATGGCCATTACAGCAGGATGTGCTCTCAGGCTGGGGTGTAGCTGATCCCGTCCAACATCAATTCCTGTCACGCTGAGCGCCCCACGTTGAAGAAGGCAGTCAGTAAACCCCCCGGTAGATTGCCCCAAGTCAATACAACGCTTGCCGCTGACTTCAATTTGGGTGTGTTCAAGCGCATGGTGCAACTTCAATCCACCGCGCGATACAAAACTAGGGGCATCGCAGTGAATCAATTCCAACGTCATGAAGGGCTCGATCTGCTGCGATGCTTTTTTGACAACAACAGGGGCGTGAACTACACCATTGCGTACCAACACTTTTCCTTGCTCAATCAAAGTCTGTGCTTGCGCCCTTGAGGGGCACAAGCCTTTTTCAACCAAGGCCAGGTCAGCACGCAAGGGTAGGTCTGTCCTGATTAATAGCGGTAGTGGTCCGGCTTGTAAGGGCCGTCCTGATTTACGCCAATGTAGCTCGCCTGTGCGGTGCTCAGTTCAGTCAACTGCGCGCCAATTTTCATCAAGTGCAAGCGGGCTACTTTCTCGTCCAGGTGCTTGGGCAATACATAAACACCCACGGGGTAGTTTTCCGTATTAGTCCACAGCTCGATTTGTGCAATCGTCTGGTTGGCAAAGCTTGAAGACATCACGAAAGAGGGGTGGCCAGTGCCGCAACCCAGGTTCACCAAACGACCTTCAGCCAACATGATAATGCGCTTGCCATCCGGGAAAATAATATGGTCAACCTGTGGCTTGATGTTTTCCCACTGGTATTTCTTTACGCTAGCAATGTCGATTTCATTGTCAAAGTGACCAATATTGCAGACGATGGCCTGATCTTTCATCTTGACCATGTGGTCATGGGTGATGATGTCCTTGTTGCCCGTGGCAGTCACAAAAATGTCAGCCTTGTCCGCTGCATAATCCATGGTCACTACGCGGTAGCCTTCCATGGCAGCTTGCAGCGCACAGATCGGATCGATTTCTGTAACCCAAACCTGGGCAGACAGGGCGCGCAATGCCTGGGCAGAGCCCTTGCCCACGTCGCCATAACCAGCAACAACAGCCACTTTACCGGCAATCATTACATCGGTTGCACGCTTGATACCGTCAACCAATGATTCCCGGCAGCCATACAGGTTGTCGAATTTGGACTTGGTTACAGAATCGTTTACGTTAATTGCAGGGAAAGCCAAGTCACCCTTCTTGTGCATTTCGTACAAACGGTGCACACCAGTTGTGGTTTCTTCAGTCACGCCCTTGATTTCTTTCAAGCGCTTGGAATACCAACTTGGGTCAGTCTTCAGCGTTTTCTTAATGGATTCAAACAGGCAAATTTCTTCTTCGCTGCCTGGGTTGTTCAGTACGCTGATGTCTTTTTCAGCCTTGGTGCCCAGGTGCAGCAACATCGTTGCATCGCCGCCGTCGTCCAGAATCATGTTGGAATAACCACCATCTGCCCATTCGAAAATGCGGTGGGTGAAATTCCAATAGTCGGTCAGCGACTCGCCTTTGAAGGCGAACACAGGAATGCCGGCGGCGGCAATTGCGGCGGCAGCATGGTCTTGTGTTGAATAAATATTGCAAGAGGCCCAGCGCACTTCTGCACCCAGCGCTGCCAATGTTTCAATCAGCACAGCTGTTTGAATGGTCATGTGCAGTGAACCGGTGATACGGGCGCCTTTCAAAGGCTGGGATACCGCAAATTCCTTGCGAATGGCCATTAGGCCAGGCATTTCGGTTTCTGCGATTGCAATTTCTTTGCGGCCAAAATCGGCCTGAGACATATCGGCTACGAAAAAATCGTTTTCGCCGTTAGCGGTGATAGGTTTTGCAATGGCGTTCATCACGCCCTCCTTTTTAAAGTTCATAAAGAAAGAAGCGTGAGCGCCGTTGTTTATTTCTTGTTCGAGCCTAGCACCCCAAAAAGCATGGGTGTGTCGCAACGCTCCTCGAACGGCCTAAATTGTAACAGGGTTGGTTCAGGAAGGCCAAGCGGTATTCAAGCGAGCCCTGTCCTGATCAACCCTGTTGGTGTCAAATGCCTGCGGCTGCTTTCAACGCCTCGGCTTTGTCCGTGCGTTCCCAGCTGAATTCTGGTTCCTCGCGGCCAAAGTGGCCATAGGCGGCTGTTTTTGCATAAATCGGGCGCAGTAAATCGAGCATCTGAACGATACCTTTGGGACGCAGGTCGAAATGGGCTCTGACCAATTCTGTAATTGCGCCGTCGTCAATTTTTCCGGTACCAAAAGTATTTACCATGATGGAAGTAGGGCGTGCCACGCCAATCGCATAGCTCACCTGCACCAGGCATTTTTCTGCCAAACCAGCTGCGACAATGTTTTTGGCCACGTATCGACCTGCGTATGCGGCGGAACGGTCTACCTTCGAGGGGTCTTTGCCGGAAAATGCGCCACCACCGTGGGGTGCGGCACCACCGTAGGTGTCCACGATAATCTTGCGACCAGTCAAACCACAATCGCCTTGAGGTCCACCAATTACAAAGCGGCCAGTCGGGTTCACCAAATAACTGATGTCGCCTTTGATCAACTCTTTGGGCAACACCGGCTTGATGACCTCTTCAATCACCGCCTCCCGCAGCGTAGCCAACTCGATGTCCGGCGAATGTTGTGTGGAAAGTACAACGGTGTCGATGCAATAAGGTTTTCCGTCTACATACTTGATCGTCACCTGCGATTTCGCATCGGGGCGAAGCCAAGGCAGTCGTCCATCCTTGCGCAACAGGCTCTGGCGTTGAACCAGCTGATGAGAAAGGCTGATCGCCAGCGGCATCAACTCACGGGTTTCATTGACAGCATAGCCAAACATCAAGCCCTGATCGCCAGCGCCTTGGTCCAGGTCGTTGTCATGGGCTTTGTCCACGCCTTGAGCAATGTCCGGGCTTTGTCGGTCGTAGCAAACCATCACCGCGCAGCTTTTGTAGTCGATACCAAAATCGCCATTGTCGTAGCCGATTTTTTTCAAGGTATCACGCGCCACTTCGATGTAATTTACCTGCGCAGTGGTTGTGATTTCGCCAGCCATTACCACCAAGCCAGTGTTGGTCAAGGTTTCGGCAGCGACTCGTGCCTTGGGATCTTGTTCGAGAATTGCGTCTAATACCGCATCAGAAATCTGGTCTGCTACCTTGTCTGGGTGACCTTCTGAGACGGACTCAGAGGTGAAGAAGAATTCGTTAGACATTAAAAAAGCTCCAATAAAACAGGGGGTTATTACAGCCGCCATGTTCGATTGAAGCCCGGCGACGCTTTAGCAGATTTGTTTTAGTTCGCCCCGCAAGTTGTCATTTAACTCAGCGAACTTGGGAAATATACAACATTTGGAGGCGAAGGCAAAGCGAGGACTGGTTACAATCTGCCCCATGATCAAATATTTGTTCAAAGTCCTGTCTGTATTTCCCTTGCCAATCCTGCACGCACTAGGCGCATGGTTGGGTTGGGCGGTATATGGTTTGTCGGCCAGTTATCGTCGAAAAATCGATGTCCACTCAAAAATCGCTTTTCCTCACAACGAGTCCTTGCGCTTGGCGGCTGTGAAAGGTTCGGTCAAGCATGCCGGAATGGCACTTTTGGAATTGCCTTTCCTTTGGGGATTGTCGACGCAAAAGGGTGCAGGGCGCTGTACCGATATTTCTGGTTGGGATGTTGTCCAAAAGGCTCAATCCAAAGGGAAAGGGGTCATTTTCCTAACCCCGCACATGGGCAGTTTTGAGTCCACGGCCCAGATATTTTCCACTCGCGCACCCATCACGGTCTTGTATCGCCCCAATCGCAAGGCAGAACTCCAAAATATCATCGAAGACAGCCGGGCCCGCGACAATGTCGCCTTGGCTCCCACCACGATTGGTGGTGTGAAAATCTTGCTCAAAGCCCTAAGGCGAGGCGAAGCGGTAGGGATGTTGCCCGACCAGGTCCCGGCCCAAGGCGAGGGCATTTGGGCTCCCATGTTTGGTCAGCCTGCCTACACCATGACCCTACCGGGTCGACTGCATCAGTCAACCGGCGCTGTAATTGTTCTGGCAATCGGTTACCGAAAACCGGGTGGTCAAGGGTTTTGCCTTGAGCTTTACCCTGGCCCAGAATCTCTGAGCCCTGATCCCGTAGAGGCCGCCACACAAGTGAATGCTGAAATGGAAAAACTGATTCTGATGCATCCCGATCAATATTATTGGGGCTATGAGCGTTACAAGCCTCCCAAAGGTCAGCCTAGCCAACAAGGGCAATCATGACGCAGTTATTGATTTCAATCTGGTTTGCTCTCGCGCGTTTGCCATTCTTCGCTTATCGATTCATCTCTACATCGGTGTCTGCATTGTTGGCCTTGGTGCTGTTTGTATTGGCCCGTGAGCGTCGCCGGGTTGCACTCACCAATCTTTCCTTGTGTTTTCCCGACTCGTCCAATTTCCAGCGCATTCGCTGGGCTTTGGCTCACATTTATTTTTACCTGCGTACATTTTTGGATCGGGCCTGGTTATGGTCGGGTAACGAAAGGGTAGTTCGTGACCGAGTTCGAATAGACAATCCCGAAGCCTTGGCTATTCTTGACACCGAGACTCCCACCATTTTTCTTGCACCCCATTTTTTGGGTCTGGATGCAGCGTGGAGCCGCTTGTGCCTTGAAATCGACATGGTCACCATGTATTCCAACCAGAAAAATCCGGTATTAAATTCGTTGATATTGGAGGGGCGGTCCAAATTCGGGGAGCAATTGCTTTTGTCACGCCAACAGGGCGTGCGTCCCTTGCTTGCAGCAATGAAAAAAGGGCGCCCTTTGTATTATTTGCCCGATATGGATTTCGGCGAGCGCGACTCTGTGTTCGTGAATTTTTTTGGTGTCAAAGCAGCCACTGTCACGGCGGTGGCCAGATTATCGAAATTGCTCAAGGCGCAGGTCGTGCCCGTCACCACGAGATACTGCAATGGCCGTTACCTCATCCATATTCACGAACCTTTACCCAATTTCCCGCTGGAAGATGACACGGACTCTACACAAGCCATGAATCACCACATTGAGTCTTGGGTCAAAGACAACATTCCACAATACTTGTGGTTGCACAAACGATTCAAAACCCGCCCAGAGGGTGAGTCAAGAATATACTGACACCTGAATTAAACAGATTGATGGCTCAACAGATCAAAGATGACTAATCCGACAACACTCAGGTTCACCAAAATGCACGGTGCGGGCAACGACTTCGTTGTGCTCGATAACTGTGCCGGTCAAATTGACCTTAGTCCTGGGCTGATCAAGCGACTCGCCGACCGCCATTTCGGCGTGGGTGCAGATCAGGTCCTTGTTGTCGAATCTTCTTCGCAGGCCGACTTCAAATACCGCATCTTCAATGCAGACGGACAAGAGGTACAGCAATGTGGCAATGGCGCACGTTGTTTCGCGCAGTATGTGTTTGACAAAGGGCTCACTCAGAAAAATCAAATCACAGTGGAAACACTTGCTGGTATTATTCAGCCCGAATTGATCAGGCACAATTGGGTCAAAGTCAACATGGGACCCGCTGAATTCAGTCCTGGCAATGTGCCATTTATTTCAGAAGGTTTGGTCACCCGAAAAGCGGGTGCCCTAACGCAATACAAGCTCCCGATCGATTTAGGTCCTGAGCTCGAAGAGCTGTGGGTTGGCGTCGCTTCCATGGGAAATCCGCATGTTGTGATACTTTTGGAACAACCTGCTTCTGATGAATTGGTTCAGCACCTCGGCGCAACCCTGGAATCACATCCCCGTTTTCCCGAGAGGGTCAATGTCGGTTTTCTTCATGTGGTGGATCGCAGCCAGGTTCACCTTCGCGTCTATGAGCGCGGCGTGGGAGAAACTCTGGCCTGTGGAACAGGAGCATGCGCGGCCGCTGTCGTGGGCATGAAAATGGGGCTTATTGCCGAGCGTGTAGACGTGGTCAAAGCCGGTGGAACGCTTACCATTGAATGGAGTGGGCAACAGGACAGTGATGTTTTGATGACAGGCCCAGCGCAAACAGTTTTTGAAGGAGAGTTTTACTTATGACTGACGAGGCCGTTCAGGTTGCCGATTTTTTGAAGGCACATCCCGATTTCTTAATCAAGAACCCGGGTATTTTGGCTTTCATCAAATTGCCCGAGCAAAGCACCGGGAATGTGGCTTCGCTGCACGAGCGTCAAGTTCAAACCATGCGTGAGAAAGTCAAATCACTTGAACTCCGTGTCGTTGAATTGACCCATGCTGCGGTTGAGAATCAAGCCATCATCGGCAACTTGCAGGCGATTACCCGCACATTGTTGACAGTCAAAGATGCAATCGATCTACCTGCCGTGCTGGTCGACGCAATCCAAAAGAAATTTGTAGTACCAATTGTTCGTTTACAGCTGTGGAACGAAAGCGATTGTTCAATCGGTGATTCCGACAAGAGCCGGATTGATGACATGAAAAATCTCTATTGTGGTTTTGCAGAAAATGCGCCGACCTTGTCGTTATTTGACGGAGAGCAAGTGGCACCCCGCTCGGTGGTGTTGATCCCTTTGCGTATTGGTGCCAGTCCGGTGACCTTCGGTTGTCTGGGTTTCGGCTCACCAGACAAAGACCGATTCTCGCCAACTTTAGAAACCGATTTTCTGAATACACTGGCTGAAACCGCATGCGCCGCACTGAGCAGACTCCAGAATCCGCAATCCTGATTCAGCGGTATCTGGATTTTCTGCGCCTGGAGCGTCGTTACAGCGACAACTCTGTGAAGGCTGCTCATCGTGACCTGCTTTTGATTCGCAGCCCACATGACCAAGTCACAGCCTCAGTACTCAAATCAATCCTCGCCCAGCGTCATGCAAATGGCGCTGCGCCCGCAAGCCTCGCCCGCATTGCTTCAAGCTGGCGGGGTTTTTTTAAATATTTGCTTAACAACGGCGCAATCGAGGCTGATCCCACCTTGGGCCTCAAAACACCCAAACTGCCTCGATCATTGCCCAAGGCGGTGGGAGTTGATCCTTTGGCAGCATTGCTTGCCATACCGCTTCCGCAACGGTTTCGGTTCGCCCAGGCGCATGTATTAATTGAACTTTTGTACTGCACTGGTTTGCGAATCAGCGAGGCTTTAACACTTCGGGTTGACGTCTTGAACGGGGCCGCAGAACTGCGGGTTATCGGGAAGGGAAGCAAGACCCGAATTGTGCCTGTGGTCGATGCGCTGCAAACGCGTTTCAAAGAATTTGTAGAACCTCGCCAGCGTCATTTGGTCAAGCTGGGCCGGTTGCAAGAAACTTCACTGTTCGTGTCCGCCAAGGGGCAGGCATTGACTGTCAGGCAAGCCCAGCGAGACGTCGCTGACCATGCTGCGAATTGCGGTTTGGGTCAACATCTGCACCCGCACATGCTGCGTCACTCTTTTGGAAGTCATTTGTTGCAAGGTACGCAAAATTTGCGAGCGGTTCAGGAGTTGCTGGGGCATGAATCAATTGCATCCACGCAGGTGTACACCGCACTCGATTTTGATCACCTTTCCAGCGTCTATGACAACGCATTTCCGCGTGCCAAATAAGTAAATGCGCGGGTTTAGAGTGCGGATAGCAAACGCGTGGCCGCCAAACCCAATGTTTCATTGTCTTGGCGTGAAGTGTCGTTCGCGATCAGGCGGTTCAACATCTTTGCTGTGTTGTGTGTTGGATCATTGGCACTGAATCGTTCCCGTGCCTCGATCATGGAATCAATCACAGTGTCGGCATCACTCCCGGCATTCTCTTTTGCATAGAGAATTGCCACAGTGTCCGCAAACAATTCTTGTTTGTAGACCATCTCTGGCTTTGGTCCAAAGCTTCCGGTGTGCTGAATACCACGAAACTCGTCCTCATTCACTTCGTAATTGGCCACGAAAGAACGACTTTCCCGGAAACAGTGTCCCATTTCGTGAGCAACGGATGCTGCAATAATTTTTGGCCATTGCGCGCGGTTGTTTTCATTCAAAAACCTTCCCCATTGTGCCCACGCCGTTTCATTGGTGTTCACAATAACCACGCATTTACCGTTGGCATAAGCCAAGGCACCAAGGGGAGTAGGTTCTGGGCGCTCCGTTACAATCAAAGAGGGTTTTGTTCGCATGTCAGATTCCAGTTCGATCATGACTTCTCTTGCGATTTGCTCAACTTGTTGTGCTGGCAGTTGTGCCAGGTCAATTGAGCCAAAACCCAAACCCAGAGAAAGAAGAAATGACAGCATGGTTGAATCCAAGCGTTGAACTTGAATTCAGTGTCTGCCTTCCCTGTGTGTTTCTTTTTGCTGAGAAAAGCCTTATAAATCAGGCTTTTCAAGCAAAGTAGGAGTCTGCAAACGGCACCATGTAAGAACTTCCTTTACAAGTTCCCGACCGTTTAGAAGTCGAGTTTGCCACCTCATCGCATGGGTTTGTAATTCGGGTAGGTGCGGTAAAAGCGCTATCCAAATCTCGCCAAAATCGGCCTCTGTATCAATACCGTTCCAAGCCAGCCAGCAATTCCAAAGTGCCACTTTGCAATCCGCGTCAAGCCCCTCGGCATAAAGCTCGTAAAAGCAGGTCAGTTTTTCGGCATGTGCATTGTCTTCGGTGGGGTAAATTTGCCAAATAAGTGGTTTGCCCGCCAGTTGAGCCCGAACAAATGAATCCTCGCCCCTCACGAACAATACATCGTGTTGCGCCAGCAATTCATCAAATTGACTTTGAGGCACGAATGGGAGCAGCTTTGCGCAATCTTGCGCTTTAAGCGCCATTCCATTCCCGGCAAGTCCAATTCGTATCGTGTGTTCGCGCTCATTCATCGAGTTGCAGGCATCAACTAACTCCCTTACCGGCGCATTCGAATAGGCAAAAATGAAAATATCGAGACCTGTCTTTTTCGCTTGCGGTGGACAATCAAGCAAGTGCCTTGGGTAGTCGCAGTGAATGAGTCCACCAGTTTTTTCCGTAAAGCCAGGATAAAAAAATGTGGTCATGTGTCCCGTGCTGGGGTCCACAGAGGTACTCAAGTGAAAGCTTTCGACCCATTTTTCGGATGACAGGTAATCAATCAGCAACCACGGAACACCAGGACAATTGCGTTTCAGTGCCACATCAAAACGAAATCGGGTTTGTTCACTCGATGTCCCGAAAGGCTCCAGAATCAGATCTGGCGCTCGCACTGCGGTGTCTTCAATCGCAGCTTGAGTTGCATCAATTAACGTTAACCTGTCAATGTCGTGAGTCGGGTACAGCGCACTAAAAGTAGCAGAGTGGTCATGAAATAAATCTACGCTGTGCCCATTGGAGGCCAATGCTTTGGCCAAACGAAGGGAAAAACCAGCATCGCCGAAATTATCGATTACCTTGCAAACAATCCCGATGTGCATAGCGCCTCATGCCTGAAAATACAAAGGGCCCCAATGGGGCCCCAGCAAGTCCACTGTATTGTGGATAATTTACTTCACGCGGTTGCGGTATTCAGCAGTGCGTGTGTCAATTTCAATCTTGTCACCAATTTCAACAAATGCAGGCACTTGAATTTCAAAGCTGGTTGGCTTGATGCGGGCTGTTTTCATGATTTTGCCTGAAGTGTCGCCGCGCACTGCGGGCTCCGTGTATTCAACTTCTCGAATCAGGCTTGTCGGCAATTCCACAGACAGCGCCTTGCCGTCATAGAACACCACTTCACATTCCATGCCATCATCAAGATAATTCAGTGCGTCGCCCATGTTTTCGGCTTCCACTTCGTACTGGTTGTAATCCGCATCCATTAAAACGTACATCGGGTCTGCAAAATAGGAGTAAGTGACTTCCTTGCGTTCCAGTACCAGCAGCTCGAACTTCTCGTCCGCCTTATAAACGCTTTCCATGCCTGCGCCGGTCAGCAGGTTTTTCATTTTCATTTTTACAACGGCGGCGTTACGGCCTGATTTGTTGTATTCGGTCTTCAAAACCACCATGGGGTCTTTGCCAACCATAACCACGTTGCCTAGGCGAACTTCTTGTGCTGTTTTCATGAGTTTGATGAGGATTTAAAATTCAAGCCCCGTATTGTACTCGAAGTGTTTGTTGGTACAACACACTTTCTAGTTCGAATTCGGGGCATTTTTAAAGGGTTAATGGGAAAGAAAGCCTTTTAATTCAGGCAGCTTTTGCTGACCCTCTGTTCAGCACCGGGCTTGGGTCTATCTCTATATAAGAGCCAGGTGGTAAATCCGCGGGTAACTCGTAAGGTCCAACAGCGCGACGGTGCAATCTCTCTACATGATTGCCAACAGCCGCCACCATCCTTTTTACCTGGTGATACTTACCGGTTGTAATGCCCAGTTCAAGTCTGCCATCTGTCATCAGGCTGGCCCTGCTGGCATAAATAATCTCCGGTTCGTCATCCAGGTCTACGCCTTCCAGTAATCGTTGCAATTGCAATTCCGTGAACGGGCGGGCACCAGCCACTTCATAGATCTTCTCGATCTCTTGTTTGGTGCCTACCTTCCCACTAATCAGACGGTGAATAAACTGACCATCGTCCGAGAACAGTAAAAGCCCGGTTGTGTCCACATCCAGCCTACCCGCAGCCTGCAAGCCACGCTTTATATAGTGCTTGGGAAGCAAATCAAACACAGAAGGATTGTGGCTGGGCAGGTGAGAAGTCTCATACCCCGCCGGTTTGTGCATCAATAAGTACTTGTACTGGGTAATTTCAAAGGTATTTCCATCAATTAAAAGGGTATCGCCCAATGAAATTTCATCAATTTCGGGATCAAGTCGAGTTTCGTTCCGAAAAATCTCTGAATTCCAGAAAATATTTTCACACTCGCGTCGACTCCCAAGTCCTTGTGATTGCAGTATTTTTACGCTCGGTCTAACTTTCATGTAAAGATTCTTTGAATTTATTTGCCAAAAGTGTTTGACAGGTTTTGGATTGATGTGCATAATCTCGTTTCTCTGCTGCACGACAAGCAGGACGAAACGAAGCAAGCAAGCGGTTCTTCA
>NZ_JBZFLM010000006.1:0-311968 GCF_058448965.1 Limnobacter sp. G6BE5S
GACTCATGATTTCTCCTTTTCTGGCCAATATTGTTGGCCCAAAAAGCAGAGCTGTCATCTTTTATCCACCTGTCCGAATTTCCGAGGCCTGCTCTAACCGCACCCAGCGCGAACTGGAGAACATTGAACGAAAGCCTTGGGTACCACCGGGCGCGAAAATTGGATCTGCCGGTGTACGCGGTGGCATGGAAGGCGCAGAAGTGTCGATGCAATATGTGTTTGACACGCTGGCCTTGGGCAACACCGCCTTGTTTCTAGACATTTACCCGCTGCACATGTTTTACAAAAAGCGGGGAATTGTTGAGATGAAGAAATGCATAAAAGCGAGGCAGAAAATTGATCAAAATCCGAAGTTTCCGATTCTTTGGCCAATTCCGGAGAAAGTGAAATTTGGTGTGGATCATCCAGAAATTATTCCTGCATTCGAAGCCATTGAAGCAGGGGATAACTTCAGAAGTATAGATTTATTGGCTCGTCATGAGCAAAAGAATATTCTTCAACCTGCCATTTACGAAGACTTCTTGATGCGCGGGTTGTTGCAAAGTAACCAGGCGGCCAGTTCACTGGCCTATGTCACCAAAATTTCAACAGGGCTTGAACAACCTGTTCAACTAACACTGGCAAACCAGTGTGCCCCTTTGCAAGATGGCCGCAGCATTGAATTCAGCACCAGTGCCTTTGCAAATCTGGCCAATCTGGATGAACGCATGCCCTTCGTGTTGCGCGCAGCAAAGCAATTCCACAATCTGTTAAAAAGCGGAAACCGGCACTTGATTGAACAAAGTATTGGCGAAATTTCAAATGGAAGTGCTATTCGATGAAAGTGTACAGCAAGCTGATTCAGTGGATCAGACACCACAAAATTCTCGCTGTATTGTCGGCAACACTACTCGTTGTTGGCGCTGGCAAAGCAGCCGAACTGCTAACGCCAGCCAAGGAAATCGCCCTGATTATTGGTGAGCCTTGGAAGGACATGCAGGCCAGGTCAAGCGCGAAAATCGCTGACAATATACCCAATGAAATTTGGTACCGAGTACCTGAAGAACTGGCCTATTTAAGATTCGCAGATCCCAAATTCGGATTCACAACACCACCGGCCAAGTTTTTTACTGTCTCGTTTGACGACGATGCCTCAATTCGTTCTGTCCGAATGTCCCCTCAAGTTGAACCACTGCCACTTCAGGAAGCCTTGGACATTGTTTTGGATCTGCAAAACCAGTGGGGGAAGTCTGGGTGGGAGGTGATGTATCCCGATGAAAACCCACCTTATGAAAACTCTGCTTCGCTGATTGAGAAAATGACGCGTTGTGCCCCTGACTCCACCTATTGGGAAGTTAAAGGCAAATATCAAATCATGCTCATCATGTCTTGCTATAAAGATGAAAGATATCCCGATGAACAGCGTTTTTTGATTAGTTTGTCCATGGGTAAACCATGGCATTAAGCAATTGATGACATATAACAGCAAACTGTTTCGGCGGATTCGAGACAACAAAATTCTGGCCGTATTAGCAACAACACTGCTTGTGATCGGCGCTTGCAAAGCAGCCGAACTGCTTACCCCCGCCAAGGAAATCGCCTTGATTATTGGTGAGCCTTGGAAAGACATGCAGGCCAGATCAACTGCTGAGATTGGTCCTATTTATGAGGGCCGTCATTGGTATCGCCAACCCAAACAGTTGTCTTACATGCGTTTTGCAGACCCTAGCCATGGATTCAAAACTCCCGCAGCAAAATTTTTTACTGTCGGATTCGATGACAAAGGCAATATTGACGGTGTACGAATGTCCCCCCAAGTCGAACCACTTCCACTTCAAGAAGCCTTGGACATTGTTTTGGATCTGCAAAACCAGTGGAGAAAATCGGGCTGGGATCTGGATGAACCCCAGGAGTTTCCTGCTTACGACAACACTCCGGTTTGGCATGAAGCGCTAAAAAAATGCGCGGCCCTAAGCACCCACTGGAACGCAGGGAAGTTGTATCAACTTATGGTGGTGATTACCTGCTATGAAGACAACCGATATCCAGACAACAAAGGGTACTTGGTCACCATTTCTATGGGTAAATACCGAGAGTGAACATCGGCAACAATTTGCTCGCTTATATCTTTGGTGAAATATCAACTGGAAGTGCCATTCGATGACAGCGCACAAAAATCTGTTTCAGTGAATCAAACACCATAAAACTCTCGCGATATTGGCAACAACACGCCTTGAAATATGCAGTTAAGTGTGTACAGGCAATGCACGTAGTCAGTTAGACTTCTAACAGTCCTCACTTACAACCCCAATCCCATGCCCACACGGCAAATCTGCATCATCGGCGGCACCTTCAACCCCATCCACATGGGGCATTTGCAAATGGCGCGCTCGGCCCAAGCCCAGTGCATGGCCGATGAAGTGTGGTTCATGCCTACAGGTCAGCCTTGGCAGAAGCCCAATGCAGACATTGCGCCTGCTGACACTCGCAAAAAACTGGTTGAACTGGCCATTGAAGGCGTACATTCCTGGCGGGTAGAGCCATTCGAAATTGAACACCAAGGCCCCACCTACACGGCCGACACACTGGAAAAGTTGACCGACCTGCACCCCAACCACAAGTTTTTCTTTGTCATTGGTGCCGACCAACTGGACAACCTGACCAGCTGGAAACACTGGCAAAGCCTGTTTGATTACGCCCGCATCGGCGTGGTTGAACGCAGCCAGTGGGGCGAATTCAAGGTACCCGAGGCTTTAAAACGACACTTGCTGCAAGACCGCCTGTTCCGAATCCCAATGCCCAGCGTGAATGTCAGTTCAACCCAAATTCGCAGGCAGTTCGAGCTGTTGGCCTCGCCCAACACAGAAATGGCCGAGACCGCCCGATTCAAGCTGGAAGCCAACCTGCCCGCCGCTGTGTTCAAGTACCTGCTCAAGCACCCAGTTTATGGTCGCGCCCAGCCCTGAAAGTTGTTAGAATTCAGGCAATTAACAAACCTTTGGAATTGCATGGAATTGCGTAAACTGCAGCGCGTCGTGATTGACGCCCTCGAAGACATCAAAGCACAAGACATCGCCGTTTTCGACACGACCCACCTTACCGGTGTTTTTGACCGGGTCATCATTGCCTCAGCCTCTTCAAACCGCCAAACACGCGCTTTGGCCAACAACGTTCGCGAGAAAACCAAGGAAAACGGTGGCGAAGTGCTCAGTACCGAAGGTGAAGACACCGGCGAATGGGTACTGGTCGACCTGGGCGATGTGGTGGTGCATTTGATGCAACCCGCCATCCGCGAATACTACAATCTGGAAGAAATTTGGGGTGGCAAGCCCGTGCGCGTGAAGTTGAACCCGCACAGCCTGAGCAAACCAATGCCCGGCGTGGATTATTTCCCGCAGCAGGCCGAGGCCTATTCAAGCCAGTACAACTAAGATTTTCGCTTCGCTTTGAAAATCCACGTCATCGCCCTGTCTCACAAAATCGAGCCATGGGCGCAACAAGCGGTTGATCAGTTCCAGAAACGTTTCCCGAACGACTGGAAACTGACCATCAAAGAACTAAAACCTGAAGACCGTTCTGCGGGCAAGCCTGTGGACCAAATTCTCGCCAAGGAAGCCGAGCGCATTCGTGCGGCCATACCCGGCGGCGCCCGTGTGCTTGCGCTGGATGAAAGGGGCGAGCGCCACACCAGCAAGGCCCTTGCTGAGCAGCTTCAAAAATGGCACAACAGCAGTGAAATCCTGTGCCTGCTGATTGGCAGCGCCGATGGCCTGGACGAAACCCTGAAAAAACAATGCCAAGGCATGTGGCGGCTTTCCGACCTTACCCTGCCCCATGCACTGGCCCGTGTTTTATTGGTGGAAGCTTTGTACCGCGCATTTTCCATTACCATTGGACACCCTTACCACCGGGAATAAATTTGCACCATGAACACACCGGTTCGCCCAAAACACAGCAGTTTGCCCACCACAGTATGGCTTGCCTCACGCAGCCCACGCCGCCTGGAATTGCTGCAAACCCTGGGTTTGGATGTGAACGTATTTCTGGCCCAAAACAGCCCGGAAGCAGAAGCGCTGGAGGCACCATTCGAGCATGAAGACCCACTGCGGTATGTGCAACGCGTTACACAACTGAAACTGAATGCAGCCCTTGAAGCGATGCGTGCTCAACAATTAAGTGGACTGGTTCTGGCAGCCGACACCACCGTGGCGCTGAACAACACCATTCTGGGCAAACCGCAAAATGCAGCAGAAGCGTTTCAAATGCTGCAAAGTCTTTCCAACACCACCCACGAAGTTCACACCGCCGTGGCGGGTGCGTGGTTAAACACACATGGCACCGCCACAGCCGCGGCAAACACAGCGCAAACATCACATGTTGAGTTTGCAATACTTCCTGAAACCTTCATCCACGCCTACATTGCAAGCGGCGAACCTTTCGACAAAGCGGGTGCTTACGGCATTCAAGGGATCGCAGGGCAATACGTTCGTCACATTTCGGGCAGTCATTCTGGCATTATGGGTTTACCACTGTTTGAAACGAGCGAATTGATACGCCACATCCAAACAGCGGCCCAGGCCGCAACAAGAATCGATTAATACCCAAGAAGCAAAAGATGATCAACGAACAAATACTGGTGAACGTGACACCGCAGGAAACGCGCGTGGCCATAGTTCAGCATGGTGCTGTGCAAGAACTTCACATTGAGCGCACGTCCACCCGCGGCATTGTGGGCAATGTGTACCTGGGCAAGGTGGTGCGTGTGCTACCCGGCATGCAATCGGCGTTTGTGGACATTGGGCTGGAACGCGCCGCGTTTTTGCACGTGGCCGACCTGTGGGAACACCGCACCTACAACCACCACCAATCCAAACAAAACGGCAACCCGCCACCCGCCATAGAAAAAATGGTGTTTGAAGGGCAAACCATCATTGTGCAGGTCAGCAAAGACCCACTAGGTACCAAAGGCGCACGGTTGACCACGCAAATCAGCCTGGCAGGCCGCATGCTGGTGCACCTACCACAAGACCCACACATTGGCGTTTCGCAGCGCATTGAAAACGAAGGCGAGCGAGAGGAATTGCGCGCCAAATTAACCCGCTTGCTGCCCGAAAATACCGGCGGCTTCATCATTCGGACCCACGCAGAAGAAGCCACCGATGAAGAGCTGACTGCCGATGTGAATTACCTGCGCACACGCTGGCGTGAAATGCTGGAGTTGACCCGCACCAAGCCAGCGCCCAGCCTGATCTATGAAGACCTGACCATGGCCCAACGCGTGGTGCGCGACCTGGTCAGCGTGGACACGCAGGCAATTTTGGTTGATTCGAAAGAAACGCTGAAAAACCTGCTGACCTTCGCTGAAACCTACGCACAGGAAACCAAAGACCGCCTGCAACTACACCAGGGCGAACGGCCACTGTTTGAGATGTACAACATTGAAGACGAGTTGCAAAAGGCCCTTGGGCGACGGGTGGAATTGAAATCGGGCGGCTATGTAATCATTGATCAAACCGAAGCGCTCACCACCATCGACGTGAACACTGGCGGCTTTATTGGCGCACGCAATTTTGAAGAAACTGTTTTTAAAACCAATCTGGAAGCTGCACATGCCATTGCACGCCAACTGCGTCTGCGCAATTTGGGTGGCATTATCGTGATCGACTTCATCGACATGAGCACCGACGAACACAAAAAGGCGGTGCTGAACGAATTGCAAAAAGCGCTGGGCCGCGACCGAGCCCGCACCAGCGTGACTGATTTTTCTGCACTGGGCCTGGTGGAAATGACCCGCAAACGCACCCGCGAAAGCCTGGCGCATTTGCTGTGTGAGCCCTGCCCCAGCTGCCAAGGCAAGGGGCAAGTTAAAACTGCACAAACTGTGGCTTACGAAATTATGCGGGAAATTGTGCGGGAAAGCCGCCAGTTCAACCCCAAGGAATTTCGCATTCTTGCCAGCCCTGCCGTGATCGACCTGTTTCTGGAAGAAGAGGCGCAACACCTGGGCATGCTGGAAGAATTTGTGGGCAAGCCGATTACCTTGCAAGTTGATAATCTGTTTGTGCAGGAACACTACGACATTATTTTGACCTGAACGCCGATGAACCTGAGCCAAGCCAGCCAACAACGCCTTGAACTTCTGGCCCAAGACAGCGGCAAGCGCGTGTTGCTGCCCTGCCCCATGGACCGACGTGCACTCGACTTTTCCAGCAACGATTATTTGTGCCTGGCCCAGCGTGGCGACCTTGTAGAGGCTGGCCATGAATGTGCAAAGAAATACGGCGCAGGTGCAACAGGCTCGCGTTTGCTGTCAGGCAACCTGGAATGTTTTGAAGCACTGGAAGCTCAAGTGGCGCAATTCAAAAACGCCGAAGCAGCACTGGTGCTATCAAGCGGCTACCAAACCAATGCCAGCGGGCTTGCCGCCTTGCTGGACAAAAGCCTGTGGGGCGGCGTTGAACCCCTTGTTTTTACTGACCGCTTGAACCACGCCAGCCTGCACCACGCTTGCCAATTGGCAGGTGTGAAGCAAGTCCGGTTTCGTCACAACGACATGGCACACCTGGCTGAATTGCTGAACAAGCATGCCGACTCCACCCAACCCCGAATCATCGTGTCAGAAACCGTATTTGGCATGGAAGGCGATTTGCTGCCCGTAGAACAACTGGCTGAAATTGCCCTGCAACACAATGCGGTGGTTTATCTGGACGAAGCGCACGCCACTGGCGTGTGGGGGCCACAGGGCCGCGGCCTGGGCGCACTGGCCCACCCGGCCATTGATGCATTGAAAACCATGGGGCACTGGGTGATCATGGGCACCTTCAGCAAAGCAGTGGGGGTAAGCGGTGCCTACATCGCATGCAGCGAAACATTCAAGCAATATCTGGTCAATCGCTGCACGGGCTTTGTGTATTCCACCGCGCCCTCGCCTTTCGTGATTGGTGCGGTCAGCAAAGCCTTGGAAATCATTCCAAACCTGAACAAAGAACGGTGCGCGCTGCACACCGCCGCCGAAACACTGCGCAGCCGCGCACATGAACAGGGGTTCGACACGGGGTTATCGAACACCCACATTGTGCCCCTGGTGGTGGGCAGCAACACCGCATGCCTCGAACTCAAAGCCCATTTGCAGCAAGCGGGCATTCGATGCTCGGCAGTGCGCCCGCCCACGGTACCGCCCAATGCTGCGCGAGTTCGACTTGCACTCAACACAGGCCACCAGCAAGCCGTGTATGAGCAACTGCTGCACGCGCTCACCCACTGGAAGGTGAGCGCATGAAGCAGCCCGAAATTACACAAGTGCTGTTCATGGCCCACGGCTGGGGCTACAACCACCGTTTTTTCAACGCCTTGCTCAATGCCCTGCCAGCAAATACACGCAACACCACCTTGTTTGTCTGCCTGGAAGCAGGCTATTTTCCCGAGCAAGCCCGGCAAGGTCTGATGATTTACACACAGGGGATCAACAACCAGAGCCCTTGGGTGCACTACCCCGCTGAAGTGCTACACAGCCTAGTACTGGCCCACGCCGAAGTACCCTGGCTGGGCCTCGGGCATTCGCTCGGGTTTTCGAAACTGCTTGATTTTTCAGTGCGCTGGCACAGCCTGTTCAGCTTGCACGGATTTACGCACTTCACCAACAACCGGGTGCTTGCCCGCATGATCCACAAGGCCGAACAGAATATGGCCGAGGTATTGGCAGACTTTCACAAACGCTGCGGGCACGATGCGCACTGGGCCACTTTGAACGAACAAACCTTGTTGGCCGACCTGCGCAGCATGCAAACGTTAAACGCTACACAGGCCTTGCAACAGGCCCTTTCCCATGGTGCAGAATTGCACGCCTGGGCCGGCAACAGGGATGAAATAGTGCCACTCGCGCTGGCACAGCAATGCTTCGATCCCACACTGAAACAGCAAAACCGTGGGCTGTACACACTGGCTTCCGAGCACGCAGGCATTGCCACCGCCCCTGCGCGGTATACTGACATCTTGTTGCCCCTTCTTAGCCAGCATTAATTTCAAGCTACATTGAAATGTCTGAAAACGCATTGCCGCGAAAACCGAATTCAGCCCGGGCTGCCTCAAGCCGCTTTTCCGATGCTGCCCGCGATTACGATCACCATGCTCGCGTGCAGAAACACTCAGCCCAACATCTGGGTCAGTGGCTGGATCAAATGCTGCCGGTCAATTTCAACCCAAAGGCTTGCGTCGATGTGGGCAGTGGCACCGGTTTTTTAACCGAGCATTTGTTGAACAAATTTCCGCAAAGCGCCGTGCATGCCGTTGATTTGGCGCAAGGCATGCTCACCGAGCTGAAGCGCAAGTACCCCACTGAGCGCCTGCACACCCACCTACTCAATGGCGAGGAGCTGGCCGTAGAACACCTGTGGATTCCAAACCATTCACTGCTGGTGTCAGGCATGTGCGCGCAATGGTTCAGCAACATTGAAGAGGCCATTCGACGCTGGCTCTCGGTGTCCAATACCATCGCATTCAGTGTGTTGCTGGATGGCTCATTTCAAGCCTGGGAGGTAGCGCACGAGGACACGGGGCAAACCAGTGGCTTGCGGCCCTTGCCCAGCCACGATGATTTGCAAAACATCCTGAACGCACTGGTTGCAGAGGGCATTGCCGCCAGCACTGCACACCACACCAAAAACTTTCTGGACCATCATCCTGATGGGCTTTCCTTTGCACGCAGCCTGCGTGCCATTGGTGCAGACCAACCCCGCGTAAACCACACGCCAGTGAACCTTCGCAAGGTAATATCCGCCTTGGGCGAAGCCTGCACCATGAACTACCACATTGGTTTTTACTATCTGGAACGGCCGTGAAACATTTGTTTGTGACTGGCACCGACACCGGCATCGGTAAAACAATCGCTAGCGCCTGGTTGTGCAAACACTGGCAAGCCGATTACTGGAAACCCGTTCAAAGCGGGCTTGACGGTGGCAGCGACAGCGAGTGGATTGCTCGCTTGAGCGGCTGCACAGTGCACCCGGAAACGTATCGCCTCACCCAGCCCTTGTCGCCCCACCAGGCGGCAGACATTGATGGCATAAAGATTCAGCTCAGTGACTTTGTGTTGCCCAAAGCAGAGCGACTGATTATCGAAGGCGCCGGCGGGTGCATGGTACCCTTGAACTGGCGCGACACCATGCTCGACCTGATGAAACACCTGAACAGCTGCGCCCTGCTGGTGGCCCGCAGCGGGCTTGGCACAATTAACCACACCTGCCTTTCACTGCAGGCCTTGAAAGCTGCTGGCGTGCCTGTGTTGGGCGTGGTGATGGTGGGTGAAACACACCCAGCCAACCGCGAAGCCATTGAACATTTCGGCGAAGTACCGGTGTTGGCTGAATTGCCGGTTTTCAATGAATTGAGCCCGCAGGCACTGGCTGAATTTTGCATGCCAGAGCGGCTTATTCGCGCGCTAGGCAGTTTGTAAGCCCCTATGAAACAACTTACCCACACCGAATTGCTTGAACTGGATTCGCAATACTGCTGGCACCCGTTTACGCAAATGCAAACCGCTGCGCCACCCTTGGCAGTGGTACGTGGTGAAAGCGAATTTCTGTTTGACGCACAAGGTCACAAATACTTTGACGCTGTTTCAAGCTGGTGGGTGAACATTCATGGCCACAGCAACCCGGCGATTGCCAAGGCTATTGCCCGGCAAGCGCTAGAGCTGGAGCATGTCATGTTCGCCGGTGTAACCCACCCCCCCGCCGTGCAACTGGCTGAACGCCTGGTAAAGAGTGCCCCAGCCCCCATGGCCAAAGTGTTTTATTCCGACAATGGTTCGACTGCCATTGAAGTGGCCCTGAAAATGGCCTTTCAATATTGGCAAAACAAAGGCGTGACCACCAAAAAACGGATCATTGCGCTGGAAGGCGGTTATCACGGCGACACCTTCGGTGCCATGGCCACCGGCAAGTCCAGCGGTTTTTACGACCCATTCGCTCCTTGGCTATTTCAAGTTGATTTCATACCCATCGGTGTTTGCGCCTGCACGGAAGAAGAGACCCTGGCTGCACTCGACCAGTTATTGGCCAACAATGCCGGAGACATTGCAGCCCTGGTGTTGGAGCCCTTGATTCAAGGTGCCAGCGGTATGCGATTCATGCGCCCAGCCCACGTGGCTGAATTGTGCAAACGCTGCGAAGCGGCCGGTGTGCTGGTCATTTTCGATGAAGTGTTTACCGCATTCGGCCGAACCGGCACCCTGTTTGCCGCCGAGCAGGTGGCTCAGTTCGGCGGGCAAGCCGATATTATTTGCATTTCAAAAGGGCTTACAGGGGGCTTCATGCCCATGGCGGCTACCCTCACCAGCCAGGCTGTGTACGATGCATTTTTAAGCGACAAGGTGGGCAACGCCTTGCTGCACGGCCATTCCTACACCGCCAACCCACTGGGTTGCGCTGCGGCCCTGGCCAGCCTTGCCTTGTTCGATGAAGAAAAAACCTGGGCAAATATTCAGCGCATTGAAGCCACACATCAACGTTGGTTACCCACCTTGGCTTGCCACCCCCTGATTGAAAACCCGCGCGTGTGCGGCACCGTGGCGGCCTTTGAGCTAAAATCCAGTCACAGTCAGTATGGTTCAAGCGCGAGTCAATGGATACGCCAAACGTTTCTCGAATTGGGCATTGTGGTGCGCCCCTTGGGCAACACCGTGTATTGGGTGCCACCTTATTGCACCACACCCGAAACACTCGAGAACGCCTACCAAACACTGATGCAAGTATTAAAACGCTGGGGCAGCCTGATTGCACCTGGCCCCGGAAGCGAATTGTTCTGAAGGATGCACATGGAAAGCCAAATTACCTGGGTTGAAAACAAGAAAACAGCCCCACCCACCGTGGATACTCAGCGTTGGAGCGTAGAGGCCATTGAAGCCTTGTTCGCCCTGCCTTTCAATGACCTTATTTTCAAGGCGCAACAGGTACACCGTGAGCATTTCGATGCCAACACCGTGCAACTTTCCACCCTGCTTTCCATTAAAACCGGCGGCTGCCCTGAAGACTGCGGTTACTGTCCCCAATCGGCCAAGTACAACACTGGTGTTGAAGCTGAAAAGCTGATGCCCATTGAGGAAGTGCTGAAAGCCGCCCAAGCCGCCAAAGACAAAGGCGCCACACGTTTTTGCATGGGTGCTGCATGGCGCAGCCCCAAAGACCACCAGGTTGATGCGGTGGGCGAAATGGTGACCGCTGTGAAAGCCATGGGGCTGGAAACCTGCGTTACCCTGGGCATGCTGAAAGAACACCAAGCCAAGCAATTGCAAGAGGCTGGCCTTGATTACTACAACCACAATCTGGACACCTCGCCCGATTTTTATGGCGACATTATCAGCACCCGCACTTACCAAGACCGCTTGGACACGCTAGACCGCGTTCGTGATGCAGGCATCAAGGTGTGTTGCGGTGGCATTGTGGGTTTGGGTGAAACGGTAACCCAGCGCGCAGGTTTGATCGCTCAACTGGCCAACATGGCCGAGCCACCAGAAAGCGTACCCATCAACAACCTGGTGAAAGTTGAAGGCACACCATTGGCCGACAACGCCGAAATTGATCCGCTTGATTTTGTACGCACCATTGCTGTGGCCCGCATCACCATGCCCACCAGTTTTGTGCGTTTGTCAGCCGGCCGGGAAAGCATGAATGAGAGCACCCAAGCGCTTTGTTTCCTGGCGGGTGCCAATTCAATTTTCTACGGCGAAAAACTGTTGGTAACAGACAACCCGGAATTGGAACGCGACACCAAGTTATTTGAAAAACTGGGCTTAAAGCGACTTGAGAATTAAGCACCGAAACTTATTGTTTTTATTCAAGAATCATCAAATAGCAGGTTTAAATATCTGATTCAAATCAATGGTTTGGCGGGGTGAAGGCAACCCTTCTCCCGCTTTATCCACATCAAAATTACGCGCATAATTAAAGCCTTGCATGCGAAACAGCGCAAATTGCTTGAATTGCTGCTGTTGAAGGGAATAAGAACATGAAAAAAACATTGATTTGCGCCTGCTTAGTGCTAACACCTTTGCTGGCACCCGCCTTGGTCAGTGCCCAAGCTGGCGGCGTGACATTGAATATCGATGGGCAAAACCCGTTAAGCAAATGGGGCCGCTGGACCAGTTCTGAGAACGGTGGCTTGGGCTATGGGTTCAGACTGAACCAGGACCGCAACAAAGCCCCCATGGGCGCCCAATGGGGTACTGGAGACTGGGTATTCAAGCTAAGCCGTGAAGAAGGCAACAAATACCCCGATTTGTTTTTTGGCTTGAAAGTATCCGAAACCCAACTTCAAACCACCTCACTGGGTTGCATGAGCAACAGTGGCAGCGCTACACGGTACAGCAGCACCTTGTGCGGCGTACAACTGGACATGAATTTGCAGTAATTGGTTCTTCGATTGAATAGAGCCGAGTTGAGTTAAAAAAGCACCTGAATAAACCAGGTGCTTTTTTTTCGCCCGATTTTTCGGCTTTATGTGCGAATGGATGAGGGTGTTGCGCTGGCTGAAATAGAAAAAGCCACCCGAAGGTGGCTTTTTCAAACTTTGCATTCAAACCAAGCCTAAGCCTGGCGTTGAATTAGAAGTTGTGGCGCAGACCAATTGTGAAGTTGTCACGCTCTGTCTTGTTACCAGCTGTACCAACAGTTGATGCTTCAACTTCGCTTTCTACGCGGTTGAAACCAACGTATGTACGTGTACGCTTGCTGAAATCGTAGTAGTAAGCGATTTGAGCTTGTGTATTTTCACGTGCTTCTGTGTTCAGGTCGTAACGCTCGGAGGAGCCGTACATACCGAACAGGCCAGAGTTGGCAGTCAAAGGCATAGTTGCAGACAATGCATACTCGATACCGCTGTCTTCGCCGTTAGCAGCGTTTTGAGCTTCGTAAGAGTTCTGAGCCACCAAACCAGCAACGGTGAAGGCACCGAAGTTGTACGATGCAACACCCTGAATTGTGCGCTCGATGTCGCCGTTACCCAATGGGTTGTTCAGTTCTTGCTGATCAAAGTTAGCGAAACCACCACCAACAGTCAAAGCACCAACCTTGTAGGTTGCTGTGATTTCAGTTGCGCGGAAATCGTTTTCTTTAACCAGTGTTGCTGTGTTGTTAGACTGGTCGTTGTCGCCTTGCATGGAGTGACGGGCGCTGATTTGTACGCCGCCGAAGTTACCAGCGTAGCCGAAGGAGTTACCTACGCGCTGTTGACGCTGAATAGCCCATGTGTTTGATACGATTGCACCACCACCACCAACAGTTGTCAAAGGACCACCGTTGTTAGACACAGAACCAATCAAAGAAGCTTGGTTGTACAGAGGAGCTTGAGAATCGTTACCACCGTCTTGTGAACCGATTACAAACAAACCGTATGAACCCTTCAAACCCAAGTAAGCGTGACGTGTAGACATAGGACCAGCTTCGCCGGCAGCGCCAGACTCAACTGCATCAGTGGTCACACCGAATTCGTAGGCAAAAATTGCGCTCAGGCCACCGCCCAAGTCTTCAACACCGCGCACGCCCAAACGTGAGGAAGCGTCTTCTACTACGAAGCTGCCGCCGGCTTGGTTAGTTACGCCGCCTGTGCGTGTTTCGCCAGACTGGTGATCCAGAGTCTGGTGGATACGACCGTACAAAGTTACGTTTGATGAATCAGCAAATACTGGAGCGGCAAATGCCAGGCCCAGAGCAGCAGCTACTAGCTTCTTGTTCATATTTCACCCTTATTAGTGTTGGTTGAATCTTTGCCGCCATTTCTAGCGGCACGAGAGACAATGTACACGGGGACCCTTGGGCCGACCAACCAAATCGTGGTGTGAGAATGGGGAAATTGGTGTTTTTGTCGCTGACGTGCAACAGGAGAAATTGATCAAACCCATAGTTTTATGACATCAACAATTCACCAAAATCGCCTTGAGAACCGCAAAAAGCCTTGCGAATGAAAAACTTAGAATTTCAGAACCAGGTAAAGCCGACCCCAAAGCGGGTGGCTTCTAAAGCCAAGCCTTAACTGTGACTTTTAACCAACAAGAGGCGGTCTGAACGGCCCATTTCGGCGCAAATTAGGGTGATCACTTCTGAAGAAGTAATCACTCGGTCCGCGTACGCAATCAAGCCCATGGCTTGCGGCAAAGCCAGTTGTAGCCAAGCTGGCTGACTGGTGTTTAATTGCCTGGCCAATAAGCGATTCTCCCCAATCACTGCAGCCACTGTTAAGTGCACATTACTATCTAGCTTGGCCAGGCTGCTGTGTAAGGCTTGCCATTGCATATCCAAACCGGGTGCATTTTCTTCTGCGTACAGCAAGGCCACAGCCTTAGGCAGGCCGGGTGAAGTTTTGCGGTAAAGCTGGGTTGCATAAGCCAAGGCTTGGGGCCCAGCCTGCAACGAAGGCCGTTCAGCTTGCAGAAAATCCGATAACTCTTGCTGTATAAAATCTCCGCTGATACCCAACATTTTTTGCACGTGCTGAAACTGCGTGGCCGCTTGCAGGTTCAATTCAGGCAAGGGTACCGAAGCAGAAATCCCAATACACAGATCAAGCTTCAAGCCGCGCAGCTTTTTAAACTGGGCGCGTTTTTCGAGGTAATAAGAAAGGCGAGTTTGCGCAGGGCGGCGCGGCTCTAGGGTGCGCAAAGGAATGTACACGGGCACCCGCTCATCCATTTCAAACAAAAACAAGCTGCTGCGGGGGCCGAACAAAACCCAATCTGCACCGGGGTGCTCCACTTGCAATTGCCCCAAGGCGGCGCGTGCTGCCAAGGCATTGTGCAGCCCTTGGCCAAACCACACAACGATTCGCTGAACCGAAGGCATCAGGATCGACCCAGCCTTGGTGTTTGAATGGTGCCCACCAAACCATCGATATTGCTTTGTTTGCCAAACTGGGCCAGCACCGTTTGCCGCCCCAGCGCGGCCATGTCACGGGCTTTGTGGGGTTCGGCAAGCACAGCACCCAGTGCTTGAACCCAGGCATCCAGCGCACCGGGCGCATGGGGTGCCGGGCATACATAGCCCGTTACACCACTTTTTACTGTTTCAGGCAGGCCACCCACATTGCTGACCACCACAGGCACACCCAAACCCAAAGCTTCAATTTGGCTCATGCCCAAGGGCTCATAACTGGAAGGCATCACCAATACATCGGCACGTTTAATCAGCGGTGCCACTGGGTTCAACATGCCGGGCAGCACCACATGCTTACCCAAGCCCAAACGCTGTGCCTCAGTTTCTATGGCTTGGCGGGTTTCACCCTCGCCGGCTGCCACATACAACAGGTTCGGAAACTGAGGGAGCAAAGCTTTCACCACCTGCAACATGAAGCTGTGCCCTTTCTCTACTCGAAACATGGCTGCATGGGCAATCACAGGGCGCTGCTGCAAATCACTCAAGCGCGCATCGAGTTCAGGGGGCAAACCTAGCGCCGCAGCGGCGGCGATACTTTCAAAATCAATGCCGGGGTAAAGAACACCGATCTTCTCGGGCAATACCCCACTGTTTTGCAACAGTTGGTCTTTCAGGGCCTGGCTGGGCGTGAAAGTTTGGTCAAACATTTGGTTGTAAGTGAATGCTTTGGCCGGGCCAGGCTGGTAGGTGCGCATGCGGATTAAAGTGGGCCGGGGCTTGAGCAAGCCAATTTTTGCCAAGGCGTGTACGGTGATGGAACACAAATTGGCATCGTGGCTGCTGTGGCACACCACCGCTACGGGTTTGTGTTGCCGAACCAAATTGGCCAGCCTTAAAACACTGGGAGGGTGGATGGCGTTGCGAAATGCCACAAATTCAACATTCAAACCCAGCTTGTAGGCCTCCTGAGAAATGCGGCTGCCTGGTCGGCACAATATATAAGGCGTGTAGCCTTTGGCTTTCAGGCCCACCGCCTGCTCGAGCAATTGCAGTTCTTGACCACCGATATTTTTGGAACTTTCAGAGAAGAAAATGCTGGTCATTTGAATTGGAAAACAAAATTGGTTGGAATCACGGTCTATATTCGCTCTGTGTTTGCTCAACGTTCGCGCTGGTTCATTTGTCAGTTTAATGCGCCACCGCACACGCATGGGCGTGAATTCACTCTAATCAATACCGGGTTGAAATACTTTGCAGAAAATTTTGGTGATTAAATTAAGGCACCACGGCGATGTGCTGTTAACCACGGCCTTGTACCACGCCTTGCACGACCAATTCCCGGGCGTACAGGTTGATACGCTGATTTACAAAGAAACCACGCCCCTGTTGCAAAACAATCCACACTTAAACCGGGTGCTGTGCATTGACCGGAAGCTGAAAGGTTTTGCAAGGTTGAAGGCCGAACTTGGCCTGATTTTTCAAGTGAGGCGCACCAGTTACGATGCAGTGGTGCATTTAACCGATCAATGGATTGGTGCGTTGATTGCGCGCTTTTCAAATGCACCAGTGCGCGTGCAAATGGCCTATGCAAAACGCGACAAGGCCCTGTGGCATGCTTGTTTCACGCACCGCGTGGTACCTCCACCCCGCGGGCAAGCACACGCCGTGGAGCTGAACCTGCTGTGCCTGCAAGCCTTGGGCATTAACCCCCGCAGCCTGCGCGGTGAAATGGTGTTGCGCCCGAGCCCCGAGAATCTGGACAAAGCCGACAAACTGCTGGCCCAACACAAGGTGAATGGACCATTTGTGTTGATTCACCCTGCTGCTCGCTGGCCCTTCAAATGCTGGGAAGACGACAAGTTTGCTGACGTGGTTGTGCATTTGCTAAACCAAGGTTTACACGTGGTGCTGACATGCAGCCCAGACCCCGTGGAAGTGGCCATGACCGCCGAGATTGAGCGGCTGGCACGCACCAAGCGTTCGCCGGGCTCAAACCAACTGGTGAATGTGGGTGGCCAAATGAGCCTGCCTTTGCTTGCGGCTTTGTTGAAATTGAGCAAGTTTTATGTGGGCGTAGATTCGGCCCCCATGCACATGGCAGCGGCATTGAATGTACCGCAAGTGGCGCTGTTTGGCCCCTCGTGGGTACAAGAATGGCGGCCTTGGTCAGACAAAGCCACAGTCATTTATGCTGGCGATTTTGGGCCACTCCCCCACCCCGACAGCATCAATACCGATTACACCACGCGTTTGCTGGCGGCCATTCCCACTGAGGTTGTAATTCAGTCAGTGGATAAACTTGTGGACTGATTTTGAATGGAATGCAGGTAGTGGTATTTGCCCTGCCTTGCCAGCAACTCCTGATGGGTACCCTGCTCTATCAACTTGCCTTGATCCAGCACAATAATGAAATCGGCCGTGGTCAGCGTGGACAATCGATGAGCAATCACCAAAGTGGTTCGACCGTGGCGCAGACGTTCCATGTCTTCTTGCACTTCACGCTCTGCTTCGGAATCGAGTGCAGACGTGGCTTCATCGAGGATAAGAATGGGCGCATTTTTCAGGAACGCCCGTGCGATTGAAATCCGCTGGCGCTGGCCGCCAGACAATCTCAGTCCGTTGTCGCCCAGCACCGTATCCAGACCATTTTCAAGTTTTTCAATAAAAGGCAGGGCATTGGCCATGCGGGCGGCATTCAAAATGGCTTCATCGCTGGCACCGCGCATTTCGCCATAAGCGATGTTGTTGCGCACGGTGTCGTTCAACAAATGGCTTTCCTGGGTTACCACTGCAATTTGGCGGCGAAGGCACTGCAAATCCCATTGTTTTAAATCGACACTGTCCAGCTTCACCACGCCGCTTGTGGGGTCCAGAAAACGGGGCAGCAGGTTAATCAGTGTGGACTTGCCACCGCCCGACACACCCACAATGCCCACGGTTTGGCCAGGCTTTACCCACAAATTAATGTCAATCAGCGTGGGTGCCTCTGCGCCGGGAAAGGTCAGCCCCACTTTGTTGAATTCAATGTAACCGAGGGCCCGATCGGTGGTGTGGGTACCGCTGGAGTTTTCAATGGAACGGTCGACAACCCGGAATACATTGTCTGCCGCAGCCAGGCCTTTCTGAAGTTGCTGGTTAATATTGGTGAGGCGCTTGACCGGGGCCAGCAACATCATCATGGCAGTCATGAACGAGGCGAAATCACCCGCGGTCATGCTATTGCTTTCAGCCAAAATACCGGCGAAATACACCACGGCTGCAACGGCTGCGGCGAGTATCCACTGAACAATTGCGGAGTTGGCAGCGCTGGTGGCCACCAATTTTACCCGCGACTTCATGATCTCATCGGCACTTTTCATGAAGCGCTCGGTTTCAACCTTTTGGGCACCGTAAATCTTGATGATTTTTTGAGCGCCGATCACCTCTGAAATGCTTTGCACCAAATCGGCATGGGAAGTTTGAGCGCTGTGCGCGAAGCGGTTCAAGCGCTTGGCAGCCACCGACACACCGATTGCAATCAACGGCAAGATACCAAAACAAATCAAGGTGAGTTGCCAGTTGGTGTAAAGCAATATCGCCATGAGGCCGATGACAATGGCACCGTCGCGAATCAGCACGGTGATGATGTTGAAGCCCGCCTCGGTCACAGCGTCCACGTTGGTCGATACCGTAGAAATGATTTTTCCGGCGGGTTGCTCGACAAAATAGGAGTTCGGGAAACGCAAAATGCGGGAGAGCATGTCAAAGCGCAAGTCGTGAACCACAAGGCCTGCCAGCTTGGCACTGCAGTATTCATTGATGTAGGTCGCCAAGCCGCGAACCAGAAACAACACGATGATAATGACCGGCAACCACTTGGCCATTTCGGTTCGCTGACCCGAGAAATTCTCGTCAATCAGCGGCTTCATGAGGCTGGCGAACAAGGGCTCAGTGACAGCGGCGAACACCAGGGCAATTAAAGATGTCGCGAAAAGCGGCCAGTAACGAAGGCTGTAGGAAAGCAGGCGTTTGTACAGACCTTTGGCGGTGTAATCGGTGATTTCGGGCATGCAACGTGAACGTGGATTGGATGGTCGAAGTTTACACGGTTGTGGGTGGCAAGCGGGTTCGACTCAAGCGGCATGTGCTCGTCGCCCAATCAGCGTGTTCGCTTGCACAATCAGCGCGAATCCCAATCTCTCGCCAGAAAACCTGTTTATCCCTTGCTGAGCCTTGCGATGCCTGATAACGATCCTCCTAAAAAGCGGGTCGGAATCGTTCTCTGTCGCCCATGCTGGGCAACACCGGCCCTGCTCGGCACGCAAGGGCAGGTTTTCTTGAAGGCGAGGCGATTGGGACATCCATGCTGATTGATCACGCAACCGAGCCCTAGCGGAGTGTGTGGAAGATTCGCCAACGGCGGTGCTTCGGCCAACTCGGCAGTGGGTTTGCCTGTTACGAACTTCAAGAAAACCGCCCCGTTTGGATTCATTCGCTGCGTTTGGCGATTAGCCAACACCGAGACTCGGCCATGTGTTTTGCCGAGCGAGGTGAGCAAGAATGAATTCAAAAAGGGATGAAGCGGTTTTCGGTGAGGAATCGGGCAGCCCCGCTGAGTTGGCTGGAAGAATAAGGCCGCTCGTCTAGCCGAACACCCACTTGGCATTGCCTTCACCCAACCAGCCTTGCATTTCAATCAGCAAATCTTCTTCGGGCCGCACTTTCCATTCACTGCTCAACTGGGCCACGCAGGCTGCATGGCCATTGTGATAGTCAATTTCAACCAGGCAACCCTGCTCAGGGTCACGAAACGGTTCCAGCATGGCGCGCAGCCTTTCCGCATCCGACTGCCCGTTCATGTTGAGTCGCAAACGGCTGACAAAATGCGCACGCGCACTGGCCAATGAATGCAGGTTTTCTGCAGAAATTCTCAAACCACCGGTGTAAGAATCTTCAGACACTTTGCCTTGCAGCACCAACAAGGAGTCCTCTTTCAGCAGCGTGCGGTTGGCTTCAAATTGTTCGTTGAAAATCGACAATTCCACCTGCGCGGTTGAATCGTCGAGCAACACAATTGCCATTTTTCCGCGCTTGGTCATCATGGTGCGAAGCGACGCAATGACACCCGCCATCCACACCAAATCACGCCCCGGCGAAAGGTCTTTCAGCTTCAATTTTACAAACTGACGCACCTTGTCTTCATCGGCTTTGAACAGATGTCCGCTGAAGTAATAGCCCAAGGCAGCTTTTTCTTGTTGCAGTTTCTCCCGCTCGCTCCAGGTGGGCACATCCACCAGTTCAGGCGGGGCATCGCCGCCCAGGGCTTCACCAAACAAGCTGACCTGCGTTGCGGTTGCAGCCTGCTGGGCTGCCCACTCCATGGCCTGGCCCGAGCTGGCCAGCAATTTGGCCCGGTCGGGGTTCAGCGCATCGAATGCGCCTGCGCGGATCAAAGCCTCGATCACTCGGCGATTGATCTGCTTGCTGTCTACCCGCCGCACAAAATCAAACAAGTCGGAGAAAGGGCCATTGGCATTGCGCTCGGCCACAATCGCTTCGCAAGCCGCCTGGCCCGTGCCTTTCACCGCACCCAAACCATAACGAATGGCACTGGCGCGTTTTTCGCCGTCAATGCGCACCGCTGTGAACCGGAAGTTGGATTCGTTGACATCAGGCCCCAGCATGTTGACCGTGGTGCCCGCCTTCTTTCCGGGCACCTGACACATGGCCATGGCGTCTTCAACAAAGATTTTCACCTTGTCGGTGTCGTCCATGTCGGAACTCATGGACGCAGCCATGAACTCTGCCGGGTAATGCGCTTTCAACCAAGCCGTGTGGTAGGCGATCAGCGCATAGGCTGCCGAGTGCGATTTGTTGAAACCGTATTCCGCAAACTTTTCCATCAAGTCGAAAAGCTGCTTGGCCACCGCCGGGTCCACGCCGCGCTCAGTGGCACCGGTCGTGAAAATTTCACGCTGCTTGGCCATTTCCTCGGGCTTCTTTTTACCCATGGCTCGCCGCAACAAGTCAGCGCCACCCAGGCTGTAGCCCGCCAGAATCTGGGCAACCAGCATCACCTGCTCTTGATAAACAATCACACCGTAGGTGCTTTTCAGGATGCCTTCCAGCTTGGGGTGAAAGTACCACTCTGCCCGGCCCTTGCCGGTTTTCGAGGTTTCTTTTTTACGCGCAATGAAGTCGTCCACCATGCCGGAACCCAAAGGGCCAGGGCGGTTTAGCGCCATCAAGGCAATAATGTCTTCGAAGTTGTCAGGCTTTAGTTTCTTCTCAAGGTCTTTCGCAGAACGCGATTCAGACTGAAACACAGCCGTGGTGTTGCCTTCGGAAAAAAGCTGGTACACAGCCGGGTCATCGAGTGGCAAGTCTTCCAAACGAAAATCGCGCTGGTCTTCATAGTTCTCGCGAACCCAACGCACAGCCCAATCCAGAATGGTCAGGTTGCGCAAGCCCAAGAAGTCGAACTTCACCAAGCCCACAGCTTCAACGTCGTCTTTGTCGTACTGCGACACCACAGAATCGGTGGACCCATCGGCGCAATACAGGGGGCAGAAATCAGTCAGCTTGCCCGGTGCAATCAACACGCCACCGGCATGCATGCCCACGTTTCGGGTCAGACCTTCAAGGGGTCGGGCCACCGCAATAATTTCCTTGGCCTCGTCTTCGTTTTCCACACGCTCACGGAACGTGGGTTCGTCGGCCATGGCGCGGTCAAGGTCCCAGGGGTCGGCTGGGGTTTGGGGAATCAGTTTCGACAAACCATCGCAGTACATGTAAGGCATGTCGAGCACACGGCCCGCATCGCGAATAACAGCTTTCGCACCCAAGGTACCAAAGGTGGCAATTTGGCTAACCGCATCACGCCCGTAATTCTGCTTTACATAGTCAATTACGCGGTCGCGGTTGTCTTGGCAAAAATCGATGTCGAAGTCAGGCATTGAAACCCGTTCAGGGTTCAGAAAACGTTCGAACAGCAAGTCGTAACGCAGCGGATCCAGGTCGGTAATGCCCAGCGAATACGCAACAAGCGAACCTGCACCTGAACCCCGGCCAGGGCCCACGGGTACGCCATTGCTTTTGCCCCAATTAATAAAGTCTTGAACGATCAGGAAGTAACCAGGAAAGCCCATGCCGATGATGGTGTCGCATTCGATTTTCAAACGCGCTTCGTACTCGGGGCGCATTTTTTCCCGTTCCTCAATATTCGGGAACAGGTGCACCAGCCGCTTTTCCAGGCCTTCCTTGGACAAATGCACCAGGTAGTCGTCCAGCGTCATGCCATCGGGCGTGGGGAATGCGGGCAGTTTGGGCTTGCCCAATTCAAGCGTTAAGTTACAGCGCTGGGCAATGCGTATGCTGTTGCGCACCGCGCTAGGAATGTCGGCAAACAGCTCTGCCATTTCCTGCGCAGTTTTGAAATACTGCTGCTCGGTAAACCGGCGCGGCCTGCGCGGGTTCGACAAAATTTCGCCTTGCGCAATGCACACACGCGCCTCGTGGGCGCGGAAGTCTTCAGGCTTTAAAAATTGAATGGGGTGCGTGGCCACCACGGGCAATTGCAATTTGGCTGCCAATTGGCAGCTTAAGTTCACCAGGTTTTCCGCCTGTGTTGAGCCATCGCGTTGCAGCTCGATGTAGAAGCGGCCTTCAAAATACTGCAGGAATTTGCGGGCAGAATCTTCTGCGCGGCCCATGTTGCCGCCCAGCAAGAATTGACCAATGTCAGAATGGGTAAAACCTGAAACAGCGATGAGGCCATCGCAACCCACCTCATCAAACCACTCAAACTTCAGGGTGGCTTTGCCACGCTTCTGGTTGCGCAAGAAAGCACGGCTTAACAGCTCGCACAGCTGCAAATACCCTTTGTGATTTTGTACCAACAGCAGCACGCGGGCGGGTTGCTCTTCATCCCGGTCGCTTTCAATCCACACATCGCAGGCGGCGATCGGTTTAACACCGGCACCACGTGCCTTGCCATAAAACTTGATCAAGCCAAACAGGTTGGACAGGTCGGAAATGGCCAAAGCGGGCATGCCGCAGCCAGCAGCGGCCTTGACAGCCTCGCCCACACGCACCATGCCGTCGAGCACCGAGAATTCGGTGTGCATGCGCAGGTGTACAAATGTGGAAGGCAAAGAGGGGGATGAATTGGTCATCCCCTCATTTTATATTAGGCCAACAGCTTCTTGGCGAACTCTGCAACCCGTGCGCCGTAAATCTTGGCTGTTTCCAGATCAGATGCAGGTGGAGTCACGTCCGCAGGCGCGTTGTCAGATTGTGTCATCACCCCCACCCAGGAACCCACGCGGTTCAGTTCATTCACATCGCCCGGCTTTTGGGCACCGGGTGTGGCGCTGCCCACCCAAATCATGCCGTGCTGCATGGCGTAAGTTACAAAGTACTGAAGCGTGCTGAGCTTGTCGCCACTCATGGACATTGAATTGGTGAAACCACCCGCCACCTTGTTTTTCCAGCCCTGGTTGAACCACACCTTGCTGGAGGCGTCTGCAAACTTCTTGAAGTCCGCAGACGCACCGCCCATGTAAGTGGGCGAACCAAAAACAATGGCATCGGCCTTGGCCAACACGTCCCACGTTGCATCATTCATGTCGTTCACGGAAATCAGGTGTGTTTGAACACCCGCCACACCTGCTGCACCCTGCTCAACGGCTTGCGCCACTTTGGCTGTATGGCCATAACCACTGTGATAAACAATTGCTACTTGTGTCATTTTTAACTCCCTCGTTGTTATAACTATTAAGCTGGCAAATCGAAAAACAGCACTTCGGCTTGCTCGCTCACATCAAAATTCAATTCCCGCTCGTCGCTGATCAACAGCGCATCACCGGTTTGAAGCAGCACATCACCCACGGTCACTGAACCCGTGGCCACATGCAAATAGCCTTTGCGTGCGAGGTCTAGTTCACGGTGTACGCTTTGCTTGCTCAAGCGGCCTGCGTACATTTTCGCGTCCTGGTGAATCAAGGCGATGTTGTTGGTCTCGGCCTCGTCTTTGTCACCGGTCACAACCAAACCCAATTGGCCGGTGATACTGGCCACATCCAGGTCGTGGTCTTTGTAGCCTGGCTCCACGCCATTCACTGCGGGCTCAATCCAGATCTGCAACAGGTGCGCCACATCGGTTTTGTGGGCATTCATTTCAGAATGCCGAATACCGGTGCCTGCACTCATGCGCTGAATTTGATTGGGCCTGATGGCCGAGCCGCCGCCCAAACTGTCCCGGTGACTCAATTCACCACCTAGCATGTAAGTAATAATTTCCATGTCACGGTGGCCATGGGTACCAAAACCAGTCTGCGGTTGAACCCAGTCTTCATTGATCACACGCAACGGGCCGAAACCCATGTGCTTGGGGTCGTAGTAGCTGGAAAACGAGAAGCTGTGATAGCTCTCAAGCCAACCGTGTTGTGCATAACCGCGTTCGTTGGATTTTCTGATCTGAAACATGTTCAACCTCCTGTTGAATGATGAATTCAGTGTAGGTGGTGCCATGCAGCCAAACAAGGCGTAGAATTTGACGAACTCATTCAAAAAAACTGAACCCGATGACCATCAACCTGGATAGCCTTGCACTGCTTGAACTGATTGAAGCGCGAGGCAGTTTTGCCGCTGCTGCAGTGGCCTTGAACAAGGCCCCGTCGGCCGTCACTTACCAGCTTCGGCAACTGGAAGAAAGCCTGGACGTGCTGATTTACGACCGCTCAGGCCACAAGGCCAAGCTGACACCCGCAGGCAAAGCCCTGCTGGAGGAAGGACGCAAGCTACTCGAGAGCACCGAAGCGCTAACCAAACGCGTGAAAGCAGTGGCCAGCGGATGGGAGGCCGAATTGAGAATTGTGCTGGATTCTGTGGTGCCGTTCGAGCAGGCCATTCCTTGGATAGAGGCCTTTGACGCACTGGAAAGCCCTACACGCCTGCGCTTTTCCAGTGAAGTGCTGTCAGGTACTTGGGAGGCTTTGTATTCGGGCCGGGCAGACCTGCTGATTGGCAGCCGCCTGGATCAAAACCAGTTTGCAAGCGCCACAGGCCTGCACATTCAGGGATTTGGGCAACTGCTGTTTGTGTTCGCGGTATCGCCTAACCACCCACTGGCCAGCGAACCCGAGCCCGTATGCATTGATACCATTCGCCAGTACCGCGCTGTGGCCGTGGGTGATACGTCGCGCAATTTCAAACCGCTGACTTTCGGTTTGCAAAGTGGGCAGGCGGTGCTCACCGTCCCCAACCTTCAAACCAAAGTGAAAGCCCAACTGGCTGGCTTGGGTTGTGGCTGGTTGCCATGGAACCTGATCGAACAAGAGGTGGCCAACGGCGAATTGATTGTGAAGAAAACCGAAGACGCAACTCGCCAAAGCAGCTTGTGCTTTGCGTGGCAGCGCGGCAGCCAAGGCAAGGCGCTGGACTGGTGGACCAAACACTTGGCCACGGTACAGCTGAATTTTCAACCCAAAGATTGATTGCAACCGAATGCCCAATCAAGCCCCCTACATTGGCCGTTTTGCCCCCTCGCCCACCGGGCCGCTGCACCTGGGTTCGTTGGCTGCCGCCGTGGGCAGTTTTCTGGATGCAAAAATACACGGCGGCCAATGGCTTTTGCGCATTGAAGACATCGATGAAGGGCGCTGCGACACCGCCTCGGTTAAGCACATTGAGCACACATTGATACGCCACGGCCTTCAATGGCAAGGTGAAGTGTGGGTGCAATCAGAACGGCATTCGTTTTATGAAGCCGCTTTGAAGCGCTTAAGCATGTTGAACCTGACCTACCCCTGCGCCTGCACCCGCAAGGAAATTGACGAAGCCAATGCCTTGCGCGAGCCAGGCGAAAACCGCATTTACCCCGGTACTTGCAGGCACGGGATGCCGGCGGGCCGAGAGGCCAGGGCAATTCGTTTCCGCTGCCCGACCGAACCGGTTCAATGGCAAGACCACAAGATGGGCCACTTCATCGACGACTTGAACGCCAGCAGTGGTGATTTTGTATTGAGACGGGGTGATGGCTTTTGGGCCTACCATTTGGTGGTGGTAGTCGACGACCTGGCCAGCCAAGTAAGCCACATTGTGCGCGGCGAAGACTTAACCGACACCACCGCCCGGCAAATTGCGCTGTGGAAGGCGTTGCAGGGCGGGATTGACGCCCAGGGTATTGTTCCACCTACGGCCTATTGGCATTTGCCAGTGATCTTGGCCGAAGACGGTCAAAAGCTTTCCAAACAAACCGGGGCACAAGCGGTGCCGGAACATGACCCTGTGCTGAATTTAAACACCGTGTGGCAGCACTTTGGTTTGGACAAAATAAAAGCCACTACAACGAAGCAGTGGCTTGAATTGGCGGCCCCTGTTTGGGCCAACTACCGGGCAGCACAAGCCGCGCGGTAAGTCTCGGTTTCTAGCTCAGTTACGTGGATTGCCACCCAACAAAAACGCCACAGGCGCAGCATTCTTGTTTTTGGATTTGTTACTGCCCACTGAAGACTGGCCCGACGCAGCGGCTTCAGCAGCAGCCTTGTCTTCTTTCGATTCCTGATAAGGCTGATTGAACAGCGAATCTTTCACACGTGTTTGTGCCAATTTGGCGCGCAAACGTTCGTATTCCGCATCCCGGTGAATGGGTGCGTTGTCGTTAAAACGCGCACCTTGGTACGAAGTGTCTCGTGAAGGGCGACGTTCACGCGCAGGTGCTGCTTCGTCTCCCGTGCGGGCGGGGCGGCGGTCTGAGCGTCCTTCGTAAGTACGCGAATCGCTGCGACCCTCGGTACGCCCTTCTGTCCTCGAACCGCTACGGCCATCGCGACCACCGCGTTCTTCACGCGGCGCACGTACACCCGGCACAAAGCCCTCAAGCTCTTCACGTACAAAGGCTTTGCCAATCAGCTTTTCAATGTCTTTCAAGGCACGTTCATCGCGTTTTACGACAAACGAATACGCCGTGCCCTTGGCACCCGCGCGACCTGTGCGGCCAATGCGGTGCACGTAATCTTCAGGCGTGGTGGGCAAGTCGTAGTTGATTACGCAAGGCAAATCGGCGATATCCAAACCACGGGCAGCCACATCGGTGGCAACCAGCACGGTTACCTCGCCAGCCTTGAAGGCTTCCAGCGACTTGGTGCGTTCTGCCTGGGTTTTGTCACCGTGAATTGCGGTGCTTGAAACGCCCTGCTTTTCAAGGTAAATCGCCAAACGAGCCGTGCCCAACTTGGTGTTGGAAAACACAATGCCCTGGCTCAGCGCCTTGCTTTTAATCAGGTGGCAAACGGCCATGCGCTTGTCTTCTTCACTGTCGAGCGCAAAAATAACCTGCTTGATGTTTTCAGAAGTCGCATTGCGGCGCGCCACTTCAATCAAAGTGGGCGACACCATGAAGCTTTTCGCCAACTTCTGGATTTCAGGTGAAAAAGTGGCTGAAAACAGCAAATTCTGGCGAGTTTTTGGCAATAAATTAATAATTCGCTGCAAATCGGGCAAGAAGCCCATGTCCAGCATGCGGTCGGCCTCGTCAAGCACCAAGACCTGCACTTGGCCCAAATTGATACTTTTTTGCTGAACATGGTCCAGCAAGCGGCCAGGCGTGGCAATCACCAGTTCTACGCCACGGCGCAAGGCCTGAATTTGAGGATTTATATCGACGCCACCATACACCACGGTCGAGCGCAGCGGCGTGTGCTTGGCATAGGTAAACACGTTGGCAGCGACCTGGTCAGCCAGCTCACGGGTGGGTGTCAAAATCAGTGCGCGAACCGGGTGACGGGCTGGCGAGGTATTCTCGGTGGCCAGCGGCATCAATCGGTTCAGAATGGGCAATGAAAAGCCGGCGGTTTTACCCGTACCGGTTTGAGCAGCACCCATCACATCAATGCCGGTTAATACAACCGGAATGGCTTTGGCCTGAATCGGCGTAGGCTGGGTGTACCCCTGTTCGTCGATGGCTTTCTGGATACTGGGGTGCAGCGCGAAGTCTGCAAAGGTTACATTCGCGAGGGCGGCTTCTTCAGCTGCGCTGATGGTATTCGGTTCAGTTTGTGTCATGCACGCATTCTAAGCCTATTTGATGCTTATTATTTGTGCAATCGCTTTAAATTCACTTGCTGCACCGGCTAGGTGCAGCAAATGTACTTTTCATACAACAGCCAATTACCGGCCCCTGCTTACAGGTTTTCAGCAATAAACTCGTCCACATGTTTAATGGCCAAACGTCCTGCATTGGCCTGCGAGCTTTCAGTACCCCAAGCCACGTGCGGCGTGATGATACAACGCGGGTGTTGCCACTTCACCATCAGGTGATCACGCGGAGGGGGTTCAACCTCCAGTACATCCAGCGCAGCACCACCCAAGTGACCACTCTCAATGGCCTGCTTCAACGCTTCAAACTGAACCAGTCCGCCGCGCGCGGTATTGATCAGAATTGCGCCTTTTTTCATCTTGGGAATGGTGTCGGGGCCAATCAAGCCCTTGGTTTGTTCATTCAACGGGCAATGCAGGCTCAGCACATCACTGTGGGCCAAACCTTGCTCGAAAGTCACATAACCCTCTCGCGGCTTGTCCACGCCTTGGCGCTCAATGTGCAAAATGGTCATGCCAAAAGCCTTGGCAAATTCAATCAACTTGCCACCAATTGCACCGCTGCCCAAAACACCCAGCGTTTGAGTGTTCAAACCACGCATGGGCAGTGTGTGCAGGCAGAAAAAGCGCGATGCGCTCCAGCTGCCATCGTGCACCAGCGCTTCCCACTCGGGTACACGGCGCGTTAGCTGCAAAATACAAGCCATGGCGTGCTCAGCCACTGATTCGGGGCCATAGTTCACGACATTGCTAACCTTGATGCCACGCTCGGCGCAGGCGGCCTTGTCCACGTTGTCGGTACCGGTGGCCACCAGTTGAATCATTTTCAGATTGGGCGCAGCGTCAAGCTCGGCAGGGCCAATTTTGACTTTGTTGATGATCAGAATTTCGGCGTCCTTGATCCGCTCTTTCAACGTGCCTACGGTGGTGAAAGGATATTCTGTCCAGGTGTGTGCGCAATTTGGGCGCGGCAACGAGGTTCGTACGGTTTCGCTTTCCAGCCAAACAATCTTCATGGTCGTGTGTCTCCGGTTGAGTTGCTAGAAGGCTAACGCCTAATTGCTGGCTTCGACACTGGGGCTAACCATGAAAATCGGCATGGCGTTACACTGGCGCATGACTGGAGGATAAATTGTGGCGGGCAAATACGAAGGTAAAATCAATATGGCCGTGGGCGTAACCAAACAAAAGCTGGGGGAGATCACGGGCAACAAGAAACTGCAACGGGAAGGTCAGTTTCAGAAACTGAAAGGCGCCACTCAGGATGCCGCTGAAACAGCAAAAACAACGGTGAAAAGCACAGGCAAAGCCTTGGGCAAAGAGGTCAACAAAGGCCTGAACCAGATACGCAACAAACTCAAACCTTGACAACCACATCTCGGACCTGGGGCTCACTGGCCACCCCTACGATCCGGTAACAATTCTTGCCTGCTTTCTTGGCTTGGTACATTTGCTCATCGCTGATTTCAAGCAATTCTTGAATGGAGTGCCCGTGCAAAGGGTGCATGGCTGCGCCAATGCTGCAAGACACAGTCAAACCGTGATTTTGGCGCACGCGCACCAACAATTTGTCGCAGGCAAAGGATTCAATAATTCGTTCGGCGATATTCTTGAGCAATTGGATATTGCAGCGAGCCACGATAATTGCAAACTCATCACCCCCCAAACGCGCCACATGATCCACATTGCGCGTGGCGCCTTTGAGCAGCGTTGCACTGGTCTTCAAAATTTGATCGCCCGCTTTGTGGCCCAAAGTGTCGTTTACCGCCTTGAAACCATCCAGGTCGAGAAACATAAGCCCCAATGTTTCACCGGGCAATAGCCTGGAAAGACGAGCCTCCAGAGTCATCTCAAAACCGCGACGATTCAGCACGCCAGTCAGTGGGTCACGCTCTACCTCGTTGCGCAAATCTTCCACGTTTTTGCGAATACTGACGTCATCGACAATCAAGACAGCATGTGCCCCCTGAATTTTGTCGTTGTAAACCGCAAACCGGAATTGCAGAACCCGACCATCGGTAAAATTCAACTCCACCGGCATCTCGTGGTTGCCAAAGTAGTCTGTGACCAAGTCTTTCAGGCGAATGCGCTGTTCTCGAACCACTCCAGCCCGAATCAATACCTGCTCCAGATTGGCCGATTGAGTATCCAACCCCTCGATCTTCAGCATCTTGGCCAACGCTTTGTTCATGTAGAGCAACTTGAAATGCTCATCCAGATAAGCAACCCCACTGGCCAGCGACGAAAGCAGCATGTCCAGCCGGTTTTTCTCTGAAACCGAACGTGCATGGCTTTCTTCCATGGCCTTCATTTGCAATTCAATGGCCTGAGCCATGCTGTTAAAGGCGGCCCCAAGGCAGGAAATTTCATCCCGCCCGGTGACCTCTATTCGCGATTGAATTTTCCCCGACTGCAATTCCATCGCTTTGGTTCGCAAGTCTTCCAGGCGGGCGGAAAGTGTATTGCTCAAGCCCAGCAAGATCATTGAACAGGCCAGCGCACTGAGCAGAAAAACACCGGCAAGATAAAACAACATGTCGTTGCGGCTGCGATACACCTCGTCTTCATCAAACAAAATCATGAGTTGCTGCCCAGCACGGGGCAGCTCAAAACTCGCCAGCATGGCTGGCTCTGACATCGATAAATTTTCCGGTACATCGCCCATGGCGTCAGTCAGCTCGCCATCCACGTTGACCCAGACTGCGGCTGGTTTGTAGCGGAAGTAGAAATCCCGGACAACGGAGGACAGGGTACTCAGTGAATGATTTTGATTGGCCAAGTGGGCTTGAAACAACTCAGCCTGAAAACTTTCCTGAATGCGATGCAAATCCCGCTCGGCCAAATTACCCATGTGCGTGTATTGAATGGACGTAAAAATGCCGCCCAGCAACAACTGCGCCACAAACGTAGTAAGCAACCATTTCCACTTGAAAGACATGCTGAACAAGCCTGTTTTGGAGAACATTCGCAGTCAGTATGCAGACTCATGTTGAAGCCAGTAATCCCACGAGAGGGGCACATTTCCGGCAATCGCAAAAAAAATGACTTATTTCTGCAAAGGGGTGTTGTGTTCAATATTGTTTTTTGCCATAATTGCGGGCTTGCCGAGGTGGCGGAATTGGTAGACGCGCTGGACTCAAAATCCAGTGTTAGAGATAACGTGCGGGTTCGATTCCCGCCCTCGGCACCAGCCCCCAGGACAACATGAGAGCAACCATGAAACTGTCCGAATTCGATTTCAATCTTCCAGAACAGCTCATTGCCCAACACCCACCTGAACACCGTGGTGAGTCGCGTTTGCTGGTTTGCGCTCAAAATAATCCAATCGAAGATCATCAGTTTCCCCATGTGCTGAATTTGCTTCAGCCCAACGATGTACTGGTTATCAACGACACCAAAGTGCTGAAAGCGCGCCTTGAAGGTCAGAAAGCAAGTGGTGGAAAAATTGAGGTAATGCTTGAGCGAATCCTTGATGACAAGCGCATCACAGCCATGATTCGGGCCAGCAAGTCCCCCAAACCGGGCAGTGAGGTGGTGTTGGCCGGCGTGGCAACAGCCCGGGTACTTGCCAAACACGACATGATGTACGAGCTGGAACTGCTTGAAAGTAGTTTAAGCCTGCCCGACCTGCTGGATGCACATGGTGCCTTGCCCTTGCCCCCTTACATCGAACACAGTGCCAACGCACAAGACGACGAACGCTACCAAACCGTGTTTGCGCGTGAGCCCGGTGCTGTAGCCGCCCCCACAGCCGGACTGCATTTCACGGAAGAATTACTGCAACAGCTACAAGCGCGTGGCGTGAAACTGCTTACCCTGACACTGCATGTGGGCGCAGGTACCTTTTTGCCGGTTAAAACCGACAATGTGGAAGAACATGTCATGCACAGCGAACGCTATGCAATTTCAGGCAACGTGGTCGCCGCCTTGCGAAAGGTCAAACTGAACGGCGGTAAAATAGTGGCAGTGGGCACCACTTCCTTGCGGGCACTGGAGGCCTGGGCGACCGAAACTGGCTGCAATTTAAACACCAGCGAAGGCCTGAACCAGGCTGCGCAGTTTGCCGAAACAGGCCATGCCGGAGACACCCAAATTTTCATCAAGCCTGGTTACCCATTCAAGGTGGTTGACCGGTTGATTACCAACTTCCATCTGCCAAAAAGCACATTGTTGATGCTGGTGTCCGCTTTTGCAGGGAAATCCAACATCTTTAAGGCGTACGAACACGCAATTGCGCAACAATACAGATTCTTCAGTTATGGCGACGCCATGTGGCTTGAACGCACCGAATGATCGAATCTGCTTATCTCATTGTTTCCCACGATGGCAGCGCCATCCAGATGATGCGCTGGTCGAATTCCGACAGCAAACCCAAACTGCACTGGGCACACGCCACCGGTTTTAACGCAAAAACCTACACCCCTCTTCTGCGCGACCTGCTACCGCATTTTGATGTGCACACATGGGACATGCGTGGCCACGGCGAAAGCCGATCTGCAGGAAATCCAAACACATTTCGGGGCTGGACCACCTACTACAAAGACTTGGTCGCCGTACTTGACCAAGCCACTGAACCCATGTGGCTGGCAGGCCACTCCATTGGCGCCACCACCAGCCTTGCTGCTGCGGCACAACGCCCTGAAAAAGTGAAGGGCCTCATTCTTGTAGAACCTGTACTACTCGACCCCAAACAGGGTTTTGCGCTTCGCTTGGCCAACTGGTTTGGCTTTGCAGACCGAATTGCCATGGCTACCGCAGCTGCCCGCAGGCGGGCGAGCTTCCCCACGCAACAAGACGCCTTTGAGAATTACCGCAACAAGAAAGCCTTTGGTACCTGGAGTGACGAATGGCTACAGGCTTATGTTGAACATGGTTTTGTACCCTCACACAACAACGAAGTGGAGCTGGCCTGCCCGCCCCACTGGGAATCACTGACCTTTCAACACACCGAACCCAACGCAGCGCGCTGGATTCGCGACCCGGGCTGCCCGATTCATATTCTTGCGGCCGGAAATGGTTCTACATTCCCGGCGACTGCGCATGCACGCATTCAAAAACGCTTACCCAAGGCACGCATTGAAGTAATCGCCGATGCCACCCACTTTTTGCCCATGGAGCACACCGGTCTTGTGGTGCAAAGAATTCGGGAATTGGCTGGGGTTTAAACCCAGCCACAAATAAAAAAAGCCCGGTGAATTCTCACCAGGCTTTCTCTATACACAACGATTGCATCGAATTTATTCGACCGCTTTCACCATGTCTTCAATCACTTTCTTGGCGTCACCAAACACCATCATGGTTTTGTCCATGTAGAACAACTCGTTGTCCAAACCAGCATAACCCGCGTTCATGGAACGCTTGTTCACGATAATGGTTTTGGCCTTGTAGGCTTCCAGAATCGGCATGCCTGCAATGGGGCTCTTTGGGTCTTTCGCCGCGGGGTTCACCACGTCGTTTGCACCCAGCACCAATACCACGTCGGTTTGTGCAAATTCGCTGTTGATGTCTTCCATTTCGAACACTTGATCGTAGGGCACTTCAGCTTCAGCCAGCAACACGTTCATGTGGCCAGGCATACGGCCTGCCACAGGGTGAATGGCGTACTTCACCGTAACACCCATGTGCGTCAGCTTCTCACTCAGCTCTTTCAGGGCGTGCTGCGCACGGGCAACGGCCAGGCCATAACCGGGCACAATCACCACGGTCTCTGCATTGGTCAGCAAGAAAGCCACGTCGTCGGACGAACCGCTTTTCACGGTGCGCTGCTGGCCACCGCCTGCTGCGCCTGCATCGGCCTCGCCACCAAAACCACCCAGAATCACGTTGAAGAAACTGCGATTCATGGCCTTGCACATGATGTAGCTAAGAATGGCGCCTGACGAACCCACCAGCGAACCTGCCACGATCAACATGCTGTTGTTCAGCGAAAAACCAATGCCCGCTGCCGCCCAACCAGAGTAGCTGTTCAACATGGACACAACCACCGGCATGTCGGCACCACCGATTGGAATAATCAGCGTGACGCCCAGAATAAAGGCAGCTATGGTCATGATGATGAAGGGTGTCCAGTCTTGCGTAATCGCAAACCAGATACCGCAACCAATCATCACGAGACCCAACACTGCATTCAACTGGTGCTGGCCCGTAAAGCGCACAGGTGCGCCCTGGAACAGGCGGAACTTGTACTTGCCGCTCAGCTTGCCGAAAGCGATGACAGAACCCGAGAAGGTAATGGCACCCACGAAGGTACCAATGAACAACTCGATTTTGTTGCCCAGCGGAATGTCGAACATGCCTTTTGCCGTGATACCGAACGCATCAGGCTCGGCCACCGCTGCAATCGCGATCGCCACGGCAGCCAAACCGATCATGCTGTGCATGAACGCGACCAGTTCGGGCATTTTCGTCATCTCGACGCGCTTGGCCATCACCGTACCCAAACCACCGCCCACCACCAAACCGGCCAGCACCCAGCCAAGCCCGGTCGCCGCAGACTGGCCTGCGATTTCCGCCAGTTTGAAGATCAGACCAATTGTGGTGGCGATGGCAATTGCCATACCCACCATGCCGAAGGTGTTCCCCAAACGCGAAGTTGTAGGGTGTGAAAGGCCCTTCAAGGCCTGAATAAAACAGATTGACGCCACCAGGTACAACAGCGTCACTGCGTTGAAACTCAATTCCATAAATTTCTCCAGATCGCTGTTGGTTTATTTGTTCTTTTTCTTGAACATTTCAAGCATGCGACGGGTGACCAAAAACCCACCGAACACATTCACGGCAGCCAGCGCTACGGCCAGCACCCCCATGAATTTGCCCAACGGTGTTACGGTCAGCGCAGCTGCCAACATGGCACCCACAATCACGATTGCGGAAATTGCGTTGGTCACCGCCATCAATGGGGTGTGCAGCGCGGGGGTTACGTTCCAAACCACGTGGTAACCCACGTAAATGGCCAGTACAAAAATAATCAGGTTGACCACGGTGGGGCTAATTGCGTCCATGTTGGCTCCTTCCTTAAGCGTTTTTGCGTTTGAGTTCGCCACCGGTGCACATCAGGCACGCAGCAACAATGTCGTCTTCCATGTCGATCTTGAAAGCGCCTTCACCATCGAAAACAAGTTTCAGGAAATCGATCACGTTGCGTGCATAAAGTGCGGATGCATCTGCGGCCACCATGGCAGCCAGGTTTGCATAACCCACGATTTTTACGCCGTTGACGTCGACAATCTCGTTCAGTTTGGACAAGGGGCAATTGCCGCCCTGCTCCACAGCCAGGTCGATCACGACTGAACCGGGCTTCATTGCGCGCACGGTTTCTTCGTGCAACAGCGTTGGCGCCTTGCGGCCAGGAATCAATGCTGTGGTAATCACGATATCGCTTTTGATCGCTTTTTCGTGCACAGCAGCAGCCTGGCGCTTCATCCAGCTTTCAGGCATTGGGCGGGCATAACCACCTACACCTTGAGCGATTTCGCGCTCTTCGTCGGATTCGAACGGCACGTCCACAAACTTCGCACCCAGCGATTCAACTTGTTCTTTGGTGGCAGGGCGCACATCGGATGCTTCAATGACAGCGCCCAAACGCTTGGCCGTTGCAATGGCCTGCAAGCCTGCAACACCCACACCCAGAATCAACACGCGTGCAGCTTTTACAGTACCCGCAGCGGTCATCAGCATGGGCATGAAGCGCTGGTATACGTTGGCCGCAATCATCACGGCCTTGTAACCGGCAATGTTGGCCTGTGAAGAAAGCACGTCCATGCTTTGAGCACGTGTAGTGCGTGGCGCAGCTTCCAGTGCAAATGCCGTCAGGCCAGCCTTATTCATGGCCTCCAATGCTGCATTGTCAAAAGGGTTCAACATGCCGACAACAACCTGACCCGCACGATAGGCAGACAACTCGTTCTCAGCCGGTGCACGCACCTTGAGGATCATGTCACAGCCGCCGATTACATCCATTGCACGATCAACGATTGTTGCGCCCACATCAATGTAGGCCTGATCGGTGATCGAGCTGGCAACACCTGCACCTGCTTGAACAAACACTTCGTGTTTTTGAGAAATGAGCTTCTTCACCGTTTCAGGTGTGGCGGCTACACGCGTTTCTCCGGACCTTGTCTCGGCCGGGATTCCGATTTTCATGGAACTTCTCCTTGTGGGAAAGCGCTTTTATTTGATGTTTAAGAACTGCAAATACACTGCTGGTGCGGACTATAGCACGGTAGTATCGCCCAATCTAAGGGAATACCACAACCCAGCATCTGACAATAATTCTTGTCAAATTATAATTAAACCGCCTCAAATTGTGTTGAGTCCGAGATCTAAACATCAAATCAGAGAATTGATAAGCAAAGGGCTGCTTCTGCTTTAAAAATCAGCATTCAGATTAATGAAAAACGCCCGACCAATTTCCGGGTAAATCCCGTTCGGACCGAACTGCGTTCTGTAGTATTGCTTGTCGAATACATTCTGAACCTGGAACACCACGCTGTAACTGTCTTGCCTGTAGCGCCAATTCAGGTCGAGCACACCAAAACCGGGGATCTGTAGATCCGTATTTGCAGCAGACCGTTGATCGGATTGCATGTTCACAATCGCTTCCGTTGATACGCGTGATGTCCAGTCATATTCAGCGGCAACCTTCAAGTTGTGGGCTGCAACCAGTGGTACGCGACTGCCGCTGAGCGAACCTGACCGAAACTCAGCATCCAGATACTGATAAGCCGCGATCATTCTCAAGTCTTTGCGCAAGCTTCCATTCCATTTCAATTCAAGGCCTTTTCTGCGCAACTCGTCCAGGTTGCTGTTCAAACCATTGATGAACAATGCAGGGTCTACGATCGTAGGATCAAAAAACAATTCATTCTCAACGTCCATCACGAACAGCGTGCTGCTGAACTCACCTGTCCACATCGCAGTTTTCAAACCCACCTCCACTTCATCTGCAACTTGAGGGTTCAAAAACGGCACACGGGTTGTCCCCACGCCTGCAAAGCCATTTTCATTGGCATTCGGAATGCGGAAGCTGCGGGCGACTTTCGAAAAGACAGTGAGGTTCTCGGCTGCCTTCCAGGAAGCGCCCAACTGATGTGCGACCAGTGAGTAATCCCGTGTTTCGCCGCTGGCTTTCTGTTGCTCGGACCGTTCGTAACGGCTGCCAGCATTCACACGCAACACATCGTTCACGGTCCAGTCGTCTTCAATGAAGATCGCATTGGATTCAAGCGTGCCTGCGTCAAACCCACGCAAAGCGGCTTTTTCAATGTCGTAACCGACACGAATGACATGCGCACCTGCGCCATGCGGCAATGTAAAGGTGAGGTAGGGACTAATCTGGTCTTGTTCATACTCTGACCGGGCGTTAAACACAAAACCACCCCCAAAGTCGAAAGATCCCAATGCTTCATGAGTACGACGACTTACACGGACACCCGTTCCCCAATTGCCGTAATCAGCCGAGCCATAGAAACGGAAGGTATTTCGTTCGAACGATCCAAAATCGTTTGGACTATTTGTTTGCTTTGGGTTTTGCTCAAACTGCGCACGATTCAGTGAACCAGGAAATCTGGATTTTGAACCCTCGGCGGAAAATGACGCACCCGCGCTGAACACATCGCCTTGCCAATCCAGCGCCAAACTAGCCAAATCGCGGCTGGCTTCGCTGTTGTCTCGGTATCCGTTGGTGAATTCCTTGGAACCATTGAACACCAACGAAAAACCGTTAGCGCCGCCAAACAGGGTGGCGCCCAATTCTTTGGTGTCGTAAGAGCCATAAGACGCAAATACATCACCACCCACACCGTCGCGACCACGGCCTTTTTTGGTCGTGATCCGTATAACACCACCACTGGCTCCGCTACCGTAAGCAACCGAACTGCCGCCGCGAATAACCTCGATTGTTTCAATGCTGCTGACCGGAATACTGCCATAGCGGGGAGTGACGCCTTCGTTGTCATTCAACTTCACGCCATCCACCACAAACACCACATTGGCAGACGCGGTTTCACCAAAACCACGCAAGTCCACGGATGCACTTCGGCTTCCGTCTAGCGGGGTACGAACATTGACCAAAGCCAGTTTAGACAACACATCGCGCACGGTGGTATAGCCAGACTGACGAATTTGCTCAGCCGTAATGACTGTGGTCGAAAATGGCTGGTCCTTCTCAAGGACTGCAGTTTGAGTAGAGGACACAAACACTGGGGGAAGCGCATAAAACGCGAGTTCCTCTTGAGCCTGTACGGGCAAAGCCGCCAACAAACAAACGATTGGTAATTTTTTGAAATGAATGAACACCTTGAACTCCAGTAAACTGCACCCACCGTGCGGCAATCAATTAACTGGGGAAGACAACACAGGCGAAAGAACCACGCGCGCAAGCAAGCCAAGGACACAACAGCCCTGGAAGTCACGGAGAAAAGTTCGGTAAAAAACAATTGGCCGCCTGCGTGCTGCCTCCCCGCAGCACCAGTCGCTCGCCTGAATGGGACAGGCTGAACGGTCAAGGCCGGTATCCGGGCTTGTAAGTTTTGATGTGTCGCCTTCCCAGTTGCTGCGTTTAGAGCAGCTTTACTACCAGTGGCAAAATGACACACCCGCACTTACGTACCGTTGCGGGGGCAGCGCAGGCTTGAACCTGCTTCCCGTTTAACTGCGCTCAAAAAATGAGCACAAGCACCTTAACCCTGCTATTCTAACGTGTTTTTTTAACACCCAAACACCGGGCGCATGCCGTTTAGGCAGTGCGATTGAAAAGCCATGTCAGAAGTCTGGAAACCCAGCGTCACAGTAGCCGCCATTGTCGAGCATCAGGGCAAATTCCTGATCGTGGAAGAACACACCACCGATGGCATCAAGCTGAACCAACCCGCAGGCCACCTGGATCCAGGTGAAACGCCACAGTTTGGCGCTGCCCGCGAAGCACTGGAAGAATCAGCCTGGGAGGTGAACCCGGTGGGTTTGCTGGGCATCTACATGAGTCGCTACACAAGCTCACGCACGCAGGAAGATGTTACTTATCTGCGCTTTGCCTTTGCAGCCGAGGTGGTGAAACACCACATTGATCGCGCATTGGACGAAGGCATTATCCGCACACTGTGGATGACCGTTGAGGAGTTGCGCGCCAGCCAAGACCAGCACCGCAGCCCTTTGGTGATGCGTTGCGTGGAAGACTTCCTGAACTGGAAGGCTGGCAAACAGCCCATCATGCCGCTTGAACACGTGTACACGCACCCCAGCGTGCTTGCAGGCCCCATGCCCCCCGGCGTATCGTAAAAGCATCATGGCTAAAACAGTGGTTATTGGCATGTCGGGCGGGGTTGATTCCTCGGTGTCGGCATGGCTGCTTAAGCAGCAGGGTTACAAGGTGATTGGTCTTTTCATGAAAAACTGGGAAGACGATGACGATTCGGAGTATTGCTCGAGCCGACAAGACTGGCTGGACGCGGCCAGCGTGGCCGACATGGTTGGCGTGGACATTGAAGCCGTGAACTTCGCCAACGAGTACAAAGACCGTGTGTTCTCTGTGTTTCTCGAAGAATATTCCGCAGGCCGCACGCCCAACCCTGACATTCTGTGCAACAGCGAAATCAAGTTCAAGGCCTTTCTGGACCACGCCTACAGCCTGGGAGCTGACTACATTGCCACGGGGCACTACGCCCGTGTGCGTGAAGTGAATGGCGAATTCCAGCTGCTGAAGGCAGTGGATCACAGCAAAGACCAATCGTACTTTCTGCACCGGCTGAACCAGGCGCAACTCAGCAAAACCCTGTTTCCGCTGGGCGAAATCCAGAAAACCGAAGTGCGCAAAATTGCGCTTGAACTGGGTTTGGCCAACGCCACCAAAAAAGACAGCACTGGAATTTGCTTCATTGGCGAACGTCCATTCCGTGAATTTTTAAACCGCTACCTGCCCACCGCACCCGGCCCCATTCTGAATGACGAAGGTCAACAAATTGGTGAACACGTGGGCCTGAGCTTTTACACGCTGGGTCAGCGCAAAGGCATTGGCATTGGTGGCCAAAAAGCAGGCAATGGCGAACCCTGGTTTGTTGCCCGCAAAGATTTGAAAAACAACACGCTGTATGTGGTGCAAGGGCACGACCACCCCTGGCTGCACCAGAAAGTACTGACTGCCGAACAGGTACATTACATTTCAGGCCATACCCCAAGCGATGCGCACATGGCTTGCAAAGCCCGTTACCGCCAAGAAGATTCATCCTGTGATTTCAAACAGACGGAACAAGGGTTCGAATTGAACTTTGAAGAAAGCCAGTTTGCGGTCACCCCGGGGCAAAGCGCCGTGCTCTATCAAGGCGAGGTTTGCTTGGGCGGCGGCGTTATTGCCTGAAACACGGCATAAAAAAAGCCCCGACCAATTCGGGGCTTTTTTCTTTGGTGCATTCAGCTGAGTTACTCAGGCTTGGTGTCTTCAAAACTGGGGCGACAAGCCAGGCGCTCGGAATATTCATTCAGTTCCGGATACAGTTCACGCCACTTCAAATCGGGCATGCGGAAATCAAGATAAAACAAGGCACAACCCACAGTGATATCGGCCAGGCTGAATTGCTCAGTCAGGTAAAAACCTGGGGTGGTTTTAATGCGATGGGAAACCCAGGCCAGGCCATTGTGAATTTTCTGGGTTTGACGGTCAATCCAGGGTTGGCTGACCTTGTCGCCCTCGTGGAATTTCTTTTCCAGAATAATATCCACGGCCGCCTGACTCAAACCCTGCCCCAGCGATTCCATTGTGCGAACCAAGGCACGGTTATTGGGGTTGGTTGGCAACAGGGGCACCGTTGGCATCATGTATTCCAGCATGCCTGAGATAACCAGTGAATCAAATACGGTTTGACCACCATCCAAAATCAGGCAAGGCACCTTGCCCAGAGGATTGTGATCGCTGATGCGGGTGTTTTCGTCCCACACATTTTCAAGTACAAACTCGTACGGAATTTCTTTTTCTTGAAGCTGAACGCGAATTTTGCGCACGAAGGGGCTAGTCAGGGATCCCACTAGTTTCATCACAGTTCTCCTAAATACAATCCTGGATGAGATTGCGTCTTGTTTTTTACGACCTGAAAGTGTCTAACAGTTTTACAAATTGAACAAGCAGAATTCCAAAATACCGCCGAGGACACCACTCCTCACGAATAGTTTCCAGCGAGACAGGTTACAATACAAGGCCTTGAAAAACCTCAATTTTTACCATTCGCATGATCTCTTCAGACTCTTTAAGCACATTAACCGCAATCAGCCCGCTTGACGGCCGTTATCAGTCCAAAGTGGCCAATTTGCGCCCCCTGCTCTCTGAAGCCGGGTTCATGCATCACCGCGTTATCGTTGAAATTGAATGGCTCAAGGCGTTGGCCAACGCAGGCTTTTCTGAATTGCCTGCCTTCTCAGCACAAGCACTGGCCAAACTCGACGCCATCAAAACTGAATTCTCAGAGGCCGATGCACAACGCATCAAAGAATTCGAGGCCACCACCAACCACGATGTAAAGGCTGTTGAATATTTTATTAAAGAAAAGTTTCAGGCCGATGAAGAACTGAAAAAATCGGCTGAATTCGTTCACTTTGCCTGTACTTCCGAGGACATCAACAACATGAGCCATGCCCTCATGTTGAAAGCAACGCGTGAACAGGTGATTTTGCCGACGCTGGATCGCATGGTCACCACCCTGCGCAATTACGCCCACCAGTTTGCCGACTTGCCCATGATGTGCCGCACCCATGGCCAGCCCGCCAGCCCCAGCACCATGGGCAAAGAATTTGCCAACGTAGTGCACCGCCTGGAGCGCGCCATTGTTGCTATCAAGGCTGTGGAATTACCCGCCAAAATGAACGGTGCTGTGGGCAACTTCAATGCCCATTTGTCAGCCTACCCTGAATTCGACTGGGAAAAGCTGAGCCGCGATTTGATTGAAAGCCTGGGACTTACCTTCAACCCCTACACCATTCAAATCGAACCACACGATGGCATTGCCGCCCTGATGGACGCCATTGCACGTACCAACACCATTTTGATCGACCTAAGTCGCGATATTTGGGGTTATATTTCTTTGGGCTACTTCAAACAGAAGCTGAAAGCCGGTGAAGTGGGTTCGTCCACCATGCCACACAAGGTCAATCCAATTGATTTCGAAAATGCCGAGGGCAATTTGGGCATGGCCAACGCGGTGCTAAAGCACTTGTCTGAGAAATTGCCCGTGTCTCGCTGGCAGCGCGATTTGACTGACTCCACAGTGCTGCGCAATTTGGGCGTGGGCATTGGTTACGCGATCCTGGCCTACGAAAGTTGCCTGCGTGGCTTGGGCAAGCTGGAAGTGAACGAAGCTGCAATTGCAGCCGACATCGACAACGCTTGGGAATTACTGGCTGAGCCAGTACAAACGGTGATGCGCCGCTACGGCCTGCCCAACCCATACGAGCAACTCAAGGAGCTAACCCGCGGCAGAGGCATTACTCAAGCGGGCCTGCAACAGTTCATCGCCCAACTGGATTTGCCCCAATCTGAAAAAGATCGCCTTCTGGCAATGACCCCGGCCAGCTACATCGGCAAGGCCGCTGAACTGGCCAAGCGCATTTAATAATCTTCCCCGAGGCAAACTGTCACCGTTTGTAAGTACCCTGCCTCGGGGATGATCAGCTCAAAATACCCACGCATACTCAAGCACATAGAGTCATTTTTGGTGTTTGACCATGCGTGCGGGCCTCGGATTTACCTTGATTGAACTGACATTTGCAATCGCAATTGTTGGTGTGCTCGCCACCCTGAGCTACGCAGGCTATGAATCATCGTGGGAAAAATCGAACTTCCGCACCATGCGGGAATTCGGCGTGGAGCTGGCGCTAAGCCAGCAGCTGCACAGGCAACGCTATGGCCGCTACGCACAAAATGTCTCAAGCAGTGGCACGCCAAATGCAAATCGCTTGGTTCTGCCCTCTTCGAGCAACTACAACGTGGTTGTCTCAAATTCCGACTTTCGTGGTTACCGGGCTGAAGTCAAACCGAGCGTCAACGCGCCGCTTAGGCTACCCGAATCCTGTAGAACACTGATTGTTGAAAGTGACATGGGCATTCAACGCTTTGGTGCCCGGTCTGTCGCCAATCAAAACACCTCTGACAGGTGTGTTCCTCATGGCTAAGCGCATTGCAGGCTTCACCTTAATCGAGATCTTGATTGGCATGGCAGTGGTCGGTGTACTGGCTGTTGCAGTCATTCCCAGCATGAACTCGGTGCTGAACAAACAAACCTTGAGGGTCAAAGTTGCGCACCTGGACACCTATGTCGATCAAGCGCGCAACCTGGCAGCGATTACAGAATGCCCAGTCGAGATGAGCCTGCAACCCGGCAACAGTGCGGTGAACGTGAATGTGGCCGTTCAACATGACCCGTTCATGAAAGGCTGCAGCGCCTGGTACTCCCAAACCAACAACCAAAATAATCGGGGCTTCTCAGCAATGCTCGGAGATGTCACCCTGACCACCGCCACGAATCTTCATTTCAATGCAGTGTCTGGGGTGTTGGACACACAAAACCAAACACAACTAACCCTCAATTACAGAAACAAGCGCGCAGAAATAACCTACCTGGGCATTGGCAACGGGGTGGTGAGCTATGAATAACAAAACCAGGCCTTATCACGGCGCATCCTCGGTCAGCCTGCTGATTGGCATGGCCTTGCTGACCATTAGCATTACCGGTGCACTCAAGTTGATGGGGGTCAGCATACGCGCACAAAATGACCTGAATACCGAGAATCTGGTCGATCAGGTCAATCGAATTGGTGAAATTATGACAGTTCACCTGAACAGGGGCGGCAGCTACCAAAACCCCGATGTTGAAGCCAAGGGCATACAGTTGTGCAGCCTGCAAAATCAATCCGTGCAATGCAATGGCTACCAGTCCACAAACCGAAACTTCTGCCTAAGCATTCCAACACGCGTTAGTCGCAGCGGCAATGATGTCATCAACCTGACTGGCTTTCGATTGTTCAATGGAGTACTCGCCCAACGCGAATTGGCAGGCGCAAACATGGCGCAATTTGACCATGGGGCATTTTGCGGCAATAACCCAGCCTGGCTTGATTTGAACAATGTGCGTGACTTTGAGTTTACCAACATCCGGTTTTGCAGGTTTCAGGCCAACACGCCCGGGCAGGTTACCCAGAATTATGAGCAGAATTGCAACTCGGTCATCGAGAACAATCCCGAATCCAATATGTTCTGGATCGCCATGTTCAAAGCACGGATTGGCGATAACGTAACCGAGGGGCAGTACGAAGAAGCCCGGATTATCCACCTTCTCAACACCACACGGGTAAGGATGGGATCATGAACAAGTGGCTGCGCATGCGAAAAAAATTCCAGTCGGGTGCCCTTGGTGTATTTGTATGTGTGGTGCTAGTGATTGTGTTTGGGTTGATCAGTCTGCAAAACGTAACAACCACCAGCCTGGATCTGTATTTGTCAAATTCCAAGCAACACATTGAGGAAGCACGCCAATTGGCCTACGCGGGTCTGCGCCATTACACCCACAATTTTGGAAATGATGTTGCCATTCAGAAACTAATCGATGATTACAAAGGCAACACCGCCATTATCGGGGAGTGCTCTTTGACTGTTGCGCTGCCAGAAACACTGGACCCACAAATACAAGTGGCCAGTCCGAACACGCCAGACAACAACCGACAAGACATTGTAATTCGTGGCATGATCGTGCCCTATAACTGCGACCATGCCATTTCAGATGAAAACTACCGAGCCACTTTTGAAATAGTGGCCAGTGTGAACTGCGTGGGCAGCCAGGGCGTGCAATCGGGCTGTGTGAAACGGTCATTTGTATTCAATCGCGAAGACAGCAATGGGCGTCCGTACAATCCCATTCAAACACCACCGCCACCACCGCCGCCACCCAGGCCACCCGACCCGAATCCGCCGCCGCCGCCTCCACCGCCGCCACCCGTTCAATCCCCGCGTCCGTCAGAGCCGCCGCCCAGGGAAGAACCCAGGCCACCACCTCCGAAATCAAAAGGTAAACATGAAGTGGGATTCTAGAAAAAACGGATTTTCAATGGTCGATGCATTGATCGCTATTCTGGTGCTGTCTGTTGGATTGGTGCTGTATGCCAAGAACTGGACAGCCAACTTCGGTGCCAAAAACTCGACCCATGTGCGATCGATCGCGGCAACACAGGTCGCCGAGATCGGCAATGTGTTGCTGGCCAATATTTCGGACCTGGATCGAGACACACCAAGAGGACAAATTATTTCGCGAATGCAACAGTTCTCGGGGCAGCTTGAGAATCACTTGAATGGCTATGCTGGCGCGAGAGGCTACGAATGCACGAGCAATGGGCCCCGGGCCTTGGGATCAACCAACAATTCAATTAATTTGAACGACGCCACACTGCCCCGGGCATGGGCGCAAGGTGCGGCCTCATGTGTCAGCATTCAGCCATTGCCCAACCTGAACACTCAAACAAACGGAGTGTGGGTGCACATTGAGGCCAGCTGGATTGACGCACACACGCGAGACAACCAGAGGGAAAACGTGAGTGTTTATACTTTGGTCAGCCCGCTTTGATATTACTTTGAATACAACTGGGGACCCAGGCGATGAATTAACCGATCACTCACAAACGCGTGAATGACCGCAAATTGTTCGTCACTCAATGACCTCAATGCAAAGCCGTAGCTTGAGGAAGCGGGGCCAGAGTCACGCGGCTTGGAAACCACGTCTGCATCACATTCAATCACATACTTTCTGTCATCGAGAATGATTTGAAAAGCAATTGAAATCGTTTGTCCAATTTTCAGTGAAACAGCCTTGGCAAACAACAGTTCAACGCCACCCGTGGAGATATTGTCGATCACGGCCGTAGTGGGCTCGGCATCACCACTTTTAGACCCCGCCAAACGTATGCTTGCCGGAAGATCACAATTGACACGTCGTGCCCGGCGAATGGCCTGAGACTCCAAGTGAGTTTCGTGCGGCCACGACATCACGATCAGTGGGTGCGGCGACAGCAACACCTTCTCGATCATTGAGCTGAAACGGTAAATCGATAAACCATAAGTGGCTTGAAAATCCCAGACCTGTCCTTCTTTGGTAAACACACATTTGCCATCACGCATGGGGTGCGTAATCACAATGGCGGCCAGCGGAATACTGCCAATCAAACGCACATGAAACGGATCTTTCGCTTGGCCGTGCGCAAACATTTTCAGCTGACTACCGGTTTCAAAGGGGTCTTCGAAAGACTGCTTTGCAGGAAGCATTCTAGGCAAAGTGCTGGAGTCGATTTGTTGCTTGCCGGGTTGAATAACAAATTTGGTCGCCCACCTGGGGTTGTGGTAAAGACCCTTGGCAGCCAGTTCATCCAGCTGTTTCTGGCTGGTCACCGCTTGCCCTTCAGCGAGCAGCAACACCCCGCCTCGATCAAAAATGGCGAATGGCAGCGCCTTGCCTATTTCAATGTCGCCCTTGGCCAATGGCGACAGGTCTTTGGGATTGTCCACGCTGCCTCGCTTGCTAACCCCGCTTTACGGAGTCTCAAATTCTTTGTCTTTCTTCACAGGCTTAACCAAGTCTTCTCTAGTCAGCCCCATCCACATCAACATGGGACTTGCTACCAACACAGAGGAGTAAATACCGAACAGAATACCGATGGTCAGCGCCAAAGCAAAGCCGTGCAAGGTTGGGCCGCCAAAAAACAACATCGAACACACCATGATCTGTGTAGAGCCGTGGGTAATGATGGTGCGAGAAATTGTGCGGGTAATCGCACTGTCGATCGTCTCAGGCACTGACATTTTGCGGACTTTCTTGAACGTCTCACGAATTCGATCGAACACCACCACCGATTCGTTCACCGAATAACCCAGCACCGCGAGCACAGCAGCCAAGACCGAAAGGGAAAACTCCCAACTGAAGAAGGCGAAGAAGCCGAGAATAATCACCACATCGTGCAGGTTGGCAACAATGGCAGACACCGCAAATTTCCATTCAAAACGCAGTGCCAAGTAAATCATGATGCCGATGATCACCACCATGAGCGCGATCACACCGTTTTCAGCCAGCTCACGACCCACCTGCGGCCCCACGAACTCAACCCGCATCAACTGAACATCGGGGCCTCCCAGATTCAGCACCTGCTCCGTCATGGCCTGTTGATTCAACTTGCCATCTACGCCCAAAACTCCGGACTGCAGGTCTTTCACAGCCAACCGCACCAACACATCTCGGGCCGTACCAAAGTTTTGTACCTGCGGTTCACCAATGCCGGTGGCACGTAGCCCTTCCCGAATTTTCTCGAGTTCCGCAGGTTGGGAATAACGGGCCTCAACCAACACACCGCCGGTAAATTCCACACTCAGATTCAAGCCTTTGGTGGACAGGAAGAAAACCGCTGCCGCAAAAGTCAGGAACGAGATGATGTTGAAAATCTTGGCATGCCGCATGAACGGGATGTCGTTTTTAATTCTGAATAATTCCATTTCTTCTTACTCTGTTCGTTGGTGGTCAGGCTTTTTTGGCCACGGCTGTGTCGCTATCAGGGCGCCAAATTTGCCCAATGCTCACAGAGTCCAGTTTTTTCTTTCGGCCATACCACAGGTTAACCACGCCACGCGACACCACGACCGCGCTGAATATTGAGGTCAGGATACCCAGGCAGTGCACCACGGCAAAACCACGCACAGGGCCCGAGCCAAAAATCAACAAAGCCAAACCAGCAATCAGGGTGGTAATGTTCGAATCCAGAATGGTGGCCCATGCGCGCTCGTAACCCGCTGCAATGGCCTGCTGGGGCGCAGCGCCCTCGCGGAGTTCTTCGCGGATACGCTCGTTGATCAACACGTTGGCATCAATCGCCATACCCAAGGTAAGTGCGACAGCGGCCAAACCAGGCAGGGTCAAGGTGGCCTGCAGCACCGACAACAGCGCAAACAACAGCAACACGTTCACCGCCAGGGCAAAGACCGAGAAAACACCAAACAACAGGTAATAGGCCATCATGAAGAGGCCCAAGACAACGAACCCGTACAAGGTGGAATTGATACCTTTGTCAATGTTGTCAGCACCCAGGCTTGGGCCAATGGTGCGCTCTTCAATAATATCCATGGGCGCAGCAAGTGAACCTGCACGCAGCAGCAAAGCCAGGTCGGCAGATTCCACGGTATTCATGCTGCCGGAAATCTGCACACGACCACCGCCAATTTCACCGCGGATCACCGGCGCAGTAACCACCTCGCCCTTGCCTTTCTCGATCAACACAATCGCCATTCGCTTGCCAATATTTTCAGCAGTTATATTGCGGAAAATACGAGAGCCCTGGCTATCCAGCGTCAAATGGACAGCGGGTTCCTGGGTTTGATTATCAAAACCGGCTTGTGCGTCGGTCAGGTTGTCACCGGTCAAAATCACTTCCGATTTCAACAGCAAATCACGTCCGCCACGCTCGGTGTAACGCTCCAGACCAAAGGGCACAATGCCGCTGGCCAAAGCGGACTGGGCCTCGGGGCTGTCGTCCACCATTCGCACTTCCAGCGTGGCCGTGCGCCCCAGAATGTCTTTGGCCTTGGCTGTATCCTGAACACCCGGCAACTGAACCACGATGCGGTCTGCACCCTGGCGTTGAATGACAGGCTCAGCCACGCCCAATTCGTTGATTCGGTTGTGCAGCGTTGTCATGTTCTGGCGCAACGCATATTCGCGAGCCTGCTGCTCCACCTGCGGTGCCAAGCTTACATTCAAGGTGAATTCAGTACTGTTCTCAGGTGCAAGCAATTGCAGATCGGGCGAGTCTTTCGCCAATGCCGCCTGGGCCTTGCTGCGGGTCTCTGCGTCGCGGAAGGTCAGACTAAAGCCTGCAGGGGTACGCGTGGCACTGGCGTAGCGCAGGTCTTCTTCGCGCAGGGTTTGCTTGGCACTGGCCAGCAAGGCGTCTTTGCGCTTTTCTAGCGCTGCGTCCATGTCCACCTGCAGCAAGAAGTGCACGCCACCGCGCAAATCCAGACCCAAATACATGGGTAGCGCATTGATGTTAGTCAGCCAGTCAGGTGAGCGGGACAACAAATTAAGGGCAACAATGTACCCCGGGTCGTTCGGGTCAGGATTAAGCTGGTTTTGAAGAAAATCACGCGCCTTTAGTTGCGCTTCAGACGATTTGAACCTGAATTTCAGTGTTCCACCACCCAGCGTTTCTTCGAAAAACACCCCGTCGGGATTGATACCTTGCGCCTCTAGCTGGCTGGACAATCGCTCAGCCAGATCGGGTGACACTTTCAAAGTGGATTTTCCACTTGAAACCTGCACGGCAGGCGCTTCGCCATAAAAATTGGGCAAGGTGTATAACACACCCAACACCAACACAATGGCGATCATCAGGTACTTCCAGACAGGGTATCGGTTCATGACAGCAAATTAACGAGTTTCTTTCAGGGTGCCGCGAGGCAGCAGGCTTTGTACAGCAGCACGTTGCAGCACAACTTCAACAGGTTTGTCACCCATTTCAGCCACTTCCAGCGTGATGTACGATTCGTTGATTTTGCTGATTTTGCCCAGCAAACCACCCGAGGCGATCACTTCATCGCCTTTTTGCAGGGTTTCAACCATGGCTTTGTGTTCTTTCTGACGCTTCATTTGGGGACGGATGGCCAAAAAATAAAGTACGCCAAACATCAAAATGAGGGGCAGGAAGCTTAAAAGGCCACTTTCCGGGCCAGCGGCTGCGGATTGCGCAAACGCGGATGAAATCACAGTCATCTCCTTAAAGTTGTGATGGGTTCGCGCCGAGTATACAACGCTTGACACTTAAAATTCAGACCAAAAGGCTTGACTTGGGTTCCACTTAAAGATTCACTTGGTGATTGTGGGAACAATAAAAACAGGCTTTGATCTATGTCGAGCAAGATAGAACAGGCAACCCTGGGCGGGGGTTGTTTTTGGTGTACGGAAGCTGTTTTCCGGCAACTCAAGGGAATTGAGCTTTGCGAATCGGGTTATAGCGGCGGTAGCGACCCCAACCCCAATTACGACAAGGTGTGCGGTGGACGTACCGGCCACGCCGAAGTGATTCGGCTGCACTTTGTCCCGGAATTGATTTCATTCCGTAAAATTCTGGCGGTATTTTTTGCCATTCACGACCCCACCACCTTGAACCGACAAGGCAACGACGTGGGCACGCAATACCGGTCTGTGATCTTTTTCCACAGCCCGGAGCAACATGACACTGCCGTAGCGTTTGTAGAAGACCTGGAGAAGCGAAAAATTTTTCGTGACAAGGTTGTCACCGAAATATCACCTTTGCTGAATTACTTCCCCGCGGAGAAATACCACCAGGAATATTTCGAGAACAACCCCATGCAGCCTTATTGTGCTTATGTGGTGGCTCCCAAGGTTGAAAAGGCAGAAGACCTGTTCGGCGACATGTTCAAGCGTTAACTTGCCTTGTATTTGCCCATGCAGTGCGAAATGGCCCAAGCGGCCATCTGCATGCCCATGGTGGCGGTCACGGTAACCACTGAGCCATAACCTGCACAGTTCAAGCCAGCAGACGGCTCGCAGGCCTCACTGCGCTTGACCTGCTCTGCTGAATAAAACACAGACACACCCAGTTTTTTCTTGGGGTCTTTGGCATAACCATGTTCACGGCGCAGTGTGTAACGCACTTTGGCCAGCAGGGGGTCGTTGGTGGTGTCGCGCAAATCGGCTGGTTGCACCAGCCAAGGCTTTGTTTTTCCGCCAGCACTGCCCGACAACACCACAGAAATATTCAAACGCGCGGCCACTAGCGCCATGGCGACTTTGGCACGCACATTGTCGCAACAATCCAGCAACACCTTGTACTTACCGGGTGTGGCCGAAAATTCCGTCAACAATGTTTGGGCATTGTCCGGTTCCAGAAATGCGTCCACCAAGGTGATTTGGCACTGCGGGAAATAGCTGTGAATGTGATCGGCCAGCGCTTTGATTTTCTCTTGGCCCAGTGTTGTGTCGCAGGCCTGAATTTGCCGGTTGATATTGCTTTCAGCCACATGATCCATGTCGACCAGCGTAATCCGCCCAATACCGCTACGAGCCAAAGCCTCGGCAGCCCACGAACCCACACCACCCACGCCAACCACCATGGCGTGAACATCTTGATTGAGAAAGGCATGGGCGCCATCGCCATACAGGCGATTCAATCCACCAAAGCGACGGCCCAAATCCGGATCGTCGTTCATCAACGCGCTTCCAGATCAACGATACTCACCGCCACTTCACGGGTGTCGTCGCCACGCATCACCAACAAATTTGCGGTGCCGCCCACACCAATTGCTTCAAGCGCCTTGGAAAGCTGCAACACATTGGCCACAGGTTTGCGGTCCACGGCAATAATGATGTCGCCGACCACACCCGCTTGCAAATCAAACGGTTTCAAACCAGCCTTTGCAGCCGGCGAGGCTGGCTCAATGCCCATCACGGCAACACCGCGAATGCCCAGGCGGCGGGCAAGCGACTCGTCGGCTACAGCAATACCAATGCCGGGGCGCGGCAAAGTGCCCCGCTCGATTAGCTGAGGCACAATTTGATTGACCAAATCCACCGGAATGGCAAACCCGACCCCCGCGGAGGAACCACTTTGCGAGAGTATCGCCGTGTTCACACCAATCAAACGCCCAGCGGAATCGAGCAAAGGCCCACCCGAATTACCCGGATTAATTGCGGCATCGGTTTGAATGACATCTGGAATTTCACGCCCATTGCTGACAGGCAGGGTTCGCCCCAAGGCGCTGACAATGCCTGCGGTCAGGGTTTTGGACAAACCAAAGGGATTGCCGATTGCAAACACCGACTGGCCCACTAGCAGGTCACCAGAAACACCCACAGGAATGGGGCGAAGAGTGGCAGGCTTGTTAACCAGGCGAATCACGGCAAGGTCATAGGAGGGTGCAATACCCACCAAGCGAGCAGGCAGGGGCTCAGAATCATCAAGCTGCACGCGAATGCGGCTCGCTCCCTCCACCACATGGGCATTGGTCACAATGTGCCCGGCATCGTCCCAAATAAAACCGGAACCAGTGCCTTCAGCGACACGCCTGAAAAACAGTTGACCTTGCACACTCTCGGTAAAAATGTAGGCCACAGAAGCCTTGGACACCTCAAACAGTTCCACCACGCTTTTTTCACCCGCGGCGAGATCACCCCGCGCCTCGACCACACGCGGTGTGACATTTTCCGGGCGACTTGTGAACAGGTTTTCGATACTTGACTGGTTGTACAGCACATAGAGCAAAGCCACGAACAACACAAAGGCTAGCAATGCTGTGGCTGAAGCACCGCGTTGATTCTGGTTCGGTTTCACGAATTTGGATCCTGCTGGTTAACTTCGGGATTCGGGTTGAATTGAAAACGCCGGGCCACTGCATTCGAATCAATTTGTATTAATTTGAAGGTGCAAGTGCGCTGACCGGTGGAGGTCTTTTTGTCACGCCGCAATTTGGTGCGTGCGGCGATCAAGGAGTCGGGGTCGCAGTCGGGAACAGCCCAGCAGGCCTGGTGAACAAGTTCACCACCGCTTTCTTGAAGCCCGGCAGCGAGCAAGTCCATGTCATTGCTGTGCAACAGGCCAATGCCTTGCTCGCCTTCTATCAATACCCTGCCCTGTTCATCCTGATACATGGCCAAAGGCCACCCCACCAGGCCGGTGTGCGTGCTCAACATTAAATCGCCTTGTGCCAAGGGGTGGATTCGATACACCCAAGGCGTGTAGGCCAAATGCACGTAAGCCTTTTGAGGACCATTTTGAAAATAAAAACGACCGTCAGGTTCGCAGCCGTAATTGCGGGCCATGAAATTCAAAATACGCGGATGACTAATTGTTAACCCTTCCGGTGCCGGCCCGGTAAGCAGCCAGTCGCCCTGCAAGTTCAGTTTGAGCCAACCTGCGATAGCCGGCACATTGGGCCAGCGCGCCAGTGCCTTTTCTACAAGATCATCCACCGCTCACTCCCGTGTGTGGTCCAGTGTGTTGCGCAAAGAAAGCATCGCACTGCTTGGGTAACCAGTCCAGCCCCAAACGCAAATTGCGACCATCGGCAAAGCCCACATGACCACCATGATCGGTGAACAGGCAGTTCACCAGCGGCGACACCTCATGCGGCCCGGGCAAATGCTGCCCGCTCATGAAAGGATCATTTTTGGCGTGAATCATCAAAGTGGGTACCGCAATGTGTTTCAGCAAGGGCTTCGCTGATGAAACTGCATAGTAATGCTCGGCATCCCGAAACCCATGCCAAGGGGCGGTTACACGGTTGTCAAAATCGAAAAAGTCTTTGCAAGCAGCAATGTCTTCAATCTTTCCCAATTCAGGAAATCGTTTGATTTTCTCAATTGATTTTGGAATCAAGGTATTTAAAAACATGCGGGTGTAGACCCGATTAAATCCTTTGGCCAAGGAGTTTGCACCTGCGAGTAAATCCACGGGTGCGCTTACAGACACCGCAGAACTGATCACTTCTCCAGCTTGCTTTTCTTGCTCGCCCAGCCACTTCAGCAGCACATTGCCACCCAACGAGACACCGGTGACATGCATGCGATCAACAGCAGGAAATTCGCTGCGCAGTCGGCGCAATATCCAGTCCATTTCAGCAGAATCACCGGAATGATAAGCACGTGGCATTCGATTATTTTCGCCGGAACATCCCCGAAAATGCACAACCACACCCACAACCCCTGCCATGCGGGCCTGGTTCATCACCGCAAGGCTGTAGTGGCTGCGCGAGCAACCCTCGAGACCATGAAACAACACCCACAGCGTGTGGTGTTTTACAGCTTGTGCCGGGGGCTCGGTAAAATCGAGGTCGATGAAGTCGCCATCGGGCGTGTTCCAGCGCACACGGTGATAATGCACGCTGGGTTTGTTGGCCCAGCGGGCTGCCAGAATGGTTTGGGAATGGCCCTCGGGAAGCCACCAGGGCGGACGGTACACCATACTGCCTCAGTGCCCTTAGTGCAGCGTGGGCTGCGGGTCGAAGTCGGACAAATCATCCTCAACCATTTCTTCAGCGTCCATGGCCGGGCTTGCGTGATGCATCACGATTTTCCACCCGTTCGGCCCCTTGTGATACACATTGGTCGCATTCACCTGCACCACATGGGGCTCACCGCGTGAGCTGCTCATCATCACCTGTTCAACAATGTTGTGCACCGAGACCATGACACCTTCCACACGGTGCACCGGCACCACACGAATTTGAAGCGCGCCAGCCGAAAGAATTTCTTTCCAGGAGTCGCGCACGTCGTGATAACCCTCCACGCGGGGACCACCCGGGTGAATACACACCACATGCTCATCATCTGCCCACAGGTCCATCAGGGCTTCCAGATCGGCTGCTTCCAGTGCCTCGTAAAAGGCTTGCTCGATGTCTTGCGGGGAGGAATGAATAACTTTGGCTCGGGACATTCAACGCACTCCAATCGGTATTAATGTGTTTTGAATGAGACTCACTGAAACACCACGGTTTTTGATCCGTTCAGAACCACACGGTGCTCACAGTGCCATTTCACAGCGCGAGCCAACACCATACATTCGGTATCACGGCCACGGGCAGTTAGTTCTTCAGGTGTTAAGGAATGGTCTACGCGGGCCACATCCTGCTCAATAATCGGACCTTCATCCAGATCGGAAGTCACATAATGCGCAGTGGCGCCGATCAGCTTGACCCCTCGATCGAAAGCTTGTTGATAAGGCTTGGCACCTTTGAAGCTTGGCAAAAAGCTGTGGTGAATATTGATCACCCTGCCCAACATGTCGCGGCACAATTCAGGCGACAAAATTTGCATGTAGCGGGCAAGCACCACCAGGTCAATTTTTTCGCGCTCAATGATTTGGCGAATTTGTATTTCCTGCAGTTCTTTCGCCTCGGTCTTCACGGGCAGGTGATAAAACGGAACCCCGTACGACGCAGCCAGCAAAGCAAAGTCCTGATGATTCGATACGATGGCTGGAATTTCACAGGGCAGTTGCCCGCTTTTCCAGCGAAACAACAGGTCGTTCAGGCAATGGCCAAACTTGGACACCATCAGCAACACGCGTGGCTTTACCCGCGCATCAAAAAACTGATATCTCATGGCGAACGGCTCTGCAACCTTCGCAAAATTGGCCTGTAACTCGACTTCAGTCAGCTTGCTTTCAAGGGGCAATGAAAAATGCACGCGCAAGAAAAAAAGGTTGGTTGATTCGTCGCCAAACTGGGCGGAATCCAGAATGTTGCACTGTTGGTCAAACAAAAATTTGCTGACGTTGTACACAATACCCGTGGTGTCTGGGCAAGAAATAGTCAGGATGTAATCACGCATGGTAAGGCCAGGGTGCATTGAAAATGGGCTTGTAAGATCATACTCCCTGAGAAGCAGGCACCAACTGATCCGACACCATTTTCGGGTCGAGCTTTTTCAGGCAATCGGTGTGGCCCAGCGGGCATTCTCGCTGGAAACAGGGGCTGCACTCCAGCTGCAGGTAATACACCTTGGCCTTGTTGCTCAAGGGTGGAGTGTGGTGCGGGCTGCTGGAACCGAACACCGCATGCACCTGCACATTCAATGCTGCAGCCACATGCATTAATCCAGAATCGTTGGTCAGCAACTGGCTGGCTGCTGACATCAGTGCCATTGCTTGGGCCAAACTTGTTTTGCCTGCAAGGCTTTCAGCGCGGGACTGCAAGTCTACCGGCAACAGGCTGAGAATTTCAGCACAAAAAGCGGTGTCTTTCGGACCGCCGAACAACACGACCTGCTGCAAGGGATTGCGCAGCAAAAACTCAATGGCCACCGCCGCAAAGTGCTCAGCGGGCCAGCGCTTGGCCGGACCGAACTCGGCACCAGGCGCCAAGGCCAGGAACCCTGGCAGCAAGCCGAACTCGGTGCAGGCAGCAGTGCCCATGCCCGCCTCAACATTCAACACCGGGAACTCAAGCAACTCGCCTGAATAAGCACCAAGCTGGCCGTACCACTCGATCATGGGTGGTTTGGCTTTCTTGGATGGCTTTGGCAAAGCGTGCGTAAGCACAGCAGTACGAAGCTCGCCGCTGTAACCCACCCGCTTTGGAATGCCTGCAAACCAGGGAACCAGCGCCGACTTCAGTGAATTGGGCAACACCACGGCCATGTCAAAACCACGGCCAGCAAGCGATGCACCAACTTGCCTGCGCAAGCCCCATTGCAACTTACCGTGAGAAAAAGGTTCGACCTGTACTGCACGCACTGCGTGACTGAACTGGTATACCGGCGCTGTGACCGGGGGAGCCAATACGTGAATTTCGCAAGGCCTGCCGTCTGCAGACCGCAATGTGTTGTCTTGGTGCAAAGCCTGGATCAGCGACAGGCTCATGACCGCATCGCCAATCCAGTTGGGGGCAACAATCAAAACCTTCAATGTGCGTGTACTTTTGCACCAGGTTTCAAGGTGTACACCGTGCCGCAGTAAGGGCAGGTGGCCTTGCCTGTTTTGGTGACATCCAGATAAACCTTCGGATGCGTGTTCCACACCGGCATGGCCGGGTTGGGACAAAATGCAGGCAGTTGATCACCATCAAGCTGCACTGTTTCATGTTTTGCTTTTTTGTCACTGATCATGATGAGTTACACCCGTGTCAGCCAGTGTTCATACTTTTCATTTCGACCATACACCACGTCGAAATAACGCTTTTGAAGCTCTTCGGTAATCGGGCCGCGAGTGCCCGCGCCAATGGTGCGGTTGTCCAGCTCACGAACAGGCGTCACTTCGGCCGCAGTACCAGTGAAAAAACACTCATCGGCAATGTAAATGTCATCACGCGTCAAGCGCTTGCTCTTCACTTCCATGCCCATTTCACGGGCCAGGGAGATGATGGTGGAGCGGGTAATACCAACCAAGGCCGATGCAATTTCAGGCTCATAGATGCAACCGTCTTTGATCACGAACACGTTCTCGCCTGCACCCTCAGCCACGAAACCGTCCACGTCGAGCAACAGGGCTTCATCGTAACCATCTTGAATGGCTTCGGTATTGGCCAAAATGGAATTGGCGTAGGTGGCAGCAAATTTGGCGCGGGCCATGGTTACATTCACATGGTGGCGGGCATAAGAGGAGGTTTTTACCCGAATTCCCTTTTGCAACCCTTCTTCGCCCAAATAGGCACCCCAAGGCCAAGCGGCGATGGCCACGTGGGTGGCTGCCCCCTTGGGTGACACACCCATTTTTTCCGAGCCATAAAAGGCGATCGGGCGGATATAGCAGGAATCAAGATTGTTGGCACGCACCACTTCGCAACAGGCGTCCATGATCTGCTCACGCGTGTACGGCATGTTCATGCGGTAAATGTGGGCAGAGTTGAACAGGCGGTCTGTGTGCTCTTTCAACCTGAAAATGGCTGGGCCCTTGTCAGTTTTGTAGGCACGCTCGCCTTCGAACACCGACAAACCGTAGTGCAAACTGTGTGTGAGCACGTGAATTTGCGCTTCACGCCACGGCACAAGCTTGCCGTCAAACCAGATAAAGCCATCGCGATCGGCCATTGACATGCTGAATTCTCCGAAATTCCAAGATTTACCAAACCGACATATTCTACAACCCAACAGGCACCGAATTGAGCGCACTACGTTGACTCGGTGAAGAATGAACCACTATAGTGCAATCAACCACCATAAAAAAAGAAGTACACCTATGAAGCAATGTCTGGCGAATGCTCAACCCCGTTGGACGCGTAGAAAACAAGAGCGCCCACAAGAACTACTCGATGCCGCACTGACCATTTTCAGCGAAAAAGGATTTGCCGGTGCCCGCCTTGAAGATGTAGCCAAAAGCGCAGGCGTGAGCAAAGGCACCGTTTACCTGTATTACTCCAACAAGGAAGAGCTGTTGAAAGCAGTGGTGAAAGAACATGTTTCACCCATTGTTGAAGAAGCCAAAAGCCTGCTGGAACCCGAGAAAAGCTCGGCCAACCTGATTCGCGAAGCAATCCACCTGTGGTGGCTGAAGTACGGTTCGACCAAACTGAGCAGCATCACAAAAATTGTACTTTCAGAAGCCAATGCCTTTCCCGAACTGGGCCGCTTCTTCTATGACGAAGTGGTTCGGCCCTGGTGGGACTATCTTGAATCTGTGCTCAAACGTGGCATTTCCCGCGGAGAATTCGCCGACATCGACACCGAGTATGCCGCCCAGGTGTTGTGCGCACCGCTGGTTACCCTTGGTTTGTGGAAACGGACCATGGATGGTTGCTGTGGCGTGGAAACCAACCCCATGCGTTATATAGAAGCGCACATTCAAATGGTGCTGAATGGTTTGACCTGCCCGCAAACATCGCGTGTCGCATAAAATTTGCTAAAATAGCGAGTTACCCATTTCCCCACGCGAGAACCCGCCATGGACTTCGAGAAAGCCCGCTTCAACATGATTGAACAACAAATCCGCCCCTGGAACGTGTTGAACCAGAAGGTGCTTGATTTGCTTGAAATCATCAAACGCGAGAATTTTGTGTGCTCCGGTCTGGAAAAACTGGCATTCACCGACTGCGACCTTCCAATCCGGGTGAGCGGCGCAGACACCGGCGAGGCCATGTTCAGCCCCAAAATGGAGGCACGCATTCTTCAGGAAATCGAGTTGGGTACCCATGAAAAAGTGCTTGAAATTGGCACGGGCACAGGTTACATGGCTGCGCTGATGGCACAGCAATGTGCCCACGTCACCACCATTGAATTGAACCCGGCCATTGCTGAACTGGCCCGCAGCAACCTGAAAAAAAATGGCATTACCCGCGTGAAAGTGCTTGATGGTTGTGGCTTTCAATTGGCCCCTACACTTGGCCAGTTTGACGCCATTGTGCTGTCGGGCGCCACGCCGACCATGCCGGCAGGCCTGCTGGAGGCGGTCAACCCACTGGGACGCCTGATGGCCGTTGTTGGCCGGGCACCCGCCATGCAGCTGGTGTTGGCCCGGAAGTCCCGCGATGGCCAATTGATTACCACCCCGTTGTTTGAAACCATGACCAAGGTGTTGATCAACGCACCCAAGGCCAGCGAATTCGTATTCTAAGGACACGGGACTCATGACCCAGCCCGATCAAACCGTACCCCTGCGACACGTATCGGGCTTCAAACAGTGTTTATTAATGGCCTTGCTGGGTTTGGTGTTTGTGGGCCACGCGGCGTGGGGGCAAACAGCAGCGCCCCAAAATCTGCTCAAGTTATACAACCTGGCCAAGCAAAATGACCCCACCTTTCAGGCAGCGGCCTCGCAATTGCGGGCCGACCTTGAAACTGAAAACCAGGCTTTTTCAGCCTTGCTGCCCAACATTAATTTTGGGGCACGCATTGAAAAGCAGGACAACACCTACGATGCATTCGGCATGTCGATCGAAGCAAGCCGCAATCCCGGCACTTACAGCCTGGTACTGAATCAAGCCCTGTTTCGCCCCCAAGCCTGGGAAACTTACAAACAAAGCCAGTTGAGCGGAGAAGTCGCCAAACTGCAGTTTCAACAAGCCGAGCAAGAACTGGTTTTGCGACTGACACGCGCCTACTTTGATTTACTGACAGCGCAAAACGACCTGTCCAGTATTCGCGATCAGAAAGCAGCCATTGCCGAGCAACTGGCACTGGCCAAAGCCAATTTTGAAGTGGGCAGCGCCACTGTCACCGACCAGCAAGAAGCCCAGGCCCGGTTCGATCTGGCTGTGGCCCAAGAACTGGCCGCAGAAAACCAATTGGCGCAGCGCAAACTGCAACTGGAAACAATTGTGGGCATGCCGGTAGACAAGCTGGCCACACTTGCTCCATCAACCCAACTAAGCGCCCCATCTCCGAACACAACCGAGGCCTGGGCTGAACAGTCCCGAAACAACAATCTGATCGCGCAGCAGGCGCGACTTGCCAAACTGATCGCCAAAGGTGAAAGCAACAAAGCCAAATATGGCCACTTGCCCACCTTGGACCTGACTGCGCAAATGGTTGAAACCGAGCAGCAAATTTTTGACGGCAACACGGGGCGACCTTTTGACTTGGGCGTTGACAGCACCACCATTGGCTTGGTCATGAACATACCGATTTTTAGTGGGGGCGGCACCCAAAGCCAGGTGCGCCAGCAGGCAGCCCTGCTGGAAAAAGCAATGAACAATGTAGAACTGGCGAGCCGGAATGCCACACAGGCTGCGAAATCGGCTTTTCTGGGGGTGCAAACCAGCTTGGCCCAGGTCAAGGCATTGGAAACAGCGCTGGCCTCGAGTGAACTGGCCCTGAAATCGAATAAAACCGCCTATGAGGTGGGAGTCCGGATCAATGTCGATGTGTTAAATGCCCAGCAACAATTCAATGCCACTCAACGTGACCTGTCCAAAGCAAAGTACGCCAGCTTGATCAATATGTTGGAACTTCAGGCAGTGGCAGGGCAATTAAACGCGGAATCGGTTCAGCAGATCAATCAGCTTTTGGTTCAATAGCGGCCCTGCTTCAGTACATCGAAGCTGCGCTGGGTTGCGCCACGATGCCCCCGAGCATAGGCAAAGGCGGCTTTCTTGGCCTCGTCATTGCCCCGAAAACCACTCAGGTAAAACTCACATGCCGCCAGCAAATGCTCAAATCGGCGAGCCGCACTCGCGGCCAATGCATCGTCTGCGGCCTTGGCAAAATTGAATGTATTGGACCCCATCCACACGGGGCAACCGTAGGCGCAGGCTTCAATCAGGTTTTGCCCACCAAAAGGCAACCAGGAGCCGCCCAGCAAAGCCAGATCAGCCACGCTGTAATACGCAGGCATTTCACCCATGGAATCGCCCAACACCAGCCGCGCCTGGCCAAACCCCGCCAGTGCAATATTGCTGCCCGCATTGAACGAGGCACTTCTGCGCACTGGGCGCGCAACACCCATTCGTGTCGCGGCCTCGGCCATTAAGGCAAACACTTCATCAAAGCGCTGGGGGTGGCGCGGCACAATCCACACACTGGCTTTGGGCATGCGCTTGAAAAACTGACATCGGTTTAAGGCGTCCAGGAGCAAGGCCTCTTCACCTTCCCGGCTACTGGCAAACAACACCACTTGCTCGGCCTGGGTTGCCTCTCGCCAGACACGCCCCATTGTGGCCAGCTCGGGTTTTAGGGCCACATCAAACTTCAGGTTGCCACACACCGCGTTCACAGGTCGACCAAGGTTCTGAAAAACATTGGCGTCAGCCTGGGTTTGGGCAATCAAGGTGCCAAGGCTTTGCAACACGGGTTTACTGATCGCGCTGAATTGAGCCAATCGCTTGCCGGTGGTGGGCGAAACACGTGCATTGAGCAAGGCGGTGTGAACCCCTTCCTTGGCAGCGCCCAAGAGTAAATTGGGCCAAAGCTCGGTTTCAACCACCCAAAGTGCATGCGCCTGCACCTGCTTTAATGTGCGGGTAACCAAGTAGGGTAAATCGTAGGGCAAGTAAAAAAACCGAACATTGTTCAATGCGGAATACAGCTGCTGACAAGTGGCCAAACCGGTGGGTGTGGTGCAAGAAACAGCCCACTCGTGCTGCGGATAAACCTTGGCCCAATGCTGGACCAAAGGGGACACGGCATGGGCCTCGCCCACCGACACGGCATGCACCCAAATCCGCTTTTGCCCAGCGGGCACAGGCTTGAATTCAGGCAGGCGCGCCAAAAAACGCTGGCCCCACGCTTGCCTGTATTCGGGCTGCCGAATGCCGCGTTTGAGCAAATACAAAGCCAAAACTGGCTGAAGCAAAAAAAGAATCAGGCTGTAAAACCACAAAAAGATGCGAGCAGACACACTCAAAGTTTATTTCCCCGTAGCAAACGCGTTGCCGCTTCAAACACTTCGCCCACCGCTGGTTCTCGCCCCACATCGCCCAAACTGATGGCATGCGGGTTAAACCGTGGCGCGAATCGCCAGGCCGGCGTGGCAAAAAACAAAGCGACCATGGGTAAATAATGCGCAGCAGCCAAATGCGTTATACCGGTATCCACACCAATAACCAGGCCAGCCTTTTCAAGGCGCACGCGTAACTCGCCCAAAGCCAAGCGGGGCATGACCTCGACCCGGGAAATGCCAGCGGCTATTTTTTCCGCCTGCTGGTGCTCAGTATCGCTGCCCCAAGGCAGTTTGACCGCATAACCAAGATCAGAGAATCGATGTGCTAACTCACGCCATTTGACGATTGGCCATTTTTTTTCGTCGCGAGCGGTGGCATGTAAAAACCAGATTTCAGCACCGCGGGGAATGGCGGGAAGCACTTTTTGCGGAGCAATGTCATAGAAAACTGGTTTGCCAAGCAAACGATAACCCAACAGCCCGGCCGCCAACTCCCGCAGACGCTCCACTGCATGGGCTTGCGGATCCCACCCTGCCCGCTTCGCGTAGAAGAGGCAAGCCAGACTTTCCTTGGCATAGGAAAAACCAGGACCCATCAGGGTGCCCTTCGCGGCCCGGGCCAGGACGGCGCTTTTGATCAAACCCTGTAGGTCAATGATCGCGTCGTATTGCCTGTCTGCCAAACGGCCCCTTAGCAACTTCCATTGCTGCCAGGTGTAACGAATTCCCTGTTTGCGCCACTTGCGCAAATTAACCGGAACTACCTCGTGAACATGGCGACTGCCGCGCACCAGGTCAGCAAATGGCTCTTCGACCATCCAGTCGATCTGGACAGCAGGGTCGTGGGCGTGAATGTCATTCAAAACCGGCAAGGCATGAATGACATCTCCCATGGAAGTGGTCTTAACAATTAAGATACGCTTCATCTAGCGCTTAGGTTGATCGCAACCGCATTATTGTAAGCGGCAAGCGAGCAACCATTCCGAATCCGCTCAGCCAAGGAACGATAAATTTGAACACAGCAGCCAACAACCGCATTGCATTGTCCGCCGTGCTGATCACATTGAATGCGGGCAAACAGATTGCCGCTGCACTGGAGAGCCTGCAATTTTGCGCCGACCTTGTGGTGGTTGACTCCAACAGCAGCGACGACACAATTGACATCGCCCAGAAATTCGGTGCCCGGGTTGTGCAGCAAGGCTGGCTCGGCTTTGGCCCACAAAAGCAATTTGCGGTGGCCCAAGCCACCCACGACTGGGTGCTATGCCTGGACGCAGACGAACGCGTGACTCCCGAACTGGAGCGCAGCATTCGTGCGGTGATTCAGCAAGCTGAACATGGTCTGTTGCCAGCAGATATTGCCGGTTTTGACATGCCACGTTGCAACTTTTTCCTGGGCCGATACCTGCGCCATGGTGAAGGTTATCCCGACTACTCACGCAGACTGTTCAATCGACGTGATGCGAACTGGAGCGATGACGCAGTGCATGAAAAGGTAGAAAGTGCCTTGACCAACGTTCGCTTTGAAAAACTGGAAGGTGATTTGTTGCATGAATCAGCGGAAAGCCTTGAAAGCTATTTGACTAAACAAAACCGCTACACGAGCATCCAGGCACACGCCTTGGCGACAAGGGGCAAGTGGCCAGGCCTTGGCAAGCTGGTGTTGTCACCCGTGGTGCGCTTTATCAAGTTTTACCTGGTTCGCAAAGGCTTTCTGGATGGTTGGCCTGGCTTGGTACATATCGCGATTGGGTGCTTTAACAGCTTTATGAAATACGCAAAAACACGCGAGTTGATGCAACAGAAACGCGAGCGCTGATTGGCATGCAGCGTGCGGGAATATTATCCCAGCCCCCGAACCTTGCAAGCCCCGTTTGCTTGAAGGCCCAAAAGAGAAGGGATCATCCCTTGCTTTGGGAACCGGAGGACCAACTCGCGCTGCGCACTCAGGCAGGTCCGTCCGGGGTCCTTCGGACCATCCCAAAGCCGCGAGCTGACAAAGCATGTGGGCCTTCTTGAATCGCAAACTGCGGATTGCGCAGGTTCAGGGGCTTAGTGGGAATTCTTCTAAGATCACCGACGTTAATAGTCGGCATTGAAATAAAGTGCTGCCAGAGCACCAGCCCCGGCAGCATAAGACGCTGGATCAGTGACCCAGAATTTTTGAGAGGAACAACTGCGCGCGTTCAGAGCGCGGAGTACCAAAGAAATCTTCCTTGGTGCAGTCTTCCACGATATTGCCTTGATCCATGAAAATAACCCGGTCTGCCACCTTGCGTGCAAAGCCCATTTCATGGGTTACGCACATCATGGTCATGCCTTCATGGGCCAACTCCACCATCACATCCAGCACTTCATTCACCATTTCTGGATCCAGCGCCGAGGTGGGCTCATCGAACAACATGCAAATTGGGTCCATGGATAGGGCACGTGCAATTGCCACACGTTGCTGCTGACCCCCAGACAGTTGACCGGGAAACTTCTCTGCCTGGGCCTTCAAGCCCACGCGATCCAGCAAACCCAGGCCTTTGGCTGTGGCTTCTTCCTTGGAGCGACCCAGCACCTTGATTTGCGCGAGGGTCAGGTTCTCGGTAATGGTCAGGTGCGGAAACAACTCAAAGTTCTGAAACACCATACCCACACGTGAACGCAACTTGGGCAGATCTGTACCTTTGGCCCCCACGGAAATTCCGTCTACGGTGATAGTGCCTTCTTGAAAAGGCTCCAGCATGTTCACGGTTTTAATCAAGGTTGATTTGCCAGAACCCGATGGGCCACACACCACCACCACTTCCCCTTTTTTTACTGAGGTTGTGCAATTGGTGAGCACCTTGAAACTGCCGTACCACTTACTTACTTTATTAATTTCAATCACAGTGCTCTCCTGCTATCGAATGATTTGAGTTTTTTTCTGAAGCGCCTTCACCAGCATGGACATGCTGAAACAGATCGCCAGATAGACCAAGGCCACGAAGGTGTACATTTCAACCAAGGCGCTGTCGCGCTGTGCAATTTTCGACGCGGCCCCCAGGAAGTCAGTTACAGACAGCACATACACCAATGAAGTGTCTTGGAACAAAATAATGGTTTGAGTCAACAACACGGGAAGCATGTTGCGGAAAGCCTGCGGCAATACAATTTTCGCCATGGTCAAACGGTAATTCAAACCCAGCGCCTGTGCTGCTGCAACTTGCCCTTTCGGAATACTTTGAATACCCGCCCGCATGATCTCGCAGAAAAAAGCTGCTTCAAACATGATGAAAGTGATGTAGGCCGACCGGTCCGGACCAACTTGTGGCGGACGCTCGTAACCCATGATCGATTGCAAAACAATGGGTACCAGAAAGTAGAACCAGAAAATGACCAGAATCAATGGAATGGAACGCATCAGGTTCACGTAACCCGCTGCGATCATCGCCAATGGTTTGATGCCAGACAAACGCGCCAAAGCCAAAAGCGTGCCAAAAAAGATGCCACCCAAACAGGCCACGACGGTAAGCTGCACCGTGTAGCCAAGGCCTTGCATCAGATAGGGTAGCGACGTGCTGATTGCACTGAAGTCGAAGTCGTTCATTATTTACCCCCCGTGATGTAACCGGGCACCGCAGTTCGGCGCTCGACCATTGCCATCACCCTGTTCACGGACATTGCTACGATCACATACAACACCGTAGCGGCAATGTAGGCCTCGAAGAATGCAAAGGTGACTTCGCCCATTTCACGGGTTCTGAAGGTGAGTTCGGTCAAACCGATTGTCAGTGCCACCGAGGAGTTCTTGATCAGGTTCATGGCCTCGGATGTCATTGGCGGCACAATGATTCGATACGCCATGGGCAACAACACGAAACGATATGTTTGGCCTTCGGTCAAACCCAGGGCATAACCTGCAGCCCGTTGCCCGCGCGACAGCGACAAAATACCCGACTTGACTTGCTCAGCCACCCGCGAAGCGGTGAACAAACCGAGACAAACCACGGATGCCAAGAATTGTACGAAAGTGGGGTCTTGCTCAATCGACCATTCTTTCAGGGCCGGGATGAATTCTGGCACCACGAAATACCAGAGAAAAAATTGAACAATCAGTGGGATGTTGCGGAAAATCTCCACGTATGTGTTGCCCAGAAAAGCCAATGGCTTACTGGAGGCAGTGCGCAACACACCCATCAAAGAACCCACAGTGAAGGCAATGACGCCCGCAACTGCGGATGTGGCAAGGGTCCACAGCAGGCCGGAAAACAGCATTTCCCACCAAACCAGGGTTTCACCTTCCACGATCGGCTGAAAAAACAACAGCCAATTCAGGTCGCTATTCATTTTGGATACTCCCGAGTCAATATTCTCGGCCAATATAAGTAAAAGGCCGGCTCACGTTTGAAACGCTCAGCCGGCCCGTGACTAACTAGGGCAGATTATTTAACGCCTTTGTCGTTTGGATTCGCGAATGCTTCCTTCAACAAGGAAGACATCGGGAAATTCAGGTTCACGTTTTTCGGAGGAATGGGATTCATGAACCACTTGGTATACAGCTTTTCAGCCTCACCAGACTTGATCATGCCGTTCACGGTTTCATCGAGCAAAGCCTTGAACTGTGGATCATCCTTGCGCAGCATGATGCCATAAGGCTCTGTACGCAGAATTTCCGGCAGGAACATGAAGTCGTCAGGATTCTTGCTTTGGGCAACCAGACCGGCAATCAGAATGTCGTCCATCACGAACGCTTTGGCGCGATCGTTGGCCACCAACAAGAAGCTTTCAGCGTGATCTTTGCCGTAAATTTCTTTGAAGTTGATGTTTGCACCCTTCTCGTTTTGCTTGATCAGCTGAACGGAAGTGGTACCGGAAGTTGTCGCAATGGGCTGACCATCGAGATCGGCCAGGGATTTAATACCACTGTTTTTCTTCACGACCACTTTCACGCTGGTGATGAAGGTGCTGTTTGCAAATGAAACCTGTTCCTGACGGGCCACGGAGTTGGTGGTGGAACCACATTCCATGTCAATCGTGCCGTTTTGCAGCAAAGGAATGCGGTTTGCAGAAGTTACGGGCTGCAATTGCACATTCAAGTTCGGCATTTTCATCTTGGCTTTGACTGCCTCGACCACGTTGTTACACATGTCCATGTGGTAGCCGATGGGCTTCTGATTGTTGTCCAGGTATGAAAACGGAACAGAGGACTCACGGTAACCAACAACAATCGTTTTGGTTTCGGAAATCTTTTTCAAAGTACCCGTGAGATCTTGGGCAACTGCGGGCTGAACAGCGGCTACACTGGCCACGGCCAACGCTGCTGCGAGGAGATTCCTTTTCATTTTTGCTCCTTGAATGAAAAAAATTAAGCACGAACTGTGCACACACCCTGCGCCATACGAACCAGGTTCGTGACGGTACTAAAGTTTTATTTTCCGAGGACGGGTGAGAACCTCGGGCCTGAGTATTTCATTCAACTGCTGCTCTGACAGCAAGCCTTTTTCAAGAACAAGCTCGGAAACCTTCCGGCCGGTTTTCAATGCAGTTTTTGCAATCTCAGATGCTTGATCATAGCCTATGTAAGGGTTCAGTGAGGTGGCCAAACTGGCTGATTCCTCGACCCTTTGACGCAAAAGTGACTCATTTGCGGTAATCCCTAATACGCAATTTTTCGTGAGCGTTTTACAGGCGGCGGTTAAGTGATAAATACTCTTGAACAGACTCCATGCAATGATGGGCTCAAATGCGTTGAGTTGCAGCTGCCCTGCCTCGGCCGCCATGGTCACGGTAACGTCGTTTCCGATCACCTCAAATGCCACTTGGTTCACCACTTCCGGGATAACCGGATTAACCTTGCCCGGCATGATGGACGAACCCGCAGCACGCGGCGGCAGGTTAATTTCGTTCAGACCCGCCTGGGGGCCTGAAGACAGCAGGCGCAAATCGTTGCACATCTTGGACAACTTCACCGCCACGCGCTTGAGCACACCAGAAAGCTGTACAAATGAGCCTGTGTCCTGAGTGGCCTCGACCAGATCTGCGGCGGTAACCAGGCCCAGCTGGGTAATTTCCTCGAGGTAGTGGCGTGCACGTGCCGCGTATTCCGGGTCGGTGTTGATGCCAGTGCCAATGGCCGTAGCACCCAGATTGATCTCGGAAATCAGGCTGGTGGCTTCGCGAAGGCGAGCCATGTCTTCACCCAACATGACCGAGAACGTTGCGAACTCCTGACCCAGGGTCATGGGCACAGCGTCTTGCAACTGCGTGCGGCCAATTTTCAGGATTTTCCGGAATTCAAATGCCTTTTCGCCAAATGCCTCTTTCAGTTCTTCCATGGCCACCAGCAAGCCAGAGATGGCATTGATCAAGCCAATTTTTACGGCAGTGGGGTACACGTCGTTGGTACTTTGCGAAGCATTCACGTGCTCGATGGGGTGCACCACCTTGTAATCGCCCTTTACTCCGCCCAGTATTTCAATGGCGCGGTTGGCGATCACTTCGTTGGCATTCATGTTGGTGGAAGTGCCCGCACCGCCCTGAATAACATCCACCACAAACTGGTCGTGCAACTTGCCGGTACGAATTTCCTTGCAGGCTTGGGTAATGGCTTTGGCCAAATCAAGGGGTATGGTGTCCAGGTCGGCATTGGCCTTGGTGGCAGCCCATTTCACTGCAGCCAGTGCATTAATGAGTTCAGGCGCATTGTAGAGGGGAAAACCGGTGATTTGATAATTGTCGAGGGCACGACTGGTGTGCACACCCCAGTAGGCTTCAGCGGGAATTTTCTTCTCTCCGAGAAGATCTTTTTCCACGCGATGCTCTGAGTGCTGCTTGACCATGCCATCCCCTAACTAATTTTGAATGTGGGCCATGCTAAATCTTTAGTGCCCCGCACTCCAATACTTAATCAGCATTAAACCATGCATTTCCCGCATATCCAAAGAAACCCTAATAAGGGTTATCCACACTGAGGGGTATTAATCTGGCCAGTAATGCCAAATCAATTCGACCTGCTCATGGGCAACCGAGTTCTCGGTGTGCCGATGGATTCGACGGTACAGCCGAACTTCCATGTCAGTGAAATAAGGACCAGTAATTTTGCACAGACCAGAACCCTCGGCCACGGCACTTTCGGGCAGCCAGGCCACCCCCAAACCAGCCTCGCACATCGACTTCAGGCTTTCAGACATGTCGGTTTCGAACAGCGATTTTTTCAGAAAAAGCGGTCCCCCCTCCATGGCGATGTCTGTCATCTTTGAGAGGTAAGCATGCTTGGAATACGACAAATAAGGCACTGGCAAGGGCGCCAGGGGGTCCAGCGAATACCTGGGGCCGCCTTCAGCGTTGACAGCGCTGTAGGGCTCAAACCGCTCAACACCCAATATTCGCACCTCAAATTTGCTGGGATCAAGCTCAATCGGTTCACGGCTATGGTGGTAACACACCAAAAAATCGCTTGCACCGTCGGTGAAATAAAGCACAGCATCATGCACATTGCTTGCGGTCAGCTGAAAGCTGAGGTCGGGCAGTCGGTCGGCAAGCTTGGCTTTCAAACTGCTGACCCAGTGTGGCGCTTTGCTGCAGGCCAAGGTGTGCGGTACCACAAGCCGAATGGGTTGGCGGCTTTGTAAACTACCGCCCCGAACAATGGTGCGGGCCTGGCGGATTTGCTCGAGCATGGTGAGCGCCTGCTCGTAAAACACCTCGCCTTGAGGGCTCAGGCGTGTGGGGTATGAGCCCCGGTCGATCAGTTCGCAGCCCAACCACCCTTCTAGCGCCTGTATGCGCCGCGAAAAGGCAGGTTGTGTAACACATCTCAAGTTGGCCGCTTTTGAGAAATTCTTGGTTTGGGCCAGCGTGATGAAATCTTCAAGCCATTTGGTTTCCATGGGCAGACGCGTTGGGTTGACTGTGCTGTTGAATCAGCCACATTCGGGCGTATTCACCGTTCTTGTCAAGTAATGATTCATGGCTGCCACTTTCAATCACCTCACCCTGACTAATCACGAGGATCTGATTGGCATGAACCACTGTGCTCAAGCGATGCGCGATGATCAAGGTGGTGCGGTTGCGCGACAACATTTGCAGCTCTTGCTGAATGGCGCGTTCGGACTTGGAATCAAGCGCAGAGGTCGCCTCGTCAAAAATCAGAATCGCCGGATTTTTCAGAATCGTTCGAGCAATGGCCACTCGCTGCTTTTCGCCACCGGAAAGCTTCAAACCGCGCTCACCCACTTGGGTGTTATACCCATCGGGCTGATTCACAATGAACTCGTGAATATGGGCTGCTTTGGCGGCAGCTTCAATTTCTGCCTGGGTTGCCTCGGGCCGACCATAGGCAATGTTGTAAGCGATGGTGTCGTTGAACAGCACGGTGTCTTGAGGAACAATGCCAATGTTTTTGCGCAGCGAAATTTGCGCAATGTCCCGAATGTCTTGCCCATCGATCAGAATTGCACCGTCGGTGACTTCATAAAAACGGTACAGCAAACGCGACAATGTGGATTTACCGGCACCACTGTGCCCAACCACCGCCACTGTGTGGCCTGCTGGCACGGTGAATGACATGTTTTTAAGCACCATGCGGCGTTCATCGTACGCAAAATTTACATTGCGAAACTGGATTGCCCCACCTTTCACATGCAAGTCGGGCGCATCGGGTTTGTCCTTCACTTCCAGGTTTTCATCCATCAAACCAAACATGCGTTCAATGTCAGCCAGGGCTTGTTTGATTTCACGGTAAATCACGCCGAGAAAATTCAGCGGGATGTACAACTGGATCATGAAAGCATTGACCAACACCAGGTCGCCCAAAGTCATGGAACCGTCCAGTACACCGGCAGTGGCACGCCACAACACCAATGTAACGGCCACGGCAATAATTGCACTTTGTCCGGTGTTCAACAGGGTCAGCGACTTCTGGGATCGAATGGCAGCCTCTTGCCATGCCACCATGCTTTTGTTGTATCTCTTGGACTCAAAACGTTCGTTGCCAAAGTACTTCACGGTTTCATAATTGATCAGAGAATCGACCGCCCGCACATTGGCTTTGGAGTCGAGATCATTCATGGTGCGGCGAAAATGAAGCCGCCACTCGGTAATTTTTACGGTGAAGAATATGTACAGTGACAAAGCCACCGCAGTGATGGCGGAGAACCAGATGTCGTAGTTAATAAACAAATAGCCAACCACCAAAACAATTTCAATCAGCGTGGGCAAGATGCTGTACAGGGTGTAGCTGACCAGGCTGGAAATGGCCCGGGACCCCCGCTCGATATCACGGGTCACACCACCGGTTTGCCTGTTCAGGTGAAAACGCAGGGACAGCGCATGCAAATAGTCAAACACCTGTATGGCAATGGCACGAACCGCATTTTGGGTGACCCGTGCAAATAAAAACTCGCGCAGCTCAGTGAATACGGTGGTGGATAGCCGCAACAAACCATAGGCCACCAACAGCACAATTGGCATGGAAGCGGCCGCCAGCAGGGCATTGCTTTGTAACAACGGGGTTAGTGCGTCAATGATTTCCTTGAGCACCAAGGGCACGCCCATATTGGCCACTTTGGCCAGCACCAAACAGGCAATGGCAAAAATAACCCGCCATTTGTATTCCCAAAGGTAGGGCAAAAGCTGGGCAATGGTGCCCCAGTCGCTTCGTTTTCGGGGTCTTGGCGGGGCGGACTCCACCGGTGCGGTTCTGCGCATGCGATACTTCTCGGTACAAAAATAATAGGCGATGTGGGCAATGCTACCACCCGCCTTGCCGAACAGGTTACACACCACGCAGGAGACAAATTCAAATGGCTAGTATTCAAAACAAAGTGATTGTAATTACCGGTGCATCCGAGGGCATTGGTGCCGCCTTGGCAATTCAGTTGGCCCCCGGCAACAAGCTGGTTTTGGCCGCACGCCGCCTTGAAAAATTGCAAGAAGTGGGCAAACAGGTTGAAGCCGCTGGAGGACAGGTCCATTGCGTGGCCTGCGACGTGATGGAACAGGATCAGTGCGAAAACCTGGTGGAAGAATCGGTGAAAGCCTTTGGTGGCATTGACATGATTGTGAACAATGCCGGGGTTTCAATGCACGCCTGGTTCGAGGACATTACCGATTTGAGCACTTTCGAGCGCTTGTTCCGCGTGAATGTCATGAGCATGGTGTGGATTACCCACAAGGCCCTGCCCCACATCAAGAAATCCAAAGGGTTGATTGTCGGCGTTTCAAGCCTGGCAGGCAAAACAGGTGTGCCAGCCCGCACCACCTATTGCACCAGCAAGTTCGCCATGAGCGGTTTTATGGAAGCACTGCGCATTGAACTGATGGGCACGGGTGTAGACGTGTGCGCCATTTTCCCGGGCGTGGTTGACACTGAAATTCGTCGCAACGGACTGAACCCCAATGGCCAACGTGCCGGGGTGTCTGGCCTGCGCGAGAAAGGCGCCATGACCGTTGAACAGTGCGTCAATGAAATAGTGGACGCCATGGCCGAGCGCAAACGCGAATGGGTGATGACAGCCAAGGGCCGCCTGGGCTTGAAGCTAAAGCCTTTCGTACCGGCTGTGATCGACAAAATGGCCAAAGACGCGCTGGACGATGAACACGGCGGAAAACAATCTGCTTGATTGAATTCGCGTGGCGTCAGGCACCAAATAAAATAACAGCCTGAACCACGCCCGCCACCAAAGCCAGCGCCAAGGCAACACCCAGCACAGTCACAGCTTTTCTGTTGGCTTCAATTTGTGCGACCAGTTGGGTGTTCTGGCTCGCCAATTCCTTGATCACTTCAGCGGACTGAACCACTTGGGTCTGCAAATCTGAAATTGTTTGCTCAGCGGCATGCAAGCGGTGCTCCAGTTTCTCGACCGCCTCGGGGTCGCTGGCCAAAATAACATCGCTTACTTCGCTGCCTGTTTCATCGTAGACCTTTTTCTTGGACACGCTGTTCCACAGCTTGACTGCACCGTCTGCCACTTTCGGCGCATTTTTGATCACTTCGCCCCAAGGCACCATTTGCAACACTGTTACCCAACCTGCCGGCATTGTTCCCTCAATTCATGGACTCACTAAAGCACCATTATCGTCGGTTTCACGAATTCGGGTTGGTAGCGTGCACCTAGAATGAAATGCGGACTCTAGGCGCTCGGCGTTACAATTGTGACCCGAACCAACAACAAAGCACCTGCACATGACCACACCCAAGCCAATTTTGCTGCCAGTTGACCGTGAACCCGTGATTCGGGTGATTCCAATGCCCAAAGACTCCAATGCGTCGGGTGACGTATTTGGCGGCTGGATTATGGCGCAGGTGGACTTGGCGGGTTCAGTGCCCGCCACAGCACATGCCAAAGGCAGGATAGTCACCGTGGCGGTGAACGAATTCATTTTCAAAGAACCCGTGTTTGTGGGCGATTTGTGCAGCTTTTACGCCGAGGTGGTCAAGGTTGGCAGAACTTCCATGCAGATTTACGTGGAAGTTTTTGCCCAGCGCCGCTTGAAACCCGATGATGTGGCCAAGGTGACAGAGGCCTATGTGACTTATGTTGCAGTGGACGAGAATCGAAATTCTCGGCCTGTGGATCCGCTGAAATAAGGCGTTCGCCTTAGAAGTGAGTGAGGTCCTGTTGATGCATCTCGAATGCGAACTCGACCTCGTTCACGTGCTGCCATGAGCTTTGGCCCTTGGCCTGTTTGCGCGACAACTCAATGCGGTAATCGTAGCGATCAGGGCGATACAGGCCTTTGAGTACTTGCACGGGCCTGCCGTTTTCATCGTAAGCCACCCTTGAAATGGCCAGCAACGGAGCGCCCACTGGCACACCCAAAGCATAGGCCACAGACGCATCGGCCAGACGCGCAGAAATGGTTTGCCGGGCTTTGGCGACCTTAACGCCCGCTTCTTCCAGCAGGACCAGAATGGGAAACTCGCGCAGCCGTCGGCGACAAATTCGACCTGACAGATCCTGAGGGATAAAACTGGTGAGGTGCGCCACGGGCTGGCCATCAAGCTGACGAATGCGGATAAGCTTTTCAACAATCGCGTCGCTTGGCAGGTGCAGCAGTGTTGCAATGTCGGGGGGAGGCAGAATTCGTTTCGATGTGATGAGCTGCAAATCGGAAGAGTCACCACTGGCTTGCAAACGCATGGCCGAAGCACTCAGCAACTGGCTTTGCCCCACCGAGGAATTGCGAGACTCGGTGCGCGGCTTTACAAAGGTGCCCTTGCCACGCCCCCGTGCGACCAAGCCCTCTTTGACCAGGTCTTGCAGTGCGCGACGCATGGTAACCCTGGAGACGTTGAATTGCTCAGCCAAAACCAACTCACCAGGCAAAGGCTTGGTGTCGTAGTGGCCTTCGATAATCCGCTCGCGCAAGATCAGGTAAATTTGGTGGTATAGAGGAACAACTTGATTCGGGTCTAGTTTGCTGTCACCGAAATTGGATTCTTCTTGAGAGGCGGAGGGAAACTGACTATCCATTCGTACTGTCCAAATGCTTCAGAGCTACGATTGGATAATACAACACAATGCAACACAATTCATACTGTATGCACGCCTGAAAGACACAAGGGCCACTGAAACAACGCTTCAATGGCCCTTGGGCAACAACATATTTGAAAAAACTTATTCCTCGTGGAATGCCTCTTCGCGCTTCTTGCGAATGGAAGGCATGAACACCACGATCAAGGCAATTGCTGCAATGGCCAGCATGGTTGCACTGATTGGTCGTGTCACAAGCACCGAGAAATCACCACGCGAGAGCAACAAGGCCCTGCGCAGGTACTCTTCCATCATTGGGCCAAGAATGAAGCCGAGCAACAAGGGCGCGGGCTCACACTTTAGCTTGGAGAAGATATAACCCAACACCCCGAAACCGGCCAGTAGATACACATCAAACAACTTGTTGCCCAAACTGAACACGCCGATGCAGCAGAACACGAGAATCATCGGGTACAAGAAGTGGTAAGGCACGGAAATCATTTTGACCCAGATGCCGATTAAAGGCAGGTTCAAAATCACGAGGAACAGGTTGCCGATCCACATGGACACAATAATGCCCCAGAACAAGCCGGGTTGCTCGGTCATGACCGCCGGCCCCGGAGTAATGCCCTGAATGATCATGGCGCCGATCATCAAGGCCATGACTGGATTGGACGGAATGCCCAGCGTGAGCAAAGGGATAAAGGAAGTTTGCGCACCCGCATTGTTGGCGGACTCTGGACCCGCAACACCTTCGATCGCCCCTTTGCCGAAACGCTCTGGCGTTTTCGAGATTTTCTTTTCAATGGAGTAAGAAGCAAACGAAGCCAACATGGCACCACCACCAGGCAAAATTCCCAGCAATGAACCGAGCCCGGTGCCACGGACGATTGGCCACGCCATGCGCTTGAGATCGTCTTTGTTGGGCATCAAACCCTCGACCTTGCTGACCATTGCAGAGCGCAGGTGCTCTTCTTCGAGGTTCTTGATGATTTCACCAAGACCGAACATGCCCATGGCCAAAATCACGAAGTTGATGCCTTCAGCCATGTAGGGTGTGTCGAAGGTGTAACGCTCCATGCCGGAGTTCACGTCAGTACCCGCCATGCCCAGCAACAAACCCAGCACGATCATGCCGAATGCTTGCAACAGGGAACCGCTGGCCAGCACCACTGAGGCCACCAGACCAACCACCATCAGTGAAAAATATTCAGCTGCACCAAATTGCAAGGCAATGTCAGCCAAAGGTGGCGCAAACAATGCCAGCAAAACGGTTGCGAAAGTCCCGGCAACGAAAGAGCCGATTGCAGCCGTAGCCAAGGCTTTGCCCGCCTTGCCCTGACGAGCCATTTGATAACCATCCAGCGCGGTAACCACCGACGAGGATTCGCCTGGCAGGTTAACAAGAATGGCTGTTGTGGAGCCGCCATACTGCGCGCCATAGTAAATACCAGACAGCATGATGAGTGATGACACTGGCGGCAAGCCAAAGGTGATTGGCAACAACATGGCAATGGTTGCCGTGGGGCCCAAGCCGGGTAGCACGCCAATTGCAGTGCCCAGAAAAACACCGATCAGGCAGAACAACAGGTTATGGATCGTGAAGGCTGTTTCAAGACCCAGTGAAAGATTAGCGAGAAGTTCCATGATTACATTCCAAACCAAGACCCAAAAATGGGCAGCGGAATACCCAAACCTTTGACAAACACAAGGCTACAAAAAATAGCTGCGCCAAAAGCGATACCCAGGGTGAACTTCCAATTGAAGAATTTGCTGGCCATTGCAGAAATACCAAATAGCGTCATCACCGCAATTGCCAAACCTGCGCCTTCCACCAGCAAGGCAAATGCAATGATGGAGACAGTCACATAAATAATTTTTGCAAAAGGAAAACCTTCAAGAGGTTCACCTTGAACAAAGAAAGAACGAATGAGTGAAGCGGTTCCGATCAATATGAGCAAACCACTGAGCACTTTGGGGAAATAACCGGGGCCCATGCTGATGGCTGCGCCCATTTCATAGTCAGCAGCCATGTACAAAGCTGCTGCACCGATAATCAGGTACAGCAGCCCGGCCCAAAAGTCACGTAAATCTTTTGGCATTTTGAGTCTCAGTTATTGATCAGTCAGCGTACTGACCAGCTTTGTCGATGATTGGCTTCCAGCGTGCAATTTCTGCATCCAGATGCTTGCGATGTGCTGCAGGCGTGGCTCGCTCGGCGCTCACTGGCTCAGTTCCCAATTCGGCAAAACGGGAAATCACGTTGGGGTCTTTCAGCGCAACATTCAGTGCTTTGTTCAAACGGTCAATGATGGGCTTGGGTGTGCCTTTGGGCGCATACAAACCGTGCCAAACGGCCACTTCAAAGCCTGGCAAACCGGCTTTGTCCAGCGTTGGCAAGTCGGACAATGAAGCCACTGGAGTTTTGGTGGTGACTGCATAACCCTTGATTTTTCCGCCCTTGATTTGGCTGGTCGTGTTGGTGGTTTGGTCACACATAAAGTCAACCTGACCGCCCAACAAATCATTCATGGCTGGGCCTGTGCCCTTGTAAGGTACTGTTGTAAGGTCTACACCCACAGCAGTCTGGAACAACATGCCGCACAGGTGCGAAGCTGAACCGATACCTGCGTTGGCGTAAGTTACTTTGTCTTTGTTGGTTTTGATGTAAGCCAAGAGCTCTTGCATGTTTTTGGCAGGCATGTTGCCGCGAGCCACAATGGTCATGGGCACATCGGTAACCAAGCCAATGGTTTCGAAATCAGAAGAAGCGTTGTAAGACAATTTGCGGTACAGCGACGGCGCTGTGGATTGACCAATGTGATGCAGGAAAACATTGTAACCATCGGGTGCAGAGCGTGCTGCTTTGCCAGCTGCCAGCGTACCGCCAGCACCACCCAGGTTTTCAACAATCACTTGCTGACCAAGGTCTTTGGACATGGACTGTGCGATCAGACGACCAACCGTGTCAGTTGGGCCACCCGCTGCAAACGGAATCAGCATGGTGATGACTTTGGATGGGTAAGCATCTTGTGCCTGAACAGAACCCATCAAGCCCAACAGGGCCACTGCCAATACGGATTTAATCGATTTCTTCACGGAACTCTCCTTGTGATTGGTATCAGAATGTCAACTGCGAAAGCTGTTTTTCTTATTGAATTTCCACACATATTTGCGCAGGTGGATGGAGTATCAGCATGCCCGTGATGCGCAGCAATTGTGGTTTTCCATATACGCAGAAACCGCAGCATTAGGCAATCTGGGGGAAGTTTCAATCAAATAATGCAAGGCGACAAACACCACCAATCGATTAAGATTTACTAAGTGAATCAATAAAGAAACTTAAACGAATATTTTTGAGCTTTTTGCGGGAAGGTCTTTAGCCAATCGATACGACTTCGATTGGAAAAAATAAATTGACGGTTCGGCCAGAATGAGACCGAACGAGCGGGGAAGCATGAAGTTCAGCAGAGTTTATTTTTTGGCCTGACCCGCCAACCATTCATTCAAGGCTGTGGCCACCACCTGATTAACCCCTTCTTCTTGGCTGACTGCATATTCGCGCAGGCGACTCACCAGTTCCGCAGGCAGCCTGTAATTGACCGGCACCAGCTTGCTTGCAGGAATGTCCGCTGCGCGTTCGCGCTTGTTGGATGAGGCCTTGGCGGCTTGACCAAAGCGATCTGGCAGACTCTCTGATTTAAGTGAGCCATCAAGTTTTTTGGCCATGTTTTTGGCCATGTCGGTGGATTTGAGCGCCATGAGGATCCTTCTTTAGGCTGGGCAGGTCGGGCTCGCAGTATAGCGCCAAACCAGACTGCCCAGTTGATCAACTTCGGACTCGCTTACGCCCTTTTTACGAGGCGAATCAACATGAGAAGGACAATTGCACCAATTGTGGCTACAACAATGCTGCCGATCAGGCCACTTCCGCCAGACACTCCGAAAAAATTGAACAGGAAGCCGCCGAGGAAAGCGCCAACTACACCCACCACCAGGTCACCGACCAGTCCGAATCCACCGCCTCGGACGAGTTGTCCAGCAAGCCAGCCGGCGATCAGCCCCACGATTAGAAATACCAATAAACTCATACGATTTCTCCTTGGATGAACAGGGCCATCCCCGTTCGAGTGAACTGAGTCAGGCCAACTTGGTCTGAGTTGAAACGAAATCGGAATTGATTAGAATCTGGGCTGACGCGTCGTATTCGGCAATCAATGTGCAGGCCAAATCAAAATCCTCTGGCGCGACAAACACATTGGCGAACCCGCTGGGGCAAAGATCACCCACAGCACCTTGCAAAAAATGTCCCCCGACGTAAGTCTGGATGTCGCATGCGTTTAACATGCCTGCGACGATGTGCGCCTCAATGATGTTGCCGGCTTTGAATACAATCTTCATGGCGTTTCCCCTTACCTCCCAGACTAGCCTAAAAAAGCGTTACTGGGTGATAAGACGTTGCCTGCATCGTTGTGGGAATTGGGCTTACCGGGCACTCACGCGAAGCACCTTGCCGTCCGAGCTGTCGGTCAGCAGATAGATGGCGCCGTCCGGACCGGTGCGAATGTCACGAAAACGGGCACCGACCTCTTTGAACAACACTTCTTCCTCCGAAGCCTTGTTGCCTTTCAAGACCACACGGCTGACCTGTTGTGCCTTCAATGCGCCCACCAGCAAGTTGCCTTTCCACTGGGGAAACATATCGCCGTTGTAAACAGTCATGCCAGAGGGTGCAATGGACGGCACCCAATAAATTGCAGGTTGTTGGGTTCCTTCGTATTCTTTGAAGGGTGAAATTTGTGCGCCGGTGTAATCAATGCCATAGGTGGCTTTGGGCCAACCGTAATTGGTGCCGGGGGTGATCACATTCACCTCGTCGCCACCACGTGGGCCATGCTCATGCGCAATCAAGCGCTTGTTGGCTGTGTCGTAGGCCAGCCCCTGCACATTGCGGTGACCATAGCTGTAAATTTCGGGCCGTGCGCCTTGCTTGCCCACGAAAGGATTGTCCTTGGGCACCGAACCATCGGCATTGATACGAACAATTTTTCCAAGGTGGTTCGACAGGTTCTGCGCTTCTTCGCGGTAGCTGTAGCCGTCACCCAGCGTCACAATCAATGTGTTATCGGGTAGCCAGGCCATGCGACCACCGTAATGCGCACTGCCGGACTTGGCCATTTGGGAGCGGAAAATTTCTTTCACGTTCTCGAGACTATTGGTGCCGAGCTTTGCACTGGAGACACAAAGATGGTTTGCACTGCGGGTGCCGCAGGCATAGCTCAGGAAAATTTGCTGGTTTTGCGCGAAATCACTGGCAGGCAACACGTCGAACAAACCTGCCTGCCCGCTGTAAAACACCTGTGGTACGCCATCCAATGGTTTGCTCATTGCTTTGCCGTCTGCCCCGACCAAGCGCAACTGGCCTGGCTTTTCCGTGATCAATGCACGACCATCCGGCAAAAACGCCATGGACCAGGGACTATCCAAGCCATCAACAAAGGTTTCGATCTTGTAAGACTTACCTGCTTGAGCAAGCACATCGCCGGGCGGCAATGCAAAACCTGCAACCAACAAGACAGCCAAAGCCGGGCCTGCCGACAACTTGCGAGTCGATAATTTCGAGAACAAGGCACCCGACACTGCAGCGGCAGCAAGCATGGAGAGCATGCCGCCAGCGGTGCGGGTGGATGAAATCAGTATTGGCATTGGTGCAATCATGTCGACCACTTTAAAAGTTACCCACAGGCCCAAGGCAGCACCGAACACACACCAAAAAGTATGCCATGCAGTGCCGGTGAAGCGCGTAAACAGCAATGCGACGACCTGAGACACCGCAAAACTACACCCGAAAATGACCGCATAAACCGGCGAGAAGTTCCCAAGATCATGAATTGTGGTGTGAAGGCGGGTATCCAACGGAATACTGACACCCAGGTTTTGCAAGGCATTCAAATTGATTTGAGACTGGACCAGTGTGCCCAGTACAGAACCCACCAACCAGACCAAAAGCCAAACCAGGACAATGGAGAACCGTTTGTTTGTGTGACTCACGAATGCGCTTCCTGCAATCAACCGTAAACCGCCACCACCTGATAGCCCAGCGAGGCCAATTCGCCATTCGGAGTCCACAGCTTGGCACTTTGATTCACGTAACCGTCAGCACCTGCTTTGGTTTCCATGTCGATTTGGAACCAACCTTCGCTGTCGATGTTGGCGGGCATGGGCGGCAATTCAAGCGACCAGCTCACAGAGCTGGCCATGACGGGCCCTTTGAAGTGACTTAAGCATGGCGTGGGTGGGCCATCACTGAGCATCACAATCAGTACTTCCGGACTGAGATTTTTGTCGGTGGCGCGAATGTAAATGCCACTTTCCCAAAAGGGTGTGCCCATGTAAGGAATGCTGCCCACTGCCCAGCGCATTTCAACATGCTGCAAAAAGTTGGGCGTAATTTTGGGAATGAAGGGCAAGGCAGGAATGTTTTCAACCGCCTTGGGAAGCGGCTTGTGCTCGGGTGTCAACACTGGCAGTGCTGTTTCACGCGGAGCACCGAACACGCCGACCACGAGGCCAGCCAGTGTTTCGTCGCTGTAAATTTCACATTGCACCTGACTGACACTTTTGCCTTGCCGAAGCAGTCGCGTGCGGTACACCACATCACCGGCGGGTACGGGGCCCACAAAGTTGGTTTGCAAGGCACGCAATGGCATGTCAATGCCCAGGGTGTCGCGCATGGCCACCACAGCCAATGCGGACAAAAAGCCACCAAACATGGTACGGCCCTGCATCCAGTCTTCCGTGGCCTGGAAGGTGACGGTGTCACCACTCAAGCGGCGGCTGGATAAAATTTCGGAGAGTGCGACGGTCATGCTGGGCCCTTGGTGCTTATTGAATTAATGTTCGAATTGCTTGAAATTGGGAGCGCGTTTTTCGCCAAACGCTTTGAATGCCTCTTGCGCTGGCGCTTGCGGAATCATGCTCATGAACAAGTGCCCTTCTTCGGCCATTTTTTCTGAAATGGCAGCCTTGGTCACCGACTTCATCAGGCGCTTGGTGGTCAACAAACTGGTCAGTGGCAAGTCGAGCAGTTTTTTCACTTGCGCCTGCACGTGTGCATCCAGTGTTTCCGGTTCAAGTACGTCGGAAACAATGCCGGTGTCGTAGGCTTTCAATGCAGTGAATAGATCGCCGAGCAGCAGCAATTCAGCGGCTTTCTGATAGCCCGCGGAAATGGGCAGCAAAAGGCTCGATGCCGCTTCAGGGCACAAACCCAGTTTTACGAAAGGCATGGAAAATTTTGCCGTGCTTGCAGCGTAGACCAAGTCGCAGTGCAACAGTACGGTGGTGCCAATGCCAATGGCCAAACCTTGAACCTGCGCCACCACGGGCTTGGGGAACATGGAGATCATGCGCAGGAAACGGAACACGGGTGCATCAAGATCGGTCGGTGGGTTGTTCAAGAAATCGCCAAGATCGTTGCCTGCGGAAAAGCAGCCTTCATGCCCTTTAAGCAACACCACTTTTACGCCACTGCTGTGGGTGGCATCACGAAACGCATCGGCCAGCGCGGTGTACATGGCGTTGGTGAATGAGTTTTTACGCTCGGGCCGATTGATGGTGATGGTCATCAGCCCGTTGCTGATTTCTGTTTGAATGTCCACTGCCGTATTCCCTGTCAGTTAAAAAAACGGGTGAAGGTTTGCACCCACACCCGCTTTTGTTCGCGCTGAAATTACACGCGTTCGAAGATGCCTGCTGCACCCATGCCGGTGCCGATACACATGGTGACCATACCGTATTTCAGGTTGTGTCTGCGCAGTGCATGCACCACAGTGGCTGCACGAATTGCACCGGTTGCGCCCAGCGGGTGGCCCAAGGCGATCGCACCGCCCATGGGGTTCACCTTGCTTGGGTCCAGTTCCAGGTCTTTCATCACGGCCAGCGATTGTGCGGCAAACGCTTCGTTCAATTCAAACCAGTCGATGTCGCTGGTTTTCAAACCAGCTGTTTTCAACACGGCAGGAATTGCTTCCTTGGGGCCAATGCCCATGATTTCCGGGGGTACACCGCGCACCGCAAAACCACGCCACTTGGCCAGCGGAGTCAGGTTGTAGCGCTTCACAGCTTCTTCAGAAGCCAGAATCAGTGCGCCTGCGCCGTCGCTCATCTGCGAGCTGTTACCGGCTGTTACAGAGCCTTTGGCAGCAAACACGGGGCGCAGTTTGGTGAGGCCTTCGATGGACGAGTCGGCACGGGGGCCTTCGTCCAGCTTCACTTCTTTGCTGGAAGTTTTGATTTCACCAGTGGCCAAATCGGGCGTGGCTTTGACCACGGTGAAGGGTGTAATTTCGTCGTTGAACTCGCCAGCCTGTTGGGCTGCGATTGCCTTTTTGTGGCTATTCAGTGCGAACTCGTCTTGCGCGTCGCGGCTAATACCCCACTGCTGCGCAACCTTTTCAGCGGTCATGCCCATGCCATACGCAATGCCCAGGTTCTCGTCTTTCTGGAAAATCGCATTGTTGAAGCTGGGCTTGTTGCCGCTCATGGGCACCATGCTCATGCTTTCTGCACCGGCAGCGATCATGACTTCAGCTTCGCCCATGGCGATTGCATTGGCGGCCATGGAAACAGCCGTGATACCAGATGCGCAGAAGCGGTTGATGGTAACGCCACCCACGGTGTTGGGCAGGCCTGCCAGCAACACAGCGATACGGGCCATGTTCATGCCCTGCTCGCCTTCGGGGAATGCACAACCTACGATTGCATCGTTGATTGAAGCGGGGTCGAGCGTGGGCACCTGGGCCATGGCGCTGGCAATGGCGTGCACCAGCAGGTCATCGGGGCGGGTGTCTTTGAACATGCCGCGTGGAGCCTTGCCGATTGGTGTGCGCGTTGCTGCGACGATGTAAACATCTTTACAAGTTTGAGCCATGTTTGCTCTCCTTAGTTACGTACGGGTTTGCCGGTTTGCAGCATGCCCATGATTCGTTCTTGTGTCTTGGGGTTGTCGAGCAACTTCACGAAGTGCTTGCGTTCCAGATTCAGGAACCACTCTTCATCCACCAAGGAGCCAGTTTCAATTTCGCCACCACACACCACTTCGGCGATGACACAGCCCAAGTGGAAGTCGTAGGCGGAGATGAAACCACCGTCGCGCATGTTGACCAGTTGCGCCTTGATTGTGGCGTAACCAGACTTGCCAGCGGCGGGCACACCCTTGATTTTGTGGGGTGGGCGATAGCCGCCATCGAACATGGCGCGTGCACGTGAAATTGCGACGTACAGCAGTTCATGGCTGTTGAAGACGATGGTGTCGGATTCCTTGATAAAGCCCAGGTCGCGACATTCCATGGCCGATGTGCCCACCTTGGCAGTGGCAGCGGTCATGAAGCCGTCTTTCAGGAAAGCCAATACGTCGGCAGAACCCGCTTTTTGAGCAGCCAGGCCAGCGTTTACAGCGATCTCTTTCAAACCACCACCGCCGGGAATCAGACCAACGCCCACTTCCACCAGACCCATGTAGCTTTCCAGGTTTGCAACACGTGCAGCACAGTGAATTGCGAATTCACACCCACCACCCAAAGCCAAGCCGGTTACGGCGGCCACGGTTGGAACTTGTGCGTATTTCAGTGCGGCTGTGCCCTTCTGGAATTCTGCAACCATGGGTTCGATGGCCTTGCCACCGCCTTGCATGAATGCGGGCAACATGGCCTGCAAATCGGCACCTGCGGAGAAGGGTTCATCCGGGCTCCACAACACCAAACCTTTGTAGCTTTTCTCAGCCAAGGCAATGGCTTCGTGGGTGCCGGTGATGACATCGGGGCCAATGGCGTGCATTTTTGTTTTGATGGACAAAACAAGCACGTCGTCATGGCCGGGTGCTGTCCAAATGCGAACCGCATCGTTTTCTTTGATTGTAGTGCCGCCGTTGTGACCAGTGACTGTTGTTTCGCCCAATACTTTGGCGCGGAAAACTTGGCGCTGGTACACAGGCAAATCTTTGCGGGGCACGAAGGAATTCGAGGCTGGGCTGAATGCACCAGCTGTGCTGTACACGCCGCCGTTGTCTGCCACTGGTCCTTCAAAAACCCAAGCTGGCAACGGTGCATTGCACAGTGCTTCGCCTGCATCAATGTCCGCTTTTACCCATTCAGCAACCTGTTTCCAGCCTGCGGCTTGCCAGGTTTCGAATGGACCTTCTGTCCAGCCATAACCCCAGCGCAGCGAGAAGTCCACTTCACGTGCGGTGTCGGCAATTTCGTTCAAGTGGAAGGCGATGTAGTGGAATGCATCGCGGAAAATGGCCCACAGGAATTTGGCTTGCGGGTGCTCGGAAGCGCGCAGTGCAGCCATGCGCTCGGCCACGTTGCGGTTTTTCAAGATCTTCAACACGGCTTCGTCGGCCTTGCCTTCAGAAGGTACGTAGCCGCTGGTGCTTGCATCAAACACCATGATCTGCTTGCCTTCTTTCTTGAAGAAGCCACCTTTGGTTTTCTGGCCCAGTGCGCCTTTTTCAACCAGGGTTTTTAACACGGCGGGTGTAGCGTAGCTGGGTGCAAACGGGTCGTTAGGCAATGTGTTTTGCATGGTTGCAATCACGTGGCCCATGGTGTCCAGGCCAACCACGTCGGCGGTGCGGAATGTGGCTGATTTAGCGCGGCCCAGTTTGGAACCAGTCAGTTGATCAACGATGTCGAATGGAATGCCGTACTTCTGTGCCTCGGCCATCGTGGCCAGCATGCCGGCGACACCCACGCGGTTGGCCACAAAGTTGGGTGTGTCTTTCGCAGTAATAATGCCCTTACCCAGTGTGGTGGTCAGGAATGTTTCCAGATTGTCCAGAATATCCTGGCGTGTGGTGCTCAATGGAATGAGTTCGCACAGGTGCATGTAACGGGGCGGGTTGAAGAAGTGAACACCACAGAAACGGGCTTTCAGATCGGCATCAAACCCTTCGCTCAGCTTGGAAATGCTCAAGCCCGATGTATTGGTTGCAAAAATTGCAGTCGCGTTGATGTGCGGCGCCACTTTTTTGTACAGGTCGTGTTTCCAGTCCATGCGTTCGGCAATGGCTTCGATCACCAAATCGCAACCCTGCAACAACTCCAGGTGCTCTTCGTAGTTGGCGGCTTGCACGTATTGCGCAACATCTTTCGCGCCAAATGGGGCGGGCTTCAGCTTGGTCAGGTTCAAAATGGCTCTGTCAACGATGCCATTCTTGGGGCCTTCCTTGGCGGGCAGGTCGAACAGCACCACGGGTACTTTGGCATTGGCACAGTGGGCAGCAATTTGAGCACCCATCACGCCAGCGCCGAGCACGGCGACTTTGCGAACGATGAAATTGGACACGCGTGTCTCCTTCGAGTTAATTGGTTTGAACGCCCGTGGTAATTAAACACCACGGGGTACTGCGGGACAGATTGATTAGAACAGGTCGGCTTCCATTTCCATCAGGCTGCTGGAACCTGCACGCGCCTTGCGAATCAGCATGGCGGTTTCGGGCAGCATTTTCTGGAAGTAGAAACGGGCTGTGTGCAGCTTGGCGGTGTAGAACTTGTCACCACTGGCTTGTTTTTCAAGCGCGATTTTTGCAGCTTGTGCGAAGAAGTAGCCATAGAACAAGTGGCCTACTACGCGCAGGTAATCCACAGCAGCGGCACCCACTTCATCCGGGTTTTGCATGGCCTTGCCACCAATTTCCATGGTCAGCTTGCTGACCTTGTCGCCCAGATCAGCCAAGGGCTCGATGAACTCTTTCATGGCTGGGTTGTTGGCCTCAGCTTCGCACAAAGCACGAACCATTTTGCCGAACTTCATCAACTTGGCGCCGCCATCACCCAACACTTTGCGACCCAGCAGGTCGAGTGATTGAATGGTGTTGGTGCCTTCGTAAATCATGTTGATGCGGCTGTCGCGCACATACTGTTCCATACCCCATTCGGCGATGTAACCATGGCCGCCATACACCTGCATGCAGTGTGAAGTGGCTTCCCATGCATTGTCGGTAATAAAGGCTTTCACAATGGGGGTCGCCAGGGCAACCATGTCGGAAGCTTCCTTGCGAACTGCTTCGTCTGGGTGGTTCAGTTCTTTGTCCAGCTCAAGCGCAGTCCACAGGCACAATGCCCGGCCACCTTCGGCATAGGCGCGGGTGGTCAACAGCATTTTGCGAACATCGGGGTGAACAATAATGGCATCTGCAGGTTTGTCTGCTGATTTGGGGCCGGTCAATGAACGACCTTGAATACGGTCTTTGGCGTACACCACGGCGTTTTGATAAGCCACTTCGGTCAGGCCCAGTGACTGCATGCCCACGCCAAGGCGGGCCGCGTTCATCATCACGAACATGGCAGCCAAACCGCGGTGAGGCTGGCCGATCAACCAACCACTTGCGCCGTCCAGGTTCATTTGGCATGTTGCGTTGCCGTGAATGCCCATTTTGTGTTCAATGGCGCCGCAGAAAATCGGGTTGCGTTCGCCCAGGGTTCCATCTGCATTGGGAACAAACTTGGGAACAAGGAACAGCGAAATGCCCTTGGTGCCCACGGGTGCGTCGGGCAGGCGTGCCAACACCAGGTGAATAATGTTCTCGGCCATATCGTGTTCACCGCTGCTGATGAAAATTTTTGCACCGGTAATTTTGTAGCTGCCATCAGCTTGTGGCTCGGCCTTGCTACGCAACATACCCAGGTCGGTACCGCAATGGGGCTCGGTCAGGCACATGGTGCCAGTCCATTCACCGCTGGTCAGCTTGGGCAAATACAGGTCTTTTTGTTCCTGACTACCGTGCTCGTGCAGACAATCGTAGGCACCGTGGGTCAGGCCGGGGTACATGGTCCAGGCCTGATTGGCGCTGTTCATCATTTCATAGAAAGTCTGGTTCACAGTAACCGGCAAGCCTTGACCACCGTAGTTGGGGTCGCAGCTGAGCGAAGCCCAACCGGCCTCAACGAACTGTTGATAGGCTTCTTTGAAGCCTGTTGGCGTTTTCAGGGAATGATCGGCCTTGTTCAAGGTACAACCTTCGGAATCGCCCACGGCGTTCAGCGGTTGCAATACTTCCGCGCAGAACTTGCCGCCTTCTTCCATGATCTGATTCATGGTGTCAGCGTCAATTTCCGCAAAGGCGGGAATGCTTTTGAAAGTGGCTTCCGCATTGAACATTTCGTGCAGTACAAATTGCATGTCGCGGACTGGGGGCGTGTATTGGCTCATTGAAGTGTCTCCTGGTACTACTGGCTCAGAATTTCTGACTGGGTTTGCTGGTAATGCTGAATCATGCGTTCAAAGCCTTGGCTTGCCCGCCTCACAGACAAAGTGTCACCCATCAGGCGACCTTGCTGGTGGGCTGCCAGAATCAGGCCAACCATCTCGAAAACGAGCTGGTCCGCATGCGCCTGATTGGCCGGTAAATGATTTTCTTCGATGGCCTGTGCCGTGGCACGGTGCATTTCTTTTTGCCAGTCGCGATGCATTTTCACCAGGACATCGCGAACCGCCCCTGGCCTGTCATCGTATTCTGTCGCGCCTGAAATATAGATGCAACCACTGTCGATTTCTTTGCCAATTCGATCAAGCCAGCGCATGAAGATTGCACGCAAACGCGGCAGCCCACGGGGCTCTTTCAGGCAGGGAAACAATACGGCATCGATGAATTGTGTTTCGTACTCTTGAAGTACGGCAATTTGAAGTTCTTCACGCGAGCCAAAATGGGCGAACACACCACTTTTGCTCATGGTCATTTTTTCTGCGATAGAACCAATGGTTAAACCCTCGAGTCCTTGCGTGGACGCGATTTCTAGCGCCGCCTCTACGATGGCGGCTCGGGTTTGTTCACCTTTGCGCATATAAAAATAGACCGAACGTTCGTTTTTTTATGAGTGTACGCTATTTCTTTGGGAAAAAGGGAATGGCCCAGGTTAGAGAAATTCCTCTACAGCCCCATGGGTGTAATTCATTTATTCAAAATATTTGAACAAACACTGCGAAAAACGCCACTCGATTTTTAGCAATCGAACGCGCAAGATTCAACCATCGATTCAGTGAATCGCAAACCCAATACGGAGAATTGAAATGACTACAGCAAATGCAACACACACTGGGACCAATGTAGTAGACAGTGCCTTGAACAACTCAGCGCCCACAATCGCCCTGCTTGGCCGGGTTTTGCTTGCGACCATGTTCGTACTGGCTGGTTTCAGCAAAATTGGTGGGTTCGAAGGCACAGCGGGCTACATCGGTTCCGTGGGCTTGCCCTTTCCAGAGCTGCTGACCGTGCTCACAATTGCGGTTGAAATTGGCGCGGGCCTGGCTTTGATTGTTGGCTTCCAGGTGCGTATTGCAGCCTTGCTGCTGGCAGGTTTCACTTTGGCGGCATCGGTGCTGTTTCACAACTACTGGGCCATGCCAGCCGATCAAGCCTATGTGCAGCAGTTGATGTTCATGAAAAACATCAGCGTGGCTGGCGGTTTGTTGATGATTGTGGCCTTGGGTGGTGGAAAGCTGGGCCTGAGCAAAGGCAAGTAAGGCGCGCCTGGTCAGTGATTAAACCACTGGAAATACGGCCTCACCGGCCTGGGGATTGACTTGATAACCACCGGTGAACGCACCAAATGAAGGCAGTATCAATTGATCTGACTTAAGGTAGAAGCAAGGCAAACGCGCCCTGCTTCTGCCTTTTCCATTGAGCACCACCACTGGGTGTTCGTGCCCGGCCAACACCAAGGCACCTGGCACGGTGTGCGGGTGATGACACAAAGCAAAACCACCCAACACAAAAGGCTCTTCCACCACCGTGATATTCAGGGTTGCTGGAGGGTCGCCCGCCTTGCTGTCGTGATTGCCGCGAATCAGTGTCATGTCGATATCAGCGTGCTGCAAACGCCAGGCGTGCAGTTTTTCAAGCAGGTCTTTGTTGTGCGCTGCCTTGGCATGCAACAGGTCACCGAGGAAATAAATGGCATGTGGCTGGTGGTCGGCAATGGCCAAGGACAAGCGATCGAGATTTTCCTGCGTGGTCCCGGCTGGCACTGGCACGCCAAGGCTTCGAAAGGTGGCTGCTTTGCCCAAATGAACATCTGCGACAAAAAGCGCCTTCAACACAGGTGAATAAGCTAGGCGCCGGGCTGACAGCACCAATTCGCCCGCCTGCGTGCTCAATGGCCAGCCCGACTCCCCGCTTTGCAGTACTTTCATCCCACCCATTGCATTACCCACGCTGAACCAGACCGGAGTGTAACAAGATAAAAAGCTTATTTTTTTCCGAACCATTCGAAGCTGAATGCCACCGAACTTTTTCAACAAAAAAACCGGAGAAATAAAGATGGGATGGTTCAACAACACACTTACAGCCAATCGTGTGCACAACACAGCAACGATTTTGACCTGCGCAGCCTTGCTCGAGGCCAATCAAACTGTCCTTCAGGGGGTACAACAATTTTCAACAGAACAAGTGAATCGTGGAAACCGACTTTCTGCACAGGCATTTTCCATCCAGGGTGCGAGTAGCAATTTGGGCTTGCAGCTGCAGCAAGCGGTGGGAGAGTTGAATACGTTTAAAAGAGAGGCCAACGGATTGAACTCAGAACTTGGGGAACACACAGAATATTTCACAGCCTTGGTGGAACAATTCAGCATCCCAAGAGCCGCCCGCCAGCTCAATTTATCAGGCAAGGAAATGACAGAAGTGGCTACACACATTACCGCGGCATCACTGGCTAATTTGGCAGCGTTGCGAGCCAATCGCCAAGACAAAATTGCCCAGAGCGTTGCAACAATCGACCGGGCGGATGAAACATTGAATCCCGGTACACACACACGGGCATCTCTCGCATTACCGGAAATGGCATTCCGCAACAATTGATCATGCGTCGGTGCGCATGGCGGCCGCCTCCAATTGTGCCACCATGCGAGCCACGCGATCACTGAGTTTTTCTGTGCTCACTGTCTCGCGCAACCGTTCAATCAACAAGGGAAACGCGAATGGCGAGGGTTTATCGATTGATTGATAAACCAGTGTTTTGGATTGAATGGAGTTCAGTGCCTGCACCATGCGCGCCAAATCAAGTTCCTGCTCAAGGGCTTCCCGTTGCGCCTGCTCCAGCAGCAAATTACCTTGATCGTATTTTCTAAAAACCTCGAAGAACAAGCCGCTGGAGGCCTGCAATTGCTTGGCACTTTTACCGGCACCCGGATACCCCTGAAACACCAAACCGGCAATTCGCGCAATTTCGCGAAACCGGCGCTGGGCCAGTTCAGATGCATTCAGGCACGCCAGTACATCCTCGAATAAATTCTCAGTGGAAAAAAGCGCAGACTCTGACAAACCATCCTTGAACCATTCATGCCAGTTGATGGGCTCGGCACTGAGCAACTCAAAACCATAATCATTCATGGCAATTGAAAATGTGCCCGGCTTGTGTCTTGATGCGCGCCACGCCAAAAGACTTGCCAAACCAATGTGCACAGTGCGCCCCTCGAAGGGATACACGAACAGGTGGTGACCTTCCTTGCTGTGAAGTTCTTCGACCAATAAATTGACGGTGTTGGGCAATGCGCTCCAGCGCATTTGCAAAGCCAGCAAACTTTCAAGTGCGCGTAATTCGGGCAGGGCTGGTTTTTTACCGATCGAAATGGCTTGGTGCGCAAGCTCCAGCATTTGCAGGGAAGCATGGGCAAGCTCGCTGCTCAATGGCATTTTTCCGCCCTGCCACTGCGGCACGGTCGCCTTTTTTCGGTTGGCTTTTCGAACGTAGGCTGTCATGTCGCGCACCTTCACCAGCTCGAGCACCCGGCCAGCAAAACTGAAACAATCACCGGTTTTCAGGCGTGCAATAAAGCCCTCCTCGATAGTACCCAAACGTCCGCCGGTCATCCATGCCACTTGCATGGCGGCATCGGAAACAATGGTGCCCACCGACATGGCGTGCCTGCGTGCTATGTCGCGGCGGGGCACGCGGTAAATGCCGTCGTCGCCTGCTGCAACGCGCTGGTAATCGGGATATGCAGCCAAACTTTCTCCCCCCTTCTCCACAAAAGCCAAAGCCCAGTCAAACTGGGCGCGGGTCAAATTGGCATAAGCATTGGTGGTTCGAACTTCTGAAAACAGTTCATCGGGTTTAAAACCACTGCCCATCGCAATGGTGACCAAGTGCTGAACCAACACGTCCAGTGGCGCTTGGGGGCTAAAACGCGATTCGATCTGCTTGTGTTCTGCTGCATACCGGGCCGCAGCAGCCTCGACCAGCTCCAGTGCATGCGTGGGCACCACGGTAATCCGAGAGGGGCGACCCGGTGCATGCCCCGAACGACCTGCGCGTTGAAGCAAACGGGCGACGCCCTTGGGCGAACCGATTTGAATAACACGCTCGACAGGTAAAAAATCAACGCCCAAGTCAAGGGACGATGTGCACACCACCGCCTTCAAACTGCCGCTTTTCAAACCCTGCTCCACCCAATCGCGCACTGTTTTGTCGAGCGACCCATGGTGCAAAGCCAGCGCACCTGCGTAATCGGGCCGGGCTTCCAGCAAGGCTTGGTACCAAATTTCTGCCTGGGAACGCGTGTTGGTGAAGATCAGCGTGGAGGCTGACTGATCAATTTCTCTGGCAACAAATTCCAATTGATTCAAACCCAAATGCCCGCCCCAAGGGAAGCGTTCAAAAGTGTCGGGAATCAGGCTGTCGATGATCAACTGCTTGGGCAACTTGCCTTGAACCAAAGTTGACTTGCGGTGCTGGCGAACAGGCCAAAGCAGAACATCTGTGGCCACTTGCAAATTGCCCAAGGTGGCACTTAAGCCCCACACCTGCAAACCCGGGTTGATGCGGGCCAAACGCGCAATCGCCAACTGCAACTGCACGCCGCGTTTGTTGCCGATCAACTCATGCCATTCATCGACCACCAACACTTGCAGCTTGCTTAAATTGGGCTGACTGCTGGCGCGTGTAAACATCAAGGTGAGGCTTTCCGGTGTGGTCACCAACGCGAAAGGTGGTTTGCGCAAGATGGCTGCACGCGCTGCGGAATCGGTATCGCCGGTTTGAAGTGCCACGCTACAATCACCCACCAATGCAGCCAGCGATTTTTGCAACGCCTTGGTGCTGTCAGCCGCCAGGGCACGCATGGGTGTGATCCACATGATTTGTGTGGCTGCACCGCGAGGCCGGGGCAATTGCGCCAAACGCAACAATGCCCCCAACCACACAGCCAGTGTTTTACCTGCGCCAGTGGTGGCATGCAGCAAACCGCTGTGCCCATTCTGGAAAGCTTGCCACACCTGTGTTTGATACTCGAACGGTTCCCAGCCTTGCGCACGGAACCATGCTTGAACATTTGCCAAGGTGAGTTCTGACAAAGGTGCCGTGTTCATCGGCAACGCTGGCGCATACAACACCTGTTGGGTGGATTCTTGCAGCGCTGCAGATTTGTCTGCTGCTTTTTTCTTGCGGCGCAAAGCCTTCAGCTGTGTACCTACATTGGGACCAGGAGGAATGCCTCGAAATTCAGACATGGTGTACTGCCAGGAAACAACGATGCCTGATTGTGCCACGGGAAATGCATAAAAAATTGGCTTAAACCCTGGCAATCAATTCAATGTTGCCGCCCGCCGCTGCGGTGTTGGTACACACAAGCTGTTCACAGACCAAGCGATAGGCTGGGTAAGTGCCATCTGAATTCGCGAGTACCAGGGGAATGATGCGCTGCGAGTGTGCTGCCAGTGCGCGAGCCACTTCGTGTGCGCGTTGTGGTATGTGTTCACAGACTGCGGCATCAATGTATTCCAATTGAATTGCATCCGTCCACTCGACACCCTGTTTGTGCCATCGATTGAACACCCCCGTTTCAACAACAGCAATACTGCCCGTGGCCAATACCGCATCAATTTGCTGCCGCAGTTGCACTGCATCACGTGCTGTGCACCACACGCGACCACGGGGCCGGCAACGGTAACTATTTTGTTCGCCCGTGGGGCCTGGCAATATTTCACCCCCCAGGTTTTCAAACTGGGCAAGACGCATCAAGGTGGGCAAGTAATGCGCCCCCCCTGCCTTGGGTCCTGTTCCGGATTTGCCATGACCGCCAAACGGTTGGCTACCCACCACGGCCCCGACCATGTTCCGGTTCACGTACACGTTACCCGCTTCAATGGTGTTGCAGGCCAGCTCAATGGTGGATTGAATTCGACTGTGGATGCCAAAGGTAAGGGCATAACCGGTGGCATTCAATTCATGCAACACCGCGGGCAACTGATCTGCATTGAAACGCACAATATGTAGAACCGGGCCAAACACCTCCCGCTGTAATTCATGCAACTGCTGCAGTTCAATCAACGTGGGGGCAATGAAATGTCCTTGTGCGGAATTGTCCAAGCGTGTGGCCTGAAACACCGGAAAACTTTTTGCTTTCATGCGTTCAATGTGATCATGCACAAGCTGCCATGCGTCCTGATCAATCAAGGGGCCCAAATCGGTGGAAAAACTCGCCGGGTCGCCTACCTGAAGTTCTTGCACTGCTGCTTTCAGCAGGGCGATCAACCTGTCGGCAATGTCATCTTGCACGCACAATACGCGCAGGGCTGAGCAACGTTGCCCTGCACTTCCAAAGGCCGACTCAAGTGAATCGCTCACCACTTGTTCCAGCAATGCAGATGAATCGACCACCATGGCATTTTGCCCGCCTGTTTCAGCGATCAGCAAAGCGGGGAGATGCGACACATCGCGTTTCAGCACGCTGGCTTGAATGTGTTTTGCGGCGGCATTGGAACCGGTGAACAACACAGTACTGACCGCCGGAAAACTGGTCAACCAGGAACCCACTTCAGCGTCGCCATACACCAGTTGTAACACGGCAGCAGGCACGCCCGCCTCGTGCAGCAAGTGCGCTGCACTGCGTGCGATTTGTGGCGTTTGTTCAGCTGGCTTGGCCACCACAGCATGCCCGCTGGCCAAAGCCCCCACAACCTGCCCCATGAATATTGCCAGTGGAAAATTCCAGGGGCTGATGCAAACTGCCAAACGCGGGGAAAAGCTGGTTTTGTACCAAGGCAATGCACAAATTTGAGCTGCATAATAGCGGCAAAAATCCACTGCCTCACGCACTTCCAGGTGTGCATTTGGAACGGTTTTTTTTGCCTCATGCACCAGGAGGTTGATCAGTTGAAGTTGATGTACTTCCAGCAATTTGGCGGCCTGCAACAAGCAAGCAGCCCGGTGTTCCGGCCCTTTTTCAAACCAGTCGCAGCTTATCTCGTGCGAACGCAAAGCCATGCTCAATGCATCTTGCACTTGGGTTTGTGTGCTGTAAGCAATAGGCGGCAACGCCGACAGGGAACTGTTGTCCACAGATTGCTGGAGACACTGCACGGTGTGCTTGCAGTACAGATCAAACCCCATTGAATTGAGGCGATTCGCACCAAACAAATGCGGCGCGGGCGTACAGGCGGGGTTGGGGCGAATGCCGTGCTTGCGCAACCTGGCCACAGGGTGTTCTACCAATGCATTCATATCCACATCGGGATCCATGATCTGGTTGACAAACGATGTATTGGCACCATTTTCAAGCAAGCGACGAACCAGATAAGGAAGCAATGTTTGATGGGTGCCCACAGGTGCATAAATTCTGCATCGCTGGTAAAGCCCTTCCCCCATGCCATGCAAACACTGCATTTCGACATTGCGCACGTCAAGCTGCGCAGCCAGGTGTTGAACGGCTGCATAGGTGTGGGCATTGTGGGTGGCAAACTGGGGGTAAATAAAACTGGCATTGCGCAACATCAATTCTGCACAATACAAGTAGGAAAGATCCGTGTGCACCTTCTGCGTAAACACCGGGAAGTGCGCCAAACCCTGAGTTTGGCAACGTTTGATCTCGCTGTCCCAATAGGCACCTTTCACCAGCCGAACCTGAATGACCCGTTCGCTGGTGCGTGCCAAGGCAGCAACAAACTCAATCACCGCCGTGGCACGGGTTTGGTAAGCCTGTACCGCCAAACCCAAACCGTTCCAATGCTGCAGTTCAGGCTCAAAAGCAAGTCGTGTGAACAGATCAAGCGACAAATCCAGGCGCTCACTTTCCTCTGCGTCCACATTGAATGCAATGTTGCGCTGTTTGGCCGAAAGCGCAAGCCTGTAAAGCCGCGGATACAGTTCAGCGCATACGCGTTTTTCCTGCCACAGCGTGTAACGCGGGTGCAGGGCTGACAATTTCACCGAAATGCCATTGCCGTCAATAACACCGTGGGTGCTGTCGCGTCCGATGACATCAATGGCGTGAGCATAACTGTCGAAGTAGGCCTGCGCATCGGCTTCGCACATTGCCGCCTCGCCCAGCATGTCAAATGAAAAGGTGTGACCCTGTGCCACGCTTGCACGGCTGTTGCGCAAGGCCTCCTCAATGGTTTGGGCCGCAACAAACTGTTGCCCCATGAACCGCACAGCCAGCTCAACCGCCGTGCGAACAAAGCCCTCGCTGCTGCGTGCCATCAAACGCTGCAAGCTGGAATACAAGCCGTCATCGCCTGGCATTTGAACCCAGTGCCCAGCGATGAACAAACCCCAGGTGCTGGCATTCACAAACAGGGAAGAACTGTGCCCCAAGTGCGCAGCCCAATTGGCATGGCTTAATTTGTCACGGATCAGTTCATCGCGTGTTTGAGCGTCAGGAATTCGCAGCAAAGCTTCTGCCAGGCACATTAATGCCACGCCTTCCTGGGTAGACAAGCGATATTCAGACATCAACTGCTGAATGCCTGCGCTGTGCTTTTGCACCTTGCGCAAACGCGCGACGTGTTCGAGTGCCGTTTGTTTTACCGTCTCAAAATCGGCCTCCAGCCAAGTGCTTTTTTCAAGTAAAACACGCACCCTTTGCGCTTCATCCACCCGGGTCAGCGAATTAATTTCCGCGCGCAAACGGTCAAGTTCAGATTGCATGTTCAGCCCAATCAAACGGGCGTTGCACATGCCTTTCCCAATCCGGATTCAACAGCACAGACAACAATTCCACAGCACGCTCAGCACTTTCGCCCGATGGGTCGGCCAAAGGATTTAATTCAACCAGGTCCACTGAAGCCACACAACCCGTTTGCGCAATCCGCGCCAAGCAGTAATGCAGGGCATTCAGCTGCAGGCCACCTTCTTCCGGCGTGCTTACACCGGGCAACACAGATGGATCGATACAATCCACATCGAAACTGACATGCACATGCGTACCCGGATCAATGTCGGCCAACGCTGCGTTCATGGCCTGAACAATTCCGCGGCCGTGAATGTTCCGCATGGTCACGATGGGCAGCGCGGCGCGGCGCACTGCACGATGTTCCTCGGGATCGATTGAGCGCACGCCCAACAAGCGAATTTGAGATGCTTGCAACGCCGGGCAGAACCCACCCAGTTGTGTCAGTTCTGGCGGCCCCTGCCCGCACAGCGCGGTCAAGGGCATGCCATGCATATTGCCTGTGGTTGACGTGCTGGCCGTGTTGAAATCGGCATGCGCGTCCAGCCACACCACACGCAACGCTTTGTGTACCCGGCGGCAGTGCGCCGAAACCGCACTGATTGAACCCATGGCCAGGGAGTGGTCTCCCCCCAGCAACACGGGAACATTTCCGTCTTTCAAGGCGCTCGCCACCGCCAAATGCACTGCACGATTCCAGGCCACCACTTCATGAAAATTCCGGTACCCCTGCACCACTGTGTCATTTTCAGGCAGCTCAACTTGAAGGTCGCCCAAATCCTCAACCTTACAACCCGTTTTCTGCAAACTGTACTGAATACCCGCACGCCTTAATGCATCAGGACCCAGTGCAGATCCTGCCGTGTTTGCCCCGGCGTCGCAGGGTGCACCGATCAGCGCAATCATGCGCACTCTGCCTTCGATATCAAACCATAAAGATTTTTCGGATTGCTCATGTGTGGAATCAATGACAGGTACTCAAGCTCGCCTTTTTCCTCCGCCAGTTCATGCATGTAGCGCAAAGCAGAAAAATCTTCAAGCGCGAACCCCACAGAATCAAACACCGTGATTTGGTCTGCGTGGGTACGCCCCAGCGCAAAACCCGTGAGCACCTCCCACAACTGGATCACTGGGAAATCGGATGGCATTTGCTGAATGTCGCCTTCGATTCGGGTTTGCGGCTCATACTCCACAAACACACGGGCATTGCCAAGTACATCCGGGTGAAGTTCAGTTTTCCCGGGGCAATCACCCCCGATCGCATTGATGTGAACACCCGGCCTCAGCATGTCCCGGGTCAATACATGGGCCCGGGTTTTTGCGGCCGTGGCTGTGGTAATGACATCTGCCCGCGCAACAGCCTGAGCCACACTTTTGCACCGTGTGACATGAAACCCGAGTTCATTCAAATGGTGAGTCAATCTCTCGGTCGCAAAAAGATCAGTGTCGTAAAGGTAAAACCTGTCGATGCCCAAAGCCTCGTGAAAAGCAACGGCCTGAAATTCACTTTGCGCACCGTTGCCAATCAAGGCCATGCTGCGCGCCCCCGGCTTGGTGAGGTGACTGGCCGCCAACACGGAAGTGGCCGCAGTGCGCAAAGCCGTGATCAAGGTTAGTTCGCTGATGAATTGAGGCAGACCGGTTTGTACGCTGGCCAATACACCAAACGCCATCACAGTTGGCAATTCATGCCGGTGGTTGTTCGGATGGCCGTTGACATACTTGAAACCGTAGGTTTGTCCATCGTTGATCGGCATGATTTCAATGACGCCCTCGGCAGAGTGGGTCGCAAGGCGCGCTGACTTCTCAAACTGTTCCCAACGTTTGAAGTCATGAGCAATTGCATCGTGCATGCCTCTAATACATCGAGAAAGGCCATGACGCGAAACAAGAATTGCAGCGCCCTGTGCGCTCAGGAATGGCGTGTTCATCATCCCCCCCCACCTGCTTAACTCAGTTAGACACACCATTTTGCTATGAAACACTGTCAAGCATAAGCACATAAAGTGCTTGCAAAATGCAATATTCCTAGCATATTGTCAGAAATAAACTTCAAAACGTCATGATGGATACACTAGATCGCCAACTCTTGGGTTTGTTGCGCACCAATGCGAGATTAAGCATTGCAACATTGGCCCACCACTTGAAAGTGTCCCGCGGCACAGTGAGCAATCGAATCAACAAACTTGAAAACTCAGGTGTTATCGTGGGTTACAGCGTGAAATTGAGACCCGATGCCACGGCCAATCTGATTGTCGCCTGGATGAGTATTTTGATTGAAGGCAATGACAGCCGCACCGTGCTGGCAAATTTGCTGGGTGAACCTGGTGTTACGGCTATTCACAGCACAAATGGACGCTGGGATTTGTTGGTCGAACTACAGGCGGAAAACCTGAACGGACTTTCTGGAATACTTGAACGCATACGATTGATCAAGGGAATCAGCAACACGGAAACAAGCATCCATCTCTCAAGCTACAAAAACTAGGCTCTGATGAAGTAGCAATGGAACCATGCATGGATGTGGCTCACTCATAAAAATATCGTCTCCACACTATGAGTCATGTTAAGAAGAAGCGACGTTGCAAATCACCGCGCGGGATCACTTAACGATCCAAACCTGCCAGAAAAAGCAGTCGCGCGGCCCGACCCTGCCCTGCCCAATGCGGCGACCACAATTGCAAAGTTATCCCTTTCTGGATTACTGGCCCATCGGTTTGGATCTGCAATCATTCAAGAACTACCTGCATCACTTGCGGTAAAAACTGCCGAGGGAAAATGGTCCAAGGTAGAAACAGAAGAAAAACAGGGAGATTCGTTTACCCCATCAAGCCTGAAAACACGCTACACGACTGCACCTGCTGCCGACAGCAAACGATCAGGACTGGAGCAAATCCCTTTCCTTGACGCGCGCCTGCACCTCATTGCATCAGGACAAAACGACGAAGCCATGAAAAGCAATTTCGACTATATATTTAATCAGCCTGTGAACAAGGCGGTGATCGAGCTGGCACAACAAAAACTTGAACAATTCAAGAGTCAGATTCCTGTGGTGGAACCGGAACACCTTCAACTGCTTGAAGTACCGCGCCGGGGAGGATCAGAAACCCTAAAAGACGAAAACACGCACCACAAGCAGGCGATGCTCAACTGGCAGTGCGCAAATGATCTGATTTTTCAAGCCGCCAGAAACAGCGAATCCGTATCACCGCAAACAATTCATGATTTATTCATTGCCGTTCACAGTACCCTGATGCGGGGAGTGAACGAAACGGTCGGCGGCCTGGTTCGTCAATACGACAACGTCTGGATTGGCCTTTGTGACTCCCAGGGCAGCCGCGACCCGCACCCAAGCCGCCTGGCAGTGCCGGGTTCGATGGTACACGCCGAGTTGAACACGCTGTGTACCGAAGTGGCTGAGGAACTGAACAAGGGAAGCAGCAATCCGGTTTTGTTGGCCGCCCGAACTGCCATGAAGGGAGTTTCAATTCATCCTTTTGCAGACGGGAACGGTCGAACATGCCGCCTGATCGCTGATTTCGTTTTGCTGAAATCGGGTTTGCTGCCAGCCTGCTTTGACGATGAAACCAAGAATATGATGGTGTTTCCGCGCATAGCACCCGACATGAACCACAACACCACCACTGCAGCCAATCTAATGCTGGATGCACTGGAAAGAAGTTACAAACAAGTCGAATAATTCAAACGATCGTTTGATTTATTGCAAATGGCTTTGCTATGATGGGTCTCCCAAAACCATCAACAAGTGATCATGAGCATGCCCAATTCAAACACCATCAAGATCGGCGGCGCCTGCGGCTTTTGGGGCGACAGCAGCCTGGGCACAGAACAATTGATGAAAGTACCGGGCATTCAGTACATCACCTATGATTATCTGGCTGAACTCACACTGGCCATCATGGCAGGCATGCGCATGAAAAACCCGGAGCACGGGTATGCGCTTGATTTCATCGACCTGATGAAAAAGGCCCTGCCAGTCGCCAAAGCCAAAGGGATCAGGATTATCGCGAACGCGGGTGGACTAAACCCAGCTGGTTGCGCAGCCGCCTTGCAACAGGCCATGACAGAGGCCGGGCACACCATTCGAATTGGCGTGGTAAGCGGCGACGACGCCACCAGCACTTTGGGGCAGTTGAGAAAAAATGGTGTTGAATTGACAGACCAACATTCCGGCCAGACAGCCCCACCTTTCTTCCTTACAGCCAATGCTTATCTGGGTGCGTTTCCGATTGCGGCGGCACTCGATGCCGGAGCGGATATTGTCATCACCGGCCGCGTAGTAGACAGTGCCATAGTACTGGGTGCGCTGGTGCATGAATTCAAATGGCAAGCGAGCGATCTGGATCAACTGGCACAGGGCAGCCTGGCGGGCCACATTGTCGAATGTGGAGCGCAAGCCACGGGTGGACTTTTCACAGATTGGGAACAGGTGCCGGACTGGGCCAATATCGGCTACCCGGTGATCGATGTGGCTGCCAACGGCAGCTTTGAATTGAGCAAACCTGAAGGTACAGGCGGCCTGGTGAATAAAGCAGTGGCCACCGAACAACTGCTGTATGAAATTCACGACCCCGCCAACTATGCACTGCCCGATGTGGTGTGCGATTTCACCACCGTGAACATCGAAGAAACAAGCCCGAATCGCGTAAAAATTTGGGGCGCCACCGGCAAGGCCCCAAGTGACTTGTACAAAGTATGCGCCACGTATCCGGAAGGGTTTCGCTGTATCGGCATGCTGTCGATTGTTGGGTTTGATGCACACGCCAAAGCCCGGCGCACTGGTGAAGCAATTCTGGAGCGAACGCGTGCCATGTTCAAACGACAAGGCCTGGCCGACTACACCCGCACCTCGATTGAAGTCATTGGTAGTGAGACCGATTTGGGCCCGCATGCCAAAGCGCAGTTGGGCCACGAAGCCATGTTGCGTATTGCAATTACCCACACAGACAAGAAAGCTGCCGCCATTTTTTCTCGCGAAATTGCCCCGGCGGGCACCAGCTATGCACCAGGCACCAGCGGTAACTTTGGCATGGGCCGCCCCAACGTAACCCCGCTGGTCAAAATGTTCAGTTGTTTCGTGCCCAAGCACCTGCACAGTGCTGTGGTTCAAGTAAGTGGCGAACAAATTCAGTACCTGGAACCGGAACACCCCAAAGTACCAACTGGCGACCAAGCCGCCACTGCGAAGGCAATTCAACCGGTGTCTGTTCCACCTGAATTGATCGGCAAACCCTTGATTGAAATTGCACACGGCCGCAGCGGCGACAAAGGCAACACCAGCAATGTGGGCATCGTGGCAAGAAAGCCGGAGCACTGGCCCCTACTTCAGCATTTGCTGCACCCAGAAAAGGTAAAGGGCTACCTTGCACACTTGGTGAAAGGCGAGGTTCACACTTTCGAGCTACCTCAAGTTCAAGCCTTTAATCTCGTTATGAAAGAAGCACTGGACGGCGGGGGAATGACCTCCATGAGAAATGATCCACTGGGCAAGGGTATGGCCCAAGTGCTGCTGAACATGAAAATTACCGAATAATCTTCACCTGTTTGAAGGGGTACACCACGTTGGGCGTACCCCCTAGCTAGTTATCTTTTTCCTACACGGTGTCTCCGTTAGAGAAGGTGTGAGGCGTGATCCAAAGAGCGCCTACTACATCCAACACACAGGAGAAACACCATGCAAGTTAAACAGATCGCAATCGTTGCAGCCATCGCTTCCTCTTTCGCAATGCCCATGACTGCCAAGGCATCCGACATCGCCACACTGAACGGCTGGGGCGCTTTGTTCGCTGCCGCGCATTCTGGCGAGCAAGCGGCTGCCCAAGGTCAGGCACAAGGTGAAATCAAAGTAAGCCTGTTCCAGCGCCAGCAGCCACCTGCTGCGCAACCTGCACCCGAAACTGCACCACAACCAACTCCTGTTGCAGAACCAACACCAACCAACGAACCAGCACCCACTGCAGAAGCACCTGCAATGGAACAGCCTGAAGCTGGTGACCAAACAGCCTCCACAGGTGACAGCGCGGGCGAATCTGCTGAAGCAGGCCAAGACAACGCAGATCAGGCCACAGCTTCAGCCAGCGCAAGCGCGAACGCCACGATCAAGCTTGGTGGTGGTCAAAGTGCTCAGATGATGGACAAGGTAGACAGCGCTTACCAAACAGCAGGCACCGTGGTTGAAGGTGTGACTGGTGGTGTATTGGGTACGGTACAAAATGTAGCCGACAAAACTTCGGGTGCCTCGCTGGCCGCAGACATGTCCAGCACCGGCTCAATGGATGTCGCCGGCTTGGCCACAGCCACCATGGCAGGCAACATGAGCGCAACAGCAAGCATGATGAATGCAGGCCAGTTGGGCGCAATCACTGCAATGACTTCGAGCTTGATCCAGAACGTGATTGCGGCACGCCCCGCTTCACTGTCAGGCTTGCTGCGTTAATCGCAAATTGCCCACAAAAAAAACCCTTGCCGGTTACACGCCGGCAAGGGCTTTTTTCGTTTGAAACCGCTTCAGGCGTGCTGTGACAGGAAAAAGGCCACCACTCTGTCAGCCAGTGTGTCCAGATTGTCGCCCTTCTTGGGCTTGTACCAAGTCACCATAAAGTTCATGGCGCCCAATACCATCAAGCGGGCGAATTTCGTATCACCACCCAAAAAACCGGCCTTGTACAAACCATTCACCGCATCTTGCCAAATGGCATCGTATTCATCTTTGGTGGCAATCAGCCTGCGTTGGTGCACTTCATCCAGACAGCGCCAGTTGTATAGCATCACTGGAATAAAGTCGTTGCCATCTTCAAGAATAATGCTGAGATGCACTTTCACCAAAGCGCGAAACTGGGTATCTGCGGTCAGGTTAGGCTTCACCACTGCGCGTGTTTTTTCAAGCCCTTGTCGCAAGCCTTCTTCAACCACAGCCACCAAAATATCCTGCTTGCTGGCAAAGTGGTAAAACGGACTTCCGCATTGCATACCCACCGCATTGGCAATGGCCCGCATGCTGGCCCCGTCGTAACCTTTGTCACGAAACAACTTGGCAGCCGCGCGCACAATGTCGCCACGTCGGCCATCGTCGTGTTTTTGTTCTTTCAATACTCTAGCCACAACCCAGTCCTTTGTTATGTTGTCAGGTTCAACGCCATCCACTGGTGTGGTATTCCCACCTCCGTGTGGGCATCACCAAGCGGCGAAAAACCATGTCGACTGTAAAATTCAATCGCCTGCTGTTGCGCACTCAAGCGCACCTGCGGCAAGTTTTGTTCTTTGGCCACCGCCAGCAAAGCCTGCAACATGGCACTGCCAATTCCCCGGCTTCTGAATTCAGGGAGTACAGCCATGCGGCCAATTTTTCCTTCAGGCAACAACCTCGCCGTGCCCACCGGCTTGTTACTTATCCAGGCAAGCACGTGTATGGAAACCGAGTCGTGTTCGTCCCATTCCTCGGATTCATCAATGCCTTGTTCTTCGATAAAAACAGAACGGCGAATGGAACTGGCCCACTCGCCGTTGATCAACCAATTGGAACAATCAATTCGAATCAAAGAATCGATCAGCCCAATGCGGCGAATTCAGCGTCTACAGCTTCCAGCATTTCCTGGGTAATCAAACCACCGGAAAAATTGGCAACAACGGCCAAGGGAAAACCTTTGCCCATGCCAATTTGCGGGTGTGTAGAAATGCCGGGCATGTGTTTTTCCAAAATCGCTGCGGTATCTGGGTTGTCCAGCAAGTCGCCCAGTTTGGATTGGGTAGAAAAAGCCATGTAAATCGTCTCCTAGAATTTTAAATGAACCCACAATTCAAACAAACGCTTGAATTATTTTCTTATTCTAGACCAAGAATCGATCAGCTGTAACGCTTTTTCAATGCAGCCACTGCATTGGTGTAAATCTTGTCAATGTCCTTGGGGCCAGAAATGGAAATTTGCAGGTTTCGCACAATGCCGTCTTTCAGGCTGTACAACCAGCCATGCACAGTCAAATCTTGCCCGCGCTCCCAGGCATCTTCAATCAAGGTGCTTTCGCACAGGTGCTTCACCTGTTCAATCACATTAAGCTCACACAACTGGTCGTGACAGGCCTGCTGAAGATTTTCATCCGTGGTCACTAAACCATGCCTGCGTGCCAACTGGTGAATGGGGCGAACCCAGGCATCGGCCAAACCCACCCGATCGCCCCGCATGGCCATGCGCACGCCAGAGCAACCATAGTGACCGCACACGATTATGTGCTTCACCTTCAAAAACTCCACAGCAAACTGCGTGGCCGATTGCCCATTCAAATCACCGTGGAACACCTGGTTGGCCACATTGCGGTGTACAAACACCTCGCCGGGTTGCAAATTCACAATGGTGTTGGCGGGCACGCGACTATCCGAGCAACCGATCCAGAAATACTCCGGCGACTGCTGGTTTTCAAGGCGTTTGAAAAATTCGGGGTCTTTGTCCACCTGGGCTGCAGCCCAGGTTCGGTTGGCGTCAAGAAGGTGTGAAAGGTCTTTGGACACGGTGTTCGCCTGTTGAAGTCAAGACCTGTATTTTACTGCGACGCAGCATGTTATGGCACTGGGGAGAGCCCGAGGTGACACTTTTGCATCACCCCGGCTTCACAGAGGATTACTGAGCGGCTTTACTCGACCTGTGACACGTAACTGACAGAGAACACATCATCAGGGCTAGACGTGCTGCGGCCTTTGGTGAAGCCAAACTGCAAGGCCGACGTTGTGTCCAGCGCATACACGGCTGAAATTGCCCGCTCTTTGCGCTTCTCGGTACCCGCCAGCAATTCATCACGCTGGCTGGTGGTCAGGTTCACAAACAGCGACTGGCCCAGCGGAAAGTTCACACCCACGGTGCTGTAGTTGCCGTTGAGCAAGGGTAGCTCGGGGGTGTCGCCGTAGTACTGGCGCCCCAACACTGCGGTCAAACCAAAGCCATTGTTGAAACGGTAAGCCAGGTCAGCCTGGATACCGTAATCGGTTTTGCCGGTGCCCAGGCCACGGTCTTCATTACCCGTTGCGATTTTCACCAAACCTGTTGCCGACATGGCAAAGCCCTTGGTTTGTATGCCGCCAATGAGATCGGTGGTGTAAGTGGCCACCATGTCGCCCAAGCCTTGTTCGCTGCGACGCGCAGGGCCGTTGGTACCCGCAACAGTGCCGGCCACCAAGGTACCCGGGCCTTCCAGCGAAATGTAGGGTACGAACAGGGAAGCCCGATAACCTTCACCCACCAATGTTGCGCCCAAGGTGAATGACCTGGCCTTGACTTCCTGTGGTTGACCAAACTTGCCAGACAAGCTGTCGAAGCTGTAGGTCATCAGCAAACCCGGGGGGGCTGCCAATGCTGTGGTGCTGGCTGCGGTCAACGTGCAGGCCAATGCGAATCGAATAAAAGATTGCCCCATTAACTGTCTCCTTTTTTTGAGACAGTATAGGGGCAAAAGCGCTACTGCTGGGATACTTCAAAAGGTGGTTGGGAAAGTACCTACAAAATTCAGGTATTACATGGCATTGCCGGGGTTGTCCGCTTTGCGCTTGTTGTAGCGGTCCGTCATCTTTTCTTGCCATTCCGCACGAATCACTTTGGCTTTTTCACGCTGCTCCGGTGTTAACACTTTGTAAATCTCGTGCTGAGTGCGCAGCATGCTCAGCTTGGTCGCACGCTCCTGTTTTTGCTGCTGGGCAATCAGGCGTTCCGCCTTGGTGGCATCGAACGTGTCTTGCTCCACAATCGACTTCATTTCATCGCGGTGTGCGCGGCGGTCTTTCATGGCTGCTTTCATTTCAGTCCTTTGTTTCTGCACGATCTGATCCACCTGCGCTTGTTGCTCCGCTGTCAGGTCCAGTTGCTTCAACATGCCCCCATGCTTGTGGTGGTGGCGCATTTCAGAATGCTGCTTTTTGCTCCCTTCGTCATGGTGGCCCGCATAGGCACTCATGGGAATCGCCATGGCCATTGCAGTGACAGCAATCATTTTCTGGATGGTCATTTTCGATACATTCATTTGCCTGCTCCTTGTGTAAAGACAACTGCATTGTGCAAAACGGGCCTGTAAACGAGGATGCAGGCTATGTAAAGATGGGTAAAGCGATTGCAAACAATTGCGCATCAAGCCTGGCTGCCTAGTAATATTGAAGCCATGACAAAAATACTTCACATTGACGACGACATTGAGCTGGGCGAAATGCTGTGCGAATACCTGCGCGGCGAAGGCTTCGAAGCCGAGCACTGTGCCAACCCGATCAATGGCTTGAAAATGCTGGCAGACGAGCAATACCAACTGGTTGTGCTTGATGTCATGATGCCGCAGCAAAGCGGCCTTGAAACCCTGAAACAGATTCGCCAGAAGTACAACACCCCCGTGCTGATGCTAACGGCACGCGGCGACAACATTGACCGCATTGTAGGGCTGGAGTTGGGTGCCGATGACTATGTACCCAAACCCTGCCTGCCCCGCGAAATTGTGGCCCGTGTGCGTGCAATTTTACGACGCGCCAACGACTCCAGCAGTGCCCCCAAACAGGCCCTTCAATTGGGTCCGCTCGAAGTACAGCCGGCCAAGCGCAAAGTGTTGTTGAACGGAAGTGAAATAGAACTGACCAGTGCCGAATTCAATTTGCTGGAAGTGTTGGCCAGCCATGCCGGCCAGGTGGTCAGTAAAGCCACCCTGAGCGAGCAGGGCCTGGGGCGCCCCCTTGAGCGTTTTGACCGCAGCATTGATGTGCACCTGAGCAGCCTGCGCAACAAATTAAACCTGAACGACGAGCGCTTGCCACTGACCCTGCACACCATTCGCGGGCAGGGCTATCAGCTCAGCCTTGATTAAACGGAGTTGCGTGTATGGGCAAGCTGTTCTGGAAATTTTTCTTTGGTTTTTGGTTGTGCCTGATTGCTGCGGCCGTGGCCACAGGCACCGCCCTTTACCTGATGCGGGAAAAGCCAGCCAGCAGTGATATAGCAGAAGGCCCACGCGCGCAATTCATGCTGGAAACCATTCAAGAAGTGCTGGAAGGCAAAGGGCCAGATGCCTTGCGCAATTTGCTGGACCGCAACCGCCAGCGAACAGGCAACGCAATTCCGGTGTTTGCAGTGTCCAGCCAAGGCGAGGAAATTTTGCATCGGGAAGTACCCGACAACATTCAACAACGAATCACCGCCCTGTTCAATGGCGAGGAACAAGCCGAGCAAGGTACGTTGCAGGTGACCGCGCAAGACCAGTCGAAATGGATTCTGTTTATTCCACGCAATCGCCGCCACCCGGAACCTTCAACCAACACCAGCACCGGCGAGCCCACACCACCACATGCAGACAAACGCCAGCAACGTGAGGCACTTGAACCACCGCTTCCACCCGTACCAGGGGCCGGCATTTTTGCTGCGTTTCTGGCCAGCCTTTTGTTTGCAGGTGTGTTGGCCTACACATTCAGCCGCCCCTTGAACACCTTGAAAAATGCATTTCGGGAAGCAGGCAAAGGTCGCTTGGGTGTTCGCATTTCCAACAACAAAACCGGCAAAAAACGCAGCGATGAAATTGGCGAATTGCTCAGCGGCTTTGACCACATGGCTGAAGAAATTGAAACCCGTATTGAGCAACAAAAAGTGTTGTTGCACGACGTATCGCATGAACTGCGCTCGCCATTGGCACGCCTGAACCTGGCGGTGGGCCTGGCACGCCAGAACCCGGCACATTTGGACACGAGCTTGAGCCGCATTGAAACCGAAGCAGAAAGGCTGGACAACCTGATTGGTCAACTGCTGAATTTATCGCGACTGGATGCAAACCAGAATGCGGAAATTCTGAGAGAACACAATGTGATTGAGTTGTTGGTTGCTGTGGTAGAAGACGCTCAGTTTGAAGCGGAGCAACAGAGCAAGCTTGTTGAATTCACGGACGACGTAAGGCAGTGGAATTTGCGATGCCATGCTGAAAGCCTGCAAGGCGCATTTGACAACATTATTCGCAATGCAATTAAACACACCCCCGAAAACACTGCTGTAAAAATTTGCTGTCGCGTACAGAATAAACAGTTGCGCATTGACATTGAAGACCAAGGCCCGGGCGTTCCTTCCGCCCTTTTGCCCAAACTGTTCACACCCTTTTTCAAACACGGCGAACACTCTGGCCATGGCTTGGGTTTGGCGATTGCCAAAAAATCGATTCAACGTGTAAATGGCGAACTCAGTGCCCGCAATGGCACACCGCATGGTTTACTGATCACCATCGAACTGCCTGGCAGCCGTTAAGCCACCCATTAAACCGTTGGCGGAACCCCGGCAATCCAACCCTCTACGGGATCGATCAATTTGGGCAAACCAAAACTGGATTCAGCCCGCTTGGCTGCCCAACCCGCCACCAGGCAACACAGCACCGCATCCAGGTGATCGGCTTTGACATCATCGAGCAACTTCGCACGCAAATATGGGCGCACCTGTACCTTGATGCCAAACAACATGCCCTCTTCCAAAGCACACAGCAATTCAGAGCGGGCCATACGTCGATCGGCCGTGTCCTTCTTGGGGTCGTCGCTTTTGTAGCTGGCCCGGTTCAACACCTTTCGGGCCAAGTAGCCAGGGTAGGCCTCCAGGGCCACGCGGGTTTTGTCGCCCCGTTGCATGCCCGGTATGTGAACACCGGTTTTCATCAACAACGGTGCACCGGCGTGCAGCATGTAAGCCACCGGTGGGTTTACCCATTTCATGGAAGGGGAAGATCCTGCCGGGGCATCGCATTCCCGGTGTGCAAACTTGTGCCCGGCGGGGCGTGCATCGCACCACGCCTTGAAAGTGGCGCGAATTTGCTCGCGACTCAAAGCACTGTAGTAATTGATCAGTTTTTCCCAAGCCAAAAAGTCAGTACGCCCCGCGCCTGGCCACTTTAAACCCTCCACCAATTTGCGCGACAAACCAAAAGGCATGTCAATGGCAGCCACAAAACCCAACTGCTCCAAGGGACCTGCTGCGCGCTCCAGTTTTCCGAACGCCTGCGGTCCTTCTTTCAACAAGGTTTCGAACTCGCCCAGCGTGGTCAGCGACATGAGTTCATCGACCGCCAACACCGCACCCTGCCACTGGCCCACGGCCACTGCAATCGGTTTTTTCTTGGTGGGACTGCTGGAAAAATCGATACCCAGCAGGCGACTGTTTTCGGGATTCAAACTACATTCTCCGGGGGCAACAAAGCCTCGAGCACCGCAAGGTGATCGGCTTCATGCAAAGGTTTGTCATGGCGAATGCGAAGCATACGTGGAAAACGAACAGCCACGCCACTTTTGTGACGCGTGGAACGGGAAATGGCTTCAAAGCCCAGCTCAAAAACAAGCACTGGGACCACAGTGCGAACCGGGCCAAACTTGTCCACGGTGTGCTTTCGAATCACGCGATCCACTTCTTTGAATTCTTCATCGGTCAGGCCCGAATACGCCTTCGCGAACGGCACCAAACGGGGCAAACCACGCGCCACCGTGTCTTCAACTTTTTCACCGTTTGCAATCGCCTGCGCCACTTCTTGCGCCTGCGCTGCACTGGCAGGCGGTGTTTCCCACACAGCAAAGGTGTAATCGGTGTACAGGCTGGCACGGCGGCCGTGGCCGCGCTGCGCATACACCAACACACAGTCTACGGTCATGGGGTCGATTTTCCATTTCCACCACAGGCCGTCTGCCTTGGTTCGGCCAACCCCATAGCGGGAATCACAGTGCTTCAACATAAAGCCTTCCACACCCCTGGCGCGGCTTTCTTCCCGAAGCAATTTCAGTTCTTGCCAACTTGCAGCGCACACGCGTTGCGACAACAACAAACGCGGCATGGAATTCACAGTGCTTTGCTCATGATGCAAGGCATAAAATTCCTCCAGCACAGTTCTGCGTTGCAGCTGGGTTTGGTTCACTGTGTTCATTGCGTTCAAGCGAAGCAGGTCGTAAGCCAAAAAAACCACGGGTGAATCTGCCATCAATTTTTTACTGACCACTTTGCGATTCAAGCGCCCCTGCAAGGCATTGAAGCCTGCGGGCGAACCACCCTGCCACACCAGTATTTCACCGTCCAGAATACAAGCGTCGGGCCAATGTGCGAAGGCTTCCTGCAACTCCGGAAACTGCTCGCTGACCAACTCCTCGCCGCGCGACCACACCCACACCTGCCCACCCTCTTTCACCACTTGGGCGCGAATTCCGTCGTATTTCCATTCCACCAACCAGTCCGCAAGCGCTCCCAAATTTTCAGGTTCTTCCTGCAAGGGGTGCGCCAGAAAAAAAGGCAAGGGCTGACCCAAACGGCTTGAGTCCTGACCGGTGCTGCTTTCACTTGGTGCAGCCAGCAAAGCCTTGAACTGCTCGGCCGTGGGCTGGTTGCTGGCATCGGCAAACCCCATCATGCGGGTGGCCACCAGCTTGGCATCCAACCCTGCACATTCGGCCAGTGCGCGGGTCACCAACAACTTGGAAACACCCACACGAAAACCACCGCCCACCAGCTTCACAAACAGAAACCGTTCATTGGCTGCCAGCTCATTCCAGCAGGCTTGCACGGCGACAATCCGTTCTTCATCGGGCAGCGTGCGCAGGGGCAAAATTCGGTGCTGCATCCACCAGGCCAAGCCTTGCGACTGGCCAGCCAGTGTCGGTGCAATTGGCAACACATGAGCAATCGTTTCAGCCAAATCGCCCACAGCCTGGTAACTTTCTTCAAACAACCAGTCGGGCAAACCACTGACCTGCAAAGCCACCTCACGCAAGGTGCGGGTGGGCACGGTGCGCTTGGGTTTGCCGCCCGACAAAAAATACACAGCCCATGCAGCATCCTCGGCGGGTGCGTGTTCAAAGTAACGGCGCAAAGCCTGCACCTTGTGCAAGGTTGAGGTGGAGCCATCCAGTTCGGCAAACAATTCCGCAAACTGCTTCATGCGGTGGGCACCTCGCCTTCACCCTCACCACCATATTCAGTGGCAAACGCGCGGGCATTCAATCCCTGTTCCTGCAGCCAGCGCACCATCACCTGCACGTAGCCGTGAGTCACAATCACCTGCTCCGCACCGGTGGCACCAATGGCACGCATCAGGCCAGGCCAGTCCGCGTGGTCAGACATCACAAACCCCCGGTCCACATTGCTGCGTCTGCGCCCGCCACGCAACTGCATCCAGCCCGATGCAAACGCATCGGAATACGCATTGCCAAACCGCTTCATCCAGGCAGCACCTTGGGCTGCGGGTGGGGCAATGGCAAGGCAGGTTTTATAAACCGACTTGTCGAGCACTTCGCTCACGGTGAAAGTATCGGGCAGCTTCACACCTGCATCGCGATAGGCTTTGTTCAAGCCCTCGCAAGCGCTGTGGCACACAATGGGACCAATGCTTGAATCCACACCCGCCAGTATTCGCTGCGCCTTGCCAAACGAATAGCCGTACAACACGCTGGCCTTGCCCTGTGCGGCATTGGCAGCCCACCATGCGTTTATCTCGGCATAAATTTCAGCATCGCTGCGCCAACGGTAAATGGGCAAACCAAAGGTGGATTCCGTAATGAAAGTGTTGCACTTCACGGGTTCGAATGCGTCGCAGGTTAAATCAGGGGCTACCTTGTAATCGCCACTGGCCACCCACACTTCGCCCTGGTATTCCAAACGGATTTGACACGAACCCAACACATGCCCGGCCGGGTGCAATGAAATTTTGACACCGTTGTGCAGGGTGCTGGCACCGTAGGGAAGCGTGTCGAGTGAAATGTTGCCCAAGCGGGTGCGCAGCACACCCTCGCCACGCGCCGCACACAGGTAGTGGTTGTGCCCCACACGGGCATGGTCTGCATGCGCATGGGTAATGATTGCGCGGTCTACCTTGCGCCACGGGTCAATGTAAAAATCGCCTTGGGGGCAATACAAACCTTCGGGGCGACTCACCACCAAATCCATGCTGCACAACCTTCAAAATCAACAACTAATACCGGCTGCCAAAATCACCCAGGAAAACAGCCAAGAGCATTAATTTATAACACAGCCAACTGAACACCCTCTCTTTCAAGGGGCGCTGTGCGTGTTCATGGGCCTGAATTTCCCGGCTGTCATTTTGAATTGATTTCAGTAATTCTTCGCGCAGCGCGCTTGCAAATTCCCGGTTGTAAACAATCACGTTCGCTTCACGGGCAAACAAACAACTCAAAGGGTCCAGGTTGGACGAACCCACTGTGGCCCAGTTTGAATCCACCACCGCCACTTTGGCATGCAAAAAACCGGGCAAGTATTCATAAATGTCCACGCCAGCGGCCAACAAACTGGAATACAAACTTTGCGTGGCGTAATGCTGAAAGCGATACTCCACACGCCCTTGCAGCAACAATTGAACATGCACGCCCCGCGCACGCGCTGCGAGCAAGGCCTTGCGCATTTTACGACCGGGTAAGAAGTAAGCATTGCTGAGAATGACCGAACGTTGCGCATTGCCAATGGCTTGAACATAGGCGCGTTCGATTCGCCTGCGCAAACGGAAATTGTCGCGCACGGCCAGTTGGGCTTTCACTTTGCCAAGCGGTTTGGGTTTGGGCGTTGAGCGCTGGCGCGCCATGGTATCTTGCAACTGCTCCACCCGGTCTTTCCACCAGCTTGACCTAAAGGTATCGGTTACCCGTCCACCCGGACCAATTTGCAGCCACAACCACTCCATGTTGTGCCAAACGTCTTGCACCACAGGGCCTTGCAACTGCACGGCAAAGTCATAGCGTGGCCCCAGTGTTTCTTGATCCAGCAAATCAGTGTTTACCACCATGGCCTGTTCTCGCATTCCACCCGATGCGCCCCAAATCGGCTTTCTTTTCTGTTGCGCCCGCTCTGTGGCTCTTAACAGTTCGTCGCGTTCCCCTTCATGGTTCAAGTCATCAATCAGATTGATGCCGCCAACAAAAGCGATTTCGCTGTCAACCGCAATTATTTTTCGATGCATGCGGCGAAGCCGTTTCGGATTGAGCCTGAACGACATTCTTTCAGGCCGAAAAACGCGAACATGCACACCGTGCCGCTGTAAGTCGGGCACCCAGGTGCGTACGCCCTCTTGCCCACCAAAACCATCAAGCACCAAACGCACTTCGATGCCACGCGCTACCGCCCGGCACATGGCCTTGCAAAAAGCCTCGCCAATTGAATCGTTCGCAAAAATATAGGTTTCAATGCACACAGAATGTTTGGCACGCTCAATCGCATCAAGCGCACGCGGAAACAGCTGTTCACCCCCCACCAGCAATTCAACCGCATTGCCCTCCCGCTCGGGTGCGGCTGCTGGCAACAGGTTCAACACCATGCGCACTCCAGATCGACCACAAAAGGTGCATGGTCGGACAACTTGGCCCAAGCTGGCCCATGAAGCACCGTGGCCTCGTGCACGTTGAAGCCACGGGCAAATACACGGTCTAGCCCCAACACGGGGAAGCGACTGGGAAAACTGCCCACCCGGGCCAAGCGATTGTTTTTGTCCAAGGGCATGACTTCCTCGGCCTTCAAACCTTGCTGCAAAATTGGACCCAGGCGGCGCTGCCAGTCATTGAAGTCGCCTGCCACCACCAAGGGCATGCCCGCAGGTACATGGGTGCCCACATGTTCAATCAGCTTGCTCGCCTGCCGCACGCGGCTGCGGTACAACAACCCAAAATGCGCCACCATGGCGTGAATGGGGCCTGCGGGCGTTTTAACGCAGCAATGCAACAAACCGCGTTGCTCCAAACGATGATCGGACACATCCTGATTCAGCATCCACTCAATTTCGTATCGAGACAACAAAGCATTGCCATGATGCCCGTGCGAATACACGGCATTCATGCCATAGGCAGTGAAATATTGCTGACTTGCATGGCCCAGCAAATCATCGATGGCTGAAGGCGACTGGGCAAGAAACTCGTGCTGCCCACCCTCGGGCCAGTGTTCAAACTTGCCCGCATGCCGGTCGTGCCGACCTTGCACCTCTTGCAAAAACACCAGGTCGGCATCCATGGCATGGATTTGTTCACGCAAGGCATGAATGGTCAGGGCGGGTTTTCGCAGGCCCATGACCCCCTTGTGAATGTTGTAGGTCGCAATTCGAAGTCGCATTACATGCAATACCTAGAAAATAAATCAGTAAATTACCAAGTCAATTCAAGTCATGTCACAAACACAGGGTATTGCCCCCCAATTAGGGTTACCCCTAAACTCAGTGCGTAAATATTGAAACTCTTAAAGCAGTTTAAAACCGTTTCTTGCAGCAGCTATATACCGTATATGAAAAAAGGGGCCCTTCGCGGCTCCTTTGTATTTTCAGCTTCGCTTGCCTTGAAGCTTCTGGTTCAACTCGAGAATGGCTTGTGCATTGTTGGGTGAAAAGCACCGCTCTGCGGCCTCGTTTGCATTCAACCACGCATACCCCACATGTTCGTTTGCGGCCAGCCGGGGGATGAAACCATCGGGCACACAGGCCACAAACCAATGCTCAGTGTTGTGGGTCACACCTGCCGGGTAGCGGTGTCGCCAGTGCTCAAAAATTTCATACTGCAAGCTGTAAGGCCAAGGCCTGAGCAAACCAGGCTTGAGCAACTCGCCCGCATCAGCATCCAGCACCGTGGGAATTGCCGTGGGCGTGGCCTCAAAGCCGGTTTCTTCTGCCAGTTCACGCACTGCGGCTTGCAGCGGTGATTCATCCGGAAAATCCAGACTGCCGGTCACTGATTGCCAGTACCCGGCTTTGTCAGCCCGTTCAATCAATAAAAAATCCCCGCGAGGGCTGACCATCACGACCAGCACCGACACAGGGATTTTTTGACCGCTCAAAGTGCGCTGTCCTTGGTGATCAAGCCACGTTTTTGGGTTCGGCCTGACGCAGGCGAATGTGCAATTCACGCAACTGCTTTTCGTCCACAGGGCTTGGTGCCTGGGTCAACAAACACTGCGCGCGCTGCGTTTTCGGGAAAGCGATTACGTCACGAATGCTTTCTGCGCCACTCATCATGGTCACAATGCGATCCAGGCCAAACGCCAAACCACCGTGGGGTGGCGCACCGTATTGCAAGGCATCGAGCAAGAAACCAAACTTGGCTGCCGCTTCTTCTTCGGAAATATTCAAAGCACGGAACACCTTGCTTTGTACTTTTTCCTTGTGAATACGTACCGAGCCACCGCCCAATTCCCAACCGTTCAGCACCATGTCATAGGCCTTGGCAATGCACTTGCCGGGGTCCGTGGTCAGGTAGTCCTCGTGGCCGTCTTTCGGGCTGGTAAAGGGGTGGTGACACGCCACCCAGCGACCGGCTTCCTCATCCAGTTCGAACATCGGGAAGTCGATCACCCACAGTGGTTCCCACCGGCCTTGCACCAAGCCTACTTTCTGACCAAATTCGCTGTGACCAATCTTCAAGCGAAGGGCACCGATTGCGTCGTTCACCACTTTGGCTTTGTCGGCACCGAAGAACAGAATGTCGCCATCGGCGGCACCACTGCGCTTGAGCAATTCATTCAAGGCTGTGTCGTGAATGTTTTTCACGATGGGCGATTGCAGGCCGTCACGGCCCTTGGCCAATTCGTTCACCTTGATCCAGGCCAAGCCCTTCGCACCATAAATGCCCACAAACTTGGTGTAGTTGTCGATTTCAGAGCGAGGAATTTCAGCACCGCCCGGCACACGCAAGGCCACCACGCGGCCATTGTCCATATTGGCCGGGCCAGAGAACACCTTGAAATCCACATCCTTCATGATGTCGGTGAGCTCAGTGAATTCCATTTTTACGCGCAGGTCAGGTTTGTCTGAACCAAAACGCGCCATCGCTTCGCTGTAGGGCATCACGGGGAAGGGGTTTTGCAATTCCACATCCATGGTTTGCTTGAACACCTTGCGGATCATGTCCTCGAACAGGTCACGAATTTCCTGCTCACCAAGGAATGAAGTTTCGATGTCCACCTGGGTGAATTCAGGCTGACGATCTGCGCGCAAATCTTCATCACGGAAGCATTTGGTGATTTGGTAGTAACGGTCGTAACCCGCCACCATCAACATTTGCTTAAACAGCTGGGGCGACTGCGGCAAGGCAAAAAACTCGCCAGCGTGCACGCGTGAAGGCACAAGGTAATCGCGCGCGCCTTCAGGCGTGCTCTTGGTCAGCATGGGGGTTTCAATATCAACAAAACCCTGTGCGTCAAGGTGGTTGCGAATGGCCATGGCCACTTTGTAACGCAGCATCAGGTTTTTCTGCATTTGCGGGCGACGCAAATCGAGAACTCGGTGCGTAAGGCGCGTGGTCTCTGAAAGATTTTCGTCGTCGAGCTGGAAAGGAGGAGTCACTGATGCATTCAGAATTTCCAGTCCCTTGCACAACAGTTCCACAGCGCCGCTTTTCAGGTTGCTGTTCTCAGTGCCTTCAGGGCGGGCGCGCACCAAACCTTCCACACGCACACAAAATTCGTTGCGCAGGGTTTCTGCGGTCGCAAATACCTCAGCCAGGTCGGGATCGCACACCACCTGTACCAAACCCTCACGGTCACGCAGATCAATAAAAATAACACCGCCGTGGTCTCGACGACGTTGCACCCAGCCACACAGGGCAATGGTTTGGCCCAAGTAGGCCTGTGACACATTGCCACAATAGTCAGTACGCATTTTCATGAATGTCAGTCTTGTTTAATGGGTTGATCCAACACGTCGTCCGAAGGTGTTACCACCCCCAGCGACACAATGTACTTCAAGGCCTCGTCCACAGACAAACCGGACGGGCGCAATAGTTTTTCGGGCACCATGATCACGTATCCCGAGGCGGGGCTGGGCGATGTGGGCACATAAACCGACACCAGCGGGCCTTGATCATTCAGGTTTTCAAGCAGGCTGGGCGGCGGTGTTCCGGTCACGAACCCCAACGCCCAAACTCCGGGGTGCGGATACGGCACCAGCACCGAACGGGTAAATGCCTTGCCAGACGAGCTTAACAGCGTATCGGACACCTGTTTCACGCTGTTGTACACGATTTTGAACAAGGGAATGCGCGACAACACCCAATCCCCGGCCTTGAACAGCCAAGCACCAAAATAATTGGCTGCCAGTACGCCTGTGCCCAACAACACAGCCAGGGTCAGAATGACACCCAAACCCGGAATGTGCACACCCAGCCAAACCCTGGGGTGCAGCGCATCGGGCAACAGCATCAGGGTTTGATCCATTAAACCCACCACCAGAGCCAACACCCACAGGGTGATGCCCAAGGGCACCCAGATCAACAAACCTGTCAGCAGGTATTTTTTGATGATGTCTGAGTTCAAGACCCGTTCAGGCAGCTTGGCCGACGACTTGGTTGTGGTCTTAGCTGGCATCTGTACTGGGCGCCGTGGTTGAGGGCGGGCTGGTGCTTGGTGTCGCAGCCGCAGCAGACGCACCACTTGTTGGGCCAGCGGCCGACGATGCACCGCTGCCCCCCCTGAAGTCAGTCACATACCACCCCGAGCCTTTCAATTGAAAGCCTGCTGCAGTCACCTGCTTTGCAAAACTGCTTTGACCACAACTTGGACACTGGGTCAAAGGTGCATCGCTCAGTTTTTGCAACACGTCTTTTTCGAAGCTACACGCTTCACAGCGATACGCATAAATTGGCATTTCTGCTACACCCGCAAATACAAACGAAAAACCCCCCATTATAAGATGGAAGGCAGAAGAACTCCAACACCATGAATTTCAAAGACAAAAAAAGAGCGCTTTCCTTTCGAAAAGCGCCCTTCGTGTCGACGGAGTAGGCTGCCCCAATAAGAATTCAGCCAATGACACTAGAACTACGCCGCCCCCCTCTAGCAAAGGGCGGTTTTGGATCAACAGGCTCTTAAGCGGCCTGGTATCCTGCCTCTTGTTGACCCTGCTCCTTGACGGACCAGCGATTGGCCCGTTTAAAGGTGCCCAGGTCGTTGAATCGAACGCCGTTTTCACGCATGACTTCATGGCCCTTCTTGGCAGTCATTTGACGGATGTAGAAGGGATCTCGCACTACAAAGTGGTGAATACCGTGAGTCGAGCCAAAGTTGAAACAGAACAGGTGGGGGATAATGAACCACTTGCTGTTCAGCACCTGGCACTGCTGTACGAAGTTACCGTCTTCAATGTCACCGAAATAGTGCATGTTCGAGCTGATGAAGTTGATCGAGAACGAACGCAACAGGTTGGGGGCGAAAATCAGCACAGCAACCGTATTCGCTGTGGCCACCAGTTCAGGCGTTACAAACGCGGGCCAAGGTACGCTGTAACCAACCGCCCAGGCCGCCGCTTCCACTGCCCAGTAAGCCACGTAGGCGTGCCAGCCAATGTAAAAAATCGAAGCCAGCGGGAAGTTACCAATCGCACCGCGCATCAATGCCTTCAAACGCAAGTGCTTGGGCACCTTCATGATGCGCAACACCACGCTCAGCTCCAAATCCAGCATCATCAACAAACGCAGGGGGGTGAAACGCTCGCCGTTGGTAATGGCACGCTCTTCCAGATCGGTTTCTGTGCCGGAGTGTTTGTGGTGGTGCAGGTGCAAGTGGCGGCGCAACCAGGGGTTGATGGTGCTGGGGCGGCAAATCCATACCAAAGCCATCATCAAGTTGTGCATGAACTTGTTCTTGCGGAAATACATGTAGTGGATCAGGTCATGTTCCAATTCATGCGTGAAACTCAGGAAAATCGCAATCACAGGAATAGTTACATACCAGGCCAGCACGCCCTCCAGGTATGCCCAGCCTGTCAGCACGGCACCGCCCATGGAGAACAACAAAATGGCCATGCCGATGGCGTCTTGATGTCGCAAAATCGGGTACTTGGCGCGAATTCGATCGCCTTCCGCAAGCACCGCAGTCTTGATTGCGGCAATGCGCTTTTGATCTTGCGCATTGATGTTGTTCTGCTTGATTCGTGAACCACCTTCGGCTTTTGCCGGCTGGCTCATCAGCTTTTCACTCAAACTTGACATACTCTTGCCTCTTTCTGTTTTGGCTTTTCGTGATTGAAGTATGCTTGGAGTTGTGCAGTAAAGCTTGTTCTGAAACGCCAAGCCCATGACTTTCGACGCCAAAATAAGCACTCAATGACCAACAAAGTGACCAGTAAAGCGTCCAACCTACCCGGCAACACGCCAACGGCCCTAGCCAGTTGGATGCGCGGCCTTGCCCGCGAAATTGAACATCAAGGCTGCGATGCGCATGCCCTGTTTAGCGAGGCTGGGTTGGACTTTGATCTGTTGGACTCGCCTGAGGCCCGCTACCCCGTGCCCCAAACCACCCTGCTTTGGCAAAAAGCAGTGGCCCTTACTGGCGACGAAACACTGGGCATCAAGGCCATTCGACACATTACCCCGGCCACGTTTCATGCCGTGGGCTTGAGTGTCATGGCCAGCGAAACCCTGGAACAGGCTTTTGGTCGCATGCGCCGATTTGTCGACCTGGTCACTGATGCCAGCGAAATTGAGCTGCTCAGCACTGAACGCGAATTTGTTGTCGAATTGAAACTTAAAGATGATACACAACCCGCGCACCAATCGACCGATGGGTTTTTGTGCCTGCTGGCCAATGCAGGCAAAGGATTGGGCGACGCAAGCCTGGTACCGCTGCGTGTTGAACTAAGCCGCCCCGCACCCCAAGCGGGCAACCTGGACTTTTTTGAGAAAAGCTTTGCAGCACCACTGACGTTTGGCTGCAACACCATGCGGATTGTGTATGAACTCACCATGGTGCGTACCCGGCTTAAAGGCGCCAACACCTTGATTGCAGAACACCTGGACCAAGCCAGCCAAGCCGCAATCGACAGACTGAAACCCGCAAACAGTGTGAGCAGAAAATTACGTGACTGGGTCGCTAACCACCTGCCCCAAGGTGCACCCAGTATTGAAGACGCAGCCACCTACATGAACATGAGTGCCCGGAACCTGCAACGCAAGCTGGCGGACGAAGGCACCAACCTGGCGGGGATTGTGGATGAAATCAGGCAAAGCGAAGCCACGCGCCGCCTGAAACAAAGCGGGGATTCTTTGACCGCCATCGCGCTGGACCTTGGCTTTTCCGATGCGTCTGCGTTCAGCCGGGCCTGCAAACGCTGGTTTGGCAAAAGCCCCAGCGATATGCGCGAGAGATAGTTAATATTCTTAGAGTCTCGCACCTACAAGCAAGGCACAGGTTTTGCACCGCAACAAAAGTAAATCTGATGAATGCCAAGTCTTACCGACGGCAACTTGATTACTTTTGATTGGAGTTGGTGCAATGCTAAGTAATAAACCCACACGATTCTCTATTTCCTGCGCACTTGTTGTGCCCCTTGCACTGAGTGGGCTGATTGCATTTGGTGCAGCAAGCAGCAATTTACAACAGCAGGATATTGCACCCAGTGTACGCGAACAAGCCGGGGCCTCACGTGTGTCTGAACCCCTGGATTATCGATCCTCACAGATCATCGTTACAGATCCCGAAGGCATTGCCTACAACGCAGACGTGAATGCACTGGTGCGCTACCCACTGGACGGAGATGGGCCCTTTCCAGTGGTGCTTTATTTGCATGGCCGCCACGTAACCTGCAGCTATTTGGGTAACGAGTTTTTAAGTACTGGCGAATGCGATCTTGAATTACCCAGAGTGCTGGGCCAGCCAGTAAACGTGATCAAGTCGGTGGACAGCTACAAGGGATATGACTACATGGCCAGAAATTTGGCTGCACATGGCTATGTAGTGGTGTCGATTAACGCCAACGATGTAAATGACAAAGATTTGGCAGGTGATGCCGGAGTTCAAGCTCGGTCTGAATTGATTCTGCATCACCTCGACATACTCCGAGAAATCAATGAAACCGGTTTTTACAGCAAGTTGGATCAACCTTACTTGTTTGCCAGTCTTCGTGGAAAAATTGACATGACCAAAGTGGGCTTAATGGGCCACTCTCGAGGTGGTCAAGGTGTAACCCATGTGCTAAGCGTCAATCAAGCGCGAGGACCGACGATTGAAGTGGGTGAATTAAGGCCCGCTGGTAGTACATTTAATCAACCACACAACATTCGTGCCGTTTTTGCTTTGGCTCCCACGAATTTTGACTTCATCAATGCGCCAAATACAACTTTCGCAGTGTTGCTACCTTATTGCGACGGTGACGTATCCAACCTTCAAGGTGCATTCATGTATGACGAAAGTCGCAACCTGGAAGAGACAACTCCCAGCAGAAAGTTCCAGCTTGTAGCCATGGGTGCAAACCACAATTTTTACAACACCACGTGGTCTGGAGACGATTATTCCAATCAAGACCCCTGGTGTAGCAGCAACGCTGAAAATAGCGGCCGTGACGATCCCATTGATCAGCGCCGCCATGGTGAATTTTTGATGTCCTCCTTCTTTCGTCATTTTCTCGGAAACGAGACAATCTTCTCGTCATACTGGTCGGGTATGGCCAGTCTTCCGGCCGATGCATGCCCAGTGCAGTCGACAAACTCAGGGCAACGCTGCGACGATCGAGTTCATCTAAGCATTCAAACCCCGAAACAACAACGCTTGGAAATAGACAACACCAGCACATCCCTATCACTGACAATGAATCAGTTGGGTGGCGCGAACAGCACAAGCGACGCAGACCGTTTTGAATTTTGTTCAACAAGAAATGACTCGGGCAGTGTGAATTCCACGGGCTGTCCAAGTGTTCGCACCTGGGCAACCAGTGGGCAACTGTATCTAGAGTCAGACAACAGTGAATCGCAGTTCAAAACGATCCTTAATGATTTGGATGTAACTGCTTACGATAGTCTTACTTTTCGGGTTGGCATACCGGTAAAAACCTCCGAGAACAACCCATTGACCTCTGCACCCGAGATGCACGCAATCCTGACCGACACTTTTGGGCAAAGTGCGGCAATCGAAATTTCCAGTTATTCGAACGCCTTGTATCTTCCACCTGGCGACCCACTGAATACTGAAGGCGCCAAAACATTGTTGAACATGGTTCGTTTACCACTGGCCAGCTTTCAAGGTGTGAACTTTGAACATTTGGCATCTCTGGAATTGGTTCACATCGGCCCCACCCAATTACAACTGACAGATTTTCAATTCCAGGCATTGGCCGGCGAGCTGAAGCTTGCCAACACAGACACGGAAAACCCAACCGACTTGGAACCGAGCGAAAACAATATGGCAGAAACGGCCTCTTTCCTCGATGGTCAATCAGGTGGTGGCGGTTCAACTACGCTGCCTGGTCTGGCAGTCTTGGCATTGATGTTGAGTGCATTCAAACGCAAAAGAACGGTTAATTGCGTGCGCTGTAATGATTGAATGAACGGACTTCGCCTTGATTACTCACCAGCAACACGTCGTATTCGGCGCGTTTGCTGGGGTAATCTGGGTGTTCCATGCCGGGCGAACCTATGGGCATGGCGGGCACCGACAACCCCACCACATTGGCAGGCTTCTCGACCAACAGTTTTTTGATGTCATCTGCTGGCACATGGCCCTCGATGGCGTAGCCCGCAATTTTGGCGCTGTGGCAACTGCCGTATTGCTGCGGCATGCCCAAAGCTGCCCGGAAAGAATCCGTGTTTTGTACATCATTCACCTTCACGGTAAAGCCATTTTCTTCCAGGTGCTCAACCCACTCCGAGCAGCAACCACAGGTGGGTGTTTTCCACACCTCGACAAAGTTATCGCCTTGCTGGGCAACCTCAGCAGGCTTGTCGCTGCATGCCGCAATGACGACGGAACAACTCACCAGCAGTGCGCCCAACAAATAATTGGTTCGAAATTTTTGCATTGAATCAGTCCACGTTAAATTCTGTATCTATAAGACCCGGCAGCACCAATCGAGCCAAATCGCCGGTTTTTAGAGCCCCAACGCCCTCAGGAGTTCCGGTAAAAATCAGATCCCCCTCCTGCAAGGTAAACACCTGGCTTAAATAACGCACAATGAATGGAATCGGAAACAACATTTTTCGCACATCGCCGTGCTGCCGAATTTGCCCATTCAAATGCATTTGAAACTCAATATTATGGGGATGCTCAATGTGCTCGGCAGGAACAAACTGGGTCACCGTGGCCGCACAATCAAAACCCTTGGCGACCGCCCAAGGTAACCCACCTTGCTTGGCTTTGCTCTGCAAATCACGGGCAGTCAAATCCAGCCCCAGACCATAGCCCGCAATGTGTTTCAAGGCTTTGTCCTCTGCAATGTTTTTTCCGCCTTGCCCCACCAGCAAAACCAATTCTGCCTCGTAGTGAACATCGCTGGAATGCGCAGGCAACACGATCGGCGTACCGGGCGGGTGCAGGGCCGAGGTGGGCTTGATAAACACCACCGGGTCTTCTTCAGGGCGATTGCCCAGTTCTGCAATGTGTGCCGCGTAATTGCGACCAATACAAAAAATATTGCGAACCTGGACGGCTTTGGCTTGCTGGGCAAGCAGGGTAATGTGGGGCATCAGGTGTCCTTAAAACGAAATCGATGAGTTTGATATTGCCCTAAGCTGACACAATGTGCACTTCGGTTAAATACCTGCTTCTTTCAGGGAAGGCCTGAAACGAAAAAAGCCTGTAACTATTAAAGTCACAGGCTTTTCTCGCGTGCCGGGTATTCAGTTAAAACGGAATATCGTCATCCAGATCAGCAACACTTTGTGGGGCTGAGCGCTGAGGCGCTGGCGCGGAAGAGCGCATGCTGCTGCCACCCGAGCTGCGGCTTGGTGCGGGCGACTGATCAAAGTCATCCCCACCACTCATGGACGAACCACCGCCGCCACCACCGCCGCTTTCACGGCCGCCGAGCAATTGCATTTGGTCTGCAATAATTTCAGTGGTGTATTTGTCCACACCCGACTGATCTTGCCACTTGCGGGTTTTCAAACGACCCTCGATGTACACAGAACGGCCTTTCTTGCAGTATTCGCCGGCAATTTCAGCCAAGCGACCATAAATGACCACGCGGTGCCATTCAGTTTCTTCGCGCTTTTCGCCCGTATTTTTGTCTTTCCAATTGCTGGAAGTGGCCAATGCAAGATTCACAACGGCGCCGCCGTCGGGCAAATAGCGCACGTCGGGATCTTTACCCAAATTACCGACCAGAATTACCTTGTTTACTGAGGCCATGGAATGAATTGCTCCTTAGATTCTTGAAATATGTCTTGAAATGCGCCCCGAAGGGACTGCAGTAATTGGGCTATTAGTGGCTTGCCGGGTTGCCCACCGGCTCACTGACTGGTGCAACACTTGCTGAGCGTGGCGGCAAGGCTTTGATACCCATCGCCAATAAGAACCACACCACGACCAACAGCAACACACCCTCGAATACGCCCTGTGCACCCAAGTGACGAAATACCAAACCACCCAGTGCGCCACCGGCGAAAAGCCCAAGCGCTTGAGAAGTATTATATACACCCAATGCCAAACCCCGGTGACTGAGGGGTGCCACTCGTGACACCCACGAGGGAAGGGTAGCCTCGAGCAAATTGAAACCCACAAAGTAGGCCAACAACAGCAAAACCACCACCCAGCCTTGCTGTGCAAATAGCACGAGGCCAAGTAGCACCAAGCCCATCAGCCCGATTGAACCCAGTTTGACCTGCTTGGTTTTGGCTTTTTTTTCTGACCAAACCATCAATGGCACCATCAGCACGAACGAGCCCAGCACCACGGGCAGGTAAACCTTCCAGTGTTCAGCCAAAGGCAAACCCAAACCGCTGAGCAGCAAACTGGGCACCACGACAAACAGGGACATTTGGGTCAAGTGCAGGGTAAAAATACCCAGGTTCAAACGCAACAGGTCGGGTTTGGTCAGTACCGCCCAACCGTCAGCAAAACTGCCCTTGAGTTTCGCTTCCTGGTCGGCCAAATTCGGCGTGGGCAGCAGCCAAATCACAACGGCAATTCCAAAAATACTGAGCACGCCCGTGATGGCAAAAAGACCGCTCAATCCAAAAAACTTGTACAACACCGGTGAGAACACCAATGACAAGGCAAATGTAACGCCAATTGATGCGCCGATCATGGCCATGCCTTTGGAGCGCACTTCGTCACGGGTCACGTCGGCCAACAAAGCCGACAAGGCCGCTGAAATGGCGCCAGCCCCTTGCAGGGCCCTTGCCCACACCAGTTGCTCGACCGTTTCGGCCACATAACCCAGCCAGCAACCCGCCGCAAACAGCAACAAGCCACCGATGATAATCGGCTTTCTGCCCAGTTTGTCTGAGGCCCAACCCAGCGGAATTTGCATACAGGCCTGCGCCAGGCCGTAAATACCCATGGCAAAACCCACCAGGCTTAAATTGTCACCACCGGGCATGCCTGCCGCGTGCAGGGAAAAAACCGGCAAAATCATGAACATGCCAAACATGCGCAAGGCATAAATGCTGGCCAGCCACCCAGCGGCTTTTCGCTCGGCAGGCAACATTTTGAATGCGTCGGGGGCTGCGGTACGGCTCACGGTCTTGCGGCTCATGTGTGATTGAAATTCAAGGGCTTGAACTACCCGTGCGGATGTGTTGATCCAGGAAACCGTCTATAGTATCAGGTTGGCCGCTGATTCCATTTGTTGTACCGCATGAACTCCATTCGCATTCGTGGCGCTAGAACCCACAACCTGAAAAACATTTCGCTCGACCTGCCCCGCGATTCGCTCGTGGTGCTGACCGGGCTGTCCGGCTCGGGCAAATCCAGCCTGGCTTTCGACACCCTGTATGCCGAAGGCCAACGCCGTTACGTCGAAAGTTTGTCGGCCTATGCACGCCAGTTCTTGCAGCTAATGGAAAAACCCGATGTGGACTTGATCGAAGGGCTGTCACCTGCCATTTCCATCGAGCAAAAGGCCACCAGCCACAATCCGCGTTCCACTGTGGGCACGGTGACTGAAATTCACGATTACCTGCGCCTGTTGTTTGCCCGTGCGGGCACGCCGCGTTGCCCCGAGCACGACATGGAACTGAGCGTGCAAACTGTGTCGGAAATGGTCGACACGGTATTGGGCTGGCCCGAAGAAGCACGCATCATGATTTTGGCGCCCGTGTTGAACCAGCGCAAAGGCGAGCATGTCGATTTGCTCAACGACCTGCGCGCACAAGGCTTTGTGCGTATTCGGCTGAAGAAAGGCCCCCAGGACGCACCGGAAATTCTGGAACTGGACAAGCTGCCCCCGCTGGACAAGCACCACAAACACAACCTGGATGTGGTGGTCGACCGTTTGAAAGTGCGCGTGGACGCCCGCCAGCGTTTGGCAGAAAGTTTTGAAACAGCACTGCGCCTAAGCGACGGCAAGGCCGTGGCCGTGAACCTGGACACCAACACCGAAACCGTGTTTTCCAGCAAGTTTGCCTGCCCGGTGTGCGACTACAGCTTGACCGAGCTTGAACCCCGTTTGTTCTCGTTCAACAACCCGGCAGGTGCCTGCCCCGTTTGCGATGGCTTGGGTCACGAAACTTTTTTCGATCCGCTGCGTGTGGTGGCTCACCCCGATATTTCACTGGCTGCTGGCGCGATCAGCGGCTGGGATCGCCGCAATGCACTTTACTACCAGATGATTCAAAGCCTGGCGGCGCATTACGGCTTTGACCCGGAATCGGCCTGGAATGAATTGCCTGACGATGTTCAACAGGTGGTGTTGTATGGTTCGGGCAGTGAACAAATTACGTTTACTTACTTAAGCGAACGCAGCAAACCAGTTGCAAAAACCCATGCCTTCGAAGGCATATTGCCGAACCTGACCCGCCGCCACCGCGACACCGATTCCTCCGCTGTGCGAGATGAACTCGGTAAATTAATGGCCGTGCGCAGTTGCCAAGCCTGCCAGGGTTCGCGCCTGAAAACCGGTGCACGCCATGTGTTCATTGGCGAGCATGATCACCGCAAGGCCTTGCACCAGGTCACTGAATTGCCCATTCACAAGGCACTCAGCTATTTCGAGTCCATGCAAATGCATGGTGCAAAAGGACAAATCGCCGAAAAAATTGTGGTGGAAATCAAGGCACGCTTGCAGTTCCTGAATGATGTCGGACTGAACTACCTCACGCTGAACCGCAGTGCGGATACGCTGAGCGGCGGAGAAAGCCAACGCATTCGATTGGCCAGTCAAATTGGTTCTGGCCTTACCGGCGTGATGTATGTGCTGGACGAGCCTTCCATTGGCTTGCATCAGCGCGACAATGACCGTCTGATTCAAACCCTGTTGCGCCTTAAAAATTTGGGCAACACCGTGCTGGTCGTAGAACACGACGAGGACGCAATTCGCTGTGCCGATTACGTGGTCGACATGGGCCCGGGTGCCGGTGAGCATGGCGGGCAAGTGGTTGCACAAGGCACACCTGCTGAAATTTTGGCAAGCCCGGAATCGCTGACCGGCCAGTATTTAAATGGTAAACGAAAAATTGAACGCTTAAGCCCACTACGCAAGCCCGACCCAGCGCGCGCACTGACCATTCACAACGCCACTGGCAACAATTTGAAAGACGTCACTGCCAATATTCCGGTGGGTTTGTTTGTGTGTGTCACTGGTGTTTCAGGTTCGGGCAAGTCAACGCTGATCAACGACACCTTGCTGGCTGAGGCTGCGCACCAGCTAAACCGTGCGCACAGGGAAGGCGCACCGCACAGCCACATCAGCGGGCTTGAGCATTTCGACAAAGTCATTGCCGTGGACCAAAGCCCGATTGGCCGCACACCACGCAGCAACCCAGCTACCTACACGGGTTTGTTCACACCGATTCGTGAGTTGTTCGCCGGCGTGCCCGCATCGCGTGAGCGCGGATACGACGTGGGCCGCTTTTCATTCAATGTGAAAGGTGGTCGCTGTGAGGCCTGTCAGGGCGACGGCGTGGTGAAAGTGGAAATGCACTTTCTACCCGACCTGTACGTGCCTTGCGACGTGTGCCACGGCAAACGCTATAACCGCGAAACACTTGAAATTTTGTACCGCGGAAAAAGTATTGCCGAGGTGCTGGAACTGACCGTTGAACAGGCACTGGAAGTATTTTCTGCTGTGCCCAATATTGCACGCAAACTGCAAACCCTGATTGATGTGGGCTTGGGTTATATACGCCTTGGGCAATCTGCCACCACACTTTCCGGCGGTGAAGCACAGCGTGTGAAGTTGTCGCTTGAATTGTCGAAACGAGACACAGGCAAAACGCTTTACATTCTCGATGAGCCAACCACCGGCCTGCACTTTCACGACATTGCCATGCTGCTGAAAGTATTGAACCCACTGGTGGAACAGGGCAACACTGTGCTGGTGATCGAACACAACCTGGATGTGATCAAGTGTGCCGATTGGGTACTGGACATGGGGCCGGAAGGTGGTGACAACGGTGGCATGTTAATCGCCGAGGGCACGCCCATGGACATTGCGAAGAATACAAACAGTCACACCGGGAAATTTTTGGCACGCTTTTACAACGACGAAGCCGAACCCACCAAGCCCACTCGAAAGACCACGCGGAGCGCCTGAAGAAAACCGAAAAAGCAAGTCATGTACAATAGGGAGTTCTTTCAAGCAGTGGGAGCACCATGAACGAACAACTCGAAACCCTATTCAAATACATCGAACCAGCCAAACTGCTGGACCTCGGACTTCAAGCCACCAAATTCATTCTGGTCATCATCGTTGCACTAATCGTGCTGCGATTGGTTAAAGCCGCCATTGACCGGGTGGGCAAACGCATGCAAAACCGTAGCTCCACACTAGATGATCAAAAACGAGTTGAAACCCTGACACGCGTTTTGAAGTACGTGTCCAATGTGGTCATCTTGCTCTTGGGCTCACTGATTGCGCTGGGCACCATCGGCATTTCAATTGCCCCAGTGCTGGCCGCAGCGGGTGTGGTGGGCTTGGCCGTTGGTTTTGGTGCACAAAGTTTGGTGAAAGATTATTTCACGGGTGTTGTGCTGTTGATCGAGAACCAGATTCGCGCAGGCGACTTCATTGAGGTCGGCGGGAAAAGCGGCACCGTGGAAAACGTGACCTTGCGCTACGTTCGCATGCGCGATGCACACGGCAATGTGCACTTTGTGCCCAATGGTCAAATTGATTCAGTCACCAACTCCACCATGGACTTTGCCTATGCTGTTGTTGATATTGGAATCGCCTACAAGGAAGATGTGGAAGGTGCCATTCAAGTGATGCAGAAAGTGGGCACTGAATTGGCTGAAGACAAAGAATGGGGCGTCAAAATTACCGAACCCATGGCAACTTTCGGCGTTCAGGAGTTAGCTGATTCTGCGGTAATTGTTCGCGTTCGGTTCAAAACCACACCGGGCGATCAATGGGGCGTGCGCCGCGAATACAACAAACGCATCAAAGCGGCGTTTGACAATGTGGGCATTGAAATTCCATTTCCACATGTCACGATGTACCCTGGTGCAGGCGTGGAAATTGGTGGTTCAACAACCCCCCAGATTTCATCGAACTAAGAAAATCGTCAGGACTCAATACGGTCCAGAAAACAAAAAGCCGCTGATCGAAATCAGCGGCTTTTTTTTGGCCTTCCAACAAACAGCAAATTAACGTGGAAGTACGGTGGCGCCCATCAGGAACTCGTCCACTTCACGTGCAGCCTGACGGCCTTCGCGAATGGCCCACACCACCAAAGACTGACCACGGCGCATGTCACCAGCAGCGTAAACTTTGTCAACATTGGTGCGGTAGCAGCCTTCACCATCGGTGGTGGCTTTGGCGTTACCACGGTTGTCTTTCTCAACACCGAAAGCATCAAGAATACTTTTCGCGGGGTTGGTAAAGCCCATGGCAAACAACACCAAATCGGCCTCGACCATGAACTCTGAACCTGCAATTTCCTGCATCTTCATTTGGCCGGTGGCCTCGTCTTTCACCCATTCAACCTTGGCACACTTGGCTGCTTTCACATTGCCTTTGCCATCGTCGATGAATTCTTTGGTGGTCACCGCCCAGTCACGTGCCACACCTTCTTCGTGTGAAGACGATGTGCGCATTTTCATGGGCCAGTAAGGCCAAACCAAAGGCTTGTTTTCTTCTTCGGGTGGCTGGGGCATCAATTCAATTTGGGTAACCTGCTTGGCACCGTGGCGGTTGGATGTACCCACGCAATCGGAACCCGTATCGCCACCACCAATCACGAGCACGCTTTTCTTCGTGGCCATGATTTGGTCTTTCAATTTGTCACCGGCATTGACACGGTTTTGCAGTGGCAAAAATTCCATTGCAAAGTGAACGCCGTTCAACTGACGACCCGGAATTGGCAAGTCGCGGGGCACCTCTGAACCACCAGTCAAAATCACGGCGTCAAACTGTGCCATCAATTCTTTCGGGGTAATGGTTTCGCGGGCCAGGTTGGTGATGCCACCCTCTGCCAGTTTTTCGCCCACAAACACACCCGTTTTGAACGCAACGCCTTCGGCCTGCATTTGCTCAACGCGACGATCAATGTGGAATTTTTCCATTTTGAAGTCAGGGATGCCATAACGCAGCAAACCACCAATGCGGTCGTTCTTTTCGAACACGGTGACATCGTGGCCGACACGTGCCAGCTGCTGCGCAGCCGCCATGCCTGCGGGGCCTGAACCCACTACCGCCACTTTCTTGCCGGTTTTTTGGGCGGGTGCTTGTGGCACAACCCAGTTGTTTTCCCAGCCCTTGTCGATAATGGCGTGCTCAATACTTTTGATACCCACCGGTTCTTCGTGAATACCCAGTGTGCAAGCCGCTTCACAGGGAGCCGGGCAAATGCGGCCCGTGAACTCGGGGAAGTTGTTGGTGCTGTGCAGGGTGTGCAACGCCGCTTTCCAGTCTTGCTTGTAAACAAGATCGTTGAAGTCGGGAATGATGTTGTTCACTGGGCAGCCGTTGTTACAAAACGGAATGCCGCAATCCATACAACGCGCGCCTTGAATTTTGGCTTCGTCGTCGTTCAGCGTAATAACAAATTCTTTGTAGTGTTTGACGCGTTTTTCAGGGGCCTCACTGGCTTCCTTCAAACGCTCAAATTCCATAAATCCTGTGACCTTTCCCATTTTTCTAAATCCTCGTTAACAGGTTGGTTCTCAAGCAGCCACTGCAGGTTTTTCCTGCGCTACCACATACAGTTCTTTCAAGGCGCGACGGTATTCGGTCGGGAACACTTTCACAAACTTCTTGCGCTCTGTGCCCCAGTTTTCCAGAATTTCCTTGGCGCGTTCGCTGCCGGTGTAACGGGCGTGGCGTTCAATCAGTCCTTTCAGAATCACTTCGTCTGGCTGACGGTCTGCGCCCCGTGCCGGGCTGTGCCAAATTTCACGGTTGCTCAAGGCTTCCTGCTCAGTCGCGGACACCACCTCTTCCAGCTCAACCTGTGCCATGTTGCAGCGCTTGGAGAACAGGCCATCGATGTCGTACACGTAGGCCATGCCACCACTCATGCCAGCGGCAAAGTTGCGGCCGGTTTCACCCAGCACAACCACAGTACCGCCTGTCATGTATTCGCAACCATGGTCACCAGTGCCCTCAATCACGGCAGCTGCGCCTGAATTGCGAACCGCGAAACGCTCGCCGGCCACGCCGCTCAGGAATGCTTCACCTGCAATGGCGCCGTACAACACGGTGTTACCCACGATCATGTTTTCTTCAGACAGGCCGCGGAAATCGTTGGTGGGGCGCACAATAATGCGACCACCGCTCAGGCCCTTGCCCACATAGTCGTTGCCTTCACCCACCAGGTCAGCCGTTACGCCATGTGCCAAAAAAGCACCGAAGGATTGACCAGCCGTGCCAGTGAACTGAATGTGGATGGTGTCGTCGGGCAAACCAGCGTGGCCGTACTTCTTGGCCACTTCGCCTGACAACATGGCACCGGCTGTGCGGTTCACGTTCTTGATCGGTGTAATGAAGGAAACGCGCTCGCCTTTGTCCAAAGCTGGCTTGGCCAACTGAATCAGTTTCTGGTCCAGTGCCTTGTCCAAACCGTGGTCTTGGCCGCCAGTGTGCAACAGGGGCTCTGTGGTGCCTTCCGGTACCCACAGCAAGCGGCTGAAGTCCAGACCCTTGGCTTTCCAGTGTGAAATTCCTTTTTTCATGTCGAGCAAGTTGGCGCGACCAATCAGGTCGTCGAACTTGCGAATGCCCAACTGCGCCATGATTTCGCGCACTTCATTGGCCACGAAGAAGAAATAGTTCACCACGTGCTCGGGCTTGCCAGTGAACTTCTTGCGAAGTTCGGGGTTTTGAGTGGCAACACCCACGGGGCAGGTGTTCAAGTGGCATTTGCGCATCATGATGCAGCCTTCAACCACCAGCGGTGCGGTGGCAAAGCCGAATTCATCTGCACCCAACATGGCACCAATCACCACGTCGCGGCCGGTTTTCATCTGGCCATCGACCTGCACGCGAATACGACCACGCAAGCCGTTCAACACCAATGTTTGCTGTGTTTCAGCCAAGCCCAGTTCCCAGTTGGTACCTGCATGCTTGATTGAAGACACGGGCGATGCACCTGTGCCGCCGTCTTGACCGGCAATTACCAGGTGGTCGGCCTTGGCCTTGGACACACCGGCAGCAATGGTACCCACACCCACTTCAGACACCAGCTTCACCGAGATAGAGGCTTGTGCATTCACGTTTTTCAGGTCGTGAATCAGCTGGGCCAAATCTTCAATGGAATAAATGTCGTGGTGCGGGGGCGGCGAAATCAAGCCAACGCCAGGCACGGAATAACGCAACTTGCCGATGTAATCGGACACCTTGCCGCCAGGCAGTTGACCGCCCTCACCGGGCTTGGCACCTTGGGCCATCTTGATCTGGATTTGATCAGCAGAAGTCAGATATTCAGCGGTGACGCCAAAACGACCAGAAGCCACCTGCTTAATGCGTGAGCGCAGTGAATCGCCTTTCTTCAAGGGGAAGTCAGCAACCACTACATCACCCAACTCGCTTTTCAGTGTTGCGCCCTCAGCAATCGGACCGGTGCCTGGGCCAAACTTGTCCAGGCCAGCACGCAGTTCGGCACTGTAACGCTTCTCGTCTTCACCACCTTCACCGGTGTTGCTCTTGCCGCCGATGCGGTTCATGGCAACAGCCAGTGTGGAGTGGGCTTCAGTCGAGATGGAACCCAGTGACATGGCGCCGGTTGCAAAGCGCTTGACGATTTCCTCAACCGCTTCCACTTCTTCAATTGGAATGGCTTTTGAAGGGTCGATCTTGAATTCAAACAACCCGCGCAAAGTCATATGACGCTTGCTTTGGTCGTTGATGATCTGCGCGTACTCTTTGTAAGTGTTGTAGGTGCCGCTGCGTGTGGCGTGCTGCAATTTTGCAATTGCATCGGGCGTCCACATGTGCTCTTCACCGCGGGTACGCCAGGCGTATTCACCACCTGCATCCAAAGCGCCAGCCAACACGGGGTCAGGGCTGAATGCGGCTTGGTGTACACGAATGGCTTCTTCAGCCACTTCAAATACGCCAATGCCTTCCACCTTGGTGGGAGTACCTGCAAAGTAAGCATCAATAAAGGCTTGGTTCAAACCCACCGCTTCAAAAATTTGCGCGCCGGTATAACTCATGTAAGTGGAAATGCCCATTTTGGACATCACTTTCATCAGCCCCTTGCCCACCGCCTTGATGTAGTTGTATTCCGCCTTTTCGGGGCTCAGGTCACCGGGCAAGCCCAGACTCATCTCGGCAATGGTTTCCATCGCCAAATAGGGGTGCACAGCTTCAGCACCATAACCCGCCAACAAGGCGAAATGGTGTGTTTCGCGGGCAGAACCCGTTTCAACGACCAAACCGGTACTGGTTCGCAAGCCCACTTTCACCAGGTGCTGGTGAATGGCAGACACCGCCAACAGCGCAGGAATGGCCACGTTGTCACGGTTCATCATGCGGTCGGTAATAATCAACACGTTGACACCTTGCTTCACGGCGTCACGGGCTTCGGCGCACAGGGAAGCGATGCGCGCTTCAACGCCTTCCTTGCCCCAGGCAACGGGGTAGCAAATGTTCAATTCATGGCTGGTGAATTTGCCACCGGTAAAGGCCTCAATATTGCGAAGCTTCGCCATGTCCTTGGAAGTCAGCACCGGCTGTGACACTTCAAGACGCATGGGCGGGTTGATGTTATTCAGGTCCAGCAGGTTGGGCTTGGGTCCGATAAAGCTGTTCAAGCTCATGACCAGGTTTTCGCGGATCGGGTCGATCGGCGGGTTGGTTACCTGGGCGAACAACTGCTTGAAGTAGTTGTACAGTGGCTTGAGCTTGTTGGACATCACGGCCAATGGGCTGTCGTTGCCCATGGAACCGGTGGCTTCTTCGCCGTTTTGCAGCATGGGCGCCATCAGGAATTTCAGGTCTTCCTGGGTGTAACCAAAAGCCTGTTGGCGATCCAGCAAGGTTTCAAGCGGCTCGATTGGCTCAGGTTGACCTTCCACTTCATCGAGCTTCACACGGATGGTGTCGATCCACTGCTTGTAAGGCTTGGCTGCGCTGAGCTGGTTCTTCAACTCGTCGTCGTCAATAATGCGACCGGCTTCCATGTCGATCAGGAACATCTTGCCGGGCTGCAGGCGCCACTTCTTCACGATCTTGCTTTCTGGAATGGGCAATGTGCCTGATTCAGAAGCCATCACCACCAAGTCGTCTTCAGTCACGATGTAGCGGGCCGGGCGCAAGCCATTGCGGTCAAGCGTGGCTCCGATCTGCTTGCCATCGGTGAAAGCCATGGCGGCGGGGCCGTCCCAGGGTTCCATCATGGCTGCATGGTATTCGTAGAAGGCACGACGGTTGTCGTCCATCAGGGTGTGCTGTTCCCAGGCTTCCGGCACCATCATCATCATGGCTTGGGCAATCGGGTAGCCGGCCATCACCAACAGTTCCAGACAGTTGTCGAAACAGGCGGTGTCAGATTGACCTTCGAAAATCAAGGGGTACAACTTCTGCAGATCGTCGCCCAACACGGCGCTTTTCATCACGCCTTCGCGTGCACGCATCCAGTTGAAGTTGCCCTTCACGGTGTTAATCTCACCGTTGTGGGCCAACATGCGGTAAGGGTGAGCCAACGGCCACTCGGGGAATGTGTTGGTGGAGAAGCGCTGGTGAACCAGTGCCAATGCAGACACGCAACGTGGGTCTTTCAAGTCAAGATAATACTCACCAACCTGGTTGGCCAGCAACAAACCCTTGTACACAATGGTACGGGCGCTCATGGAAGGGCTGAAGTACTCAGTGCCGTGCGCCAGGTTCAGGTTCTTGATGGCGTGCACAGCGCGCTTGCGAATCACATACAGTTTACGTTCCAGCGCGTCGGTCACCATGATGTCGCGGCCACGACCTACAAACACCTGGCGAATCACGGGTTCTTTCAAACGCACGGTGGGGCTCATGGGCATGTCGGCATTAATTGGCACATCGCGCCAACCCAGCAACACCTGACCTTCTGCTTTCACGGCACGCTCAATTTCCTGCTCGCAGGCAATGCGTGAAGCAGTTTCTTTGGGGAGGAACAACATGCCCACGCCATATTCACCAGCGGGTGGCAGGGTCACACCTTGCTTGGACATTTCTTCGCGGAAGAAGGCATCGGGAATTTGAATCAGGATACCGGCCCCATCGCCCATCAAGGGGTCGGCACCTACGGCGCCACGGTGATCCAGGTTTTCCAGAATCTTCAAGCCGCCCGCAATGATGTCGTGCGTGCGCTTGCCTTTGATGTGCGCCACAAAACCAACGCCACAGGCGTCGTGTTCATTGCTGGCGGAGTACATGCCTTTTTCTTCGGCAATCTTTCGGATGTCTTGTTGCATGGAAAAGCCCCTGATTTCGGTACGTGGGACACTTTACTGCAGCGCGGCAAGATTCTCAAGAAAAATAAAAGGGGTCTGACCCCATTTTAAGCACCCCATCAAAATTAGGGCCTAAAAATTAGGGACATACCAGTTAAATTCATGTGTTTCGTGCACCTAGTCGGTGCTCTTCTTTTTTAAAACTGGGCGGCCACGAGGCCGAGGTCGAACCGAACGATTCGCAAGCTCTTGAATTTGCACACAGAAAGCATCATCGCTCCAAAGCCAACCTTTTTGCAAGCAGCGGGATAAGGCCTGGCAATCGCGCTCACTCAAACCCTGCTCACTGAACTGTCGGTATCGACTTTGGCGCTCAAATGGCGTGTTGCCCAGCTGCCAGTACACGGGCAAATCGATCAACCAGGCCTCGTTCACCACCCCAGCGTGGGCTGCAAAACTACTCCAGGGGTAAGTGGCCAAATCGGGCGCACCCGCCGCACGGGCTGCCAACTGCTCAACAAACAGGCACGCTTTCAGGCTATGCAAACCGGGTTGCACCACCGTGGACTTAAAACGAGGCTCCCACAGCGCACTGGAATGTACGGTTTGCACCTGACGCACGGCCGGCGAAAAATGACGATTCAGATTTTGGACAAACCGCCCCGCCCTGGGGGCCTCCGACGTGCTGATCATGATCAGCGCACCGGCAGGCACCATACAATAGGCATGAATGGCCACTTCTTCCTCAGCAGCACTCAATGGCAACTGGGTATAAAACAGCGAAAAAGCCTCGCGGGTATTGAATACTTCCTGACCTGCAATGCCCTGCAACTCCAGCACCATGGGGCAGTCAGGAATGAACAGGCGGGCTTGTCGAGCCATCGTGATGAATTACTGAACACCAGGCACGGTGAGGCGCTGGTGCTCTTTCATGGCATAGCGGTCGGTCATGCCAGCAATGTAATCGGCAATGGCGCGGGGAATGTCGTCCTCAGAGCGGCGATAAAACTGGGGTGGCAACAAGCGCGGATCGTCCATGAAAATCTGGAACAGCTCCTCCACCACGCGCCGCGCTTTCAATGTGGCCCGTAATACTTGATAGTGCTGGTAAAGTGCCTTGCGCAAGAAGACTTTCAGCTCATGATTGAGTTCCGCCATTTCGCTGCTAAAACCAATCAGCTTGTCCGCCAGTTGCACGTCAGCCACACAGGTGGGTTTCATGGTTTCAATCCGACGTTCGGATTCATGCAACAGGTCTTGAACCAGTGCATTGATAATGCCCCGCACGGTTTCATGAATCAGCCTGCGCCCTTCCAGGTTGGGGTGCCGGGCCTTAACCCGGTCCAGGTGTATTTTAAACAGGCGCACTTCGGCTGTTTGTTCCAGCGTGATCAAGCCCGAACGCAATCCATCGTCAATGTCGTGGTTGTTGTAGGCAATTTCATCGGCCAGGTTGGTCACTTGTGCTTCAAGCACGGGGCGGCGATTGCTTAAAAAACGATCGGCCACCTCGCCCAGCTTTTCAGCGTTGGGCTTTGAGCAGTGCTTCAAAATACTTTCGCGGGTTTCAAAGCACAAATTCAAGCCAGTGAAACTTGCATACTTTTCTTCCAGCTCATCCACAACCCGCAGGCTTTGCAGGTTGTGCTCGAAACCACCATGCGTGGCCATGCATTCATTGAGCGCATCCTGACCCGCATGACCAAACGGTGTGTGGCCCAAATCATGGGCCAGCGCCACCGCCTCGGTCAGTTCTTCATTCAAACCAAGATTTCGGGAAATGCTACGCGCAATTTGTGCCACTTCCAGGCTATGTGTAAGGCGGGTTCGGTACAGATCACCTTCGGTATTCACAAACACCTGGGTTTTGTACTCCAGGCGGCGAAAAGCAGCACTGTGAATAATTCGGTCACGGTCGCGTTCGAACTCGGTGCGTCCTTCCGGGCTTTTTTCGGGATGCAATCGGCCACGGGTGTTTGTGGAGCTGACGGCATAAGGGGCCAGGCTGAGTTCGAAGTTGCGCACGTTTAGTCCCCCGCCCCCATTTCCTGCAAGGTTTGCCGCACCAGCGCCTCATCGGCTGGTGACGTGGAGGCTCCACCCAAACCATTGAGCAATACATATTTGATGGAACCTGAATCGGCTTTTTTGTCGTGCGCCATCAGTTCCATGAATCTGTCCACACCCAAACGTGGCGGAATGGCAGGTAGCCGGGCTTCAATCACCACTTTCGTCAAGCGCGCAGCTTCTTCAGCACTTAAGCGGCCCATGCGGCGGCAAAGGTCGGCAGCAATTACCATGCCGCAACCCACCGCCTCGCCGTGGTACCACTGCCCATAACCCATACCTGCCTCAATGGCATGGCCAAAGGTGTGGCCAAAATTCAAAATGGCGCGAATCCCGCCCTCACGTTCGTCCTTGGACACCACATCGGCCTTGATCTCGCAAGAACGTTTCACCACCAAGGCCAGCAACTCGGGGTCGCGGTTCAGCAAGGCGGGCATGTTGGTCTCGACCAGGTCCAGGTAATCCGTGTCAGCGATTGCCCCGTGTTTGATGATTTCAGCAAGACCGCAACTCAGTTCACGATCAGGCAATGTGTTTAGCGTAGAAATGTCGGTGACCACCATTTGCGGCTGGTAAAACGCACCGATCATGTTCTTGCCCAAGGGGTGATTGATGCCGGTTTTTCCGCCAACCGAGCTGTCCACCTGGCTAAGCAGGGTGGTGGGCACCTGAATGAAGGGAATACCGCGCATGAAGGCCGAAGCGGCAAAACCACCCATGTCGCCTATCACGCCGCCACCCAATGCCACCAACACGGTTTTCCGGTCGCAATGATTTTGCAGCAAGGCGTCGAAAACACGCTGCAAGGTGGGCCAGTCTTTGTATTCCTCGCCATCGGGCAAGCTCACCATGTGCATCTGCTTGGCGCCGGCTTGCTGCAAAGTAGATTTCAAGCGATCTGCATACAGGGGGCCCACGGTGGTGTTGGTACAAATCATCACGGTTTTGCCCGCCACATGGGGCTCGAACAACTCCGGGCGACCTAGCAAGCCCGCTCCGATGTGAATCGGATAGCTGCGGTCTCCCAAATCTACTTGAAGGGTGTATTGACTCATTCTGTTCCGGTGGCCTTCTGTTCTGTGCCTGCGGGGGTTTTTTGTCCCAGGTTCAAGGCGTGGCTGATTTTATTAACGATTTGATAAACAGGTTGACGGCCGGTCTCAACGACCACATCCGCAACCTCTTTGTACAGGGGCAGGCGCGCAGCCAACAACTCTTCGATTTTTCGGCGAGGATTGGGGCCTTGAAGCAAAGGACGATTTTTGTCCAGGCGAGTGCGTTGATAAAGTTCGCCAGCAGCAGCGCTGAGATAAACCACCGCACCAATTTGCTTGAGAATTTCACGATTTTCTGCGGCCAGCACAATGCCACCGCCGGTTGCAATCACCTGCCTTTCCCTGCCGACAAAGCTGGCCAGTGCAGTCGACTCTCGCCGACGAAAACCCGCTTCGCCTTCAATCTCGAAGATAACAGGAATGCTGACACCCGTTTGATGCTCGATCAGGTGATCGGTGTCAGTGAATTCCCAGGACAGATGCTTGGCCAAGGCCTTGCCGACTGTGCTTTTGCCGGCGCCCATCATGCCCACCAGCACAATGCATTGATTAGACACTTCGTTGAATCTTTGTGAACAATCAAATCATTGTACGGTAAAGCTTGTGTTATTGGCTTGTGAGCACAACCGGCGTTAAAAAGATTAGCAATTCGGCACGACGCTTGGATTCATTTTTGCCGCGAAACAACACACCCAGGCCCGGGATATCTCCAAGAAACGGAGTTTTGTCATTCAACACATTGTCGTCCTCTTCAAAAATACCGCCCAAAACCACTGTACCCCCATCGCTGACCAATACTTTGGTTTTCACGCGGCGGGTGTCAATCGCGGGCCCATTGGAGGTCTCGATGCCGATAGAGTCTTTCGCAACATCCACGTCCAGCAACACAGTGCCATCAGGCGCAATTTGCGGGGTTACCGCCAGCTTCAAATTGGCCTCCTTGAATTCGGTGGCCGTTGCCCCACTGCTGGTTGCAATTTGGTATGGAATTTCCGTACCCTGCTCAATCAAGGCAGGTTCTTTGTTAGAGGTAATCACACGTGGATTTGACACCGTGCGCACCTTGTTCTCAAGCTCAAGCGCCCTGAGCTGCAAATTAATCAATCGGGTGGAATTGGCATTGAACAGTGTGTAGCCAAGGTTGGCTGCATTCTCAACACCCGTATTCAGAAAATTACCGCTGCCAAACTGGTCACCAACATCTTTGAAACCAGGATCAGCTCGCGAGGACAAAGCCCTTAACCGGATGCCCAAATCCCTGGACACCGAAGTGTCTGCCAAAACCACCCGGGCTTCAATCATCACTTGCTTCACGGGTTTGTCCAGTCCATTGACGATCATGCTGATACGTTCCAGCCTAGTGGGGGTATCCTGCACAAAAATCTGGCTGGTGCGTTCATCAGAAATCAAGGTGCCCCGGGCGGACAACAGCTTGGAATCTTCAGACTTGATCAATGTCACCAAATCGGCTGTTTTCTGATAACTGACCTGGAACACCTTCGACACCAACGGCTCCATTTCGTCCTGTGCCCGACGGTTTGCCGATTGAAACTGATCATTGTTCACATCGGTGGGCGTGGACACCAACAACACATTGCCCGACTGGCTCGATACCAAACCCTTGGAACGCATCACAATGTCCAAAGCCTGATCCCAGGGCACATCTTTCAAAAATACCGTCACCTTGCCCTGCACGGAATCACTCAACACAAGGTTCATCTTGGTGAAGTCGGCAAATACCTGCATTACGGTGCGGATGTCCGCATCCTTGAAATCAAGCGTAATTGGGCGACCAATGTAGCGTGCCACCAGACTTTGATCTGAACTCGCAGGCTTGATCTCAATTGCCTTGCCAGAGACAACACTTGATGACACCCGATTCACCTCCACTTCCACAACAGGTCCACTTTGACGTATCAGGTGAGTGGCTCCATCGAGCTGCATTTGAACTGTCAGGGCCAGGTCACCCGGCTTCAATTCAAGCTGCCTGATCGGTGAATCCTCACCAGTTTGCAGTTGCTGTTTTACACCGGCAGCAAGTCGCACATTCGCAAACCGAACCTTCAATTGATTATTGAGAAGTACTGCGTCGGCAACAATATCAGGCCGGTCAAACTCCAGCCTTAATACATGTCTGTTGGCAGATTTCTCCAACTTCCATGCTTTCAAGACCGGGCCTTCCGCAATCACGGCTGGCCTGCCCATTGCCTTCGCAACCGTGTCTTTCAATGCACTGTGCTCGGATAAAATCGCTGCCTGCCCACCATCGGGTCGGAAGGGCTTAGGCCCCGAAAATATCAACTCAACGGATCGATCTTTCTGGTTAAGCCGCACTTCATAATTTTGAGCCAACTCCAACACCAGGCGGGTTTTACCGCCAGCGGCAATCAGCTGCGTCTTTTTGATTCTTCCACCCGGAGGCAAATCGATTGGCAAGGTGCTGTTGCCGAGCTCGACGGGGAAATCGACCACTTGCCGCGCCGGATTCGAAATGCGAAACAATCCAAGCTTGCCATCAAAATTCTGGTCAAATGTCAGCGTGATTCGAGCCTGGTCGGCAAGCTCCTCAAGGCTGCCGTCGACAATGCTTAAAGCATGAACCTGAGCATGGATAAGAAAGGTAAACACGAGTGCCGCCAGTTTAAAAACCTTCGGCGCAAACCCGAGTGTGGGCAATTGATTGTTCATTGAGCGTCCCCGAATGTATTCACTGGCATCAAATTCAATTCAAGGCGTTTGTCTCCCGCCCTGGCGTCTATTCTTGACAGCACAACCCGCCCCGGTCCAAACGAGGTCACTTTGTAAAGACCCAGCACGTAGCTGCCCACCCCAACAACATGGTCCATTTGTCCATCATTGAGTATGGCGACCTGATGACCCGCAGATTCGATCAAACCAGTGAGGCGCAACGACTCCGCCGACAAATCAATGGCGGCTCGTCGATTGGCCTCATCGCCCCATTGACTGCTGGACCACTGAAACAAACGACCTGTAATCGGAGGTAACTCGGCTGATTCAATACTCAAGGTGCTGCCCTTGGACTTCAGGTGGTCTTGGCTGGGTTCCGCTTCCCCCACCGCCAGTTTTTGGCCCGCGCTCAGTCGCTGCTCAAGCTCAGTGATAGCCCCGGCATGATTTCGTCTGGGATCATCCAATTCCGGGAAAAATGGCACCAACAATATCGAGAAAAGAAAATCCATCATGGGTTTGGGCTCTCCACGGTCTGGTCCGGAGCGGGTTCGTCCGCAACCACCCTCGGTGCATTCTTGGGCAACTGTGCAAAAGCATTCAGCTCCCCGGTCATCTGCCACCCGCCGCCATCGGGCAGATAGGCCATGTCAAACTCGCTCAAACTGACTTGCCGGCTCAACGCAGCAATGTAATTGGGCAAACGGGAAATCGCCTCACCACTGCCGCGCACGCTCACTTTCACGGGGACCACACGCATCACCTCGCGATTCAAAGACGCCTTGGGTGTGAACTCCGCCAGCTTTAACTCATGGTCTAAAATCACATTATTGATGCGCTCCAGAAGGGAAGCCAACTCTCGCTCAGAGGGAAGCGCCATTTTCAACAAGGGCAACTGCACCTCCAACTGAGCCAGCTCCGCTTCGATCACAGGTTGGTCCAGCAACAATTGCGACTGGGTATCCAAACGTGCCAAGGATTCCTGAATGCTGACCTCAAGTTGCGTGCTCGTGTCCAAACTGTTTTTCCAAACCAGAATGAACCCCAACACCAAAACAAGCAGCCAGATTCCCGCGATCAGCAAAAGCCTTTTTGAAAAAGGCAGAAGAAGCAATTCTTCAATTAAATCCCGTAGACTCAGCTCATCCAGGCGCATGATTGGTACCTCGCAAAATTGCCCGGATTTCAAACAGATGCCGGTTATCAATCGCCCCATCCACGGTCTTTTTCGGTTCGGTTACCGACACAAGATCAACCGACTCAAATAAACCGTTGCCCGCCTCCATTTGGTCAACCCACTGAGCCAGACTCGACACGGCTTCTGTAAATCCATTGAGAATCAATACCTCTTTGCTGACAAACAACCGTGTCATGGACACGTTGGAGGGCACGGTGCCATCCAGGTAAGAAACCCACCTGCTCGCTAGAATCGACTCTTTCTCCACAGCCTCCAAAGTACTGACCTGACGATTCAGCACAGCAACCCTGTCCTTCATGGCCTGAACCTCAATCACCCGGGCTGCCATCTCAGACTCCATCGCACTCAACTGCCCAAGAAATATCTCCTGCCTGTCTACCCGTGCTTCAAATTCAGTTCCAATCGCGTAACAAACGCCAAGTCCAAGCAGAGAACCCACGGCCAGCTCAGCAATCAAGCGGCGCTTCTTGCGTCTTTCACGCAACGCACGATAGGGATACAGATTGAACAGAATCACTCGCATGGCATGGCCTCCAGCGCACCAAAAGGCACCACATCATCGTGCCAGCGTCCCTGTAATTCCTTCCGGGGTGCAATATCGATCAAACGAGGCGAGAGGGTCTGACTGCGCTTGGCGGTTGATTCGCAGCCTTTCGCATACATCAACTCGCCGCCCAGAATCAATCGAACCGAGGCCACTTCCTCGGGCGCGCCATCGCGGGTCCAGGTTGACACCAAACGCTCCAGTGCAGACACCGCTTGCACCACCGAGAATCCTTCCTCGCTGTGTTCCCAACTTTCGTTGAACAACACGCCCTGCGAGAAAACAGCCAAGCGAACATGATTGCGAGACAACTCACCGTGCAGCAAAAAACGGATGTCAGCGGACTTCAGCGCCGCAGGTGCCATCTGCAAGTACCCGTTCATGGCGGCAACGGTGTCCAGCGTAATGCCCAGGCAAGTCAACCCACACGCCTGACAAGCGCGCAATATTTCATCCACCTGTTTTTGATCAATTCCTGCCACAGCCAAACTGACGCTACCATCCGACAACTCAGCCTTGACCTGCCAATCAAAAGCCGCCTCGCGTTCAGATTCCCCCGCAGCAGCCTCCATCAGCTCCTGGATCTGGAACCGGATCAAGTTCTCGCGTTCATCCTTGGCAACACCAATCTCACCCAAATAAGCATGTTTGGACGGCACGGAGACCACCACATACTGCGGTCTGGGCAAAGCAGGCGGCAATTCCCGAATTACCAGGGCAATCGCCCGCTCAAGCGACACTGCGCTCAACAGGGCATCATCCTTCGGGACGACCTCCAAAGTACCGCCACCCGAAGCCCTGATCGATTTGAAGGACAAAATCTGTTGACGCTCTATTTCTCCATAAACCCACCGCCACCGTCCTCCGCTGAAAGAGATGGACAAAGCGTGGGCCGCGCCCGCGTGCAAGCTGAAAAACCAATGTCGAGCTGATTTCATGAGTAAACCCTGAGCAAGGTAGAGCTTCAGGGTAGAGAATTCAGCGCAAGCAGCTAACCCTCATTGGAGGGGGACAACCACTAGGGGGAGACCATGAATTCATCACTAGAGTCAACGATCGGAAATTCCCGTGCGTTGGCAGATACAATGTAGCCACTAACACCAATCCTGCACCGACCTGTGAATTCAAACAAAATCCGCCTCAAGCACCACTCCGATGGCTTTATCGCAACCACCCTCGCCGTACTTATTGGTTTGGGTGTGTCAGGCGCACTCTTGGTTGGCGTCGCCCTGGCGCTAATTTTTCCAAAGCTGCCCGACCTGGACACGCTGACCGATTACCGACCCAAAGTGCCGTTGCGCGTGTTGACCACAGACGGGGTGCTGATCGGTGAATTCGGGGAAGAACGTCGCCGCCCGGTGGACATCACTGAAGTGCCCCTCGTCATGCAACAGGCCATTCTGGCAGCAGAAGATGACCGGTTTTACCAGCACGGCGGCATTGACTTCATGGGCGTTGCACGCGCCTTGGTCACCAACGTCACCTCGGGTGGGCGCACGCAAGGTGCCAGTACCATCACCATGCAGGTGGCACGGAATTTTTTCCTGACTCGCGACAAAACCTGGACACGCAAGCTTTACGAAGTATTGTTGGCCTATAAAATCGAAGACAGCCTGAGCAAAGACGAAATTCTGGAGCTGTACATCAACCAGATTTACCTGGGCCAACGTGCCTATGGATTTCAGTCCGCTTCACAGGTTTATTTTGGCAAACCCCTGCGCGATATCAATGCCGCCGAAGCAGCCATGCTGGCGGGCTTGCCCAAAGCCCCCTCTGCCTACAATCCAATTGTGAACCCCAGCCGTGCCCGTGTTCGCCAGGAATATGTACTGCGCCGCATGAACAACCTGGAATATATCGACGATACGCAATTCGAAGAGGCACTGAAAACCGAGCTGGTGTACCGCAACCGAAAAGTCAACGGCGACGATATCGAAGCCACAACGGGCCTGACCATCAAGGCAGACTACGCCGCTGAAATGGCCCGCCAGGCTGTGGTTGAAATGTATGGCGAAGAAGCCTATACCTCGGGCATCACCGTCACCACCACACTGATCGCCAAAGAACAACGCGCGGCCGAGCGCGCATTGCGCAACAGCGTGATGGACTACGAACTGCGACAGTACTTTCGCGGCCCAGAAGGTTACATTGAGTTACCCAACGACCCCAAAGAAGCTGAAGAAGTCATTGGTGACAACATCAGCGATTACTCCGACTACGGCTTTTTGCAAAGCGCGGTTGTGCTGTCTGCCAGCCCCACTGAAGTTGTTGTATCACAGGGTGCAGGCGAACCCTTGAAACTCACTGGCGCAAGCCTGAAGCCTGCGGAAAGCTGGCTCAATGAGCGCGCGCCTGCCAACAAACGACTGAAGCGTGGCGCTGTCGTGCGCATTTTAAAGCGCAAAGACCAGCCTCCGATGCTCACGCAACTGCCTGAAGTAGAAGCGGCATTTATCGCCATCAACACCAAAGACGGCGCCATTCGCGCGCTGTCAGGCGGCTTTGAATTCTCGCGCAACAAATTCAACCATGTCACGCAAGCCACTCGCCAACCTGGCTCGGCGTTCAAGCCTTTTGTGTATTCCGCGGCGCTTGAGAAAGGCATTACGCCCACCACACTGGTAGCAGACGAGCCCATTTTCGTACCTGCGGACACACCAGGTGGAAAAGACTGGAGCCCGAAAAACTACGACGGCAAGTACGATGGGCCCATGCTGCTCAAAGAAGGCTTGGCCAAGTCCAAAAACATGGTGTCCATTCGCGTGTTGCAAGAAATCACCCCGCAATACGGTCAGCGCTGGGCCACCCAATTTGGCTTTCCCGCGGCCAACGTACCGCCCTATCTAACCATGGCACTGGGTGCGGTCACCACCAACCCGCTACAAATGGCCAGCGCATTTGCCGTGTTTGCAAATTCGGGCTATCGCGTAAAGCCCTATCTGATTGAAAAAATTACCGATGGCACAGGCCGCATTGTTGCGCGTGCGCGACCAGCGGTGGCGGGCGAAGAGGCCAACCGGGTCATCGACGCCAGAAATGCATTCCTGACCACACGCCTGTTGCGCGAGGTTGTTGAACGCGGCACCGCAACACGGGCTAAAGTGCTGAACCGTGGCGACATTGTTGGCAAAACAGGTACCACCAACGACAGCCACGACGCCTGGTTTGCCGGGTACAACAGGGATATTTCAGCGGTTGCCTGGGTGGGCTACGACCAACCCAGAAACCTGGGGGCCCGCGAAACGGGTGGCGGCTTGGCCCTGCCAATCTGGATTGATTACATGAAAGTGGCGTTGGCCGACCTGCCTGAGAAACCACAAGTGGTGCCGCCTGGCATCGAATACATCGACGGAAATTATTACTACTCCGAATACACGCCCGGCAACGGTGTAGCCCGCATTGATGTAAACGGTGGCAGTGATGACATTCCAAGCCTGTTCAACTTCTTGAAAGGATTGGGCGGCATGCTGGAAGGCAGTGGGGAAAGGCCAATTAACAGCAACCCGACCGGCGGGGGCGATGGCACCAGTCATGCTGCACCAGCCCGCTCGCGCGATCAGCCTCGGGACGAGATTGAGCGACTTTTTGGCAACAACTGAACCGATTAAAACTTGGGGCAGGCCTGCCCCAATTGACCACTCAGCAGTTCCACAAAGTGGGTTTTAAAAGGGACTTTACTGCGGGTGTCAAACCAGTCGCCATTGGAATATTGATAATGAAACCCGCCTGATTTCGCAGCCAGCCACAGCTCGTGGTTGGCCACCTGGCTGTTCAATATCATCTTGCCTTTGTCTTCAAAATCAAGGGTTAATACATTGCCCGAGCGCATTGAATCTGCATCAAGGTCAAGCGTATCGACCAAGGATTCAATATACTCTTCTACTTGAACCAAGGTGGCATCCACCACGGCCTGGAATTCTGTATCTGTCATGAAAAAATCACCTCTAAGAACATTGGCTATTGTCACCCTGTTTGCGCTGGGCTTGAATGCGTGTGGCCAACGCGGGCCACTTTATTTGCCCGAGCCACCGGCCCCCTTGCCAAAGCCTGCTGGCTACGACAAACCTGAACAAGAACAAAACCGCTAAACCTTCAATTTTCGAGCAAATTTTACCGTGCAAAACAATTCAGTGAAGCCCAGCGACCTCAACCCTCACTTGCAGTTTGATGCAGCCAGTGGCGAACTTCAATTCGAAAGCACAGAGCTTTCAGGCTTGGCGCAGGAATTTGGTACTCCTTTGTATGTGTACTCCGCCACCTCCATCAAATCCGCTTATCGCGCCTATGCCAGCGCCTGCCAGGGTTTGGCCCAGGTCACGATTTGCTACGCGGTCAAAGCGAACTCCAATATCCACATTCTGAAATTGCTGGCCCAGGAAGGCGCCGGATTCGACATCGTGTCTGCCGGTGAGTTGGCGCGTGTCATTGCGGCCGGTGGTGCCCCCGAAAAAGCAGTGTTTGCGGGCGTAGGCAAATCCACCCAAGAGATCGAATACGCACTCGAGCAAGGTGTGGGGTGCTTCAACGTCGAATCTGAAGCGGAAATGCAACGTGTGGCTCAAGTGGCAGAAAAAATGCAACGCATCGCCAACGTATCGCTGCGGGTCAACCCAGACGTGGATGCAAAAACCCACCCCTACATTTCCACAGGCCTGAAAGAGAACAAATTCGGCGTCTCCATGAATGCAGCCAAACGGGTATACCAGTTTGCCAATGCGCACCCTTGGTTGAACGTTCATGGCATTGATTGTCATATTGGCTCACAGTTGACCGACGCCAGCCCTTACTTTGACGCGCTTGACCGGGTGCTGGCACTGCTGGACCAGCTGGCGCTGGAGAGCATCGAAATACACCACCTCGACTTGGGCGGCGGTATCGGCATTCGTTATCTTGATGAAACACCACCCACACCGGCTGAAGTACTGCCAAAACTGATTGCCAAAGTGAAAAGCTGGGCCCAATCCAAGGGCCGTAGCATGCCAACCTTGTCATTCGAACCAGGCCGCTCCATTGTAGGCAATGCGGGTGTGCTGCTCACCCAAGTGGAATTCCTGAAAGAAAACGAGGGCAAGCACTTCGCAATTGTCGATGCCGCCATGAATGACCTGATGCGCCCCGCCATGTACAAGGCTTTTCACGGCGTGGTGGCTGTGCAGAACAACCCCCATGCCGCGGCACAAGAATATGATGTAGTGGGCCCGGTTTGCGAATCGGGCGACTGGCTGGCCAAAAACCGTACCCTGGCCATTGAACAAGGCGACTACCTAGCCATTCTGTCAGCAGGTGCCTATGGTCAGACCATGGCATCGAACTACAACAGTCGCGGCCGTGCTGCCGAAGTCCTCGTGGAAAACGGGAAGGTCACATTGATTCGTCGCCGCGAAACCATCGAAGATCAGCTGCGCCCTGAACTCGACGTTTAACAGCGCTCAATGCCTGGTTTTTTTCCGTGCATAAAAAAGCCCCGATTCAAAAGAACCGGGGCTTTTTTGTAACAAGAAACAGTGATTACAGCTCGCCGTAGGAGTGCAAACCAGACAGGAACATATTCACACCCAGGAAAGCAAAGCCTGTCACCAGCAAGCCCACCAAAGCCCAATACGAGGCAACCACACCACGCAAGCCCTTCACCAAACGCATGTGCAACCAGGCTGCATAGTTCAACCACACCACCAGCGCCCAGGTTTCCTTGGGGTCCCACTGCCAGTACGCACCCCAGGCTTCAGCCGCCCACAGCGCGCCCAAAATGGTTGCCACGGTAAAAAATGCAAAGCCCACAGCAATGGACTTGTACATCACATCATCCAGCACTTCCAGTGAAGGCAGGGCATCCGCAATTCGCCGGCGGGCCAACAAAATAGCCCCCACCACCGCACAACCAATACCCAAGTACAAGGCCCAGTAAATTGAAATACCCTCAGTGCGAAATACCATGGGCTCCAGGAACATCAACACACCCAGAATACCGGTGGGAATCAGCGCCTTGATGCTCGGGGCATGCGCATACACTTTCAACAGGTAAGCAAACGCAACCATGGCTGCGATCGAGAAGGTGCCATAACCGATGAAATTGGCTGGCACATGAATCTTCATCCACCAGCTTTGCAGTGCCGGCACCAAAGGCTGAATCGCGTAAGCCTGGCGTTCAACACCGTACCAGGCCAAAAAGCCCACGGCTGCAACCACCACCAGCATCACAAAAGCACCCAACTGGCGTGTTTTGTAAACTTGCTCGTAGAACAGGTAATACATCGCTGTAATCAAGGAAAACAGCACAAAAACTTCGTACAGGTTTGACACCGGAATATGACCGACATCTGGTCCAATCAAGTAGCTTTCATACCAGCGAATAAACATGCCGGCAAAGCCCATTACCACGGCACCCCAAGTCAGGGCAGTGCCTACGAAACTGGCTGTTGGCGAACGGCCCACCAGGCCTATCCAATAGGCCACGGTAGCCACCACAAACATCACGCCCATCCACAAGATTGCAGACTGGCTAGACAGCAGGTATTTCAGGAAAAACTTTTGTTCGGCCGCTGCCAAATCACCGCCATAGCTTGAAATCGCCAACAGGCTTAAACCCGCAACGGTCAAAATCAACCACTTGAGCGAACCCCAACGGTAAGCCATGTAAGCAACCACCGGCACACAACTCCACAATATGCTGATTTCATAGACATCCATGAAACTGTGGTACTGCTGCGAGGCATAACCCGCTGCGGCCATCAACAAGGCTGCAAACGCAAAATCGCTCCAATGAAATGATTTCGAAAACCAACCTGCTTTCTTGGTGGGCAAGCTTGGCTTCCCACCTGCAGGCGTTTGGTTAATCCAGGTCGAACTCATACTGCATCTCCTGCCGGGGCTGTTTTAGGCGCAGCCCTGCTGTTCAATTCATTTACAAACTGCTCGTACTCTTTCTCAAAATCCATGGTCTTTCGAGTTGTGGACATGCCCATCATGACTCTTGAGCCCACCTCATCCTGGGTCACCCAGAAAAATGCCCGGCGCTCTCGAATGTAGAACATCGAAAATACCCCGATGCACAAAAACAAACAACCCAAATAAACAATCCATTGCCCCGGCGCCTTGGCCAACTGAAACACGCTGGCTTTCACCTCATCAAACTGATCCAGCTGAAACATCACTGGCGCGCCATACAGCGACAAGTCAGACAGGGCAATTTGCGCATCTTGTACAAAACGACCATGCACTTCGTCGGGTACGGCCGGTGGCAAGCCAGCTGTAGTGCGGGAAAGCTGATAAACCTCCCACATTGCACCCTGCAACAGGCGAATAATTACATCACTGGCTTTTTCCCGCTCACCTTCGGGCACCGTGCTTTCAATAAACTGGGCAATGGCAGGCAAACCCGACAACGCATTGTTCAAGCCAGCAAACCGCTCCAAGGCACGTTGAGCACTATCGGCCACACTGGCCACCAGTTGGGTGGAGTCGGGTCGATCACCAAATGCCTGTTGTGCAAACCGCTGTGCAGCCGTTCTTCGAATCTCATCGCTCTGAAGCGCAGCACGGAAACGCATAAACCCTTCTAACTGACCGTTGTCGTCTACCGGAATCCGAAGGTATTTGAACCCATCTGCGGGGGTTTCACGTACCCCTGCCAAGTAGTAACGGCCACCATCCAGATTAATTGGCAACATGTAGTTGTGAAACTCGCGCGCTTGCCCAGCCTGATCACGCAACTTGTAGGTAATGCTGGGGCCGATGTTCGTAAACTTGGTTTTGGCGTCTTCTTTCACGCCAGGACCCAACACACTGGCCAGGTTCGTCTCGAATGGTGACAATGCATCGGCATTACCCAGTGCCAAATCATCCACGCTCACTTGGTCGGCGTTGTCGACAGGCAAAGCCTCTACGTTAATGGATTTGAACGCAGTGAACTCCACTTTCAAATCCCGGCTCGGCTCGCCCTGCAGCTGGCTCAAGTCTCGGCCTCCGCCTACCACTCCGTCCAGATCAAAGCGGTAATCACGCTCGCCAGTCAGCGGAATGCCTTTCAATTGAACCTTGGTGCCGCCGTCGTCAAAACTCGACTGGTAAACCGTTACGCCTTTGTAAATCAACGGTTTATTCACTTCAATGGTGGCTTCGAAACGTTCTTGGGTGTCAGGATCAAAAACCTCCACATCGCTGGCAAACAACTTGGGCATGCCTGTGCTGTAAAAATCGATTCGAAACTCTTTCAAGGTTAATTCGAAGGGCAGGTCTTGCACCAACAAACCATCATCGGTGTTCAGCACGGCAACCCGGCTGGTTTCACCCTCTGGCAGCAGCAAGTTGGCTCGATAACTGGGGTTCGATTCCGCCAAGCGCGCCTTGTCCGGAATACCCGATGCAATCTCTGACCCTGTCACCGGGGTTTTTCCCGTTGCCCATACAGCCACCTGCAAAGGAACACCGCTGTCGAGCAAACCACCAATACAAATCACAATGATTGACAAATGGGCCGCAATGTAACCAAACCGGTTCGCGCTGCCTGCTTTGGCGGCAACCATGGTGCCGTTATCGCGCACAGACTGCTTCACTTTGAAGCCCTTGTGTTCCAGCCACTCCGTGATAATGCCCGGCAGGGTATCCGGCTTTTCGTGAAAACGGCCTTCCCAACGATGTGCAAATGCTTTCAGGCTGTTTTCGCGAATATTCTCACGATAAACCCGCATTTCTTTGATCATTTTTGGCGTGTTGCGGTACACGCACAAGGAAGTGGACGTCACCAAAAACGCCATCACGGCGATGAACCAAGGCGCATTGTAAATGCGGAACAAACCCATGGGCTCGAAAAACGAGGCCCAGAAAGGTCCAAACTGGTTAACGTAATTCACCCAGGGATCAGCCTGCCCCACCACCGTACCAATCGCTGAAGCGATACATATCAGGGTCAGCAGGCTGATGGCAAAGCGCATGGAACCAAACAGCTCCATCACACTGACCCAAAACGACTGCTTACCCATTTTTGGTGGGTTCAAATTGTTTGCAATGTCCCCTGAACTACTCACACGATTCCCCGTTATTGACTCTCTGCACTTCTTTGACTCTTGCCCATGTCGAAAAAAAAGGGGCTACCTTTAGCCCCTTTTTTGACCGACGATTGCATCAAATGTTCAACGCAAACCTGCAATATAGTCAGACACGGCTTTCATTTCTTTATCTGACATTTTGGTTGCAATTGCACTCATTTGCTCGCTGTTGTTGCGTACACCATCACGGAAAGCCACCAACTGGCTCTCGGTGTATTGCGCATGCTGACCGCCCAAGCGAGGATACTGCGCAGGAATACCTGCACCGTTGGGGCTGTGACATCCCGCACAAGCAGGAATCTTTTTCTCGGCAATTCCGCCACGGTAAATCTGTTCACCCAAGGCCAAGGTGTCTTTGTTCTTTGCTGAACCCAGAGCCTGCTTTTGCGCCTCCAGGTACGCGGACACGTTTTTCATGTCGTCATCAGACAAGCCTGCAGCAAAACCAGCCATGATCGCGTTTTCGCGCAAGGGCTTCTCGCCATCCTTGCCAGATTTAAAGTTCACAAGTTGCTTGTACAGGTACTCCGCATGCTGACCGGCAATTTTGGGATAGATCGGCGCGGAAGCGTTGCCGTCAGCACCGTGGCAGGCCACGCACTGTTGCATGATTTCCTTGCCTTTGGCCAAGTCGGGCTTGAACACTTTTACAGGGCCGGCAGCCTGGGTCACAGACATTGAAAACATCAAAGCGGCAAACAGAGAACTCAGTTTAAGCGTCGTCAGCTTGTTCAGCATGGTCAAACCCATCAAAAAGTGCATCAAAAAATAGTGCGGTGATCTCAAAAACTTCGCTCAGCGCAAGTCAACAAAAGCATTGCCCCAACAAACAAAGGCGCGCAACCACAGCAAAGTTTTCACAAACCCTAGATTATAACCACTCAAGCGGCTGTCTTGCATCTAAAATGTGCGCATGACAATCAATTTCCACAACACGCATTTCGAGATCTCCGCATCTCGCATGGTCGAATGCCCGGGCGCCAGCGTCCCCGAGATCGTATTTGCAGGGCGTTCCAACGCCGGCAAGTCCACGGCCATCAATACTCTGTGCAAGCAACGTCAACTGGCCTATGCCAGTAAAATGCCCGGCCGCACGCAGCTTCTCAACTTTTTCCATGTTATCGAGCAGGCGGAACCCATCGCCAGGCTGGTTGACCTACCGGGCTATGGCTTTGCCCAACTGGCACAAACAAGTCAAAGCGTGTGGGACAAAGAACTGGGTAGCTACCTGGCTGACCGGCCAAGTTTGGTGGGCACGGTACTGATCGTAGACTGCCGTCGCGGTCTGCTTGAGCTTGACTATGCGCTAATCAAATGGGTAGGACATCGCCAGTTACCGGTGCACATCCTGCTGTCCAAAGCTGACAAATTCAACCGCCAAGAACAAGTACTTGCCTTGCGCGCAACCCAGAAGGCGCTCGACCCTTATCGGGTCAATGGCCACGAAATCACCGTTCAACTTTGGTCCGCACTGAAAAAAATAGGTATGGTTGAACTGGAAACGCAACTATCGAACTGGGTCCGCCCACCCGAAGCAAAACCCGAAACAGAAACACCCACGCCATGACCCAACACCTTTATCACCGCCCTCGTCGCCTGCGCAGAACCGATGCACTGCGTCGTCTGGTCTCTGAACACACGCTAAGCGCAGCCGATTTCATTTATCCCGTGTTCGTGATACCCGGAAACAACAAACGCGAAGTCGTGGCCTCCATGCCCGGCGTAGAACGCCTTTCGCTCGACCTGTTGTTTGCCAAAGCCGAACAATGCCTGGAATTGGGTGTTCCAGTCATGGCCCTGTTTCCGGTGATTGAAACCGAGAAAAAAACCGCCGACGGCTTTGAAGCCACCAACCCCGAAGGTTTGGTGCCACATGCCGTGCGTGAACTGAAAAAGCGGTTTCCTGAACTGATGTTGCTCACGGATGTTGCACTCGACCCTTTCACCAGTCACGGCCAGGATGGCCTGATTGACGACAACGGCTATGTGCTGAACGACGAAACCGTCGAAGTACTCCAGATGCAAGCCTTGGTGCAAGCGCAAGCTGGTGTCGACATCGTCGCTCCCAGTGACATGATGGACGGTCGCATTGGCGCAATTCGTGAAACGCTTGAAGCGAACCGGTGCATACACACCAGCATCATGGCCTACTCAGCAAAATATGCGTCTGCTTTTTACGGCCCCTTCCGCGATGCAGTGGGCTCCAGCAGCAACCTGGGCAAAGGCAACAAAAAGGTGTATCAAATGAACCCGGCCAACAGCAACGAAGCACTGCTGGAAGTGGGAATGGACCTGGACGAAGGTGCCGACATGGTCATGGTCAAACCCGGCATGTCCTACCTCGACATTCTGTGGCGCGTGAAAGAAAAATTCGCGCGCCCAACCTTTGCCTATCAAGTCAGTGGCGAGTACGCCATGATCAAAGCAGCCGCGCAAAATGGCTGGCTCGATGAAAAGGCGGTCATGCTCGAATCTTTGCTCGCCTTCAGGCGCGCTGGCGCCGATGGCATACTCACCTACTTCGCACTCGACGCCGCACAGCTGCTTAAAAAAGGGTAAAGCACATGGGAATCTGGACGCATCTGACTCAAGACACAATCAAAAAGTTAAGTGATGCGCCCAGCAGGCTGCCCGAATCCGGATTTCTGTGGTTCGACACGCAACTTGACGAGGAACTTGCCTGGCTGCCGTCCGTAGAACCCTTGCTCGGCTTCAAACTAGACGAACTGCACCTCGAAGACCTGGGCAACATTTTTCACCCCAGCCATTTCGACATCGGAGACGGCTACAACATCCTGATTATTCGATCCCTGTCCAGCAAACCCCTGTTCGACGAACACAATCGTCTCAGCATCAAAACCCGTCCGGTGTTTTTCGTGATCACCCCAAAACTGTTGATCACGTACCGTCCAAAAGACAGCCGTACTTTTGCGATGGCTCGCCAGTTTGTGGACAGCACACCCAAGAAAACGCTCGATGAAATAGAGATTTTCCTGAAGTTCAAACGCGCCCCAGCCAGCACAGATGAGTTGATGATCCAATTGGTGAGCAACCTTGTCGACCGTTTTATGGAAACACGAATTGAAATTTCAGAACAACTGGATCGCTGGCAACGGGATTTGTTGAACCCGCGTAAGCGTTTTCAGGACTGGAATGCCCTGCTGGCTGCACGCAACGAAATGAACCGACTAGAGTCTGTGGCACAAGACCAGCGTGATGCACTCACAGACTGGCAGGATGAACAGGAACGGGAGGGACCGATGGCCGCCTCTTTGCAAGTAAACGCCCGGGATACACTTGAACACCTTGAACGAGTGGTCAGCCTTACGCGGCGGCTGGGCTCCAACACAGAGACAGCGGTGCAGTTGCACTTTTCAGCCACCGCTCACAAAACCAATGAAATTGTCACTGTGCTGACCATGTTGACGGCCTTGTTCATGCCACTTACTTTGATCAGCGGCATTTTTGGCATGAACTTCGAGGAGACTCCCCTTCTGAAAAACCCAAATGGATTCTGGATCAGCGTAGGACTCATGGCATTGTCCAGCGTCATATCCATCGCACTGATTTTATGGATCAAAGGACGAAATCACCTCGGAAAGCCCTGAAACCCCAGTCGGAATTACAAACCCAGGTTGGGTCGGATCTGACTCAAGGTTTCGTCAAATCGCTTCGCATTCTGAAAGCCAATCACTTGGTGAATTGACTCCGTCTTTCCGGCCGGAAAAAACAAAATTGCGGGCGGTCCAAACAGACTGTATCGCTTCAACAAAGTCTGATCACCTGCAGTGTTGTCTGTCACATCCACCTGAACCAAACGAATACCTTTCAACTTTTCTTTCACCGTCGCGTCAGTCAAGGTGAACAACTCAAACTCTTTACAACTCACACACCAGTCTGCGTAAAAATCGAGCATGACCGGTTGCGGACTCGTGGATATCAAGGTCACAACGTCTTCACTGGCCACCTTTTCAAAGGCGGGTTTGCCAGCGATTGAATTACTCACTGCGCTCTCGGCAGCCCCTCTTGGCTGCCCATTCAAGCCTGCCAGGGGCTGAAGCAAGCTTCCAGACCCGGAAAACAGTCCCATCAGATAAATCAAAGCCAAAAGCGTGAACAACAAGCCGAACGTCTTGCTGATTACTTTGCCTCGTGATCCCATGGTCGCCATACTACTTGCACCATGAAACAAGGCCGCGGCGGTCATGCAAGCCAGCAAAGCCCACATGGCCATCACCAACCACACCGGCGTCACCGGCGTAATCGTCCACACCGCAACTGCCAGCAACACAAAACCGAAAGCCGCCGACACCCAACTCATCCAGGCACCCGCTTTGGGCAACGCAGCACCTGCACCAGCTGCAAACAACACCAATGGCAAACCCATACCCAAGGCCAGCAGGAACAAAGCTGCACCACCCAATACCGCATCACCGGTTTGACCGATATACAACAATGCCCCAGCCAATGGCGGTGCTACACACGGGCCCAACAACAATGCCGACAACACACCCATGACCAAAACCGGAATGAATTGTCCGCCCTTCAGGCGACCGGTTTTCTCTTGTAACCACCCCTGAAAACTGGCAGGCAGTTGCAATGAATAACCCATCAACAAGGCAACACCCAGCAAAGCCAACACGCCACCAAACGCCCAAAGCACAGGCGGCTGTTGCATGGCCATCACCAGGCTTTGCCCAGTCAAACCAGCCAGCACGCCCAACAAGGCATAGGTCAGTGCCATACCCAGCACATACACCAACGCCAAGGCCATCGGCCTGGCCTTGCCCTCGCTGTTACCACCCGCCTGTTGTCCAACCACCAGGCTGCTCACTATCGGCAACATCGGCAAGGTGCAGGGTGTAAATGCCAACAACAAACCCAAACCAAAAAATACCGGGAGCACAACCAGCCACGACTGTGCTGCCAGCCTGCTCGCCAAGTCACCCGCCTCATCCGCCGGCAAACCAACTCTCGACTGACTGCTGTTGCCGGCCGGCGAATCAGGTTTCTGACCAAAAAACGCACCAACGCCACCACCCAAGACCCCACCCAGCAACCCTCGCTCCTGAAAAACCACGGGGGTAGTCATGGGCGGGTAGCACAAGCCAGCGTCAGCACAACCCTGCGAAATCATTACAGCCTTGGCCATATCCACAGGGTTATCGCCCAATCCGTATCGAATCTGAAACGCCATCTCACCGCGAAGCGCCTCAATTTCCTGATTCAGAAACTCATCAAACTTGCGATCACCACGTGGCAACTCCACAAATTCAAATACAGGCAAATTCATCGGGTTTTCAAGCGCAAATCGCTCCCGATACAAGTAATATTCCGGCGCCACTTTGGCACGAACATCAAGCAGGCAGTTTTCCACACACGCAGCATCGTGCACAGTCAGTGTGAATTGAAAAGCCTCCTCAGGAGGCAAGAAATCATTGGCTCGGGCTTGGCTAAGCCCTATCCACACAACAGCGCACAGCAAAAACGCCATTGATATAAAACGCATTGCTCGCTCACTCATGCCCTACTCCCGCTCCACTGGCAGCAATCCAGTCCAGGTAAGCTGAATGTCCATCAGCAATCGGAAACATGATCAATTCCGGCACTTCATAGCTGTGCAAACGCGGCAAAGCCATCTTCAATTCTTCACACTGTGATTCAGAAAACTTCATCATCAAAATCCATTCCGTGGTCTGTTCGACCTTGCCTTGCCAGGAGTACACGGATTCCACCGGCCCCACAATATTCACGCAAACTACCAACTGTTTTTCCACCAAACTACGCGCCATTAAAGACGCACGCTCTTTTGAGTCCGTCGTCGTGTAAGCCACCCAACAGCGTTTCGCTTGATTTTTCATGCACCTTTCCGCTTAAACCGGCGTTCAGTCAGAAACATGGCCAACCCAACACCCACCATGGCATAGACAGTCATTTGGGCCAAAAGTGCCGGCAACAAACTGAAATCCCGAGCGTAAATACCCCTCAGGGCATCCACCACGACAGACAAAGGCATGAAGTCCGCCACCACCCTTAACCATTCAGGCAACTGCGCCCTGGGAAAGAACGCACCCGATAAAAAAGTCATGGGCGTGACCACCAGGGTGAAATAGAACATGAAGAAGTCATAACTGGGTGCCCTTGCATTAATACAAAGCCCAAATCCCGCAAACATCAGGCAGGCCAGAATCAACACCAGCCAGGACAACACCCAAAACTGCAAGTCACCAATACCCAATAGCGCCACAATCAAAAGCATCGCACCAGTACTAATCAAGCCTTTGCTGGCGGCCCAGGTACACTCGCCCAAAACCACCTCACGCAAACGCACTGGCGTGTTCATAATGACTTGCCAGGTTTTCTGGGTGTGCATACGAGAAAAGGCAGAATACAAAGCCTCGAATGTGGGTGCATTCATGGCGCTGATACAAACAGCCCCCACAGCCAAATAATTAAGATACGGCATACCGCCGACGTCGGGCAGCATTGAGCCCAAACCCAAACCAAAGGCCATCAATGCCATCACCGGGTCGACCACATTGCCCAGCAACGATGGAAGCGCAAGCTTTCGCCAAACCATAAAGTTTCGACGCCACACATGAAAAACCGCATGAAAATTAATCATCACGCAAGGCCCTGCCAGTCAAACTAAAGAACACGTCTTCCAGATTTCCCGGACGATAAATATAATCCACATCGGCCTGTGGGGAATGCTTGAGTGCCTCCAGCATCTCGTCTGCCTTTTCATTTCTAAAATAAAAAGTTTCACCACGTTGTTCAATCGGCGCATCGTGAGACCCCATAATCTGGGAAACACAACGCGCAGCGCCCGTGCCCCACAACTCCAGTACAGCGTGGCCTACTACATTGCGAATCAAGGTGAGTGGTTTGTCACAGGCAACAATATTGCCGTGGTCCAGCACCGCCACCCGATCGGCAAGACGCTGTGCCTCATCCATATAATGGGTCGTCAAAAACATTGCCATGCCCTGACGCTTTAAATCGACCAAACGATCCCAAATGACATGCTTGGCCTGCGGATCCAGTCCGGTGGTCGGTTCATCCAGAAACAGAACCTTGGGCTGATTAATCAGGGCACGAGCCAGCATTAAACGCCTGCGCATTCCACCCGACAAAGTCGCCACTGAATCATTTCTGCGATTAACCAGTTGCGCAAAACTCAACAAAGCTTCGGCACGCTCCCTTAATCTGCTTCCGTGCAAACCGAAGTAACGGCCAAAAACCAACAGGTTCTCAAACACTGTGAAGTCAGGGTCCAGCGCATCGTACTGCGGCACGACACCCACTTCCTGCCGAGCGATATGCCCTTTCTGTGGCAGCCCCTGACCCAGCAAACTGACAGTACCAACATCGGCCTCAGCCAAGCCCAATGCCAAGGCGATCGTAGTCGACTTTCCAGCGCCGTTAGGGCCCAACAAGGCAACGCACTCACCAGCACTCAGCGAAAAATCCAACCCGTTCAGTACTGTGCGTCCACCATAGGTTTTCCGCACGCCGCTTAAATTCAATACAGTAGAACCAGTCACTTACCGACATCCTTAACAACTGTAACAATCGCGCTGTTCCAGCATGGAAAACAAAAAAGCCGCGCCAGCATAAGCTAACACGGCTTTCTTGCAACTGATTGTAGCGTAAGCATATTCAACAGAACTTGACGGAGCAACACAGTTGCCCCATCAAGCCGTATTGAATAATCAGGCCTGCTCTTCAGCGATTTCTACGATTTCCGCTGTTTCTGGACGATCCACCAGCTCAACAAGAGCCATTGGTGCATTGTCGCCCTTGCGGAAACCAAACTTCAGAACGCGCATGTAACCACCTGGGCGAGCTGCGTAACGAGGACCAATCTCGTCAAACAGCTTCACAACCATTTCACGGTCACGCAAACGGCTGAATGCCAGACGCTTGTTGGCCAGTGTAGGCGACTTACCCATCGTGATAATAGGTTCTGCAATTTTGCGCAGTTCTTTGGCCTTTGGCAGCGTTGTTTTGATCACTTCGTGACGCAACAAAGCGTTGGTCATGTTTCTAAACATTGCAAGGCGGTGGCTGCTGGTGCGATTTAGTTTACGCAATCCATGACGGTGACGCATTTTAAATATCCTTCAATCTAACAAACGCTAAGCTCAGGGCTTATCGAGACCGGCTGGTGGCCAGTTTTCCAATTTCATACCGAGTGTCAAACCGCGTGCGGCCAACACCTCCTTGATTTCGTTCAATGATTTGCGACCCAGGTTAGGAGTCTTCAACAACTCGTTTTCCGTGCGCTGAATCAGATCGCCGATGTAATAAATGTTTTCTGCTTTCAAGCAGTTTGCTGAACGTACTGTCAGTTCCAGATCATCGACTGGGCGCAACAGAATTGGATCAACCTGTGGTGCACGCTGAGAAACCTCAGGCTCAGCCGTATTTTCCAGCGCAGCAAACACAGACAGCTGCTCCACCAAAATGCGGGCTGCCAGACGAATGGATTCTTCAGGCGACAACACACCATTGGTTTCAATGGACATAACCAAACGGTCAAGATCAGTACGCTGTTCTACACGCGCGCTTTCCACTGCGTATGAAACACGTTTAACCGGGCTGAATGAAGCATCCAACACGATGCGACCAATTGCCTTGCTTGGCTCATCAGGAAAACGACGAACTGAACCTGGCACGTAACCGCGACCCTTTTCCACTTTGATTTGCATGTCCAGCTTGCCGCCTTGCGACAAATGAGCAATCACGTGATCCGGATTGATGATTTCAACATCATGGGGCAGCTCAATATCGCCCGCTGTCACAACGCCCTCAACTTCGCGCTTCAAAGTCACGGTCACAACGTCGCGTGACTCAAGCTTGAACACGATACCCTTCAGGTTCAACAACAGGTCAACTACATCTTCCTGCACACCATCCAGGGTCGAGTATTCGTGAACCACACCAGCGATTGACACCTCAGTGGGTGCATAGCCGATCATGGATGACAGCAATACGCGACGCAGAGCGTTACCTAGAGTGTGGCCATAACCACGCTCAAACGGCTCCATTACAACTTTTGCACTATTGGGGGCGACTGTTTCGACCTCAACAATACGTGGCTTCAGCAAGCTAGCATTAAACATTCAAAATCCTTTTCAATACCCTCGGCTCGTTACACCGATAAGGCTGGGGATCCCTGGGATCAGTTAAAAAATTAACGTGAGTACAATTCGACGATCAAGCTTTCATTGATCTCTTGGGAGAGATCTGCGCGATCGGGAATGCTCTTGAAAGAGCCTTCCATTTTCTTGGCATCCACATTAACCCACAGCGGGAAACCCATCTGTTCGGCCAAAGTAACAGACTCAACAATGCGCGCCTGTGTCTTCGACTTTTCGCGAATGGAAACCACATCATTCAACTTCACAGCATATGAAGGAATGTTTACGGCCTTGCCATTCACCAAAATTGCCTTGTGACTTACCAGCTGACGTGCTTCGGCGCGAGTGGAGCCAAAACCCATGCGATAAACCACGTTATCCAAACGAGATTCCAGCAACTGCAGCAATGTTTCGCCAGTGTTGCCTTTGCGACGTGAAGCCTCTGCGAAATAACGACGGAACTGCTTTTCCAGCACACCGTACATACGTTTCACTTTTTGCTTTTCACGCAATTGTTGACCGTAATCAGAGGTACGAGCACCCGAGGTGCGACCATGCTGACCTGGCTTTGAATCAAGTTTGCACTTGGAATCGAGACTACGACGTGCGCTTTTCAGACTTAAGTCTGTGCCTTCACGACGAGACAACTTACATTTTGGACCTGTATATCTAGCCACTTGAAACCTCTTTCATTACGCGATGTAAATCGCTTCAGTTCGTCAAACGATCTGACGAACAATGGTCTTAAAAAATTAGATGCGACGACGCTTGGGAGGACGACATCCGTTGTGCGGGATCGGAGTGATGTCAGAAATACTGGTCACTTTGATACCCAATGCATTCAAAGCACGTACGCTAGACTCACGGCCTGGGCCTGGTCCTTTGATAAGCACTTCAACTGTCTTGATACCGCATTCCTGTGCAGCCTTGCCAGCAACTTCAGCAGCCACCTGGGCAGCAAAGGGAGTGGACTTGCGTGAGCCCTTAAAACCCTGAGCACCGGATGTAGACCAAGCCAGCGCATTGCCCTGACGATCCGTGATGGTGATGATGGTGTTGTTGAATGAGGCGTGTACGTGCGCAATACCGTCAGAAATATTCTTTTTGACTTTCTTGCGTGCGCGGTTATTCGCTGTTCCTTTGGCCATTTGGCTAACCTTCCTATGATTACCTGATTATTTCTTCAGTGCGATACCAGCACGCTTCGGACCCTTGCGAGTACGCGAGTTCGTGCGGGTACGCTGACCACGTACAGGCAGACCCTTGCGGTGACGGAAACCACGATAGCAACCCAAATCCATCAAACGCTTGATGTTCATGGTTACTTCACGGCGCAGATCACCTTCTGTAAGGTACTTGCCCACTTCGTCACGCAGCTTTTCCAAATCCGCGTCGTCGAGGTCTTTAACCTTCTTGGACTCTGGAATTGAGGTCACTGCACAAATTTTCTTGGCGGTGGAACGACCAATGCCGAAAATAGCAGTCAGACCGATAACGGTATGCTGGTGGCTTGGAATGTTAATGCCGGCAATACGAGCCATTTAAATCCCCTTTTATTAACCTTGACGCTGCTTGTGGCGCGGCTCAGAACAAATCACGCGAACAACGCCTTTGCGCTTGATCACTTTGCATTTTCTACAAATCTTTTTTACAGATGCCTGAACTTTCATGGCGAAACTCCAAAAAGAACCAATTCATTTGGCTCGAAAAACAATTCGTGCTCTGGACAAGTCGTACGGTGTTAACTCAACCGTCACCTTGTCACCAGGAAGAATGCGAATATAGTTCATGCGCATCTTGCCCGATATGTGACCAAGCACCACGTGACCATTTTCCAATTTCACTCGAAAAGTGGCGTTAGGGAGGTTTTCTACTACCTCTCCCTGCATTTGGATAACGTCGTCTTTAGACAATCACTACCTCGTTAATCCAGAGCCCTTGAAGCTTGATTTCTTCAAGAGGCTGTCGTATTGCTGGGACATCACGTAGGCCTGAACCTGAGCCATGAAATCCATCGCAACCACTACAATAATCAATAGAGATGTACCGCCAAAATAGAACGGAACACTCAATCCCAAAACCAGGAACTCAGGCAGCAAACACACCAAAGTGATGTAGGCCGCGCCAATCAAGGTCAAACGTGTCAACACCTTGTCGATGTATCGTGACGTCTGTTCCCCAGGACGAATTCCCGGCAAAAATGCACCGCTTTTCTTCAAGTTGTCCGCAGTTTCCCTGCTGTTAAACACCAATGCCGTGTAAAAAAAGCAGAAGAAAATGATCGCAGCTGCGTACAACAGCATGTACAGAGGATGGCCTGGAGACAATGTCTGAGACACTTCTTTAAGGATACCAACCACAGCACCGTCACCTGAACCAAACCAGCTAGTCAACGTTGCAGGCAACAAGATAATGCTTGACGCAAAAATCGGAGGAATAACACCAGCCATATTCAACTTCAATGGCAGATGTGAAGTTTGCCCCTGATAGATCTTGTTACCGACCTGTCGTTTTGCGTAGTTGACTGTGATTTTTCGCTGACCACGTTCTACGAACACAACCAGGTAGGTCACGGCAACTGCCAGCACAACAATCATCAAGGCAATCAAGGAGTTCATCGCACCAGTTCTAACCAGCTCGAACAAACCGCCAATTGCACCAGGCAAGCCCGCCGCAATACCCGCAAAGATCAAGATTGAAATTCCGTTACCCAATCCGCGTTCGGTGATCTGCTCACCCAACCACATCAAAAACATGGTGCCAGTGACCAAAGAAACAGCAGTTGTAAAGCGAAATGCCATTCCTGGATCAATTACCAACCCAGCCTGAGACTCCAAGGCCACCGAAATACCGATCGCTTGGAAAGTGGCAAGGAAAAAGGTGCCGTAGCGTGTGTATTGGGTAATCTTGCGACGACCCGCTTCACCTTCCTTTTTCAAAGCCTCTAGCTGAGGTACAACCACACTGGCAAGCTGCATGACAATCGAAGCCGAAATGTACGGCATGATACCCAGAGCGAAAACTGTGAAACGCGAAAGCGCACCACCTGAGAACATGTTGAACATGCCCAAGATTCCGCCTTGCTGGCTATCAAACAACTGCTTCAGTTGAGTAGGATCAATCCCAGGTACTGGAATGTGTGCGCCAATACGATACACAATCAGAGCCAACAACAAAAATACCAAGCGCTTGCGCAGATCAGCAAATTTGTTGGATGACGCCAATGTAGATGGATTAAAGGCCACGCGATGCTCTCTTAAGCGTTAATGGTGCCGCCAGCTGCCGCGATGGCCTCTGCTGCGCCTTTCGTTGCCTTAATGCCGTTGAGTACAACAGCACGCTTGATCTCTCCAGCCAGAATCACCTTCACAGCCAAAGTCTGGGCTGGCACAAGACCAGCCTGCTTCAACGTCAGGATATCCACGGTATCAACAGCCAATGTATCCAAGTCTGTCAAACGAATTTGAGCATTGAACGCTGCAGTACGTGAAGAGAAACCACGCTTGGGCAAGCGACGGTGCATCGGCATCTGACCGCCTTCAAAACCGACCTTGTGAAAACCACCACTGCGCGACTTCTGACCTTTGTGACCACGGCCAGCAGTTTTACCCCAGCCGGAGCCAATACCACGGCCCACACGCTTGCGGTTGAACTTACTGCCTGGTGCAGGTGCAAGTGTATTCAGTTCCATTATGCAGCCTCAACTTTCAACAGGTAGGACACCTTGTTAATCATTCCACGCACTTCGGGTGTATCAACCAGCACTCGGCTATGGTTTATACGACGCAGACCCAAACCACGCACGGTTGCGCGATGAGTTTCTTTGGTCCCGATAATGCTCTTAACCAACGTAACTTTTACAGATCCGCTCATGATTAAGCCTCAAATAACTTTTCAACTGACAAACCGCGCTTGGCGGCAATCTCAGCTGGGGTTTGCAACTTGCCCAAAGCATCCAGGGTTGCACGTACCAGGTTGTACGGGTTCGATGAACCGTGGCTTTTCGCCACAATATTACGAACGCCCACAACTTCCAGAACGGCACGCATTGGGCCACCCGCGATAATACCGGTACCTTCTTGCGCTGGAGCCAGGAACACCTTGGAGGCGCCATGCTGACCGTACACAATGTGGTGGATGGAACCATCACGCAGTGATACTTTTTCCATTTGGCGGCGAGCTTGTTCCATAGCCTTCTGAACAGCTACAGGAACTTCACGAGACTTGCCTTTACCCATACCCACGCTACCATCACCATCGCCCACTACGGTCAATGCTGCGAAGCCGAGGATACGACCACCCTTAACAACCTTGGTCACGCGGTTTACCGCGATCATTTTTTCTTTCAGGCCGTCATCACGCGCTTCAGGCGCGGCATTTTTACCTTGCATTCTTGCCATGATCACTCCTTAGAATTTCAAGCCAGCTTCACGCGCAGCGTCAGCCAGTTCTTTAACGCGACCATGGTAGGCAAAGCCTGAACGGTCAAAAGCAACTTCGCTGACACCTGCGGCCAAAGCGCGCTTGGCGATAGCAGCCCCAACCAATGCAGCAGCGGCCTTGTTGGAACCGGACTTGCCGCCCAATTCAGCGCGCAGATCTTTGTCATTGGTAGACGCAGCTGCCAACACTTTGCCACCATCTGCAGAGTGAACCGCTGCATAAATGTGGGAGTTGGTACGGAACACACACAAACGGGTCGCACGAGCAAGTGCGATACGACGTCTGGTTTGTTTTGCACGACGGGCACGTGCTTCTTGTTTAGTTTCCATGATTTACCTCTTGGCGCCTTATTTCTTCTTGGTCTCTTTGATAACCACACGCTCATCCGAATAACGTACACCCTTGCCCTTGTAAGGCTCTGGTGGACGATATGCGCGGATTTCAGCGGCAGTTTGACCAATCACTTGTTTGTCGGCACCCTTCAAGATGATCTCTGTAGGCGTTGGCGTTTCAGCCTTCACGCCGGCGGGCAGCTTGTGAACAACCGGGTGAGAGAAACCGAGCGCCAGGTTGATTGAATCACCCTGAACTGCAGCTTTGTAACCCACGCCAACCAGTTGCAATTTGCGTTCAAAACCTTTGCTAACACCGTTGACCATATTCGCCAACAATGCGCGGGCAGTACCCGCCTGTGCGTTCGCGTCAGTTGTATCCACAACTGGCTTCACAGACAGCACACCATTTTCAAACACTGGCATCACCAGAGAATTGACATTCAGCTTCAACTCGGCATTACCGCCTTTCACTGATACAACCTGTCCATTCACAGTAACCTGCACACTTGAAGGTACAGAAATGGGAGCTTTTGCTACTCTTGACATTTCACTACCCCTTTTAAGCCACGTAGCAGATAACTTCGCCGCCGATACCAGTGGTACGGGCTTTGCGATCAGTCATCACGCCTTTGGAAGTTGAAACGATTGCCACGCCCAAGCCATTCATCACCTGAGGAATGTCGTCTTTACCTTTGTAAATACGCAAACCTGGCTTTGAAACGCGCTCGATTTTTTCAATCACAGGGCGACCAGCATAATATTTCAACTCGATTTTCAATACAGGCTTTGCCGACTCACCTACAATTGAGAAACTCTCAATGTAACCTTCATCTTTAAGAACCTGCGCAATAGCTACCTTCACTTTTGAGGAAGGCATCTCAACCGAAACCTTGTCAACACCCTGAGCATTGCGAATGCGGGTCAACATGTCGGCGATTGGATCACTCATACTCATAATTAGAACCCCTTACCAACTTGCCTTAGTGATTCCAGGAATCTCACCACGCATGGCAATTTCACGGATCTTGTTACGGGCCAAACCGAACAAACGGAATGTGCCGCGGGGACGACCAGTCAATTCGCAGCGGTTACGCTGACGAGTTGGGTTCGCGTTTCTTGGCAGCGCCTGCAACTTAAGACGTGCCTCATAGCGGTCTGCTTCACTGACCGACTGATCTTTTACAATCTTGTTCAAAGCCTCACGCTTGGCCGAATACTTCTTGACCAGGGCTGCGCGCTTTTTCTCACGATTAATCAAAGCTAGTTTTGCCACGTCACACCTCAGTTACGGAACGGGAACTTGAAAGCGGTCAACAAAGCCTTGGCTTCGTCGTTGGTACGCGCTGTCGTAGTTACGCTGATGTTGAGACCCCGAAGTGCGTCGATTTTGTCGTACTCAATCTCAGGGAAAATAATTTGCTCTTTGATACCGATGTTGTAGTTACCGCGTCCATCAAATGACTTGCCGGACACACCACGGAAATCGCGCACACGAGGGAACGCGATCGTTACCAAACGATCCAGGAATTCATACATGCGGTCGCCACGCAAAGTCACCATACAACCAACTGGATAACCCTCACGAATCTTGAAACCCGCAATCGCCTTCTTGGCTTTTGTAACCACTGGCTTCTGGCCAGCGATTTTTGTCAGATCACCAACGGCGTGCTCAATGATTTTCTTGTCATTGACCGCCTCACCAACGCCCATGTTCAGCGTGATTTTGGTGATGCGAGGCACTTCCATTACCGACTTGTAACCAAACTGCTTGGTCAACTGACCAACCACTTCGCTTCTATAAAACTCTTGAAAACGTGACACGACGGCCCCCTTAGTTTGCCAACTGAGCGCCGGTTTTCACCAGTACTCGCACGGACTTGCCATCCATCTGCTTGATGGCTACACGAGATGGCTTACCTGTCTCTTTGTCAAACAAACTGACATTGGACTGGTGAATGGGCATTGTCTTGTCAACAACACCACCAACATCTCCCTTCATAGGATTTGGCTTTTGATGCTTCTTAACGATATTGACACCCTCTACCAAGAGGTACTCGTCATTCACACGGGAAAGCACAACGCCTTTCTTTCCCTTGAACTTGCCGTTAAGAACCAGCACTTCATCGCCTTTGCGAATTTTGTTCATATTTACCTCACAGAACTTCTGGTGCCAACGACACGATTTTCATGAACTTTTCATTACGAAGTTCGCGTGTCACTGGGCCAAAAATACGGGTACCGATGGGTTCAAGTTTTGCATTCAACAAAACTGCTGCGTTGCCGTCGAACTTAATCAACGCACCATCCGGGCGACGAACACCCTTGGCCGTGCGCACGACCACAGCGTTGTAAATCTCGCCTTTCTTGACGCGACCGCGTGGGGCCGCATCTTTAATGGACACCTTGATGATGTCACCAATGCCCGCATAGCGGCGCTTGGAACCACCAAGGACCTTGATGCACATTACAGAACGCGCACCCGTGTTGTCGGCCACATCTAGCCGTGATTGCATTTGTATCATGGATTGTCAAACCAACTTAATCGCTTTCGCAACCAGTTTTGGTCCCGCAAGGGTTGAAAAGATAGCCTGCTATATTAGCAGGCTTGAATTACTTGAGCAAGACAAAAATCAAATGATTTTCGCTTTCTCCAACACTTTGGTCACACTCCAAGATTTTGTCTTGGAAATTGGACGACCTTCGCAGATCTCAACCAAATCACCCTCTCCGACTTCATTGCTTTCATCGTGAGCAGTGTATTTGTGTGACTTAACGATGTACTTGCCATAAATTGGATGCTTGATACGATTTTCAACCATCACAACTACTGACTTGGTCATCTTGTCACTTACAACGCGCCCCACCAGGGTACGTTTCAAACTAACTTTCGCTTCGGTGCTCATGCGGACCTCTTCGATTGAGTCATCACTGTTTTAACACGAGCGATGTCTTTACGTACTTTTGCCAACTGGGAGTTGTTGGTCAGCTGCTGCGTAGCAGCCTGCATGCGCAGCGAAAACTGTGCACGCAACAACTCTTCCAACTCTTTAGTCAATTCTGCAGCGCTTTTGCCGCGCAATTCAGAAGCTTTCATTGCTTAACTCCCAATTTGACGTGTAACGAACACGCAAGGAAGAGGCAACTTGGCAGCCGCCAGGCGGAAAGCCTCACGCGCCAACTCTTCACTCACACCGTCCATCTCGTAGAGCACCTTACCGGGCTGAATTTCAGCCACGTAAAACTCAACGCTACCTTTACCGTTACCCATACGAACTTCCGCAGGCTTGTTGGTAATTGGCTTGTCCGGAAACACGCGAATCCAAATCTTACCGCCACGTTTAATGTGACGAACCATGGCTCGACGAGCTGATTCGATCTGGCGTGCCGTCAAACGACCGCGACCAGTAGACTTCAGACCGTAAACACCAAAAGAAACACTTGCGCCACGAGTGGCCAGACCAGTATTGCGGCCTTTGTGTTCTTTTCTATATTTGCGACGTGATGGCTGTAACATCATGCGCTCCTAGATTACTGTTCTGAGGAAGTGCTGGCAGCGCCTTCCTCTTTGTTTGAACCACTAGCTGCTGCGCTAGCACCTTCGGGTTTACGCGCCTTGCGCGCACCGGCCCCGGCTGGACGTGTGGAAGGACGACGAGGACGACGCTCTTCCTTTTCGGCTTCAACTGGTGCAGCGGCAACATCACCGCGACCCAATGTATCGCCTTTGTATACCCAGACCTTGATACCGATAATGCCGTAGGTTGTTGCGGCTTCGCTTGTAGCGTAATCAATATCAGCGCGCAGTGTATGCAAAGGCACACGACCTTCACGGTACCATTCAGTACGCGCGATTTCGATACCGTTCAGTCGGCCTGAAGACATGATCTTGATGCCCTGGGCACCCATGCGCATCGCGTTTTGCATCGCGCGCTTCATTGCACGACGGAACATGATACGGCGCTCAAGCTGCTGGGAAATACCATCAGCAATCAACTGCGCGTCAATTTCAGGCTTGCGAACTTCTTCGATATTCACGTGAACAGGCACGCCAACCAATTTCTGCAAACTGGCCTTCAACAATTCGATGTCTTCGCCTTTCTTGCCGATCACAACGCCCGGACGTGCCGAATAGATTGTGACGCGCGCATTCTTGGCGGGACGCTCGATAAGAACACGACCAACTGACGCATTCTTCAACTTCTTCTTCAAGAAATCACGAACCTGGATGTCCTCAAGAAGCATCTTGGAGAAATCACGATTCGATGCGTACCAGCGAGAAGCCCAGTTGCGTGATACCGCGAGGCGAAAGCCCGTAGGGTTAATCTTCTGACCCATGTAACCCCCTTAGTTTCCAACCGTCACATAAATGTGACTGGTCTTCTTAGTGATACGATTGCCACGACCCTTGGCGCGCGCCGTAAAGCGCTTCAACACAGGCCCCTCTTCCACGTAAATGGTTTTTACTTTCAGTTCATCAACGTCGGCGCCATCGTTGTGCTCGGCGTTGGCGATTGCACTCTCCAACACTTTCTTCACAATCAATGCCGCTTTCTGTGGTGAGAAAGCAAGAATGTTCAAGGCTTGATCAACCTTTTTACCGCGAATCAAGTCAGCGACCATACGGCCACGCTGAGGAGACAAGCGAACACCCTTCAAAATTGCACGAGTTTCCATTTCCTACCCCTTATCGCTTGGCCTTCTTGTCGGCCGCGTGACCCTTGAATGTGCGAGTCAACGCAAATTCACCGAGTTTGTGACCAACCATGTTTTCGTTGATGTACACAGGCACATGTTGCTTGCCATTGTGAACAGCGATTGTCAGACCGATGAACTCAGGGAGTACAGTCGAGCGACGGGACCAAGTTTTAATTGGACGCTTGTCCTTGGATGCTGCAGCAGTCTCCACTTTTTTGATCAAGTGGGCGTCGCAGAAAGGACCTTTTTTTAATGAACGAGACATATCTGTTTACCCCACTTAACGCTTGTGACGACGCTGAACAATCATCGAATTGGTACGCTTGTTGTTGCGAGTGCGGTAGCCCTTGGCTGGTTGGCCCCATGGGCTAACTGGCACACGGCCTTCGCCGGTCTTGCCTTCACCACCACCGTGTGGGTGGTCTACCGGGTTCATCGCAGTACCGCGCACTGTTGGACGAATGCCCTTCCAGCGTGTTGCACCAGCCTTACCCACTTTCTTCAAGCTGTTTTCTTCGTTACTAACCTCACCGATGGTGGCGCGGCATTCAATATGAACGCGACGAATTTCACCGGAGCGCAAACGCATCTGGGCGTACGTGCCATCACGAGCCAGCAACATGGCAGAACCACCCGCGGAACGCGCAATTTGAGCACCCTTGCCAGGCAACATTTCAACGCAGTGCACAGTAGTACCTACGGGAATGTTCCGAATCGGCAATGTATTACCGATCTTGATTGGCGCCTCAGATCCATTCACAACAGTTTGACCCAATTGCAAACCACGAGGAGCAATGATGTAAGCGCGCTCACCGTCTGCATAGCAGATCAGGGCAATGTGCGCCGTACGGTTTGGATCGTACTCAATCGTTTCAACTTTCGCAGGCACACCGTCTTTGTTGCGCTTGAAATCAACCATGCGGTAGTGCTGCTTGTGACCACCACCCATGTGACGGGTTGTAATACGACCGTTGTTATTGCGGCCAGCAGTCTTGGACTTCTTCTCAAGCAGCGGCGCGTAAGGCTCACCCTTGTGCAAATGCGGGTGAACCACTTTCACCATGGCACGGCGGCCTGGTGACGTTGGCTTTAATTTAACTAATGGCATGTTACGCAGCCTCCGAGAAATTAATTTCTTGACCAGCTTTCAGCGCAACATAGGCTTTGCGCACATCGGAGCGACGCCCCATGGTGCGGCCAAAGCGCTTTTGCTTGCCAGCAATGTTAACCACACGCACAGCCTCAACCTCAACTTTGAACAGCAGCTCCACGGCCGCCTTGATCTCGTGTTTAGTTGCAGTGGTGCAAACCTTGAAAGCAATTTGCTCATGCTTGTCGGCCAACATGGTGCTCTTTTCAGAGACGATGGGCGCCAACAAAATTTTCATTAAACGCTGGGTGTTCATGCGTACATCTCCTGCAGTTTGTCGATTGCAGCACGAGTCGCAACCACCTTCTTGAAATAAATCAAGGAAAGGGGATCGGCGTAACGTGGCTCGACCACTGCCACATTGGGCAGATTTCTGGATGCCAGGTACAAGTTTTCGTCCACTGAATCAACAATCATCAGGACTGAATCGAGACCCATGCCTTTCAATTTTTGATCAAGCAACTTGGTCTTCGGTGCTTCCAAGTCCAAGGACTCGACCACAACCAACCGACCTTCGCGACTCAACTGAGACAGGATGGAACAAACACCAGCACGGAACATTTTCTTGTTCAGCTTTTGGGTGAAATTCTCATCGGGAGAGTTCGGAAAGGTCTTGCCGCCTCCACGCCACAATGGGCTGGACACCGCACCAGCACGCGCGCGGCCGGTACCTTTTTGCTTCCATGGCTTACGCGTTGAAGCACGCACTTCCGAACGATCTTTTTGTTGACGCGTACCCTGACGCGCGTTGGCTTGGTATGCAACAACCAACTGATGAATCAGCGGTTCGTTGTACTCACGACCAAACACAACATCGGAAACCTGAACAGTTTGAGAGGCCTGCCCAGAATCACTAATGACTTTCAATTCCATCTGGTTCCCCTTACGCCTTTGCCTTGACAGCTGGCTTAACCAACAATTGGCCACCCTTTGATCCAGGCACAGCGCCCTTAATCAAAAGCAGACCACGCTCGGCGTCTACACGAACCACTTCCAGATTCTGGGTGGTGCGATTTACGTTACCCAACTGGCCGGCCATGCGCTTACCAGGAAATACTCGACCCGGATCTTGAGCCATACCGATTGAACCAGGAGCATTGTGCGAGATCGAGTTACCGTGAGACGCGCGCTGCGAGCTGAAGTGGTGACGCTTAATAGCGCCACTAAAGCCCTTACCCTGCGTTACGCCACTGACGTCAACTTTTTGACCTGGCGCGAAAATTTCAGCAGACACAGCAGAACCGACTTGCAATTCAGCAAGCTTGGCTGTATCAACACGGAATTCAACAAGGGAAGATGCCGCCTCAATAGAAGCTGCTGCAAAGTGACCAGCCTGCGCCTTGACAACGCGGGAGGCTCGCTTGGACCCGTAGGCAAGCTGAACGGCTGTGTAGCCGTCTTGTTCGAGTGTTTTGAGCTGCGCAACACGGTTAGAAGACACATCCACAACAGTCACAGGAATAGAAACACCCGCGTCTGTAAAGATGCGCATCATGCCGATCTTGCGACCAATAAGGCCTAGACTCATGATTTCTCCAATTTCGGCTACGATTGGCCGAATGATTAAATTCTATCTAAAGCTAACCTTTTGAAAAGGTTAGCCAAAGATTATATGCGTTAATTAAATTTATTGCAACTTGATTTCAACATCCACACCAGCCGGCAGATCCAACTTCATCAAGGCGTCTACAGTTTTGTCTGTAGGATCCACGATGTCCATCAAACGCTGATGAGTACGGATTTCAAACTGGTCACGTGAAGACTTGTTCACGTGAGGCGAACGCAGAATATCGAATCGCTTGATACGGGTAGGCAAAGGAACGGGGCCCTTTACGACAGCACCGGTGCGCTTGGCTGTTTCAACAATTTCCAATGCAGACTGATCAATCAGTTTGTAATCGAAAGCTTTCAAGCGAATACGAATTTTTTGGTTGTTCATGGTTTTTCCTAAAGAGCTAAATGAGTGTGACCAAACATTACTTTCGGCTCACCTCAAAATTGCCCGCACCAGTTGACTGATGCGGGCGCATTCCAAGTATTACTTGGTAATTTTGGCAACTACGCCAGCACCTACCGTACGGCCACCTTCGCGAATCGCGAAACGCAGACCTTCTTCCATCGCGATTGGCGCAATCAATTCAACATTGATCGACACGTTGTCGCCAGGAAGAACCATTTCCTTGCCTTCGGGCAGGCTGATTGAGCCCGTTACGTCGGTTGTACGGAAATAGAACTGTGGACGGTAGTTGTTAAAGAATGGCGTGTGACGACCACCCTCTTCTTTGCTCAACACGTAAATTTCTGCGCTGAACCCTGTGTGCGGCTTGATTGAACCTGGCTTGGCCAACACTTGACCACGCTCCACGTCTTCACGCTTGGTACCACGCAGCAACACACCAACGTTGTCGCCCGCCTGACCCTGATCCAACAACTTGCGGAACATTTCCACGCCCGTGCAAATTGTCTTGACCGTGTCTTTGATACCCACGATTTCAATTTCTTCGCCAACCTTCACCACACCACGCTCGATACGGCCTGTTACTACAGTGCCACGACCAGAGATGGAGAACACGTCTTCGATTGGCATCAGGAAGGTGCCGTCGATTGCGCGCTCGGGTGTTGGAATGTAGTTGTCAAGCGCTGCTGCCAACTGCTTGATTGCGCCTTCGCCCAAATCGCCTGTGTCACCTTCCAGGGCCAGCTTGGCTGAACCCTTTACGATTGGCACATCGTCGCCTGGGAAGTCGTACTTGGAAAGTAGCTCGCGCACTTCCATTTCAACCAACTCCAGCAACTCTTCGTCATCCACCATGTCGCACTTGTTCAGGAACACGATGATGTAAGGTACGCCAACCTGGCGAGCCAACAAGATGTGCTCACGCGTTTGTGGCATGGGGCCGTCGGCTGCTGAACAGACCAGAATTGCGCCGTCCATCTGCGCTGCACCAGTAATCATGTTCTTGACGTAGTCGGCGTGACCTGGGCAATCCACGTGTGCGTAGTGACGTGTTTCTGTCTCGTACTCAACGTGGGCTGTGTTAATCGTAATGCCGCGCGCCTTTTCTTCCGGAGCCGCATCGATCTGGTCGTAGCCCTTGGCTTCACCATGGCCGCTCAGTCGCGCCAATACTGTTGTGATCGCCGCCGTCAATGTTGTCTTGCCATGGTCCACGTGACCAATCGTTCCAACGTTTACGTGTGGCTTCTTACGCTCAAACTTTTCTTTTGCCATTGCAAATACCTCTTTTCAGTTCTTTAATTTCAATTATTTGGCGCGGGCGCTGATCACAGCTTCCGCTACGTTTTTCGGTGCTTCACTGTAGTGCTTGAATTCCATGCTGTACGTTGCGCGACCCTGCGTCAAAGAACGCAGTGTAGTGGAATAACCAAACATCTCAGCCAATGGCACTTCCGCCTTGATTGCCTTGCCGCCACCAGGAATATCGTCCATACCTTGAACCACACCACGACGTGAGGACAAGTCGCCCATCACTGTGCCGGCGTAATCTTCTGGCGACTCAACTTCAACAGCCATCATAGGCTCTAGCAACACAGGGCTGGCACGACGCATACCTTCCTTGAAACCCATGGAAGCTGCGATCTTGAACGCTGTTTCGTTCGAGTCAACATCGTGGTATGAACCAAAGTGCAAAGCAACTTTGATGTCAACGACCGGATACCCAGCCAACACACCATTGCTCAAAGACTCTTCAATACCTTTTTGAACCGCAGGAATGTATTCGCGAGGAACCACACCACCCTTGATCTCATCGAGGAACTCGAAACCTTTGCCTGCTTCGTTTGGCTCAACACGCAACACAACGTGACCGTACTGACCGCGACCGCCAGACTGACGAACAAACTTGCCCTCAACTTCTTTGACCACGTTGCGAATTGTCTCGCGGTACGCAACCTGAGGCTTGCCAACGTTGGCTTCCACGCCGAATTCGCGCTTCATGCGGTCCACGATAATTTCGAGGTGCAATTCGCCCATACCAGCAATAATGGTCTGACCTGACTCTTCATCGGTGCGAACACGGAATGAAGGATCTTCTGCGGCCAAACGACCCAAGGCAATACCCATTTTCTCTTGGTCTGTCTTGGTTTTTGGTTCCACAGCCTGCGCAATCACCGGCTCTGGGAACACCATGCGCTCCAGCGTAATAATGGCCGAAGGGTCACAAAGGGTTTCACCGGTCGTCACGTCTTTCAAGCCTACGCAAGCGGCAATGTCACCCGCACGAATTTCTTCAACTTCCAAGCGGTTGTTGGCATGCATCTGAACAATACGACCGATACGCTCTTTCTTGCCGCGCACAGGGTTGTATACAGAATCGCCCTTGTTCAACACACCGGAATACACTCGAACGAATGTCAGCTGGCCCACGAAGGGGTCAGTCATCAGCTTAAATGCCAAGGCTGACAGCTTTTCTTCGTCGTTGGCGTGGCGAACGATTGGCTCTTCATCTTCATCTGTGCCAGACACTGGTGGAATGTCCACTGGTGATGGCAGGAAATCGATCACGGCGTCGAGCATGCGCTGAACACCCTTGTTCTTGAACGCCGTACCACACAACATCGGCTGAATTTCAGTCGAAATGGTGCGGGTGCGAATGCCCAGAATAATTTCAGCTTCTGACAAGTCACCACCTTCGAGGTACTTGTTCATCAGCTCTTCAGAAGCTTCAGCCGCAGCTTCCACCATCTGCTCGCGCCACTTGTCAGCTTCGGCTTTCAGTTCTGCCGGAATTTCACGGTAATCAAACTTCATGCCCTGGGATGCTTCATCCCAGTAAATTGCCTTCATCTTGATCAGATCAACCACGCCCTGGAATTTTTCTTCCGAGCCGATTGGAATCACGATTGGCACTGGGTTTGCGCGCAAGCGCAGACGCATTTGTTCAACCACCTTGAAGAAGTTGGCGCCAGTGCGGTCCATCTTGTTCACGAAAGCCAAACGAGGCACCTTGTACTTATTGGCCTGACGCCAAACAGTTTCGGACTGGGGCTGAACGCCACCCACCGCACAGTACACCATGCAAGCACCATCCAGAACACGCATGGACCGCTCAACTTCAATCGTGAAGTCTACGTGCCCCGGTGTATCAATGATGTTGAAGCGGTGTTCTGGGTAGGAATTGTCCATACCCTTCCAGAAACAGGTAGTAGCCGCAGAGGTAATGGTAATACCACGCTCTTGCTCCTGCTCCATCCAGTCCATGGTAGCTGCACCATCGTGCACTTCACCAATTTTGTGACTTACGCCTGTATAAAACAGGATACGTTCAGTCGTTGTGGTTTTACCGGCATCAATGTGCGCGGAAATACCAATGTTGCGATATCGCTCAATGGGCGTCTTACGAGCCATTTGCTACTCCAGTTAAATTTAGAATCGGAAATGCGAGAAGGCTTTGTTGGCTTCAGCCATGCGGTGCACTTCATCACGCTTCTTCATCGCACCACCGCGACCTTCAGCAGCCTCGAGCAGTTCACCTGCAAGGCGAAGGTCCATCGACTTTTCACTACGCTTCTTGGCTGCTTCACGCACCCAACGCATGGCCAGGGCCAAACGACGTGAGGGACGAACTTCCACCGGAACTTGGTAGTTCGCACCACCGACGCGGCGAGACTTCACTTCAACAACAGGCTTTACGTTGTTGATCGCGGCGTTGAACACCTCGAGTGGGTCTTTACCAGCTTTCGTTGAGATGCTGTCAAAAGCACCATAAATAATACGTTCTGCAACAGCTTTCTTGCCAGACAACATGATGACGTTCATGAACTTGGCTACTTCTGTGCTTTGAAACTTTGGATCTGGCAGCACTTCTCTGCGCTGCACTTCGCGACGACGTGGCATCTTGACTATTCCTTTATCTTCAGCGTGGGCAATCCCACTTATGCATCTGCTTACTCGACACACCAAATGTGTGCCGCACGGAATGCGGTTTTAAATTGACCAATGTAAAAACTTACTTGGCCTTAGCAGCTTTTGGACGCTTCGAACCATACTTGGAGCGAGCCTGCTTACGGTCTTTAACGCCTTGCAAGTCAAGTGAGCCACGCACGATGTGATAACGCACACCAGGCAAGTCTTTCACACGACCGCCACGGATCAACACAACTGAGTGTTCCTGCAGGTTGTGGCCTTCACCACCAATGTAGGAAATCACTTCGAAGCCGTTGGTCAGGCGAACTTTGGCCACTTTACGCAGCGCAGAGTTTGGTTTTTTTGGAGTTGTTGTGTAAACACGAGTACACACGCCACGTTTTTGAGGGCAATCCTCAAGCGCGGGGCTTTTGCTCTTCATGGTCACACTGGTGCGTGGTTTACGCACTAGTTGATTAATGGTTGGCATAGTTCCAGTTCCGGTTAAAAAAACAAAAGGGCTACGGGCGTGCCCGCAGCCAATTTAGCCCGCGATTGTATTCCAAAACACAAGCGCGGGTCAATGAGGAAGGTGAAGTTTTAACATCACCTTTCATATTTCCGTCAACAACTTAGGCTTCGTCAGAACCCTCTGAAGCTGGCAGATTGAACAAGGCCTCGGCTTGCGCACGTGGGTCATGTTCGGCTTCCATCTGGCGCAGCTCTTCAGCCTCACGCCCTTCTTTGTCCTTGCGTGCCTTGTGGAAGGCCATACCAGTACCGGCTGGGATCAAGCGACCTACAATCACGTTTTCTTTCAAACCACGCAATTCGTCGCGTTTGCCCATAATGGCCGCTTCGGTCAATACCCGGGTTGTTTCCTGGAAGGAAGCAGCCGAAATGAACGAATCGGTTGACAAGGACGCTTTGGTAATACCCAACAAGATGTTTTGGTAGGTAGCTTCGCGTTTGTTTTCGCTACGCATTTTGTCGTTTGCATCCAACAGTTCGGAACGCTCAACCTGCTCACCAGGGATGAAGCCAGTTTCGCCCGCATCGCTCACAATGACGCGACGCAACATTTGACGAACAATCACTTCAATGTGCTTGTCGTTGATCTTCACACCTTGCAAGCGATACACATCCTGAACTTCGTCCACGATGTATCGGGCCAAGGCTTCGATGCCCAACAAACGCAAAATGTCGTGAGGATCGGCTGGGCCGTCAACGATGCTTTCGCCCTTGTTCACCACCTGGCCGTCGTGCACCAGAACGTGCTTGTCCTTGGGGATCAGGAATTCATGTGATACACCGTCGAGGTCTGTAATGACCAAACGCTGCTTGCCCTTGGTGTCCTTACCGAAGGAAACCGTACCCGTGACTTCGGCCAGCATGCCTGCATCTTTGGGCGAGCGGGCTTCAAACAGTTCAGCCACACGCGGGAGACCACCAGTGATGTCACGAGTCTTCTGGCTTTCCTGAGGAATACGAGCCAGCACTTCACCCACAAACACGTCCTGATTGTCGCGCACGGTAATCAGTGCACCTACCGGGAAGCTGATATTCACTGAATGATCGGAACCGGCAATCTTCACTTCATTGCCTTGTGGATCAATCAACTTAACCTGTGGACGCTCACCTTTGCTGCCAGCAGTACGACGCTTGGCATCAATTACCACCAAAGTGGACAAACCAGTTACATCGTCGATCTGTTTGGCAACAGTTGCGCCTTCCTCGATGTTCTCGAAGCGGATCTTGCCTGCGTATTCAGTCACGATCGGACGAGTCAAAGGATCCCAGGTTGCCAACATCGCGCCAGCCTTAACCTGATTTCCGTCGAGCACGGCCAGCGTGGCACCGTAAGGTACTTTGTGACGTTCACGCTCACGACCGAAGTCATCGGTGATCAACACTTCGCCTGAACGGGAAATCACGATTTGCTCGCCTTTGCCGTTGGTCACGTAGCGCATGGTGGCCGTGAAACGGATCACGCCGTTTGACTTGGCTTCAATGCTGGACACCACGGCTGCGCGAGAAGCAGCGCCACCGATGTGGAACGTACGCATGGTCAACTGAGTACCGGGTTCACCGATGGACTGCGCGGCGATTACACCCACAGCTTCACCATTGTTGACCAGGTAACCACGACCCAGATCGCGGCCATAACACTTCGCACAAAGACCGTAACGCGTGTCGCAAGACAAGGGAGTGCGAACGCGAACTTCGTCAATACCCAAGTGATCAATCAATTCAACTGCGTCTTCGTCGAGCAACTTGCCCACTTCAAACACAGTTTCCTGAGTTTCAGGATTGACCACATCGGACACCACAACACGACCCAAAATACGATCGCGCAGGGCTTCAATGACTTCACCGCCTTCAACCAAGGCCTTCATGGCCACGCCATTGGTGGTGCCGCAATCGTCTTCGACTACAACCAGGTCTTGCGTCACGTCAACCAAACGACGTGTCAAGTAACCGGAGTTCGCTGTCTTCAATGCCGTATCGGCCAGACCCTTACGCGCACCGTGGGTTGAAATAAAATACTGCAACACGTTCAGACCTTCGCGGAAGTTCGCGATGATCGGTGTTTCAATGATGGAGCCGTCAGGTTTGGCCATCAGGCCACGCATACCCGCCAACTGACGAATCTGCGCAGCAGAACCACGGGCACCGGAGTCGGCCATCATGTAAATCGCATTGAACGATTCCTGACGCACTTCATTGCCGTTGCGGTCAATCACTGGCTCGGTCGCCAGCTGTTCCATCATGGCCTTGCCCACTTGGTCGCCTGCACGGCCCCAAATGTCAACGACCTTGTTGTAACGCTCGCCCTGAGTTACCAAACCCGAGGTGTACTGGGACTGAATTTCTTTCACTTCGGCTTCAGCCGCAGCGATGATCACTTGCTTTTGCGCTGGAACGACCATGTCGCCCATGGCAATCGAAATGCCGCCGCGAGTTGCCATGCGGAAACCGAACTGCATCAATTTGTCAGCAAAAATCACGGTTTCACGCAGACCACAACGACGGAAAGAGGCGTTGATCAAGCGGGAAATTTCTTTCTTCTTCAAAGGACGGTCGATGAAGGAGAACGGCAGACCTGGAGGCAGAATTTCAGACAGCAAAGCACGGCCCACGGTTGTTTCGTAGCGTGTGCGCTTGGATGTCTTTTCGCCGGTTTCCCTGTTGACGTCGTATTCGGTGATGCGAACAGTCACGCGGGTGGCCAACTCAACTTCTTTGTTGTCGTAGGCACGGTTTACTTCGCCCACGTCAGAGAACATGATGCCCTCGTTCTTGCCGTTCACTTTGTCGCGGGTCGTGTAATACAAACCCAACACGATATCTTGTGAAGGAACAATTGAAGGATCACCGTTGGCTGGGAACAGCACGTTGTTGGAGGCCAGCATCAGGGTACGTGCTTCGATCTGGGCTTCCAGAGACAAAGGCACGTGAACCGCCATTTGGTCACCGTCAAAGTCGGCGTTAAACGCAGCACATACCAATGGGTGCAATTGAATGGCCTTGCCTTCAATCAACACAGGCTCAAATGCCTGAATACCCAAGCGGTGCAGCGTTGGCGCACGGTTCAGCATGACCGGATGCTCGCGAATTACTTCTTCCAGGATGTCCCAAACGATGGGTTCCTGATTTTCAACGAATTTCTTGGCCTGCTTGATGGTGGTTGCAATACCCATCACTTCCAAACGATTGAAAATGAAGGGCTTGAACAACTCGAGTGCCATCAGCTTGGGCAAACCGCACTGGTGCAGTTTCAGCTGTGGGCCCACCACAATCACGGAACGACCAGAGTAGTCCACGCGCTTGCCCAGCAAGTTTTGACGGAAACGACCGCCCTTGCCTTTGATCATGTCGGCCAACGACTTCAATGGACGCTTGTTGGCGCCTGTCATGGCTTTTCCGCGACGACCGTTGTCGAGCAACGAATCAACCGCTTCCTGCAGCATGCGCTTTTCGTTTCGCACGATGATATCGGGTGCGTTCAATTCGAGCAGACGCTTCAAGCGGTTGTTACGGTTGATCACGCGACGATACAAATCGTTCAGGTCGGAAGTCGCAAAACGACCACCATCCAGAGGAACCAATGGACGCAACTCAGGTGGCAACACTGGCAACACTTCCAGAATCATCCACTCAGGCTTGATACCGGATTTCTGGAAACCTTCCAGCACCTTCAGGCGCTTGGCGATTTTCTTGATTTTGGCTTCAGAGTTGGTGGTACCCAATTCTTCGCGCAGTGTTGTGACTTCGCGGTCAATGTCAATTGACTTCAACAGTTCCTTGATGCCTTCGGCACCCATGAATGCCACGAAATCGTCGCCGTATTCTTCTTGCTTGGCCAGGTAATCTTCTTCGGTCAACAACTGGGCGCGCTTCAATGGAGTCATGCCCGGTTCAACAACCACGAAACCTTCGAAGTACAGTACGCGCTCGATGTCCCGCAGGGTCATGTCCAGCACCATACCCAAACGGGACGGCAGGGACTTCAGGAACCAGATGTGTGCAACGGGTGACGCCAGGTCGATGTGGCCCATGCGTTCGCGACGCACTTTGGCCAATGTAACCTCAACGCCACACTTCTCGCAGATCACGCCACGGTGCTTCAATCGCTTGTACTTGCCGCACAAGCATTCATAGTCTTTGATTGGGCCAAAAATCTTGGCACAAAACAGACCGTCGCGCTCAGGCTTGAAGGTGCGGTAGTTGATGGTTTCTGGCTTTTTAACTTCACCGAAAGACCACGAACGGATTTTGTCGGGCGATGCGATCGCAATCTTGATTGCGTCGAACTGCTCGTCTTGCTGGACCTGTTTAAACAGATCTAATAAAGCTTTCATTTAAATACCTCCGTCGCGACCGATCAATTACGGTCCAGATCAATATCAATACCGAGTGAGCGGATTTCTTTCACGAGTACGTTGAAAGATTCCGGCATACCGGCATCGATCGTGTGATCACCTTTGACCAAATTCTCATACACCTTCGTACGACCATTCACGTCGTCTGACTTCACAGTCAGCATTTCCTGCAGAACGTACGATGCGCCATATGCTTCCAAAGCCCACACTTCCATCTCACCGAAACGCTGACCACCAAACTGGGCTTTACCGCCCAATGGCTGCTGTGTAACCAGCGAGTAAGGTCCGGTTGAACGGGCGTGCATCTTGTCGTCGACCAAGTGGTGCAATTTCAGCACGTGCTTGTAACCAACAGTCACCTTGCGGTCGAAGGCATCACCAGTGCGGCCGTCGTACAAGGTCACTTGGGTCTTGGACTCGTTAAAGCCCAATGCTTGCATGCGTGGATCTTCGTCGGGGTAAGCCAAACGAAGCATTTCCAGAATGTCTTCTTCGTTCGCACCGTCAAATACTGGTGTGGCGAATGGCATACCCTTGGTCAGATTCTTGCCCATATTGATAATTTCAATATCGGTTAGGGAATCAAGATCAACTGTGGTGCCAGTGCCGTTGTACACCTTGTGCAGATATTCACGCAGGCGTGCCACGGCATTTTGTTCACGCAGCATTTCATTGATGCGATCACCAATGCCTTTCGCTGCCCAGCCCAAGTGAGTTTCCAGAATTTGACCCACGTTCATACGTGAAGGCACACCCAAGGGGTTCAACACGATGTCCACGGGACGGCCATCGGCCATGTGCGGCAAGTCTTCCACGGGAACGATCTTGGAGACCACACCCTTGTTACCGTGACGGCCTGCCATTTTGTCACCGGGCTGCAAGCGACGCTTGACTGCCAGGTAAACCTTGACCATTTTCAAAACGCCTGGTGGCAATTCGTCACCTTGTGTCAATTTCTTGCGCTTCTCTTCAAAAGCCAAATCGAACTGATGACGCTTGTCTTCAATGGACTTTTTCAGTGTTTCGAGCTGACCTGCGGCTTCTTCTTCCGCAAGGCGAATATCGAACCAGTGATGGTGATCCACTTCTTTCAGGTATTCCGCTGAAATTTTGCTGCCCTTGGCCAGCTTGGCTGGGCCACCGTTGGCAACCTTGCCGATCAGGAAACGTTCGATACGGCTGAACGCATCCGCCTCAACGATACGCATTTGATCGTTCAAATCGAGGCGATAGCGCTTCAATTCGTCGTCAATGATGGATTGGGCACGCTTGTCGCGCACAATGCCTTCACGTGTGAAGACCTGAACGTCGATCACGGTACCTGTCATGCCGGAAGGCACGCGCAGGGACGTGTCTTTCACGTCAGAGGCTTTTTCACCGAAAATGGCACGCAGCAATTTTTCTTCCGGGGTCAGCTGGGTTTCGCCTTTTGGCGTTACCTTACCGACCATCACGTCGCCAGCCTGAACTTCTGCGCCAATGTACACAATGCCTGACTCATCGAGGCGAGACAATTGGGCTTCGGACAGGTTGGAAATGTCACGTGTAATTTCTTCGGAACCCAACTTGGTGTCACGTGCAACCACTGACAGCTCTTCGATGTGAATCGATGTATAGCGGTCTTCGGCAACCACGCGCTCGGAGATCAAGATTGAATCTTCGAAGTTGTAACCGTTCCAGGGCATGAACGCCACCAGCATGTTTTGACCCAAGGCCAACTCGCCAAGGTCAGTCGACGCGCCGTCAGCGATAACATCACCCTTGGCGATGATATCGCCCTTGTTGACGATCGGACGCTGGTTGATATTGGTGTTTTGGTTTGATCGTGTGTACTTGGTCAGGTTGTAAATATCTACACCCACTGAGCCAGATTCGACTTCGTTGTCGTTCACACGAATCACGATACGGTTTGCATCCACATAGTCGACCACACCACCGTGGTCGGCCACGATTACTGTGCCCGAATCGACGGCCACAGTGCGCTCGATGCCTGTACCTGCAAACGGCTTTTCAGGACGCAGACATGGAACAGCCTGACGCTGCATGTTGGCACCCATCAAGGCGCGGTTCGCATCGTCGTGCTCCAGGAACGGAATGAGTGATGCAGCAACAGACACGATTTGCCCTGGTGCAACGTCCATCAGCTCAACGCCGGATGGATCCATCAATTCAAATTCGCCTGCAACCCGACAAGAAACCAGGTCGCCGACCAAACGCTTCTTCTCGTCGATTTCCGCGTTGGCCTGAGCGATTACGAAGCGCCCTTCTTCAATGGCTGACAGGTACACGATTTCATCGGATACCACGCCACCTTCAACCTTGCGGTAAGGTGTTTCCAGGAAACCGTACTCGTTCAAACGAGCAAACATGGCCATGGAGTTGATCAAACCGATGTTTGGACCTTCCGGCGTTTCGATCGGGCACACACGGCCATAGTGGGTGGTGTGTACGTCACGAACTTCAAAACCAGCGCGTTCACGGGTCAAACCACCTGGGCCCAAAGCTGAAACACGACGCTTGTGCGTGATTTCGGACAACGGGTTGGTTTGGTCCATAAACTGCGACAGCTGAGAGGAACCAAAGAATTCTTTGATTGCAGCAGAAATTGGCTTGGAGTTGATCAAGTCGTGCGGCATCAGGTTTTCGGCTTCAGCCTGACCCAGACGCTCTTTCACTGCTCGCTCAACGCGCACCAAACCGGCACGGAACTGGTTTTCAGCCAATTCACCAACACAGCGAACACGGCGGTTACCCAAGTGATCAATGTCGTCGATTTCGCCATTGCCGTTACGCAGATCAACCAGAATCTTGATTACAGCCAGGATGTCACTGTCTTGCAGCACCATGGCGCCTTCCACTTCTGGACGGCCCACGCGACGGTTGAACTTCATGCGACCAACGCGCGACAAATCGTAAGAGTCTTCGCTGTAGAACAAACGGTTGAACAACATTTCAACGGCTTCTTCTGTGGGCGGCTCGCCTGGGCGCATCATGCGATAAATAGCGACGCGTGCAGCAGTTTGATCCGCTGTTTCATCAGTGCGCAGTGTTTGCGAAATGTAAGCACCGTGATCCAGTTCGTTGGTGAAAATGGTCTCGACCACTTTCACACCTGCGTCACGGATTTTGCCCATGATTTCTTCAGTGATTTCGTCGTTGGCAGATGCAACAACTTCACCAGTACTGCCATCAACAATATTCTTGGCCAAAGTGCGACCAATCAGGAAATCTTCCGGCACAGAAATTTTCTTCAGGCCAGCCGCTTCAATGTCGCGAATGTGTTTGGCATTGATACGCTTGTCTTTCTGAACCAGCGCCTTGCCAGCTTTGTCAACGATGTCGAACTTGGCCACTTCACCCTTCAAACGGGAGGTGATCAACTCCATCGACGCGCCTTCGGATTTGATTTCAAACTGATCGAAGTCAAAGAAGGAGGAGAGAATCTGCTCGTTGTTCATGCCAATGGCTTTGAGCAGAATCGTGACAGGCATCTTGCGACGACGGTCGACACGGAAATAGAGCACGTCTTTCGGATCAAATTCGAAATCGAGCCATGAACCGCGATAAGGAATAATTCGCGCCGAGAACAGCAATTTGCCGGAACTGTGGGTTTTGCCACGATCGTGCTCAAAGAACACGCCCGGGGAACGGTGCAACTGAGACACGATCACGCGCTCGGTACCGTTAATCACGAAAGAACCGTTTTGTGTCATGAGCGGCAATTCGCCCATATACACTTCCTGCTCTTTTACTTCTTTCACAGTGGGCTTGCTGGCCTCACGATCCAAAAGCACCAAGCGCACACGAGCGCGCAGTGGCGAGCAGAAGGTCAGACCACGCTGTTGACATTCTTTGACGTCAAATGCGGGTTCGCCCAGTGCGTACTGCACAAACTCCAAGCGAGCGTAACCGTTGTGCGAAACAATTGGAAATACAGACTGGAATGCTGCCTGTAACCCTTGTTCCACACGTTTTTCAACGGAAACACCCAATTGAAGAAAGTCAGTGTAAGAGTCAAGTTGAGTGGTGAGAAGATACGGTACATCCAAAACTGGAGGCCGTTTCGCAAAGCTTTTGCGTATGCGTTTTTTCTCGGTGGCAGAGTAAGACATATTTTCTGTCCTGATGTCGAGCGGATTAAGCGATATGCATGTGTTCTACACATGGCTTAACACACTCTAGTTTGTAATCGCTTTTTCAAGCGCAAAAAGCCCGGAGGCAAAAACCCCCGGGCATTTCAAAAACCGACGTTACTTAACGTCGACTTTTGCACCAGCTTCTTCAAGTTGCTTCTTGACGTCGTCAGCTTCAGCTTTGGAAACGCCTTCTTTAACAGCTTTCGGTGCGCCGTCAACCAGGTCTTTCGCTTCTTTCAGGCCAAGACCTGTCAGTGCGCGAACAACCTTAATTACGTTAACTTTGCTTTCGCCAGCAGCAGTCAGAATTACGTCGAATTCTGTCTTTTCTTCAGCAGCAGCAGCGCCAGCAGCAGGAGCAGCGGCTACGGCAACAGCAGCAGCGGCAGCAGAAACGCCAAACTTCTCTTCCATTTCTTTGATCAGTTCGGACAATTCGAGTACGGTCATGCCAGCGATGGCATCTAGGATTTCGGCTTTAGTGGCCATGTGAGTATTCTCCAGTTAAAAGTTTGATTCGGCTATCTTGAAAAAAGTTAAGCAGCTTGCGATTCTTTCTGATCACGAACGGCAGCAACACCGCGAACAAATTTCGTAGGTACTTCGTTAAGCGTACGTACGAATGTCGCGATAGGTGCTTGCATCGTGCCCAGCAATTTCGACAGAAGCTCGTCACGACTAGGCATGGTGGCCAAGGCCTTCACACCGTCTACACCCATCACCTGACCGGGCAGCGCACCGCCGGTCAGAACAAGTTTGTCGTTTGTCTTCGCGAAATTAACCAACACTTTGGCTGCTGCTACAGGATCAGTACTGATACCGTAAATCAGCGGGCCAACCATTTTGCTGGACAGGCCTTCAAAGGCTGTACCGGCAATGGCTCGCTTTGCCAAGGTGTTCTTCAGAACACGCAAATAAACACCTGCTGCACGAGCATCCTTGCGGAGCTGCGTCACACTTTCTACAGACAGACCACGATATTCAGCAACAACCACTGCTTGAGCACCGGCCAATTGACCTGTGATCTCTTCAATGACTGCTGCTTTTTCTTGGCGATTTAATGCCACGGTCTTTCTCCAAAAAGAAGCGCTTATTGCACTGTTTAAAACAGGCGACCGAAATCAAGCTTTGAACATTCATTCATTACTTTTACTCGGGACCGCCATCTAGGTTGGATGGTTTTTTAAAAAATCAGGTTTGAAAACAAGCCTTCAATTTCCAACGGTCTTTGACAACCTGTGAATACCAATTAATCAGTATTCACAGCCCAAAGTTCTTACTGACCCAACACTGAAGTTTGGTCAACGCGTACACCACCACCCATGGTGCTGGATACGGCAATCTTTCTCAGGTACACACCCTTGGACGATGCTGGCTTGGATTTGTTCAATGCGTCCAACAGGGCGGACAAATTGGACTTCAGCTTTTCAACATCGAACGAAGCGCGACCGATTGTGCAATGGATGATACCTGCCTTGTCAGTACGGAACTGCACTTGACCAGCCTTGGCGTTTTTAACCGCAGTGGCCACGTCAGGAGTAACAGTACCTACTTTTGGGTTTGGCATCAGGCCACGTGGGCCCAAAATTTGACCCAAAGTACCTACGATACGCATGGTGTCAGGGGATGCAATCACCACGTCAAAGTTCATGTTGCCCGCTTTAACTTCAGCAGCAAGATCATCCATGCCCACGATGTCTGCGCCGGCTGCCTTGGCTTCTTCAGCCTTTGCGCCTTGAGCAAACACAGCTACACGAACTGTTTTACCAGTGCCGGCAGGAAGAACAACTGAACCGCGGACAACCTGGTCTGATTTGCGTGCATCAACGCCCAACTGAATGGCTGCGTCAACTGACTCGTCAAACTTGGCGGTTGCTGTTTCCTTGATCAAGCCCAAAGCCTGCTCTACGGGGTATACGGCATTGCGATCGATTTTCGCGCGCAATGCTTGAGTGCGTTTAGACAACTTAGCCATTTATAGACCCTCCACCACAATGCCCATGCTGCGAGCTGAGCCAGCGATGGTGCGTACAGCAGCATCCATGTCAGCAGCGGTCAGGTCAGGCATTTTTGTTTTTGCAATTTCTTCTGCTTGTTCACGAGTGATCTTGCCCACTTTGTCCAAATGAGGACGTGGCGAACCTTTCGTGATTTTTGCAGCCTTCTTGATCAGCACGGTTGCAGGAGGAGTCTTCATGATGAACGTGAAAGACTTGTCTGCGAATGCGGTGATTACCACTGGAATTGGCAAGCCTGGCTCTACACCCTGTGTTTGGGCATTGAACGCTTTACAGAATTCCATGATATTCAGACCACGCTGACCCAGTGCTGGACCGATGGGTGGGGATGGGTTTGCTTTACCAGCCGGTACTTGCAGCTTGATAAAGCCAATGATTTTCTTGGCCATTGAAATTTCTCCGTGAGTTCAAACGCAGCGTATCGCCGCTCCTCTGTTGCTTGAATTACCGTGCACCCTGTCAGCAATCAAATACAGGCGGCGGGAAAACTTGCTACGCTCAGATCAAACTTTTTCGACCTGATGAAAATCAAGCTCTACGGGTGTGGCGCGACCGAAAATGGTCACCGACACACGAAGCTTGCTTTTCTCATAATTAATTTCTTCAACGTTGCCGTTAAAGTCCGCGAAGGGGCCCTCTTTGACTCGAACCATTTCGCCAACCTCATACAACACCTTCGGACGCGGCTTTTCCGCACCCTCTTGCATCTGCTGCATGATTTTATCGACTTCTTTTTGAGAAATCGGCGTTGGACGATTACCCGTTCCACCAACAAAACCGGTGACCTTGGGCGTGTTCTTGACCAAGTGCCAAGAGTCGTCCGTCATTTCCATTTCAACCAGCACATAACCTGGAAAGAAACGGCGCTCTGAAATTGATTTTTGACCACCCTTGATCTCAACCACCTCTTCAGAGGGAACCAGGATTTGGCCAAACAAGTCCGAAAACTCGGAACGGTCAATGCGCTCCTGCAGTGCTCGCTGCACACTCTTCTCGAGTCCCGAGTAAGCGTGCACCACGTACCAGCGTTTTGACATTATATTGTCCACCCTAAAATCAGATCGTAGAACACCCACTCAAGTGTTTTGTCCACCAGAAGAAGATAGATCGACATGATCAACACAAACACAAAGACCACACCGGTCATTTGCATACCTTCTTTTCGGGTGGGCCAAACCACACGCTTGGCTTCGTTCACAGAATCTTTGGCGAAACCCACAAACCGCTTACCGGTTTGCGAGAGCAGAAAGCTGCCAACCGCCAGCACAACACCCAACAAGACAACGCCAAGGCGAATGAAGAAATCTTCTGCTGACAAAATCTGAAAAGCCACAGCGCCTCCGATTGCAAATGCAACCGCAAGCGCAAGCATCAGCTTGTCTTGACCTGTAGATACTGTTTGAATGTCGTTTTGTGCCATATTCTCAAAATGTAAGCCGCCGCTGAATCGCTTCAGCGGCGACGATCCTACCAAATTTGGCAGGGCAAGAGGGAATCGAACCCACAACCTTCGGTTTTGGAGACCGACGCTCTGCCAATTGAGCTATTGCCCTAAAAAACTCGAATATTACTTGGTAATTTTGGCAACTACGCCAGCACCTACCGTACGGCCACCTTCGCGAATCGCGAAACGCAGACCTTCTTCCATCGCGATTGGCGCAATCAATTCAACATTGATCGACACGTTGTCGCCAGGAAGAACCATTTCCTTGCCTTCGGGCAGGCTGATTGAGCCCGTTACGTCGGTTGTACGGAAATAGAACTGTGGACGGTAGTTGTTAAAGAATGGCGTGTGACGACCACCCTCTTCTTTGCTCAACACGTAAATTTCTGCGCTGAACCCTGTGTGCGGCTTGATTGAACCTGGCTTGGCCAACACTTGACCACGCTCCACGTCTTCACGCTTGGTACCACGCAGCAACACACCAACGTTGTCGCCCGCCTGACCCTGATCCAACAACTTGCGGAACATTTCCACGCCCGTGCAAATTGTCTTGACCGTGTCTTTGATACCCACGATTTCAATTTCTTCGCCAACCTTCACCACACCACGCTCGATACGGCCTGTTACTACAGTGCCACGACCAGAGATGGAGAACACGTCTTCGATTGGCATCAGGAAGGTGCCGTCGATTGCGCGCTCGGGTGTTGGAATGTAGTTGTCAAGCGCTGCTGCCAACTGCTTGATTGCGCCTTCGCCCAAATCGCCTGTGTCACCTTCCAGGGCCAGCTTGGCTGAACCCTTTACGATTGGCACATCGTCGCCTGGGAAGTCGTACTTGGAAAGTAGCTCGCGCACTTCCATTTCAACCAACTCCAGCAACTCTTCGTCATCCACCATGTCGCACTTGTTCAGGAACACGATGATGTAAGGTACGCCAACCTGGCGAGCCAACAAGATGTGCTCACGCGTTTGTGGCATGGGGCCGTCGGCTGCTGAACAGACCAGAATTGCGCCGTCCATCTGCGCTGCACCAGTAATCATGTTCTTGACGTAGTCGGCGTGACCTGGGCAATCCACGTGTGCGTAGTGACGTGTTTCTGTCTCGTACTCAACGTGGGCTGTGTTAATCGTAATGCCGCGCGCCTTTTCTTCCGGAGCCGCATCGATCTGGTCGTAGCCCTTGGCTTCACCATGGCCGCTCAGTCGCGCCAATACTGTTGTGATCGCCGCCGTCAATGTTGTCTTGCCATGGTCCACGTGACCAATCGTTCCAACGTTTACGTGTGGCTTCTTACGCTCAAACTTTTCTTTTGCCATGACGACCTCGGTGCGGGCACCCAACAATGCGAGTGCGGTTATAACGGTATGGTGCTCATGGGCAGGATCGAACTGCCGACCTCTCCCTTACCAAGGGAGTGCTCTACCACTGAGCCACATGAGCAACTTTCTATTAAAGCCTGGAGCGGGTGAAGGGAATCGAACCCTCGTCTTAAGCTTGGAAGGCTTCAGCTCTACCATTGAGCTACACCCGCACACCTTGTGAACCCCTTTTCAAGGGCGCACTCGGTTAAACTGCTTGAATTCTTGGTGGAGAGAGCTGGATTCGAACCAGCGTAGGCATACGCCAACAGATTTACAGTCTGCCTCCTTTAGCCACTCGGACATCTCTCCAAAAGAGAACCCCGGATTATGTATGCTTTTTTAATTACCGTCAACACCCCATGCCCCCTTTCCGCCTTATTTGTATATTAATTCTTGGTTTTTCCAGTGGTCTGCCCCTTGCCTTGACGGGAAGTACGCTTCAAGCGTGGCTTGCTGTCGAAAATGTGGACATCAAAACCATCGGCTTGTATGCGGTGGTTGGATTTCCTTACACGTACAAGTTTTTGTGGTCGCCCTTTCTGGATTATTTGAAACCCGGTTTTTTTGATCAGCGACGCGGCTGGATCGCGCTGATGCAATTGGCATGCGCCGGATTAATCGCGGCCATGGCATTTGTGGATGCCCATTCCGCGTGGACTGTCGCTGCGGTGGCAGTCGCCATTGCCTTTTGCTCCTCGACCCAGGACATGGCAATTGACGCCTATCGGACTGACTTGCTGCCCGCCCAGGAACGTGGTCTTGGCGCTGCGTATTACGTGACGGGCTATCGTGTGGCCATGTTGGTGTCTGGCGGATTGGCACTGATTTTGGCGGGCGAGTACCTGGGCTGGACTGGCACCTACCTGCTGATGGCGGGACTGCTTGCTGCCTGCGCCGTGATTACGGCTTTAAGCCCGACAGCTGATACGGCTGAAGATTTGGCCCGAAGGGAGAGCAAACGAAACCTGTTTGGAATTGTGAAGGAGTCAACGCGCAACTTCATGAGCAAGGAAGCCGCTATCTGGATTTTGGTACTGATTGTGCTTTACAAGGTGGGCGATGCATTTGCTGGATCACTGACCACTGCATTTTTACTCAAGGGCCTTGGCTTTACCCTGACCGAAGTGGGCGCGGTGAACAAGACTGTCAGCCTGATCGCTACCCTGTTAGGTGCATTTCTTGGTGGCGCCTTGATGACTCGAATGGGCTTGTATGGCTCACTGATGTTGTTCGGTATTTTTCAAGCTGTGTCCAATTTGTCGTTTTGGGTTTTATCGGTAATTGAACCGAATATTTGGGCGATGGGGGGTGCTGTATTTGTTGAAAACCTGTGCGGGGGAATGGGCACAGCAGCCTTTGTGGGCTTGCTGACAAGCCTGTGCAGCAAGGAGTTTTCGGCTACACAATACGCGCTTCTTTCGTCGCTTGCCGCCATGGGGCGTGTTTACCTGGCAGCCCCTGCAGGTTATGTAGTGGACGCCTATGGGTGGAGTGATTTTTTCGTGTTTTCAACCCTGGCGGCCATACCGGGCCTAATCGCGCTTTATTTGCTCCGATCGAGCATCCAAAAATTGGCGCGGTGAGCAACTGTGCCATTTCTGGAAAGCGTGAATAAAAGCCGATGGAGAGGAATAGCCAAGCCGGGCGGAGACCTCTGACACGCTCAGCCCCGTAGAACCGAGTAATTCTTCGGCCATGGTTTGACGAACTTCTGCCAACAAATCGCGATAGCTGGTGCCCTCATCGGTTAATCGCCGGCGCAAAGTGCGCTCAGTCATGAAGTGGTCGGTGGCAATTTGCGCCAGACTTGGGGAAGAGGACAAGTCGGCCAGCAACTTGTTGCGCAACCACGCGGAGACTCCCCCCCTTTGCATTCTGCGGGAGAGCAGATTTTCCAATTGGGTTTCACAGAACCTGGCACTGTGCTCATTGGCTTTGGGCAGCGGCAAATTCAGCCATTGCTCGTCAAATGTGGCCCTGTTGACCGCTGCGTTGAACTGCGGAATACAGCCAAACATGGCTTCGTATTGAGCCATGGGCGCATTCGGCGCAAAAGCAAATTCAACCGCGCGCAAAGGCAGGCTGACACCAAATAATTCGCGCTGTAAAACCTGAATCGCAGAGCAGTCCCGTTCGGCCACAAATGAACGCACCGCGGGCGGCAAATGATCGACTGTCAAGACCATGGATGCGAGGCCATTGCCCAAAGCCAACTCAACTTTTGAGAACGCGAAAGTGAGATCGAGATAACGCAAGCCAAGTTCAACAGCCTGCCGGAAGGTGGGGCTGGTGATTAAGGCATAGCCCCATATTCCATAGGTCGTGAGATGATACTCAGAACCTGCCATAAGCCCCAAACCAGGAACCTTGCCGTGCAGACGCACCAGGTTGTGGATCACCTGCAATTCCTGATCCGGATCGATTTCAACGTGGGGATCGTCAAGCTGGGCTGGCAATATGGAAGAGCCGGTGAGGAGCGCGCTGCGGGTGGAGCCCAGCCGCACACCCAGCTCACTCAGAATTTTCACGCTAACAACGGTTCGGCGAGCTGGCATAGAGAAATGGGGTTTGTCCGGAAATATCAATCATCATTGATTGTAATCAAGTTCGAACAGAGTGTGTGGCTTCTACACTGTCATGGAACAAAACCAAGGGAGACGTTGCTTGAATCGATTACTGAATGAGTTTGGATGGGCTGGCCCAGACAAGAAAACACTGATTGAAAAACATGCGTTGCCCACATCAATTTTTCTGGATTGCATGGGCATGAAAGTGCATGTGAGCATTGAGGGCAGCGGCCCCGATGTGGTCATGATTCATGGCTTTGCGGCGAACTTGCACACTTGGAGTGATGTTTGCGCGCACATGAGCAAACAGTTTCGGATCATTCGCTTCGATTTGCCCCCCTTCGGCCTGACCGGACCTGCACTCGATGAACAAGGAAACATTCGCAAAATGGATGTGGCCTTTTATCAGCAGTTTGTGGACGCTGTGTTAAACGAGTTGCAGATTAAAAAATGCGTGATGATCGGCAATTCGTTTGGTGGATTTTTGAGCTGGGACCAAGCCCAAAGACACCCGGAGCGGGTTCGTGGATTGATTATTTCGGATGCGGTGGGATACCAGCAACCTTTACCAATCTACATTACCCTGTTCACGATTAAGCCAATCGCTTGGCTGACGCGATATACGGTGCCGGCATTTTTGCTGCGAATGGCGGTACGGGATGTGTATGGCGACAAAAGCAAACTGAAAAAAGAAGTGCTGGAAAGGTACCTTGAGTTGTTTATGCACAAGCCAAACCGAAGCGCTGTGGGCAAGATGGTGGGCGTGTTTACCGATGGTGAACTGGGTTCGGAGCGACTTTCCGAAATACAGTGCAAAACGCTGATTGTGTGGGGAGGGAATGATCGATGGGTCAGTATCGAGATGGCGGGACGATTCAACCGGGACATCCCAAATTCGGAATTGAAGGTGTATCGCGAAGTGGGCCATATTCCGATGGAAGAAACACCTGATCGTTTTGCGGCGGATTGCATTTCTTTTATTGAATCACTTTAACGACATTGACGGAAAACAACATGAAGAACAAGGTGGTTTTTATTACAGGTGGCGCCCGCGGACTTGGGGCAGGACTGGCAGCGAAAGTGGTCAGCAAGGGTGGCAAGGCTTTTATTGTGGATTTGAATGCCGAAGCCGTGTTCGAGCAAGTGGAAACATTGGGCGGCGAGGCAATAGCCGGCTGCCAGGCCAATGTGTGCAAGCCTGCTGACCTTGAGCTTGCGATGGCGGAGTGCAAGGAACGTTTTGGCCGGATTGATGTGGTGGTTGTGAATGCGGGTATTTTGAAAATGGGTTCGATTGAACACATGAACCCGGCTGATTTTGATGCCGTGATGCAGGTGAATGTAAATGGTGCATTCAACACCATTCGCGCTGGCATTCCTTACCTGCGCGAGACCAAGGGTTACCTACAGGTTATTTCGTCCCTGGCTGCTGCAATTCACACACCACTGATGGGGCATTACGCTGCATCGAAGGCGGCGGTTGAGGCACTGGCGGATGTTGCGCGCCAGGAGCTTGCACTGGACGGCATTGACGTGGGCTGTGTACACCCGACGTTTACCAACACCGCCATGATTCAAGAGGTGAATGCAGGCGTGCTGTGGGGTGGCCACAAAGGTGCATTTGGCGCAGTGGAGCCCGAGCAGGTGATTAATGCCATGTTCCGTGGCATTGAAAAGCGCCAAAGAAAAATTATTGCGCCCAGAACCATTGCACCCCTGATATTGGCACCCGGTTTATTTCACCGGGTGGCAGAGGGCCTGAGCAGGCTGCAAGGCTCGGAAAAAGCCTTGAAAAAATTCAAGGCAGAAGAAGCGGAGTCGCTTACTCGACGGTAACTGACTTGGCGAGATTGCGGGGCTTGTCCACATCGGTGCCTTTTACCAGTGCCACATGATAGGACAACAATTGCAATGGCAAGGTGTGCAAAATCGGGGACAAATGCCCGGCGTGGTCAAGCAGGTTGATCACGTGCACGCCGTCGGCTTTCTCGATTTTGGTATCACGATCAGCAAAAATGTAAAGTTCGCCACCGCGCGCACGAACTTCCTGCAGGTTCGATTTCAGCTTTTCGATCAGTGTGTCTTTGGGTGCAACCGCCACCACGGGCATGTCTGCATCGACCAAGGCCAGCGGACCGTGTTTCAATTCCCCTGCCGCATAAGCCTCGGCGTGAATGTAGCTGATTTCCTTCAGCTTCAATGCACCTTCCATGGCAATGGGGTAATGCACACCACGTCCCAAAAACAGTGCGTGGCGCTTTTCTGCAAAACTGGCCGCCAAAGCCTTGATTTCTGGCTCGAGTGCCAAGATGTTTTGCATGGCGGAAGGCAAGTGACGCAGTTGGGTCAACAGGGTTTTTTCCTGCTCAACATCGAGTTTGCCGCGCAATTTGGCCATGACCAACGTGAAGGTAAAGAGCGCCGCAAGCTGCGTGGTGAACGCTTTCGTTGACGCCACACCGATTTCCGGACCCGCCCGAGTCAGGAATTTCAAATTACTGGCGCGAATCAGCGCAGATTCTGGAACATTGCAAATGGAGAGCGCGTTCACCATGCCTTGTGACTTGGCGTGTTCAAGCGCGGCAAGAGTATCGGCTGTTTCTCCGGACTGTGAAATGGTGATCACCAAAGTATTGGGAAGACTGACACTGGTGCGATAGCGATATTCGCTTGCGATTTCAACGTTGGTTGGCAGACCAGCAATCGATTCGAGCCAATAACGTGCAACCGATGCAGCGTGATAGCTGGTGCCACACGCAAGAATGAGTACTTGCTGAATACCAGGAAGAATATGGCCTGCCTCAGCGCCGAATAACTCGGGCTTTACCGCGGAGGCATTGCTGACCATTTCCAGCGTTGCCGCTATTGCGCCAGGCTGCTCATAAATCTCCTTCTGCATGTAGTGGGCATAAGGGCCAAGCTCTACTGCATCGGCAGACAACTGACTCTCGATGATCGAACGCTCAACCTGTTGGCCTGCGCCGTCAAAAAACGAGACTCCCGCTGCTTGCAACTGAACCACGTCATTTTCTTCGAGATAAGTAATTTGTTTGGTATAGGCCACCAATGCAGACGCATCGGAGGCGAGAAAATATTCTCCATCTCCGTGCCCAACCAACAGTGGCGCACCTTTCTTGGACGCAAGCAAGGTCAGTGGCGCAGTGTTGCAAATCACCGCAATGGCAAAAGCACCTTGAAGCTTTTTCACGGTGGCCTGCACAGCTGCCCGCAACGCGAGCCCTTGCACCAAGTGTTTGTGGGTAAGGTGGGCAATCACTTCGGTATCCGTGTCGGATTGAAACACGTAGCCTTCAGCGGTGAGCGCCTTTCGAATTTCTTCGTGATTTTCAATAATGCCGTTGTGCACAACACTGACTGACACGCCCTGCCCTTCACTGATGTGAGGGTGTGCATTGCGCTCGCTGGGCACACCATGTGTGGCCCAACGGGTGTGAGCGATGCCCATACGCGCACTCAGTGTTTTGGTGCTGGAATCGAGCTCAACCACGCGACCGACACTGCGTGCGCGGTGAATGGATTGATCGGTATCCGACTGAATGGCCAACCCGGCCGAGTCATATCCGCGATATTCAAGTTTTTTCAGGCCATCGATCAACACTGGCACGCTGTTGGTTTTAGAAAGTACGCCGACGATTCCGCACATGGTGTGAGGTATTCCTTTATTTTTTGGTTGATTTGACCGGGCGCTTCCAGCCCGTGATCGTGATTTGTTTGGCACGTGACACGGTGAGTGCGTTTTCAGGTGCGTCTTTGGTGAGGGTGGTGCCCGCGCCAAGCGTGGCCCCTTTCTTCACGGTAACGGGTGCAACCAACTGTGTGTCTGAACCGATAAAAACGTCATCTTCAATGATGGTGAGGTGTTTGTTGGCGCCATCATAATTGCAGGTGATGGTTCCTGCACCCACATTTACCCTTTCACCGATTTGCGCATCGCCAATGTAGGCGAGATGATTTGCTTTGGACTGGTTGGCAATGCTGGCATTTTTGACCTCGACAAAGTTGCCGATGTGTACTTCGTTGCCCAGCCGGGCACCGGGGCGCAAACGTGCATAGGGGCCGATGACTGCATTTTCTCCCACTGTTGCATCAGAGAGATGGGAATAAGCCTCGATGCGGGTACCTGCCGCGATGTTGACGTTATTGAGTATGCAATAGGGGCCGATGGATACGCCATTGCCCAAAGTGACTTCGCCATGAAATACACAGCCGATGTCGATGGACACATCCGTGCCACAACGCAACGTGCCGCGCAAATCGAATCGGGCTGGATCGAGTAGCTGAACACCTTCAAGCATGAGCTTTTCTGCCTGATGCTGTTGCCAGATTCGCTCAAGCTCAGCCTGCTGAGCACGGGAATTAACACCTGACACTTCCCAGCTTTGCCCTGGTTGGCAAGTGCGCACCAAGAGGCCTTCTGCATGCGCCATCGCGACGATGTCGGTGAGGTAATACTCGCCCTGCGCATTGTTGTTGCTTAGTTTGCCGACCCAGCTTTTCAATTGGGCAGTGGGACAGGCAAAAATGCCGGTATTGACCTCTGTGATGGCCTGTTGTGCAGGCGTAGCGTCTTTTTGCTCAACAATTCCAACCACCGCCCCTTCGATGTCGCGAAGAATTCGGCCATAACCTTGCGGATTGGGCATGTTCAATGTCATCAAACCCAATTGCCCGGCCTGCGCAGCCTGAACCAAAGGTTGCAAGGACTCGAATTGAATAAGGGGTACATCCCCGTACAAAATCAAAGTGACTGCGTGGTCGACCAGTGCGGAACTGGCGCACTGAACGGCGTGGCCCGTGCCCAGTTGTTCTGACTGAGTGGCGAATTGAATGCGGGGCTGTGAGGACAAATGACTTTGAACCGCTTCGGCGCCGTGCCCAACCACCACCACCACATGTGGATTGTCAAACTGGAAAGCCGTGCTGGCCACACGCCCCAGCATGGATTGTCCGCCCACCGGGTGCAACACCTTGGGCAAGGCGGACTTCATGCGGGTGCCTTTGCCCGCTGCGAGTATCAAAATATTCATGTCAGTATTCAAATTTAGAAAAACAAAGCCAGCACACCGGTGTAACCGTACAACGCACCGCGGAAAATTTCACCGTTGGCCGAAAAACCGATGAGGGGAATATCGCCCAACTGTTCACGCACGATTTGCTGCTCAACGCCTTGAAGGCCGAACAATGCTGCCCCCCGTCCATTGCATGCAATGTACACTGCGCCGCGCGGTTTGCGCTGAGAATGGATTCCAGAAAAACCGGCTGCCTGTAGCTCGTTTAATTTGGGTGCAGGTGCATCAAGGTCTTCACGCAATTCAGCACACATGCGGGTGAGATCAACCCGCGCAGAATTTTCATCGCGGGTACAAAATGCCAAGCGATCGCCCAGCTTGAAGTCTTCTGCCACAGCAAGGGACTTTTTATTGGGATCCATGCCAACTACCGGGCGAACTTTCAACTGATGCGCTTCGGAGCGACCCGCCGTAAGACCTTTTAGTGCGATTGACTCCGCCAGGGCTCGGTCGGTTAAACCCACAAACAAGCCATGGGCGAAACGCTTGGCCAACACCTCGGCGGCCTGACTTGCCGGGTCACCTTCGTCTGAATCGGGCTGCAGACCCAAGTCGGCAAGCAGCACGTCGAGCGCGGGCATCCCGTCGAGCTCTTCAACAAAATTACCGCGCAGCCCGGTGATTTCATGCTCGACACCGACCACTTGGACACCTTGTGTCATGCGGACTTCGATCGGCAAACCACTGGCAAACACCACACCAGAGACCCCACCCGACAAGGGCTCGAGCGCGATATGGGTGTTGGCGGCACCTGCGCACACCAAACCACCGAAAATTTGACGCGTGCTGACTTTAAGCGATAAATCATCAAGCAGGTCATCGATGTCCTCGGTCAGCGGATCGATGTGGATCAGCGCAGAGTACATTGCATCACGCCCCGAGGCTGTGACAGTACCCGGCTTTGGCAAAGGCAATTTGCCAGAAAACACTCGGGCAGAATCTGCAGGAAATTCCATCAACATGACAGCCAACGCAGGTTCCTGATAGTACTCAACCCCACTACTGCACACACCAGGCGCCAGCCCACCAACCCATTCCTTGATGCCGGTTCGCTGGCGCAAACCCTGAAGAATTTGCGGCATGTTGTCGGCAAATGCCTCGGTGGCATAAATCAAACCCAATTTCTGAGGTCGGGAGATGTCGCTTGCGAACTGCTCCAGTTGCATTTGGCCTTCGAGCTGCACCAACACGAGTTCAAGTGCTTCTCTCCAGTTGGGGTGTGTGGCATGGCCAAAACGAAACATCTAGGTCCTTGTGCGCGCGGGGCGGGTGCTACTTGCTGTTTTTTTGCGAGGCGTCGCTGCACGCTTTGCTTTGGGTTTAACGGGCTTTTTGGCGGGCTCAGCCTCGTCCGGACTGGCTTCGGAGCCAGCGCCAGCCATGGCTGCTGTGGCCACCACCTTGTTGAACTGATCCTGCAGTAAACCCCACCAGGCTGTGGCGTTGGTCACCATGGCCTTCGAGGATTCCTGAGCGGCTGCGTCGCTTGCAGACGGTGCAGCGGCAGGCTCGGGGGCTGGAGTTTTCGGCGCTACCGGCTCGACACGCGGAACGGGCGGCGGTGCCACCGCGGCCTGCATGGCATTCCGGATAATCTCCTCGTTGACTGCCTGATTGACGTCGCTTGCGCGATCACCACCCAAACCCAGATTTGAACTGAAAGACTTGATGGTGGCGATGGTGCCACGCTGCACCTCCAGCCCTTGTATGGTGGCGCGGAGCATGCTGAGGTTGACATTCAGCCATTGCTCGACGGCTTTGAGATCGGAGATTCGCTTATCGAGCTCATCGAGATCGGTGGTCGGATTCATGACGCTGGGGATCGGCAAACTTCCCCAGATTTTCTTTACGAAATCAAATCCATCGGTAACCGATAAATTGGGTATTCTTTTGTTCGACATGCTTCCTCCTGCGTTTGACGCGGATTGCCCTGCTGAGTTTTTCAGTGACTGCGAATCATGGTTCCCACGCCTTGGTCTGTCAGAATTTCAAGCAGAAGGCAGTGAGGAACACGACCGTCTACCACGTGAACTGAGTTTACTCCGCTTTTTGCCGCCTCAATCGCGGAAGACAACTTGGGCAGCATTCCGCCTGAAATGGTGCCATCTTCAAACAGTTCGTCAATCCGCTTGGCAGTAAGGCCGGTGAGCAGCTTGCCATCTTTGTCCAACACCCCGGGGGTGTTTGTCATCATGATGAGTTTTTCAGCCTTCAGGATTTCGGCAATTTTCCCGGCGACAAGATCTGCGTTGATGTTGTAGGCCATGCCGTCTTCACCAAAACCAATCGGAGAAATAACGGGGATGAAGGCATCGTCTTGCAGGGCTTTCACAATGGCCGGATCGATAGACGCAATTTCGCCCACAAAGCCGATGTCGTGGAATTTTCCCGGCTCGCTTTTGTCAGCAAGTTTCATTTTGCGAGCCTGAATGAGCCCACCATCCTTGCCGGTTAGACCAACCGCCTTGCCGCCATGCTCGTTGATCATCATGACGATGTCTTGCTGTACCTGTCCACCCAATACCCATTCAACCACTTCCATGGTTTCCTCATCGGTGACACGCATGCCTTGAATGAAGGTTCCCTGCTTGCCAATGCGGCGCAATGCCTCGTCAATTTGTGGGCCGCCGCCGTGAACAACGATTGGGTTGATGCCCACCAGCTTGAGCAATACAACGTCGTGTGCGAAGGATTTTTGCAGATTGACATCGGTCATGGCGTTGCCGCCGTATTTGACCACCACGGTTTTGCCGTGAAAACGGCGAATGTAGGGCAGAGCCTCGGACAGAACTTTGGCTTTGATTGCAGAGGTAAGGATGTCGGTCGTCATGAGTTGTCCGGGTAGAAACTGGGCACAAAGTGCATTTTAAAGCGAATCTACCCGGACAAAGACGACAAGAATGCCGATCGACGGATTCTAGAGGATGAATTGGGCCAGATCCTCGGATTTGGCTGCTTCACCCAGCCTGGAGTCCACAAACTCTGCCGTGACTTTGACCTGCCTGGCCTGACCATTGGCCTCGAATGCCACCTCTTCGAGCAGACGCTCCATGACGGTGTACAAGCGGCGAGCGCCGATGTTCTCGGTTTTCTCATTCACCGTGAATGCGATTTCCGCCAGCCTGCGCACCCCTTCGTCCGTGAATTCCAGCTCGACACCATCGGTGACCAGCAAGGCTTTGTACTGCTCGGTAAGACAGGCATCGGTGCTGGTCAGAATTCGCGTGAAATCTTCAACGGTCAGCGATTCCAGTTCAACCCGAATGGGGAAACGCCCCTGTAACTCAGGAATGAGGTCGGAAGGACGGGACAAATGGAAAGCGCCGCTGGCCACAAACAGAATGTGATCTGTTTTAATCATGCCGTATTTGGTGTTGACGGTTGTGCCCTCGACCAGTGGGAGCAAATCACGTTGAACCCCCTGCCGGGATACATCGGTGCCGCGCCCATCGGCTTTCGTGGCAATTTTGTCGATTTCATCAAGAAACACAATACCGTCTTGCTCGACCCTTGAAATCGCTTTGGCTCGAACTTCCTCTTCGTTCACACGCTTGGCGGCTTCTTCGTCCTGAATTGCCTTGAGCGCCTCGGACACTTTCATTTTGCGCAGCTTTTTCTTGCCACCGGACATGTTCTGGAACATGGACTGCAACTGCCCGGTGAGCTCTTCCATGCCGGGAGGACCGACCACATCCAGCGACGGAGAGGCCGCAGCGACTTCGATCTCGATTTCCTTGTCATCGAGCTCGCCAGCAAAAAGCTTTTCGCGAAAACGAATGCGGGTTCGATTTTCATCGGGCTCTGGCGCTTTCTCGGTGAAGCCAAAATCACGGGCAGGCGGTAGCAAAGCATCCAGTACACGATCGAAGGCAGCAGTTTTAGCCTCTTCGATAACGCCAAGTTGGGCTTCTTCGCGCACCTGCTTCAAAGCGATTTCAATCAAATCACGAATAATGGTGTCCACATCGCGCCCCACGTAGCCGACCTCGGTGAACTTGGTGGCTTCGATCTTGATAAATGGCGCATTGGCCAGCTTGGCCAATCGACGGGCGATTTCGGTTTTACCCACGCCAGTTGGGCCGATCATAAGAATATTTTTGGGCGTAATTTCCTGGCGCAGAGGCATGGGCACCTGCATGCGACGCCAGCGGTTGCGAAGTGCAACCGCCACAGCACGCTTGGCGGCATCCTGGCCAACAATGTTCTTGTTGAGTTCTTCAACAATATTTGAGGGTGTAAGTTGAGTCATGGCGTTAACCTTTGCTGCCAGATGCTTCGGGGGCACCCAACACTTCAATGGTGTGATGTTGATTGGTGTAGATACACAATTCGCCGGCAATGGTCAGCGATTTCTTGACGATCTCTTCTGGTAACAGTTCGGTGTTTTCGAGCAAAGCCTTTGCCGCGGAATGCGCATACGCACCGCCACTACCGATTGCCACCAAACCTTGCTCGGGCTCCAGTACATCGCCATTGCCGGTAATGATCAGGGAATGATTTTCATCGGCCACGGCCAGCATGGCCTCGAGCCTGCGAAGCATGCGATCGGTACGCCATTCTTTGGCCAGCTCTACAGCCGCGCGCAAAAGGTGGCCCTGGTGCTTCTCGAGTTGGGCTTCAAAATGCTCGAACAGGGTGAACGCATCGGCCGTACCGCCAGCGAAGCCTGCAAGAATTTTGTTGTGGTGAAGACGCCTGACTTTGCGGGCTGACCCTTTGACCACAATATGACCCAGAGTAACCTGCCCGTCGCCTCCCAGCGCGACATGCTGACCTCTGCGTACTGACAATATGGTGGTGCCGTGATATTGCTCCATGCCTATCCTTTGGTTGGGGTGTTGCGCTTTGCGCGTCGATTTCCCGATATGGGGACAATCAGGGCAAGATCAAGTCTTGTTTGATGACCGGCTGAACCTGAACGAAGGCACTGAGTTCGATGGCGGCCTCATTGGCCTGATCGATGCTGGTGAATGGGCCCACCAGTACCCGGTGAACGCCCGCTTCGGAAAGAATTTGACTGGCTTTGCCGAAGACCTCGTGATTGGAAGACACTTGAGACACCAGGGCTTCCGCGTTGTTTTTGTTGCCGAAGGCACCAATTTGCAGATACAGCGGAATTCGATGGACGGGCACCAATGCGGAGGTATTGCTCATGGCAACCTGCTCAACCCGCACACCATTCTTGGCCACCACTGTGCCATTTTTTTCGGCATGGTACTGCGCGATTGCGTCGGGAGTCATTTTTTCAACGAGTACTTCAGCGCTACCTTGCTTGATGTAGTCCAGCTGATACGCGGCGGCATAACTGAGATCGATGATTCGGCCACGTAAAAATGGCCCCCTGTCGTTGACCCGAACAATAACAGACTTGCCATTGGCCAGATTGGTAACCTTGGCATAACTTGGCAAAGGCAAAGTGGTGTGCGCTGCCGTCATTTGATGCATGTCGTAAATTTCACCGTTGGCAGTTTTTGCACCATGAAATTTTTTGCCGTACCAACTGGCCCGACCTTTCTGGCTGTAAGGCTCTTCGAGAGAAGTTTGCGGCGTGAAATCCTGGCCCATGACGGTGTAAGGCCGGGTATTGCGAATTGCGATGGGCTCGAGCTGTGGTTCGGCAGAGGGCAAGTCGTCGAGGTTTGCCGGACGCAAATCGCCGGGACCATCATCCAGATAATAGCCACCACCTTGTGGAGCTGGCTCCCAGTTTTCATGTTTCACCGGCGGAGGCACCGAGGGTTTGGCCACGGTTCTCGCTGGCGGCGACGAAACAGGCTTGTCCAGAGGAACGCTGGAGCAAGCCCCCAGGATCAATGACAGCGATGCAAAAGCAACAAACCGGACAACACCACCGCGCATAGAATCCTCCTTCATCTTTTCCCCTGATTTTCAGGCCTGGCGCTGTCGTCGGATCAAGGCCTCGGCCACACGAATTGCATTGTCTTCAGAACCCGCGATCGATGCGGAGGTGAAAAATTTGCCATCAACCCCAAGGGTAGGAACGCCATCTGCACCGTAAGCTTCAAAAATCGACTTGGCTTGCGCACATTTCGCATTCACACCGAATGATTTGAACATGTTGGCGAACTCTTCGCGCTTCAGACCGAGAGATTCGGCAAAGTCGAAAATTTGTTCATCATTCGCCAACTGCTTTTTGTCTTTGTGCATGGCTTCGAATACCTTGCTGTGGGCCATATCAAGCTTGCCCATGGCCTCTAGTGTGTAATACAGGCGCTGGTGACCCTGGAAGTTGACACGCTGACTTTGATAAACGATCGGGATTTTGGTAAATACGACATCGCTGGGCAGCTTTTTGTACCAGGCATTCACCTTGGGCTCGAAGTTGTAACAGTGAATGCAGCCGTACCAAAAGAACTCAACCACATCAATTTTGCCGGGGGTGGAGCGAGGAACTTCCCGACGTACTTTTCGGAATGCGCCCGCATCTTGTGCCAAGGCCGGGGACAAGCCGCCCAAGGCACTTACTACGCCCAATGCAACTGCACTTTGAATTAATTCACGACGCTTCATTTTCTTTACTCCTTGACCACAGTTGCCTCGAAACCGCCTTTGGTAAGGGGGATTCGGGCCTGATAGGCTTCGTTCGCACTGCCGAATGGCCCCACACGAACGCGGTTTACAACATTGCCGTTGACTTCGCCCACGGCAATTTCGGATTCTGTGCCCACAAACGCCAACTGCGCCCGCAGTTGCTCGGCGTCTTCTCGATTTCGAAAACTTCCCAGCTGCAGAAAGTAAATGGCCTGAGCCACAGGTTCAATTTGTTGAATTGGAGTGCCATCACCGGTCTGAGGTTCCGTGCCCTGCTGAAATGGATCGATGGTAACCACATTGCCCTGATTGGCATTGGCTTTGCCATAAATGGCAGTGTTGGGATCAGGTGGACTGTTACCAGGCCCAGGCGACACATTGGGCACAGCCCCTTGCGTTTCGGCGCCCGAGAAAGGCAGTTGGGACTTGCTGACAAACAACGCCACTCCCAGCGCAATCAAAAGCCCAAACACCATGCCGAACACGAATGCGGGGATGGTATTTCCAAGGGATTTTTTGACTTGAGGTTTCGCTTTGGGTTTCGATGATTTTGTAGATGCCATTGGGGGTTTGAACCTGTCCTTGAGAAACTGAGCCTAAATTATGCCCGAAGGCGACCTGCAGATGCGACCCAAACGCGCAAGCCGGCTTTTGGGATTGCCCTCATGCTGTAAAGTGTAGCCTTCATGGGCAAAAGCTCGAAATTTGCTTAAAAATCTGCAATAAATAGGTGCTTTGTGGGTCTTGACTATCTAAAACGCATACTGACCGCCAAGGTTTACGACGTGGCCATTGAAACACCGTTGGAACGTGCACATTCCTTGTCTGTTCGCACTGCCAATGAGGTGTTGCTAAAGCGTGAGGACATGCAAGAGGTATTCAGCTTCAAGCTGCGCGGCGCTTACAACAAGATGGCCCATTTAAGCCCTATTCAACTGGAACGGGGTGTGATCGCCGCATCTGCAGGCAACCACGCGCAAGGCGTTGCATTGTCTGCAGCGAAGATGCGCTGCCTGGCCACCATTGTGATGCCCACCACCACCCCAGCCCTGAAAATCGACGCTGTGAAACGCTTTGGCGGCGACTGGGTGAATGTAGTGCTGTTTGGCGACAGCTACAGCGATGCGGCAGGACATGCTACCGAATTGGCGCAAGCCAAGGGCTTGACCTTTGTGCACCCGTTTGATGACCCAGATGTGATAGCAGGACAAGGCACAGTGGGCATGGAAATTTTACGCCAGCACCAAGGTCCCATTCATGCCATTTTCATTGCGATTGGCGGCGGCGGTTTGGCTGCTGGAGTGGGTGCTTATGTAAAGCAGTTGCGCCCCGACATCAAAATCATCGGCGTGCAAACCGTGGACTCCGATGCCATGGCGCAAAGCCTGGAACAACGCAAACGCGTGACGCTGGCAGAGGTTGGCCTGTTTTCGGACGGCACCGCAGTCAAGCTGGTGGGCGAGGAAACCTTCCGCCTGTGCGAGAAATATGTCGACGGCGTTGTTCGCGTGACGACTGATGAAGCCTGCGCTGCAATCAAAGATGTTTTTCAGGACACACGCAGCATTCTGGAGCCAGCAGGGGCCCTGGCTGTAGCCGGCTTGAAACAGTATGCCGCTGAAATGGGTCTACAGAATCAAACCCTGATCGCCATTTCCTGTGGCGCAAACATGAATTTTGATCGTCTGCGTTTTGTGGCTGAACGCGCAGAAGTGGGTGAGCAACGCGAGGCAATTTTTGCCATCACTGTGCCAGAGGAACGCGGCAGCTTCAGAAAGTTTTGTGATTTGCTTGGCCCCACCAATGTGACGGAGTTCAACTACCGCATGTCCGATTCGGCCAAGGCCAATATTTTTGTCGGCATTCAAATTGGCAGTCGCACGCAAGCAGATGAATTGCAACAACGCTTTATCGCATCTGGTTTTGACGCACTGAACTTGACTGACGATGAAATGGCGAAGCTGCACTTGCGGCACATGGTGGGCGGAAGGTCCAATTCGGCAGACCATGAACTGGTGTATCGCTTTGAATTCCCCGAGCGACCAGGCGCATTGACGAAATTTTTAACCGCCCTGAACCCAGGCTGGAATATCAGCCTGTTTCACTACCGCAATCATGGCGCCGACTATGGTCGTATTTTGGTGGGCATTCAGGTGCCGCCTGCGGACCACGGCGAGTTCGACAAGTTTGTAAAACAATTGGGCTACCCGGCGGTGAATGAAACGGAGAACCCGGCGTACAAGCTGTTTTTGAAGTAAGTTAGCACTCGTCATCCGCATCAAACGCTTTGTCACCCGCGCCGTCTTCAAGCGCCGCACCGGGGCGAATGGTTTCGAACGGAAACAGCTTGCGATCCATCAGGTGCGAAGGCACCACGGTGGACAGGGACGTGAACAGGTTGGCGATCCAGCGTGGGTTGTGTTTCTCCCACTGATTGAGTAACGCCGCCATTTCCTTGCGCTTCAGGTTTTCCTGACTGCCGCACAAGTTGCACGGAATGATCGGGAAATTCTTTTCTTCGGCATACCGCGCCAAGTCCCGTTCCCGGCAATAAGCCAATGGGCGAATGATGGTGTGTTCGCCATTGTCGCTGACCAACTTCGGTGGCATGCCTTTCATGCGACCGCCGTAGAACAAGTTCAGCAACAGTGTTTGCAAAATGTCGTCTTTGTGATGCCCCAAAGCCACTTTGGTGGCACCCAACTCGGAAGCAACACGGTACAAAATACCGCGGCGTAACCGTGAACACAAAGAACACGTTGTTTTGCCTTCGGGAATCACGCGTTTCACAATTGAGTAAGTGTCTTGTTCTTCAATATGAAACGGTACGTTGATGCTGCGCAAATAGTTGGGCAGCACTTCTTCAGGGAAACCGGGCTGCTTCTGATCCAGATTCACGGCGACAATGTCGAAATGAATTGGCGCACGCTGACGCAACAGCAACAAAATGTCGAGCAAGCCATAGCTGTCTTTGCCACCCGACACGCACACCATCACTTTGTCGCCGTCTTCAATCATGTTGAAATCGGCAATGGCCTGGCCCACTTGCTTGGTCAGGCGTTTCTCAAGTTTGTTGAACTCAAACGCGTCTTTCTGCTCGGCCTTGTTGGGGAAAATCGTGATGGTTTGCATGATTAAATACTTTGCGAAGATTTGAAGCGGAATACCTCGACACCGGCTGATTCACAGTCGGGATAGACCTCGGATTTTTCAGCGCGAACACGGGCCGCGAGTACCTTGGGGTGCTCGAGTACCAGCGCCAGGGTTTTGTCCACCAGCGTTTCAAGCAAGCCAATGTGGCCCGACTGAATGAGACCGTGAATGCCCGGGCGAACGAAGTCGTAATCAACGACATCGACCAGCAAATCACGCTCGGAAGGGGTGGAGGCGCACTTTACCCAAAAATCAATGTTGATGCGCACCGCCTGCGTGCGCCCCAACTCTTGGGGGAACACACCGATGGCAGCCGATACATCGAAATCACGAATAAAAACGCGACGGCAGTCGGCGAGGCGAGAATCAAAAAACCAGTCTGTCATGGTGTCATCATGCTGAAATCGCGCGCCATGGGCACCAGGTGCTGCCCGCCATCCACAAGAATGGTGGTGCCAGTGATTGCGCGGCTTTGCACCAGGAACAACACCGTGTTGGCGATGTCTTGGGGCTCGGAGGATTTGTTCAAAGGCGAAATTCGGTGTGTACTCTCGAATTGCGCATCGGTTTGCAGGTGCGATATCAAGGTAAGGCCTGGGGCCACGCCGACCACGCGCACCTTGGGGGCCAATTCCATGGCCAACATGGTGGTGGCGGTTTCAAGGCCCGCCTTGGTCAAGGTGTAACTCAAGAAATCAGGGTTCAGATTTTTCAGCTTTTGATCAAGCAGGTTCACCACGACAGCTTGCTCGTTGTCGGGTACATGCTGAAACAGGCGTTTGGCCAATTGAATGGGTGCAGCCAGATTCGAGGCCATGTGCCGATGAAAAAGCTCGGGCTGAAAGGTTTCGCCAGAATCGAACTCAAACAATGACGCATTGTTGACCACGCAACGGATGGGCCCGGTTTGTTCGGCTGCGTCGAACAGGGCTTCAACCTCGTCGGGCTTTTCAAGATCGGCCTGAACCACCACACACTGCACACCCAGGGCTTCAATTTGCGCCGCTGTGTCGCGGGCCTCAGCCAGCGAGGAACGGCAATGCAATACGATGGACCAGCCAGCGCGCGCAAGCTCGAGCGAAATGGCTTTACCCAGTCGCTTTGCGCCCCCTGTTACCAGGGCATATTGAGGATTGGCATGTGTCATCGCTGTGTCATCGCTGTGTCATCGCTGTTTGATCGGTTAGAATCTGAAAACCGAGGATACTCACCATCAAGCAAACAAGGGTTCACTTCAAGGCTTTGATTTTTAAAAGAAGAACCCGCTATTCTAAACCAGACCTGCCCCATGCTGTCGAATTTTAATCACGCCACTCGCTTTGACGAGTTCATGCGATTTGCACTGTACGACCTGCAAAATGGCTACTACGCCAGGGGCGAGCAAATTTTTGGTCGCCAGGGTGACTTCGTTACTGCACCCGAACTAAGCCCCCTGTTTGGACAAACGCTGGGGAAAGCCCTGCGTGACGTGCTGCCACGCTGCAATGGTGTTGTGTATGAGTTTGGTGCCGGAACCGGGCAACTGGCTTGCGATATTCTTCAAACCGCAGGGGATTTGATTACCCAGTACAACATCGTGGATGTGTCGGCAGGATTAAAACCCGTGCAACTGGCCAAGTTAAAGGCACTGCATGGCCCGGAAGTGGTGCAGAAAGTGCATTGGCTTGGTGAATTGCCGGATGAACTCCGCGGCGTAGTGTTGGGCAATGAGGTGCTCGACGCCACCCCGGTTCGTCGATTCAAATGGCAAAGCGACGGGCCACTTGAAGCTTGGGTTCAACACCTGAACGGCGAGTTGCGCTGGGTATGGAAACCAGCCGACCCGGTTTTAGCCACCGCCATTTCTGACCTGCAATCGGCCCACGGTCCCTGGCCTGAGGGCTATGAATCTGAAATTGCAGAGCAAAGCACCGCGTGGGTAAAAACAATGACGGAGCGCTTAAACGGCCTTGCGCTGATGATTGACTATGGTTTTCATGAAGCCATGTACTACCACCCTACGCGCAGCAAAGGCACCTTGCGCGCGACAAGCCGCCACACAGCACATGATGATTTTTTGGTGAAAGTGGGCCAACAGGATTTGACGGCCCACGTGAATTTCAGCGCGGTGTATGAGGCGCTGACAAGCTGCAACGGCGAACTCGAAGGCTATGCACACCAAGGCGAATTTTTATTGGCGCATGGCATTCTTGAACTGGCCCAACAACAGCCTGATTTTACTCACCCGACGCGTGGCGCCTTGATGCGTCAACATTTGAATACACTGCTGAACGAAGCCGACATGGGTGAAGCATTCAAAGTGATTTGCTGGAGCAAAGGCGTGAACGCGGAGGGCACACAGTTGGCCCAGATATTTTTAGACAAGGACCGAAGCGGAGACCTTTAACTCAGGATGCTGCTTGCGATTCGCAAGGCTTTAGCTCGCCTTTTCTGTTCAACTCAAACACTGAACGCATTGATTCAATTTGCGTGGCATTTCCCCGAAGCTCAAAAAACACACGCACCGGACCAAGTCGCTCCCGAATTTGAACCCCCACGACACCACGCCGGGCCAGGTCAGCCTTCTGAACATTCGCCCGATCCAGGTCCCTAAACAAGCCCAATGAAATAGTGCCTTGCAACGGCCCAGGTGTGGTGATGTAAAACATGTCGGTAATACCCTTGCCAGAGAGTTGGTCAATACCGACCCCACTGTTCACAATGTCTTGCGGCAGGTAAACCACGTAGCCTACTGGCACTTGTCGTTCGAGCCTGTCAGTTTCCCCGCCCCAATTCAGCAAGGCCTCTTGGACGCGCGCAGATTCACTTTGCAGCAATGGGCCCCACAACAGGCATTCCTGATTGAGTTTCGGATTCTCGAACACCTGTTTACTTGCATTTTCAATTGCACTGTCGAGCTGGGCTTGCCCCTGTTTCAAATCAATTTTAGGGGCCACGGGTGTAGGCGCACGAATGACATCAACAGCCTGATCCCAGGGGCGCTCTACGCCGACCCACTCAGCACGCAAGCCAGGCGAATCAATCGCTTTTTGCGAACTGCTGTTTGTAACAACACCCAAACCCAGCAAGACCAGATTACCCAATAGCAGGAACACAGCCAGAACACGCCAACCATTCATGCTGCCGCACCTTTCTGACCCAATAGATAATCAACCAACAAACCCTTGAACACAGCATGCTCAAGCAGCTTGGCCTGCGGCAAACTGGCCTGCATCATGGGTGCAAACCCACCCGAGAGCCACACCACGGCAGGCTCACGATGCTCCTGCTCCAACTGCGCCGCAATTGACTGCACCATTGCTGCCTGCATGCGACCAACGCCTTGGCCAATTGCCTGCTGCGTGCTGACAGGCCAAGTGTTGGCAGTGGCGAGATTGAAATCCACCTTGGGCAATTCAGCGGTGTTGGAATGCAAACTTTGAAGCATGGTTTCAATGCCCGGCACAATGTATCCGCCCAAGTGTTGCCAGTGGGTATTTTTGACCACGATGTCGAACGTGGTGGCCGTGCCAAAGCTCACCAACAAATTGACAGCAGCCTGGCTGACTTGAGTCAACGCCATGCATGCCGCCCATCGGTCTTTACCCAAAGCAGCTGGGGTTTCGTATGCCGATTGAACCTCGGCATGCCTGTTCACAGTCAATACATGCAGGGCCACGCCAGCAACCTCGCACACTTCGCGCACTGACCGTTCGAAATCCGGGCCCAAGACATTGCTGAGCAACACCGCCTGCACTGGGGACTGAGCATGATCCAAACAAGGCGCAAGTTGCTGGTGCAACAACTTCGATGCGCCAGAGAAAGGCTTAAAACCTGTGGTCGGGTGACTGAAAAAAGCCGAGGGTTGCTCAAACGGCAAACTGACGCTCGCGTGCAAGCACCACTTCACCAACGTGTTTCCTGCGTCGATACACAACAAACTGCCAGTATTGCTCACAGCCGCACCCTCAATGACAGATCGCCCGCATGAACTGCACGCAGGCCCTGTTCTGTATTTACCAAATACGCACCTTGCCGGTCAATTCCCATGGCCTCGCCTGTAAAACAAACCACCCCTTGGTCTTCCACTTGCACTGGATTGTGCAGCCAGGAATCACGCCGGGTGAATTCAGCAAATATCGCGTCAATTCCTTGTACGCTTGCCATGTCAATCCATCTCAAAACCGAAAACACGACCTGCTCGGCCAGGTTGCGCGATGAAGGCATACTAGACGCTGGCAAATAGTTCGACAAACTGGTGGCCCCCCGACCGGAAAGCGCGTCGGGAACATCGACGGGCTGAATATTCAGCCCAATCCCGACCACAGTGACTGCACCCTGCCCGGTTTGAAAGGATTCGCACAGCACACCGCCCAATTTTTGTTGGTCCGCCAACAAATCATTGGGCCACTTCAGGTGCACGGGTACATTCCATTGCTCAAGAACCTGAGCCACTGCCACGCCGACGCAAAGCGGCAAGAATGGCATTTGCAGCCCCGCCATGGGCAAGCCCAAAGACAGGCACAAACCAGAACCGGGCTGCGCCTGCCACACTCGCCCGCCACGCCCGCGGCCAGCAGTTTGCATGTTGGCCAGCACTGCCGCAACACCCGACACTCGCCCCTGCTGGTAAGCGCGGCTGAGATAATCATTTGTTGAGTCGACTGAATCGAGTTCGATCCAGTGCACTTCGGCTTGGGTTAACATCGGATGACGATTATTTCAGGCAAGTTGTGAAATTTCGCCCATCTTAACCCTCGAATGGGACTCAAAACCAAGGAACTGCTCAAACCCAATGTCACCAATCCATTCCAGCCTGCTGAAAAGAACCCCATACACCGGGATTCTGATGTTTGCGAGTCTGTATGCGTGCATGGTCATTCACCTGAGCCTGTTTCCTTACAGTGACTGGCGACACATTGGCATTGGTCCTTTTGAATTTCTGTTTGGCCCCTGGATACCCGTGCATCAAAAAGTACTGTGGGCCGATGTATTCATCAATATCGGGGGCTACATTCCGCTGGGCTTTCTGATGCTGCTGGGGCTGAACCGGCAGCCGCGTACATTCGACAAAATACTTGTGGTGCTGGTGTGTGCGCTGATCTCGCTGGCCCTGGAATCGATGCAAACATTTTTGCCAAGCCGGGTGCCTTCGAAAATGGACCTGGTCACCAATGCGATTGGTGGCGCCTTGGGCGTATTGGCGGGTATTTACGTGACCGCGCACCACCGAATTGCCCCATTATTAAACCGCAGAATTGAACATTGGCTGATTCAGCGTGCATGGATTGGCATGGGCTTGCTCAGCCTTTGGTTTCTCAGCATTTTACCGCCGCAAAACCCGACATTCAGCACAGGGCTGTGGCTGGGTAATTTGCTGGAAATACCCGGCCCGCTGCAGCACAGCACGCCATTTGGAATACCCCTGGAGGTATTGCTGAAAATTGAAACAATCGCCCCCACATTCATCAACTATTGTTTTTTGATGTGCGCCTGGATGGTTGGCCTTGCCCAGACCCATGCTGGCTCGCCACGAACACGACTCTTGATTGTGTTGATTGCGCTGACGCTATTGATTCGCTTGCTTGATTACCTGGTACTGGCACCCATGTCGGCGTGGAGCTACTTGGGGCAACGTTGGTTTGAGGCCAATAGTTTGGGCCTGCTGATCGCCTTTGTGGTAGCACTGACCATTTCGATGATGCAGGTGTTGCCCCACCACATGGCTCGCATCGGCCTGCTGCACTTGTTGGGTGGGTGGTTGATCACCTTGCTTTTACCCGGTGTTTACGACCCCGACCTGGGCAACCCAGGCAGCGGCATTCTGGCAATTTTTCGTAGCCTGCAAGAGGCCGGGCGCTGGGTGAGCGAGTTGTGGCCAATTTTGGCGCTGACTGTTTTGACCTTTTTGAGCCTGCCCGAGCGACGTTTTCGGCGATAATAGGAACCATACCCTGAGCAATCACGCGGATTCACCCAGCCATGAGCTACTTCGAGAAGCACGTTTTCTTTTGCACCAACCAACGCCCCAACAATGAAAATTGTTGCGCAGATTGCCACGCATCGGCAGCGCATGCACACGCCAAGGAGCGCATCAAAAAGCTGGGCTTGAATGGACAGGGGAAAATCCGGATGAACAAAGCGGGTTGCCTGGACCGTTGCGATGAAGGCCCCGTGATGGTGGTGTATCCCGAAGGTGTTTGGTACACCTATGTGGACATCTCGGACGTGGATGAAATTATTGATTCTCACTTGGTGGGCGGTGAAATCGTCGAACGCCTGCGATTGCCATGAATCCGAAAACCCGACATGAACTGTGGGACGGCCACGCAGGCCCGATTGAAGTGTCTATTGACGAGCCCACCGCAGCGATACGCGGCTTGGCGGTCATTGCACACCCCCACCCTTTGTTTGGCGGCACCAAAGACAACAAAGTTGTTCAAACGCTAGCGCGCGCGTTTCTTCAAATGGGCTACACGACCTTGCGCTTCAATTTCAGGGGTGTCGGTCAAAGCGCTGGCACGCACGACAACGGTCAAGGCGAAACCGACGACCTTGCGCAACTGACTGAACAGGCCCGCACAACTTTGCTGCCCGTGGAGCTACAAAGCCAGCCGGTTGCCATGGCTGGTTTCTCCTTCGGTGCATTTGTCACCAGCCACGGCGCACAACGACTGCGCGAGGCTGGAATAAACATCGGAAAACTGGTGCTGGTGGGCACTGCCACGAGTCGTTTTGACGTGGCCCCTGTACCTGACAACACACTGGTGATTCATGGTGAAGTCGACGACACTGTGCCGCTAAGCGATGTTTTACGTTGGGCAGGTGAACAAGACCTGCCAGTGATGGTCTTGCCAGGAGTGGAACATTTTTTTCACGGCAAACTGCCTCAACTCAAAGAGCTGGTTGTGCGTTATTACCCAAGCTAAACGCCATCCACTTTCCTTACCCATTTCTAGTACAGGAGCTTTTTACTTGTTTAATTCAGGAATTTCCCGATTCAAACGCCATGTGGGCCAACTTTCATTGGTTCTGGGCCTGGGTATCGGAGTTGCCACGCAAGCGGTTGCCCAATCCAGTGTCATGCCCCCTCCACCCGAAATCGGCGCGAAGGGCTATATGTTGCTAGACCTGACCACGGGCCAAACCCTGGCCGAGTTCAATAGCCGCGAACGCCTTGATCCCGCTTCGCTGACCAAGTTGATGACGGCCTACATGGCTTTTGCAGCACTTGAAAGCAAGCAAATTCGCATGGATCAACAAGTGCCAGTGTCACCCTATGCCTGGAAGGCGGAAGGTTCACGCATGTTTATCGAACCCAACAAGCCAGTCACAGTTGAAGAACTGCTTTACGGTGTGATTGTGCAGTCGGGCAACGACGCAAGCCGCGCGATAGCCGAACTGTTGGCAGGGGACGAAAACAACTTTGCGACACTGATGAACCAGCAAGCCAAGCGACTGGGCCTGACGGACACCAACTTCAAAAACGCCACAGGCCTGCCCGATCCGCAGCACTACACCACGGCGCGCGATCTGGGAGTTCTTGCAAAACGGATCATTCAAGACTTTCCTGAGTACTACAAGAAGATGTACTCGACCAAGGAATACACCTACAACGGCATTCGTCAGCCCAACCGCAACCGCCTGTTGTGGATCGACTCTTCCGTGGATGGCATGAAAACCGGCCACACTGAGTCGGCTGGCTATTGCCTGGTCAGCTCGGCCAATCGCACACTGCCCAACGGAGTTGATCGCCGCCTGCTGTCGGTGGTACTGGGCACCACATCGGACCAGGCCCGCACCCAGGAAAGCCTGAAACTGATGAACTACGGTTATCAAATGTTTGAAACCGTGAAGCTTTATTCAGCCAAGCAAGCCATTAGCACCAGCGAGGTCTACAAAGGCCAGGCCAAAGAGATAAAGCTGGGCGTGAACAAGGACCTGCTGATCAATGTGCCACGCGGCATGGCCAAACAATTGAAGGCCACAGTCGAGAAAAAAGGCACCCTGATTGCGCCAATTCCTGCGGGCACCGAATTGGGCACCTTGAAGTTGACACTGAACGGCGAAACAATTGGTACTGTGCCGCTTCTGGCCCTGTCCACAGCCGAAGAAGCCGGTTTGTTTGGCCGAATGGTAGACTCTGCCAAATTGTGGTTTGAAGAGTAAACAATGAGCACACCGACACCCAGTGAAGGCAAGAAAAGCCTGATTGAGTTTCCGACACACTTTCCCATCAAGGTGATGGGAAAGAATGTGCCTGAATTTTCTCAGGTAATTTGCGATTTATTGCTCAGCATGAGCCCTGGATTTGATGTTGCAGGCGTTGACATGCGCCCCAGCAGCAAGGGCAATTACCTGAGCTTGACCTGCAACGTCTATGTCCACAACCAAGACGAGCTGGACGACATCTACAGGGCGCTGTCCGGCCACGAGCTGGTGTCGGTTGTACTTTGATCAAACCCCGTAACGGGAACGATATTCCTTGACCTTTTCGTACCAGCCGGCCAGGCGAACATTGGCCGCTTGGCGAGTCAACAGGTAGCGCAACAAATCTTGCAGGTTGGCAATGGCCAGCACAGGGATACCATACAACTGCTCAACTTCCTGAACCGCCGAGTGCTGTGTGTCCTGACCATCGCGCATACCTTTTTCCATGCGATCAAGGGCAATCAGCACAGCTGCGGGCTCAGCCCCGTTGGCGCGAATGATTTCAACGGATTCGCGCACCGATGTGCCTGCCGAAATGACATCGTCAACAATGACAACACGCCCTTCCAGTGGAGCACCTACCAAAGAACCACCTTCTCCGTGGTCCTTGGCTTCCTTGCGGTTAAAGGCGTAGGGCACGTCTCGACCACGGCGGGCCATTTCCATGGTGGCGCCTGCCACCAAAGGAATACCCTTGTAAGCCGGACCAAACAACATGTCGAACTCAATTCCCCGCTCAGCGGTTTGCTCAAGCAAGGTTTGTGCGTAAAATTCACTGAGCTTTTGTAAAGAAGAGCCTGTGTTGAACAGACCCGCATTGAAAAAGTACGGTGACATTCTTCCGGCCTTGGTTTTGAATTCACCGAAGCGCAACACCTGCTTTTCGACAGCAAACTGCAAAAACTGGTCGGAAAGAACCTGTAAATTTTGATTTGAATCGACCACGATCAATCCCTAAAAAACTGACTTCATACAATGACCCGCATTATCTCAGCAAATCTGAATGGAATTCGTTCTGCCCACACAAAAGGGTTTTTCGACTGGATGAACCAAAGCCAGGCCGATGTGGTGTGCGTGCAGGAGATCAAGGCGCACTTGGCCGATCTTGGGCCGGAACACCTGCAACCAGGGGACTACCAAGGCTACTTTCAGGCTGCAGAGAAAAAAGGCTACAGCGGAGTAGGCATTTACAGCAAAATCGAACCACTTAATGTGACTTATGGACTAGATAACGCCGAATTCGATGCTGAAGGCCGCATGGTCACCGCAGAATTCGAGAACATGATTGTGTCGTCCATCTACTTTCCGTCTGGCAGCAGCTCAGAAGAACGACAAGAAGCCAAATTCCGGTTTTTAGATCACTTTGCGCAAATTTTCGACAATTTTGAGAGCAAGAAGAAGCCTGTTGTTTTGTGTGGCGACTGGAATATTGCCCACAAGGAAATTGACCTGAAAAACTGGAAAGGCAACCTGAAAAACAGCGGTTTCACCCCTGAAGAACGCGCCTGGATTGGCGAGGTAATTGAAAATCGCGGATGGGTAGACGCTTACCGCGTGCTGTACCCAGAGGAAACCGAGGCTTGCTACACCTGGTGGAGCAACCGAGGGCAAGCTTATGCCAAGAATGTGGGGTGGCGAATTGATTACCAGATGGTGAGCCCCGCATTGCGTGACTTGATACGTGAAGTGAGTGTTTACAAGGGCCAGAAGTTTTCAGACCATGCACCGCTGATTGCGGATTACGATCACCCGCTGTGAGTTTGGCAAGCTGGTTTGGATCGCTCAACCGGCTTGACTTCCGATAACGCGTAGCTCTTTAAGGCCCACTCGGCGCGAATTTCAATCTCTCGCCTGAAAACCTGTAGCTCCCTTGCTGAACCTTACGATGCCTGAGAACGACCCTCCTAAAAAGCGGGTCGGGTCCGTTCTCTGTCGCCCATACTGGGCAACACCGGCCCTGCTCGGCACGCAAGGGCAGGTTTTCTTGAAGGCGAAGCGATCGAAACATCGCCGCCGATTGGGCGTTAAGCCCCGCGGTGAGATGCGCCTTGGTGGAGATTTGCAAGCCGCCGGCTCAAGCCAAATCGAGATGTCAAATCAAGAACTCAACTTGGCTTTCAAAATCTCATTCACCTGCGCCGGGTTGGCCTTTCCGCGCGCGGCGCGCATGATCTGCCCAACCAAGAAGTTAAACGAGGCTTCTTTGCCTGCCTTGTACTCGGCCACAGGGCCGGGATGCGCAGCCAACACATCGTCAATCATTTTCTCGACAGCGCCTGAGTCGGAAATCTGCTCCAAACCTTCACCTTTGATACACGCATCCACGTCAGCGTACTTGCCTTCCCACAGGGCAGCAAACACCACTTTCGCAGTTTTGTTGTTCAGGGTTCCGTCTACCACGCGCTTCACCAAAGCAGCCATCAGGGCTGGCTCAATGGGTGATTCAGCAGGCGTTTTGTCTTCCCGATTCAGGTTGGCCGAAAACTCACCCAGCAACCAGTTGGCCAAGGGCTTTGCTTTGTCATTGCCTGCAACGGCCAAGGCCGCTTCAAAGTAATTGGTCATGGCCCGGCTGCCAGTGACGGTAACCGCATCGTATTCACTCAAACCCAAATCAGCGGTGTAACGCGCCTGTTTCTGGCCTGGCAATTCAGGCATTTCAGCGCGAACCTGCTCAACCCACTCCTGGGAAATCATCAGTGGAGGCAGATCAGGATCGGGGAAGTAACGGTAGTCTTCCGAATCTTCCTTGCTGCGCATGGAACGGGTTTCGTTGCGATCTGGATCGTAAAGTCGCGTTTCTTGCTTGATAACGCCGCCATCTTCGATGATTTCGATTTGACGCTGCGCTTCGAACAAAATGGCAGCCTGCAAGAACTTGAAACTGTTCAGGTTTTTGATTTCACAACGCGTACCCAGCTTGGTTTCGCCTTTGGGGCGAACCGACACGTTGGCGTCGCAGCGGAAGCTGCCTTCCTGCATATTGCCGTCGCAAATGCCCAGCCATGTGACCAGCGTGTGCAAAGTTTTTGCGTAGGCCACCGCTTCTTCGGCCGAGCGCATGTCGGGTTCGGTCACAATTTCGAGCAGCGGCGTACCAGCACGATTCAGGTCGATACCCGACTGGCCTGCAAAGTCTTCATGCAGGCTTTTGCCTGCGTCTTCTTCCAAATGGGCGCGCACCAGGCGCACGGTTTTCATTTGATCGCCCAGCAAAAAGCTGACTGTTCCGCCCTGCACCACAGGAATTTCAAACTGGCTGATTTGATAGCCTTTGGGCAAGTCGGGATAGAAATAGTTTTTACGCGCAAATATGGAGTGCTCGGCCACTTTGGCGCCCACGGCCAAACCAAACTGAATGGCACGCTGCACGGCGGCCTTGTTCATGACTGGCAAAACACCGGGCAAAGCCAAATCAACGGCACAGGCCTGTGCATTGGGCTCGGCACCAAAAGCGGTGCTAGCACCCGAGAAAATTTTTGATTCTGTTGTGAGCTGGGTGTGGGTTTCAAGACCCACCACAATTTCCCATTGCATGGTGTGATCCCTTTTTAAGACGGTGTACGAAGGTGCCAATCGGTAGCAAGCTGATAATGATCAGCCAATGCCAGCAATTCCCCTTCCTTGAAATAGTTGCCAATCAGCTGCATGCCCACGGGGCGGTTTTTGTCACCGAAGCCCACGGGCACACTCATGCCGGGCAAACCAGCCAGGCTGGTGCTCAGCGTGTAAATGTCGGCCAGGTACATTTGAACCGGGTCAGCCGACTTCTCGCCCAAATTCCACGCCACTGTGGGGCTGACCGGGCCAGCGATGAAATCACACTGCTGAAAGGCAGCCTGGAAGTCTTGCGCAATCAGGCGGCGAATTTTCTGGGCCTGCAAATAATACGCGTCGTAATAACCATGCGAAAGCACATAGGCACCCACCATGATGCGACGCTGTACTTCAAGGCCAAAACCTTCGCTGCGCGAATTCTCGTACATGGATTTCAAATCGGTGTAATCGGCCGCGCGGTGACCATAACGCACACCATCAAAACGCGACAGGTTGGAGCTGGCTTCGGCCGGGGCGATTACGTAGTACGCAGGAATGGACAATTCAGTGCGCGGCAGGCTGATGTTCACCAGCATGGCGCCCATGGCTTCAAGCTGTTTCAGTGCAGCATCAATTGGCGCGCGTACATCGGCGGCCAAACCCTCGCCAAAAAATTCAGCGGGAAGACCCACACGCACACCAGCCAGCGGTTTTGCGACATCGCCGTTTCTCAAGGCCTTGCCAAAACCGGCCGTGAAATCCTCTTGATCAACTGGACGCTGCACGCTGGTGCTGTCTTTCGCATCAAAGCCCACCATGGCATTGAGTACCAAGGCGCAATCGCGGGCACTGTGGGCCATGGGGCCAGCCTGGTCCAGGCTGCTTGCGTAGGCGATCATGCCATAGCGGCTGCAACTGCCATAGGTGGGCTTGATGCCGGTGATGCCGCACAACGAGGCAGGTTGGCGAATAGAACCACCCGTGTCGGTGCCGGTTGTAAATGGCACCACACCAGCGGCCACGGCCACCGCCGAACCACCCGAGGAGCCACCGGGCACAGCCAGCGAGTCCCAAGGGTTCAAACACGGACCGTAGGCGCTTTTTTCGTTGGACGAACCCATTGCAAATTCATCGCAGTTCAATTTGCCAATGCTGACGGTTCCAGCAGCATTCAAGCGCGACACCACCTCGGCATCAAAGGGGCTTTGGTAACCTGCCAACATTTTGGAGCCTGCCGTGCTGGTCCAGCCCTGTGTAACAAAAATGTCTTTGTGCGCAGTGGGAATACCCAGTAGCGCACCTTTTTCACCGGAAGCCAAACGCAAATCGGCAGCTTTGGCTTGTTCAAGGGTGAGGTCATCGCGAATGTCAACGAATGCGTTCAGACTGGATTGCTGACCCGCTTCGCGCAGGGCGTCGTGGGCCAGCTCAGTCGCGCTGGCTTTTTTCTCGTCCAGCAGGGTGCGCAGCGCGGAAATACTTTGAAGTTTGGAAGACATGCTTAAAACCACATTCCAATGTCAGATTTGCAAAATTAGGAGGTAAAACTTTTCAATGAACAATTATTCGATCACTTTGGGCACCAAAAACAAGCCTTTCTCGGCTGCTGGCGCGTTGGCCATGTTGGCAGTGCGGTTGTCTGCTTCTGTCACCAGGTCTTCGCGCAAGCGAAGCGCGATCGGCTGAATCAGCGAGATGGGATGCGCGAGTGGCTCAACACCTTCGGTGTTTTCACTGCTCAAGCGATCGGCCAATTGCATGATCTTGTTCAATTGTTGCTCAAGGGCCAGGGCTTGCTCGGGAGCCACTTTCAAGCGCGACAAGGCCGCAATTTTTGCAATTTGTCCGGAATCAAGGGACATAAATTTTCTCCGCCGACCAGCAGGCCTGAGCATCGCTTCTAAATGATGCAAAAGCCGCTTGGTGAAAGTCTGTGTTGATCAAAGTCTACTTATTTTATAGGTTATCATCGGTAGTTACGCCACTTGACAAGTGAAGTCCCATAAATAGTGGCGAACCGGACAACTTCTAGACAACTTTGAGCTTCGCGGGCTTGGCAGCTCTCCAACTACACGACACAGGTTAGAACATCACCATGTTTGGGTTTCTACGCAGCTACTTATCAAACGACTTGGCCATTGATTTGGGCACGGCCAACACGCTAATTTACGCCCGCACCAAAGGCATCGTTCTCGACGAGCCCTCCGTGGTTGCCATCCGCCAGGAAGGCGGCCCCAATGGCAAGAAAACCATCACTGCGGTTGGCCTTGAAGCCAAGCAAATGTTGGGTAAAGTGCCAGGCAACATCGAGGCCATTCGCCCCATGAAAGACGGCGTGATCGCCGATTTCACGGTGACTGAGCAAATGCTCAAGCAGTTCATCAAGATGGTTCACGAAAGCCGTCTGTTTTCTCCCAGCCCCAGAATAATCATTTGCGTGCCCTGCGGGTCGACGCAAGTTGAGCGCCGCGCCATTCGCGAAAGCGCATTGGGCGCAGGTGCATCCCAGGTTTACCTGATTGAAGAACCAATGGCTGCTGCAATTGGTGCAGGCCTGCCAGTTTCCGAAGCATCGGGCTCCATGGTGGTTGACATTGGCGGCGGCACCACCGAGGTGGGCATCATTTCCCTGGGTGGCATGGTGTACGCAGGCAGCGTGCGCGTGGGCGGCGACAAGTTCGACGAAGCCATCATCAGCTACATTCGCCGCAATTACGGCATGATGATCGGCGAACCCACAGCGGAAGCCATCAAGAAGCAAATCGGATCCGCCTTCCCCGGCTCGGAAGTGAAAGACATGGAAGTGACAGGCCGCAATTTGTCGGAAGGCATTCCACGCCGATTCACCATTTCTTCCAATGAAATTCTGGAAGCGCTGACCGAACCATTGAATGCAATCGTGTCCGCAGTGAAATCCGCACTGGAACAAACTCCACCAGAACTGGGCGCAGACATTGCCGAGCGCGGCATGATGCTGACCGGTGGTGGCGCCTTGTTGCGCGACCTGGACCGCTTGCTCATGGAAGAAACCGGCTTGCCTGTGCATGTGGCCGAAGACCCGCTGACTTGCGTGGTTCGTGGTTGCGGCCTTGCGCTGGAACGCATGGACAAGTTGGGCACCATTTTCACCAGTGAATAAATAGAGTACAAGCGGTTCGAACTCCGGCTTCTAACCCAGCCTAGCCTTGAACCGGCGACAAGCCTATGGAGTACACACCACCACCGTTGTTCAAACAAGGCCCATCCGCACGCGTGCGGCTGGCCTTTTTTGTCGCGCTCTCGGTGGGCCTGTTGTTTCTCGATTCGCGCTTTGCTGCCATGGAAGTGGTGCGCAAAGCGGTGGGCACCGTACTTTATCCATTACAAAAAATTGCAAGCCTGCCCATTGAGTGGAGCCAGGCCGGCATTGATTATGTGTCAACGCTCGACACGCTTCAATCCGAAAACAGAACCTTGATTCTCGAGCAACTTCAAGACAAACAAAGACTGCACGAACTGGAAACCCTGCGCCAGGAAAACGAGAAACTGCGCAAACTGATGAATGTGGGCAACACGCTGAAAGTGAAGCGCTCCATACTCAGTGAAATTGTCAGCGATGCACGCGATCCGTTTTCCCGAAAAATCATCATTGGGAAAGGTCTGATTCAGGGTGTGAAGGAAGGAATGCCTGTCATCGATGAACTGGGCTTGCTGGGGCAAGTCACCCGCGCATTTCCAAGCCGTGCCGAAGTCAGCCTGATCACAGACAAGGAACAGATCATACCGGTTGAAAACTTGCGCAATGGGATTCGCAGCGTGGCCTATGGCGGGCTGGACGGCGGTTTGCTTGAACTCCGATTCATGGCGGCCAACGCCGACATTGAGAACAACGATTTATTGGTGACCTCCGGGCTGGATGGGGTGTATCCCCGAGGCGTTCCGGTGGCACGAGTTATTCGCGTAGAACGCAATTCACGCTATGCCTTTGCCAGTATTTTCTGTGAACCCATCGCCGGTGTAGAACGCCACCGTTTTGTACTGGTACTGGACACATTCAGGGAAAAACCACCTGCCTTGCCCACGGCACCTCCCTCTGCGACCAACACGGAGGCTGGCAATGGCAATTAACCCGTTTGGCGACTCCGAGATTTTACGGCCAGTGAACCCATGGTTCATCACCTTCTCACTGCTGGCTGCAATGCTGTTCAAGTTTATTCCGATCGACAGAAACTGGATCACGCCCGATTTGTTGGCCTTGGTGTTGGTGTTCTGGAATATTCGTCAACCCCGACGAATTGGCATTGGTGTGGCTTGGTGTTTTGGTGCCGCAATTGATGTGCATTCAGCCAGCGTGTTTGGTGAACATGCCCTGGCCTACACCCTGCTTTCCTACTTCGCCATCACCATTCACCGGCGGGTGATGTGGTTCTCGCCAATGATGCAAGCGGCGCATATTTTTCCGTTGCTGTTGGCTGCGCAAGCAATTACCGTGGCCATTCGTGTCATGTTCGGCGGCACATTTCCGGGCACCTTGATATTTGCTGAAAGCGCGTTGACCGCTGCATTGTGGCCACTGACTCAATTCTTGCTGCTCGCACCACAGAAGCTTCCGGAAAACCGTGACAACGACCGCCCGATATGACCGAGTTTAACCACCCAGAACAAGCCATCAAACAGTTCCGGTTCCGGCTGTTTCTGGCTGGCCTCTTTGTGGTGTTGCTGTTTCTGGTGCTGGTGGCGCGCCTGCTTTGGCTTCAAGTGATCAGCTATGACAAATACCAATCCAAAGCCGAGGACAACCGAATCACCATTGTGCCGCTGGTGCCCAACCGCGGGCTGATTCTTGACCGCAACGGCGTGGTGCTGGCGAACAATTATTCAGCCTACACACTTGAAATCACCCCATCCAAAATCGACAACTTGAACGAGATGATTGATGAACTCGGCAAGATTGTTGAAATCTCCGCCCTGGATCGCAGACGATTCAAGAAACTGCGTGCTGAATCGAAACGATTTGAATCCATTCCGATTCGTACCCGCCTGACGGACGAAGAAGTGGCCCGGTTTGCGGTGCAAAGCTTCCGTTTTCCCGGCGTGGAAATTCGCGCTCGCCTTTTTAGACAATACCCATATGGCTCATATGCGGCGCACTTGCTGGGTTACATTGGTCGAATTTCGGCACGGGATCAAGACCGCATTGAAGAACTCGACCAAACAAACAACTACCGGGGCACGGCCTACATCGGCAAAGACGGTCTGGAAAAACGTTATGAAACGCAATTACACGGACGAACCGGCTTTGAAGAGGTAGAAACCTCGGCGGGTGGCCGAGCCGTTCGGGTGCTTTCACGCTCGCCCGCAGTGCCGGGTGAAAACCTGATGCTATCGATCGATATCCGCTTGCAAGAAGCCGCGGAGAAGGCATTGCAAGGCAAACGGGGGGCGCTGGTTGCCATCGATCCGCGCAATGGCGATATTCTGGCCATGGTAAGCGCCCCCAGTTTTGACCCCAATCTGTTTGTAGAAGGCATTGACTCTGAGAACTGGAAGCTACTGAATGAAAGCATCGATCGGCCTTTGTTAAACCGGCCATTGACAGGCACTTATCCGCCCGGCTCCACCTTCAAGCCCTTCATGGCGCTGGCCGCCCTGGAGCGCGGCTTTCGCACGGCATCCAGCACACTGCGCGACCCCGGTTACTTTGACTTCGGCTCGCGCCGATTCATGGATGACAAAATTGGCGGCCACGGTATGGTGGACATGTACAAATCAATTGCCGAGTCATGCAATACCTATTACTACATGCTGGGCAGTGAAATGGGTATCGACATCATTTCAGAATTCATGGGCCGCTTTGGTTTTGGTTCACGCACTGGTATTGATCTGGACGGAGAACGAACCGGTGTGTTGCCCTCACGGGAATGGAAAGTAGCTGCTTTTAAAAAAGCCGAGGCTCAACGCTGGTACTCGGGCGAAACCATTTCGGTGGCCATTGGCCAAGGCTACAACAACTACACACCGCTGCAATTGGCGCACGCCACAGCAGTGTTGGCCAGCGGCGGAATGAACGCAACACCCCGACTGGTGCGGGCTTTCCAAAACCCGGTGAGTGGACAAGTCACTGAAAAACCACTGGAAGCTTTTAAGCAACTCAACTTGCAACAACGGCATGTCGATACAGTCAAACTGGGCATGCGCGGCGCAGTGCTTGAAGGCACGGCACGGGGTGTTTTCAAGGACGTAAAATATGAGGTGGCGGGCAAAACAGGGACTGCGCAGGTGTTTGGACTGAAACAGGGCGAAACTTACAAAGACCGTGCCGCCTCGGCCGAACGCCTACGCGACCACGGCTGGTTTATTGCTTTTTCACCCATGGAACAACCCCGAATTGCCTTGGCTGCCATTGTTGAGAACGGCGGGTTTGGCAGTCAGTCTGCGGCCCCTGCGATCAAACAGGTACTCGATACTTTTTGGCGAATTGACGCGGAGAACGATCCCTCAATTGCTTTGCCAGCGCCCCAAGCTCCTGAACAGGCTGCAAACCTGGAGGCCTTGCCTTGAACCGAACCCGCGCCATTCAACGCGAACCGATTTGGCCGCGCATCAAACCATTCCTGACGGTATTTGACCCGGTGCTCAGCACCATTTTGCTGTCGCTGGTGGTGTTTGCGCTGATTACCCAATACAGTGCCGCTTTCGATTTCGAGGGCAGATTCATCGACCACTCCCGCAATCTTCTGATTGCATTCATGGTGATGTGGATCACTGCAAATTTGAAACCGCAGTTTTTGATGCGCATTGCCGTGCCGCTGTATGTGGTGGGGGTCATTTTGCTGATTGCCGTTGAACTGTTTGGCGACATCTCCAAAGGTGCGCAGCGTTGGCTTAACCTGGGTTTTATTCGAATTCAACCGTCAGAAATCATGAAAATTTCCATGCCGCTGATGTTGGCGTGGTTCTTTCAGCAGCGAGAAAACGTCTCTGGGTGGCGAGAATTCGCAGTGGCCTCGATTATTTTGGCCATCCCGGGCGTTTTGATTCTGAAACAGCCCGACTTGGGTACGGCGCTGCTGGTGTTGGGCTCGGGCTTCTTTGTCATTTTCTTCGCGGGCTTGTCCTGGAAAGTGCTGGCTTGGCTCACTGGTTTATTCTTGGCAAGCCTGCCCGTGTTCTGGACGCTGATGCACGATTACCAGCGTCAACGGGTACTTACCTTGCTCGACCCCACCCAAGATCCGCTTGGAAAAGGATTTCACATTATTCAGTCCACGGTGGCCGTGGGTTCGGGTGGGTTTACCGGCAAAGGATTCTTGCAAGGCACGCAAACCCACCTGGAATTTATTCCGGAACGCACCACTGACTTCATTTTCGCGGTGCTGGCAGAGGAGTTCGGCTTGTTGGGCTGCCTGGTGCTGTTGACACTTTATACCTGCCTGATTGTGCGGGGACTGGTGATTGCTGGCAACGCGCCCACGTTGTTCTCACGCCTGATGGCGGGATCCATGGCCCTGATTTTCTTCACCTATGCATTTGTGAACATTGGCATGGTCAGCGGTATTTTACCGGTGGTGGGTGTGCCGCTGCCCTTGATGAGCTACGGCGGAACCGCCATGGTGACCTTGGGCATGGGTGCAGGTATTTTGATGAGCATTCAAAATACCAAAAAACTGATTCAAACCTGAAGGCCTTGTCATGATTCAAGCCAGCAAAGCCTGGTTGCAAAACGCACTACCCGGAAAGTTTCAGCCCTTCACAGCGCGCTGGCGCGACGAGAACAGCGCCCCTGCCCAGCAATTCATTCCATGGATATTGAATGGCGAACACCTGGGTTTTTGGGACACCCAACACCAGACCACCTTTGACAAAGTGTTTCATGCTGCAGACCTTGCATGCACAAGCACCGCCCTTGGGATGAATTGCACAAGCACTGCCGGGCCACAGCTTCTTAGCGCGAAATTGGCCAGTGCAGGCAATATGCTCAAAGCCCTGGGCCTGGTACCAGGTTGGCGCAACGAGGAACAACTGCTACTGAGCCCACAAGGGCAGGTGCTGGCCACCGCCGAGCGGGCCTTGTTCAAGACACTGGGTTTGCGCAGCCGCGCGGTGCATGTTCATGTTGAAAACCACAACGGCTGCGTGTGGACAGGTGTGCGTTCGCTCACCAAACATGAAAACCCAGGGATGCTGGACAACCTGGCCGCTGGCGGTATTGCCAGTGCCGAAAGCGTTGAGCGCACCCTGTGGCGTGAACTTGATGAAGAGGCGGGGCTGAATTCAGACGATTTTGCCTGGATCAAACCTTTGGCCCCGCATGAACTGGTGTTAAGCCGCCCCTTGCTGTATGGTGGCTGGCATCACGAAACAGTCATTTTGTTTCATGGCCAGTTAAAGCGGGGTCGTCGCCCCGAAAACCGCGATGGCGAGGTAAGCGCCTTCCAGTTAATGTCGCCCAATGCCTGCGTCGAAGCAATCAATGCCTGGCAATTCACACCCGATGCAGCCCTGTGCTGCGCGCTGGCGCTGAATGCCACCAAATAAATACGAAAGGAACAAACATGTTGTTGGGTTTAAAAGCCGCCACGTACCGGATTGGTACCACTGTGCTGCTGGATCAGGTTGATTTTTCAATTGAAGAACGTGAACGCGTGGCCTTGGTAGGCCGCAACGGCACGGGCAAAAGTACTTTGTTCCGGATTTTGACTGGCGAAACCACCCCTGAAGACGGCTTGGTGATCAAGCAAGACGGCATTCGCATGACCTGCCTTGAACAGGCTGTACCGCAAGAACACGATGACACTATTTTTGATGTGGTGGCGCAGGGTTTTGGGGAGCTGGGCAAACACATCAGTATCAGCCGCACACTGGGCCCACTGGATCATGACTCGCTAACACCGGAGCAAGCGAAAACACTGGAGAATGCTCAACACGAATTGGGCGAGCACCACGGCTGGCATCTAGAAAGTGAAGTAGACCAAATGCTTTCCCGCATGAAGTTGCCTCCTGATTTGCCATTCGCCAAGTTGTCGGGCGGCATGAAGCGCAAGGTGATGCTGGCCAAAGCCATGGTGAGCAGCCCCGATGTGCTGCTGCTGGACGAGCCCACCAACCACCTGGACATTCCCAGCATTGAATTGCTGGAGGAACAAATTCGTCAGTTCAAGGGGGCGGTGATTTTCGTAAGCCACGATCGTTCCTTCATGCGCAAGCTGGCCACCCGCGTGTGCGACCTGGACCGCGGCATGCTGAAAAGCTGGTCAGGTGGCTACGAAGGCTTTTTGAAAGGCAAAGCTGAATTTTTGCATGCGCAGGAAAAAGCCAATGCGCTGTTCGATAAAAAGCTGGCTGAAGAAGAGGTTTGGATTCGCCGTGGAATTGAGGCACGCCGTACCCGCAACGAAGGCCGCGTGCGCGCATTAATGGACATGCGCAAACAGTTTTCAGACCGCCGCAACATTGTGGGCACTGCCAAGGTACAGGTACAGGAGGCCGAGCGCAGTGGCAAACTGGTCGCCGAACTGACCGACATCAACAAGCAATTGGGCGACTTGCCAATTTTACGCAATTTCACCAACACCATTTTGCGTGGTGAAAAAATTGGTTTTCTGGGCCCAAACGGTATTGGCAAAACCACTGCCCTGAAGGTGTTACTGGGGCAGCTACCCCCTGACTCGGGCCACATTAAGTTGGGCACAAAACTGGAAATTGCTTACTTTGACCAGTTGCGCAGTCAGTTCAACGAAGAAGACACTGCGGTAGAAATTATTGGTGCCGGCAAAGAGTTCATTACCATTGATGGGCAGGCCAAGCATGTAATTGGCTATTTGCAGGACTTTTTATTCACACCCGACCGCGCGCGCCAACCGGTGCGAAGTTTGTCGGGCGGCGAGCGTGCGCGGCTTATTCTGGCCCAGTTGTTTTCAACACCCTCGAACGTGATGGTGCTCGACGAGCCGACCAACGACCTGGACATTGAAACGCTTGAGTTGCTGGAAGAAAAGCTGATGGCTTACCAAGGCACACTGATTTTGGTCAGCCACGACCGGGAATTTTTGAACCAGATTGTCACCCGTTGCCTGGTATTTGAAGGCGATGGCGTGGTGGGTGATTACGTGGGGGGCTATGACGATTGGTTGCGCCAGCGCACCACTGACCCCTGGGCCAATGTGGGTAAGGCCATTACCCCGAGTGCAGCATCGGTAGCAACGCCCCCTACCCCGGCTGCACCCACTGCACCCACTGCCACCAAAAAAACCAAAAAACTGGGATACAAGGAACAACGCGAGCTGGAAATGCTGCCCGCCTTGATCGAGAAACTTGAAACGGAACAGGAAGCGTTGGTTGCCAAAATTGGCGACCCCAATTTTTACCAGCAAGATGCCGGCGTGGTGACTGCTGCGCAAGCCCGCATGGTGACACTTGAAAACGAACTTTTGGCAGCCTATGCCCGTTGGGAAGAACTGGACGGCTGAGGAAGTATTAGCGACGAATTCGGCTGGGTTGGCCCTGTGCGGTCAACACCATGCCCAATGATTGCCAAACTTCGTTGGCTTCCTTGAACGCATTGGCCAGCTGAAGACGCATGCCGTAATACAGCTTCGATTCAGGCAAAACCTCATCGGTGTCAGGCACCCTGGCTTCCAGCAAGCTGCGCGCAGTCTCTTCGCTTGCAATGTGAAAACTGCCGCTGGTTACTCGGCCACCAGTCAGGCGCCGCACTTCCCAGGTGAAACTTTGCCCCCACTCAAACTTCGCGGCGGGCGGCAAGCTGACATACTCACTTTCAAGCGGCTCCACCCAGAACCGTTTGCCTTTTGAGTCGAACAACATCAAGTTGCCCTCTCGGGGCAGCTCACCCTGAAAAACAAATTCGGGATTGCGCGTTAGCAACAGCGATCCGTCGATTGGTCGCAAAACACGAAGAGTATTTTCCTTGGGTGGCTCGGCCTTGCCATTCTTGGCTGGCTGAACACCACGCGGGCGAGCATACAAATTAACCCACTGATCAATCAAGTCCTGGTGCGCTTGCTCTATTGGAAACACTTTGACTGGCGGACCACTAAGCACCCGCACGGTATCGGCAATCACACGAAGCTGTGCGGGGCCAGTGAACACCCGGCGATTACCAGTCTTCAGCACCTGCACCGAGAAACGTTCGCCTTTGGGTACGTTAATGACATGCCCCTGAAGCAACCGCTGTGTGGGCAAGGCGCTGTACTTCTGACCTTTCGGGTTGGTCACGACCACTTTGTCAGTGGCTGCCAGCACGAAAACAACCGGGTCTTTGGCATGCGCAAATCCGGTCAACAACAGGCACGCGAGAAAAGCACTCTGTAACCACACGTTCAATACCACCCTACCAAGGACAGCCCGACCCCCAGGTAATCAGACTTGTAATTGTAATCAATCAGACTTTCACCGAAGCCGGTGAAGTATTGCAAATGGCCACGCAAATTGCTGGTAAGGGGAAATGCCCAATCGAATTGAACCGCTCCACGCGACTCGTCGCCACCGCGAAAGTTGTGCCGGGTAAGCAGCGAGTATTCATGGCCATTGTGTTTGTGGACCAGCAGCATATCGCCGCGCCCCATGAAATCACTGATGTCGGGATTGTCATCTTCGGCGGCATCTTCCGCTAAACGGATCCACGGCCTGAACTGCACCATGGTGTTCTCGCGTTCAAGCCCCACCATGCCAATCAGGCGATTCCAGGAGCGAGACAAAGGCAAGGCTCGCCCATTGGATTGGTGATTCAGGCTTAAACCAAGCAGCCGTGGCTCCCAGCCGGTGGCGTCTTTGAACTCGCTCCAGCTCGAGCGCCAGGTAAAGATCAGCTCAGGCTCGTAATTGGTCTCGCGAAACGGGCGGGAAATATCCTGGTTCATGACCTGCCAACGACTCGATTGCGTGTATGCAAACCACAAATCACCGTTGTCACCGAACATGTTCTCCATGACCTTGGTTTTCAGGCTCAGCTGAAATTTCAACTCGTTTCGATCCACACTCTCAGATGCCTGGTTTGGCTGTACTGTGTTGGCGGGGTTTGGGCTTGTTGGGCGAACGTTGGGCGATTTGTTGTGATACACCGGCAACAGGTAGACCGGCTGATAAGGGCGAATCGAGAACGTACCCCGTTTGGCTGCAGGGGCCAGCTCCCATCGACGATCCAGCCAACTCAATGTGGTGTCTTCGCTGCGTTTGTACAACAACAAACCACCATCCAGGGCTGCAGCTGCTTCAGGCGCTGAACCATCTTTGACCACCAGGCTTCTGCCTGTGGCATCATCGAAGCAGCGCAGGCGAAGTTGATCGTCTTCAACAAACAGGCAAGCTCGAAGTGCCCCTTCATCCAGAGTTTTGTTTTGAATGTTTTGGGCAGTTGCCCAGCCGCTTAGGCCCAAAAGGCCGATGGCAAGAAGTAAGTGTTTGTTCATAATTGCGCACTGCATCAAGCTTGGTTCGCTAGATACTCTCACATTTGGTTACAATTCTTAAATGGTTTCATTCCGCTTCAAAAAATCGTCGGCAAACAAAGACACTTCCACCAGTGGGCAGGGTCGCGAGTTTACCATTGATGAACTGGCGCGCACCGCCAACACCACCGTGCGAAATGTTCGCGCGTATCAAGACCGAGGCCTGTTGGCCCCACCTGAAAAACGCGGACGTGTCGGCTTTTACAACGAAGACCATTTGTCGCGACTAAAGCTTATTGGACAAATGTTGGGTCGTGGTTACACCTTGAGCAACATCCACGAAATGCTGGATGCGATTGACAAGGGTTACGACCTTCGCCAATTGCTGGGTTTAACGCACGCCATTACCAGTCCGTGGACCGACGAAATTCCAAAGAATTACAACCCAGTGCATTTGGCCACCATGTTTGGCACGAGCCTGAGCCGAGGGGCGCTAGCCAAGACAATCGAGTTGGGTTTGCTGGAACCTGATGGTTTGCGCTACCGTGCGCCAAGTCCGAAAATTCTGCATGCGGGCGCGGAAATGGCCAGCGCTGGCCTGCCGCTGCTCGACCTGCTTGATTTGATTGCCTCACTTCGGGGGCACCTTGAAAGCTTCTGCGATCAAGCGGTCTCACTGTTCGTCAAAGAACTGGATCAGTATGGTGACAACCTGCCCCCCAAGGAAGAATTGCCCAGGCTGGCACAATTAATCTGGAAGATTCGTCCCTTGGCCATGACAGCCATTGAATCGGAAGTGTCGCGGGCTCTGCAAAAGTCGGCCAGCAAGTTTGTAGATGAGCGCATTGTCGGCCTGATCGACAAGATGGCCGAGGAAATGCCGAACAACCCAGCCCTGCAACCCACGGGCTGGTTGCCCCCAGAGCCACCAGTCAACAGCGAAGAGAAAAAATAAAGACTTTAGACTAGAGCAACAACAGCAATCGGTTGGGGCTTCGATTTTGGCCAGCTTGATACACAAAACGTTGTGACACCATGCGCATGAATGCCAATCCCATTCCACCCTCCGGTAAATCGCCAAGACTAAGATCGTCTTGAAACGAATGCTCGTGGTGCATTTTGCTCAACACCTGCTGCGGTATGCAGTTGCCAAGGTCCTCAATCAATACGCCCACGCCCTGCTGAAAAGCAAGCACAGTGAGCTGTGCCGGCTCAGGGCGTTTGTCTTTAAAACCATGCAACATGACATTGGTCAGCGCCTCGGACACAACCAGATCCGTGTTGTAACAAACTTCCTCGGAGTAGGCCAATTCTTCAACGAAGGTTCGCACGGCACGGCTTAATACACCAATACTGACCGTATCAGCCACTGCACTGAAAGCTATGTAGTTCAGGAACTCGCCTAACTTGAACGCTTTCTCATGCGAATCAAACTCGTCCTTGACAGTCAAACCAGTTTGAACGAATTCTTCGGCAAGTTCTGAAATTCGACTGGATGATAATTCTGTGCGCTGTACATCAAAACTTTCGCGCCACTGGATACCAAGCAGGCACAAATCCCCTTCGGCCCCCACTTCTTGTTGTCCTGAATCGAGCAATCGCGAAAACTCCCGAGTCAGCACATGCCCTTGACTGTCATCCAGCAACACCGATTGCTGCCAAACCTGTGGCTTGGGTACCCCCAAGGTGTTCGCACATTCTTGCGGATAAAAATACAGGCGACTGCCTGGTGCAATCACACCTTGGTAAATAATTTGTCCAAGCCCATGGGCTTGGGCCGACCCGCTCTGAGAACCAAAAAAAGCAGGCGCCAGCCCTGGCTGTGCCATGACCATGGCCCAATCGCCAATGCCGGCCACCAGCAATGTGCCTTGGTCTAGATTGATCAAACCATACAGGAGGTCGAACTGGGGTGGCTCATCTTTCAGGGACGGAGAAATACTCGCAAGCTGGGACAGCACCTGCTCGGGACTGGCCAAATAGCGTCGAATCTTGGAACTGGTTTCCTCGATAGGAAACAATACACGCGTGGCTCGGGCCATGGAAAACCAGCGTGCCAGTGCCATGGTTTGCAAGGCCGTTGCCGTGTCTTGCCCAGCCATGTTGAGCATGAAAAAGCCGTGCTCGTTGGCTTGGGTTTCAAGCAAACCCATTTGCTTGCCACACACATAGCCATAAGGTTGGTAGATCGTTTGAATCGCAAACGGCCAAGGTTCTTGTTTGCTTTTGGGTAGCAAGGCACGCTGAATGCGGGACACTTCCCGCATGTCGCGCTGCAATGCTTCATACAACTGACTGAGCTCTGTGTGCCTGTGCTCAAGGCCTGTGTGCAAGTCTGCGATTCGCTCGGCGGTTTGCAGCCGCACCTTTAACTCGCCCGGGTTGACCGGTTTGGTCATAAAGTCATCGGCACCCACACGCAAACTGTTCAACAAATCATCGCGACTGGCATAGCCAGTAATCATGATGATGTAGGTGTACGCATTCTGTTTCTGGGCACGCACCTGCTCGCAAAGCTCAATGCCGCTCATGCCGGGCATGTCCCAGTCGGTCAGTACAAAGTCGGGTTGATGCGTTTCAATCAGGGGCAATGCTTCGTGGCCATTTTTTGCCGAATACACGGTGTAACCCCAACTGTGCAGCATGGCCTCAAAAATTCTCAAGAAGCTTCGGGAATCATCAACGATCACAACTGACTTGCCGGCTTTCACAGGCGATGTCGCTGGGCGACTTTCCTGAATTTCCTGAAGGCGAAAAATGAGTTCGGGCACTTGTCGGTCGGCATCAACCACATCGCATTGATCCAGCACACCGGGACGCGGGGCCAACATCAAAATGGACACATCGTCTTCGAAACCCTTTTGCCGAATGACCGAGCCGCCCCAATGTTGAACACGCATCTGAATGCGCTCGGGCAATTCGGACCAACGCCCCTGACTGCTTTGCTGATTGACAAACTCCAGCAACCGTTCTTCTCCAAATGCTTCTGAGCTGGTCGAGAGCACCTCGGTCACGCCATCGGAGTAAAGAATCAAAGAGTCATCGTCGCCCAAAGTCAGCTCGATGTCTTCGAAATCATCAAGTTCGAATAAGCCAACGGGATAACCCCCACCACCCAACACAGTGGCTGTGCTTCCTTTTGATAACAGAAGCGGAGACGGGTGACCTGCCTGGCACAGGGAGACATTGCGGTTTGCCGTGTTAAACACACCGTAGATCATGGTGAAATACGACAGGTCAGACTCGGTTTGCTGAAACAATCGATTCAGACGCGCCACCACATCGCGTGGTTTGGAAACAATCCGTTGTCCGTCGCTGCCCAAGCGTCCTTCGAAAACGATACTGGTGTTGGAACGGTCAGCAAACATTTGAACCAGTTGCATGGATTTGACCGCTGCCGGAATGCCATGACCAGACACATCGAGCAGGTAAAAACCATAGACGTCGCGCTGCAATTCAAAAACCTGCAGGTGATCACCCGACACATACTTGGATGGCACAGACAGCCACTGGTAATTCAGCCCCTGAAAGGGACTTTGCGCCTCGGGCAGAAAACTGCGCTGCAAACCAGAGACCGCACGCAGATCTTGTGCAATTACTTCGTGCGCATGCGCCAGTTCATTGGTTTTCCGGGTAAGTTGAGCTTGAAGCTCGATTCGACGCACAGCGGACTGCAGCCGTGCCTCAAGTTCATTGCCATCAACAGGCTTTGCGAGTACGTCATCGGCACCGGCATCCAGCGCCTTGATCAGAAATTCTTCATCATCTTGGGCCGACATCAAAATAATGTAGGTGTACTGCCCCAAGTCGAGTTGGCGTAACGCCACGCACAACTCGGTGCCCTGCATACCTGGCATTTGCCAGTCCGCAAGTACCAACTGAAAACGGTCACGTTCAATCAGTTCGATCGCTTCCTGACCGCTGGCTGCAAACTCAACCGGATAACCCCACTTGGCCACCATGTGAACGAAGAGGTTTCGCTCAACCACCGAATCATCAACAACCAGAATTCGGGGTAGCTGCTTGTTGAGGTCGTGTTCTGTCACAGTGGCTCAAGCCTGCTGTAAAAAGGCAACAGCTTTGGGCATGTCATCCAGCAAGGAAAACTGGCGATCCATTCGAGATAGCTCGAACATCATTCGCACGGATTTATTCATGCCAACCACGGCCAACTTGCCTTGGTGGTTGGTGATGTTTTTGAGCAAAGCAACCAGAGAACCCAAACCACCAGAGTCCACCAGTTTGACAGCCCCAATGTCCAAAGCAAATTTTCGGGTGGAGTCCAGTTTGGGCACCACCGCGTTGCGGATGATTGTTCCCACCGCACTGTCCAGTCGAACTGCATCTACGCGCAGCAAGAAAATATCCCCCACCTCTTCTGTCGAAACCATGTTGTTCGCCCTAAACTGTTAATTCTCTTTTCTAAAAGTGTGCGCTTTTCGGCACTTCACGCGATAATTGTATAAAACAAGCTCTACAAATTAAGCATATACAAAAACAATAGGATAACGTGTCAATTAATGATTCATATTTTTTTAAAGATTGACAAATATTAATCAAAATTGACCTTTGCAATGATCAGATCAGGTCAATATTTAAAGCCTGTTCTTACAACCAAGCAGACCAGCGACCCCACTTATGCGACACATATTTTATTTAGCCTTCGCCCTATTTTGCCTGACTGGTCACGCCCAAGAAAGCATTGAGGCCAATACTTCGGCAGCCAATTTGGAAAGCACAGTGGCGATAGAACGGAGCCGAACCCTGACTTTTACCGAGATGGGACAGCCCAACGGGGTCCGCTTAAGTGGTATTAACCGCTTTGTTGATTTGAATTCCGGTATTCGGCTGGACGAATTGGTGACTCGCGCCAATCTGAGTTTGCGTGTGCTGTACCCCCAAGGAATGCGACACGATCAGTCATTTGTGCGCGTGTACGTGAACAATCAGCTTTCGGGTATTTCTCAACTGAGCGTGGCAAGGGCTGGTGTACCACACACGATAAATATTGAACTGGATCCGTTGCTGTTTTCCGATTTTGCGACAGTGCGGATTGAATACGACGGTACTTACGACAGTGAATGCGTAGACCCGGGTAACCCAACCCTGCGCCTTGACATGCGCCCCGAAAGCACACTGACGATTGGCTCAACACCATTGAACCTGGTGAATGACCTGGCCTTGTTGCCAGCACCCTTTTTTGATCCCCGCGACAACCGCAAACTAAAACTGCCATTGGTTTTACCACTGGAGCAAACCGAAACAAGCATGAAGGCAGCCGGTATTCTGGCCTCTTGGATGGGAGCCCAGGCCTTTTACCGACAGGCTGAGTTTGATTTGCTTGAAACGGCGTCGAGCACCCGACACACCATCATTTTGACCAAAGGCAAGAAAATGCCTGAGGGTATGAGTGAGGCGGACATTGAAGGCCCATCACTCATGATTGTGAGCGCCAAAGAAAACCCATGGATCAAACACCTTTACGTGATGGGCCGTACTGACGAGGAGTTGTTGCAGGCCGTGTACGGTTTAGTGATTGAAGGCCAGGTGCTCAGTGGACAGAAAGCCTTGGTCAAAAAAGTAGACCTGGGGGCGCCACGAAAGCCCTATGACGCACCACGCTATGTGCCCACCAACCGACCAGTGCGCTTTGGTGAATTAATCGACTTTCCGGGTCAACTTGAAGTCAGCGCAGACAAACCGCGTGCTGCGATCAATTTGCGCCTTCCGCCCGATTTGTTCAGCTGGGCAGGCCGCAATATCCCGATGGATTTGAAGTACCGGTACACAGCACCCTCGCGCTGGAATGATTCACTGCTGAACATTGAAATCAATAATTCCCTGATTCAATCCTTCCGCCTTGCACCACGATCCGAGCAGGTACAAAACAAAATCAATATTGATTTGTTGGGCCAGGCCGAACTGACCAGCGAAGAAGCCTTGCAAATCCCGGCCTTCAGGGTGGGCGGCAACAACGAGCTGGCATTCGCTTTTGGATTCATGGCGGAGGGTGGTGGCGCCTGCACGCGGGTATCGCAAGTGGCACGCGGTTCCATTGATCCAGAATCCACCGTGGATTTTTCCAATTTGCCCCACTACACCCGCATGCCGAACTTGACTGCGTTTGCCAACGGCGGTTACCCATTCAGCATCATGGCTGACTTGTCAGATACTGCAATTGTTTTGCCAGCCAACCCCACGCCGCTTGAAATTCGCTCGTACCTGAACGTGATGGGCTTGTTTGGTCAGTGGACAGGTCTGCCTGCCACACGCACCAGCCTGATTGTCTCGGACAAACCCGAGGGTATTGGCAGCAAGAACTGGCTGGCCTTGGGCACCAGCGAACGCCTGAGCTGGCTGGATTCCGCAAGTAAAAACCTGCCAATGGTACTCAGCGAAACAGAGCGGAGCATGGGCCTGCCCCCAGCCATTCAATGGCTGAAAGGTTTGTGGCAAAGCGAGTCTGAATTGCAACCCAGCAACAATGCACGCGCCTTGATTCAAACAGCAGGCTCATTGGGCGCAATCATGGGGTTTGAATCACACCTGGCACCCAAAAAAGCAGGGGTGGTGATTACCGGCACCGATCAGGACAGTTTCGAGCGCGCCGTGGCCGCTTTGTCCGATTACGGCGATGTGGCAAAAATCAAAGGCAGTGTGAGCCTGATTCGTGGTGACGACATTCAAAGCTACAGCCTGGGCGAAACCTACATTAGCGGCGCACTGCCTTGGTGGTTGCGTTTGCGAATTGCGTTTTCCGAATACCCGGCCCTGATCGCTGTAGGCGGAGCGCTGGCTGGGGTCATTTTGGCGATACTCGCATTCGGCTGGTTGTCTGGCCGGGCTTCGCGCCGCACAAAAGGCAGTTGAACATGGCCTTGTGGCGTCAATTGCTCAAACGCCTGGGGCTCGGCGCCACGCTGATTGTGGCCTCCGCATGCAGCGCTGCGCCAGCGCAGTCGTGGCCCGCTTGGGAAGGCTTTAAAAGCGCTTTTGTCAGCGAAGACGGGCGTGTAATCGATCGCAGCCAGGAAGACTTGCGCACGGTGTCGGAGGGGCAGTCTTACGCCCTCTTTTTTGCATTGGTTGCCCAAGATCAAAAAACGTTCGACGCCATATTGGAATGGACTGAGAACAACCTGAGCGCTGGTGACATGGGTAAGCAGCTGCCCGCCTGGATTTGGGGAAAGCAGGGGGACTCGTGGGGCGTGATCGATGCTAACAGTGCTTCAGACGCTGACCTGTGGATCGCTTATGCGCTGCTGGAAGCCAGTCGGGTGTGGTGCCACACACCTTATGCCGACAAAGCCCGCGCCCTGGGCGAACTGATTCTGAACAAAGAAAGCATGGAAGTAAGTGGCCTGGGTTTGAGCCTGTTGCCGGGTCACACCGGATTTGTGCTGGACAACGGTGCTGTTAAACTCAACCCCAGCTACGTACCGCCTTTCATGATGGCCCGCTTTGCCAATGCCTGGGCGGACGACACCCGCTGGTCGCAAATTTACCTGGCCAGCCAACAATTGCTGCTTGAAACTGGCAAAACAGGCAGTTATCCCGACTGGGTGCTATACAACAACGGTGAAATGAGCCTTCCCGAGGACGAGCAACGTGGCGATTACGATGCCATACGCACCTATCTGTGGATTGCCATGACCAGTAAAAACGACCCCACTGCCGCAGCATTGTTGAAACAACTTTCTCCCATGGCGGCACTGCTGCTGAAACGACAGAACATGCCAGAATGGTTTGAACCAATGAATGGAAAGTTTTCTGGTGAACGTGGGCCTGCCGGTTTTCAAGCGGCGATGGCCCCGTTTCTGCAAACAATCGGCATGCCCGAACTTGCGAAAAAATTTCACGCGCAAAGCCTGAAAACTTCAAACCAGGAAGAATGGCTAAAGTACGGCTATTACAACGGCGCACTCAGCCTTTTTGGGCAAGGCTATATGGATGGCTTGTATCGATTCAACACCTTGGGCGAATTCATGCCCCGTGGCAAAGAGGTTAAAAGCTGTGGCTAAGTGCAAAAAAAATCCAAGTCTGCGGACCTACGCACTCGCATTGGCCATTCAAGCCTGTTTTGTAGCAATGCCCTTGGCAATTGCAGGGCAAGCCCATGCCAATGTGGATACACAGCAAACCAATATTCGTGCACTAAGCGACAAAGGGGTTTACTGGTATGAGCGTTTCCGGTTCGATCTGGCAGCACAGTCGTTCAACAAAATACTGTTGATTGAGCCCACCAATGCGTCTGCCCTGCGTTGGCAAGGTTTAATCGATATCGCACGCGGCGACGTACAGGCCGCCAACATTTGGCTTGGCAAACTACAGCTGGTGCATGGCAACACCCGGTTTTCCATTGAACTGCAACAGACAATTACACTGGCTTCAGACAAGCGGCAGCAATTCGCCGAGTTACGTTACCTGGCCGACAGCGAGCAAATTCCACCCAACCTGCCACAGCGACTTCAGCAGTTGTTGCCACAGCCACCATTGGGTGAGGCCGCTGTGCAAATATATCGCCTGATGAACCGCACAGCCGAGGGCAGAGCATATGCTCGCAGACAAGTGGCTGAGCTGGCCAAACAGTACCCGGATGACCGACGTTACAAAACACTATTGGCCGAACTGGGCGGTGTTGCTGGCAATACACTTGCACAATCACCCGCATCCGGTAGTGCTCGCCCCACCCGTCGACCAAACAATGTGGCACGGACAAACGCAGCACCGGTTAAGCAAGCTGAACCCGCAATACCCGAGGTACAGGCACAAGCCACTCCGGTGTTGTCTGACTTTGAGCAAGGACAACAACTGGCTGACCAGGCACAAAAACAGATTGATCAAGGCAACAAAAACGAAGCGGCACGGCTGCTTCAAAACGCGGTGGACCTGAACCCGGGCTACCCGTGGTTTCGGTATGACCTGGCCAGCCTGCTGGATGACCAAGGAGATACGGGCAGCAAGCTGGCTGCACAACGAATTATGGATGAAGGCCTGGCCCTTGAAAAAGGACAGGAAATGCGATTTGCCGCGGCACTGCTGGCCGCCCGCCAAAACCGCAATGAAGAAGCCGTTGCATTGATCAACGCGGTGCCCCGCGAGAACTGGACTGAAGGCATGACCGCGCTTGAAAAACGGGTGCAATACGGCCAGTACCTGGATGGACTTCGCGCACAAGAAAGGAACGGCCAGTTCAATGCACTGGCAAGCTCAATTGGGGCAGCGCCTAAATGGCGCGCTGAACCGGAGGTGCAGGCACTGGAACAAGGCCTTCAGCGCAAACGTCAGGTACGGCTGCGTATGTCCTATGAGAACGCGATCATCGACGGGGATGAAGGCGTATCGAGAATCGATAGCGATGAAATTCCTTTGCAACTGGATTTGCCGCTCGATTTTGAGCGCACCCTGTTTTTACGCGCGGACACATTGAACGCGAATTCTGGCCGGGTGAACCCAGCCACCGCCAGCAACTTTGCAAAATTGGGCACCACATTGCCCACCGACCCAGCCATTGCCAATAACCGGCTGGACCAGAATTACAAAGGCCACGTGGTGGGGTTGGGCGTACAAACCGAGCAATACCGGGTGGATGTAGGTACCACCGTGGGCGACTACCCGGTCAATGACTGGGTGGGTGGTGTGCAGTGGAGTACCAATGTGGGAGCGGGTTCATTGCGACTTGAGCTGGCCAGGCGCATGGTCAACGGCAGCGTACTCTCGACCACTGGCGCTATCGACCCGTTGACCGGCGAAACCTGGGGTGGCGCAAGGCGCAACGGTATTAGCGCGGTGTATTACCAGGCATTTGACTCCACACTCGACTTTGTGGGCATTGCACGCGCCAACCTGATTACCGGCAAAAATATTCCGGACAATACCGAGTACAACCTGCAAGGCATTGTGGGCAAAACCGTATTTCAACGCCCTGGGCATGAAGTGGAAATTGGTGCGTCGCTGTTTTTGTGGTCGTTCGAGAAAAACCTGCGCTTTTACACCTTCGGCCAAGGTGGCTACTACAGTCCACAGGCGTTTGGATCGTTGACCTTCCCCATCACCTGGACTGGCACCATGAATGGCTGGTCCTGGCAGGCTCAAGCACGTGTGGGCGCCAGTGAGTCACGCGAAGACGACACTGCCCTTTACCCACTCAACCCGGAACTGGCTGCTGCAGCTGCCGCGCAAGGCAACCCGACCTTGCAGACTGGCGGCCCAGGTGGGGGCACCAGCACGGGTTTGCGCCTTGCACTTGAACGCCAAGTATTGAAAAACTTTGTGGTCGGCGGTTACTTTGAAATTGACCGCTCTGAGGGCTACAACCCCGACAGATTACAGTTGTATGCGAAATATTCGTTTGGTGACTTTTTCGAACTGAGTGTGCCGCCCGAGGGTGTAACACCCTACTCGAGGTTTTGAATGATTGACTTGCCCAAGCCCGGAGCCTACGTTGTGCGAGCCCCCCATGCGAATCACTTTTCGCAGGGCCTGGTGCAACACTGGCTGAACTCGCAAGAAGAGACGCCATTCAAATCTTGCCTGTGGTTGACCGCAAGCCCAAAAAACGAAGTCCGCAGTTTTCTGGAACCCTACCTGCTTACACGCACAGGCGCTCCGAAAGGACTTGATGTGGTGTCAGTTCGAAATTTGTGGCCCAAAGGACATACAAAAAACGGCATTCGACAGCTGTGCCGTTCGCTCAACACCTTGTGCGTGCTCAAGCCTGCACTGGTTATTATTGACCATGCCGAGCTTTGGTTTAATGACAATTCTGAACCCGTGAGCCGACAAAACCCGCTGGCGCAAATGCGCTTGCTGCACCAATGGGCTCACCACGCACAAGCGCATGTGGTGACCACGGTGCAAGGCGACCTGCCAGAATGGTGCACCTTCGCAGACGGACTTGCCGATGTCAGCGACCATGGTGAATTTGAGTTTCGCCCTTGGTGGCCCACACAGTGGGGCCTGCAAACCAACCTGTGGAATGACCCCACCAGGTTTTCGAAGCTGCCCATACACCATGTGTTGGACAGCCGTGTATTTGGCAGCCTGAAACAACTGGCACAAACCTGCCATCGCCTTCGCTTTGACACCAACGAGCTACACGGAATTCATGTACAGGCACGCGGCGAAATGAGCGCTCAAGACGCATCGGTATTGATTCGCATGGGTGCCGACACCGTGTGGCTGCAAGAAGAAAACATTGAAACCTGGTTGGGCATTACGGCGATGCAGCTTCACAAACCCACGCTGATTCAGCCTGCAACAGAGAATCACCAGAACACGTTTGCCCGCGACTTGCATGAAGTATTCATGCCTGGGCTTTTAACGGTGGTGGCCAACCCCACTTTTGCTGCGCAGGGTTTGATGATGTTGCAATTGTCCAAGCAGTGGTCCATGCATTGCACGCTGACACGCCTTTCCCTGATGCACCACATGACTGCGCAAACTGCTCTGCGACTGGCCAACTGGTCGCAAGCCACCTGCGTATTCACAGCCACCCGAGAGGCCATTTACCTATTGAAAGTGTGGGTCAGCGAACCCGATGACACTAGCTACCGCAATTGGCTTGAATCGTGTTTCCGGGAAAACCTGCCTGTGCTATTTAGTGGTGACATTCAATTTTTGGGCGAGGAAACCCAAAGTGAATTGCTTGCAGACTTGCACGAAGAACTTGAGCCTTTGTCGGTCGAGGACTTGATGGGTACAGACTTGAGTGAACCCGCGAAACTTGCGGAACTTTGGGACGAAACCCCCGAAGCCATGAACCAGAACAGACCATGGACCCAGCGATTGAGCAGGCTGCTTGGCGAGGAAGCGAAATGATTGTTTTTGGGCTGATCCTGAGTGGCCTTTTACTGGGTGTTTTACTTGCCATTTTGCTGGTGGGCAAAATGATGAAGAACCCGACAACCCGAATCTGGTTAAGCGACTGGGTGAACTGGAGTAACAACCAGTTGCCTGACAACTGCTATCAGTTAGTGCGGCATGGCAAGTGGATTGCCAGCCCCGATGACAAAGAGGACGCATGATCATTATTGCATTGGTCTCCCCCACCGGGGGTGCAGGGCGTACCAGCCTGGCGATCGCCGCAGCAACTCACCTCAGCATGCTGGGGCGCAATGTCACGCTAGTGCAGGCCGACCCCATCAACAACATTGAATTTCAGCTGGGCTATACCAACAGCAGTGGGCGTGGTCTTGCCCATGTGATTTTGCAGGGTGAACCACTTGAACATGTGGTGAACACCAGCAATACCAGCTTCAAAATATTGCCATTTGGCGAGATTTCAATTGCCCAACAACTGGCCATTGATCGCGTGCTGATGGAGCAACCCCAACGCCTGAGCGAGCTGTTTCAAAAAGATGAATTTGCTGACGATGCGGTGGTGATCATTGACTTGCCGCGTTGGCCCACTCCCTGGTGCCAGAAAGTCATGGCACTTTCTGACCTGAACCTGATTACACTGATTCCGGATTCAGCCTCCATTTTGGGTATTGATACCTTGCTGCCGCACTTGCTGGAGAGCCGGGGCGCATCTTACTTTCTCATGAACCGCTTCGACTCGGCCAAAGTATTGCACCTCGATTTGTGGACATTGTGCAAAATGAAATTAAGCCACCGCCTGCTGCCTTTCTATTTGCATGAAGACCAGGCACTGGCCGAAAGCCTTGCAGCGGGACTGGTACTGGCAGACTATGCGCCCCGTTCACAGTTGGTTGAAGACCAACAAAAACTGTGCAACTGGATTGACTCGGAGATCGGATGAGCGCCTCCTCAAACTGGATCAACCGACTTGAGCGATTGCTTGATTTGCGGGAATTTCCAAACCTGAAAACGCGGGTGCGTTTGCTGCGCCTTTTTCAGGCACTTTGGTTGCGCCCAAACAGTTTGAACAGCGCATTCGAGGCGTCCAATGGTCGACAAGGCCGCAGCCTTCCGAGCTTCGTGTTTCATATTATTGCGGTGGCCTTGCATGATTTGCTCAGCCCGATTGCTTATCTGTTCAAGCTACTGATTCAACGCCCTTACCGAGCGGTGCGCGCCATGTTCAGCAGGCTTACCGACTACGCGGTACGCGCGGCACGGCTTGAACAGCGCATTGAAAACACCAGTCAATTTGTAGCCCGTCACAAGCCATTTCGTTGGGGACTCGGCCTTTCGGCATTGGTGCTTTTTTTGTTTACTGCACAAGCCTCGCTGCCCTTGGCGGGCCAATGGATTTTCATTGTGGTGTGCTACCTGTTCGCCATGTTGTTCAAACGGCTACCCGAGCGATTCGCCAACCTGTGTTTGATGGCGTTGACCATGCTGCTATTGGCCCGCTATGTGTTTTGGCGTTTTACAAGTTCTCTTGATCTTGAAAGCGGCGCAGAAATTTTCTTGGGCTACACGCTGGTTGCCGCCGAGGCTTACACCTGGGTCATCCTGATTTTTGGTTTTATTCAAACAGCCTGGCCGCTAAAACGCAAACCCATGCCACTGGAACTCAATTTGAGTGACTGGCCCACGGTGGACGTGTTCATCCCCAGTTACAACGAGCCCTTGTCAGTGGTGCGTCCAACGGTGTATGCCGCCAAGGGACTGGACTGGCCGCTTGAAAAAATCACGGTCTATATTCTGGACGACGGCCACCGCCCGGCCTTTGAGGAATTCGCGAAGCAAGCCGGCGTGGAGTACATTTCCCGCCCGGACAACTCGCATGCCAAGGCGGGCAATATCAACTATGCCTTGAAGCATACCCACGGCCAGTACGTTGCAATTTTCGATTGCGACCACATTCCCACGCGCTCGTTTTTGCAAACCAGCATGGGCTGGTTTAGCCGCGACCCCAAGTGCGTACTGGTGCAAACGCCACACCACTTTTTCTCGGCGGATCCGTTCGAGCGTAATTTCAATTCATTTCGGCAAATGCCCAACGAAGGATCGCTGTTTTACGGTTTGATTCAAGACGGCAATGACTACTGGAATGCTTCGTTTTTCTGCGGCAGTTGTGCTGTCATTGAGCGCAAAGCCCTGCTGGAAGTGGGTGGTATTGCGGTGGAAACAGTGACTGAAGATGCTCACACCGCCTTGAAACTGCACAGCCTGGGTTACAACAGTGTGTACCTGAACAATATTCAGGCGGCGGGCCTGGCCACGGAAACACTGGCGGGTCACATTGGTCAGCGTATTCGCTGGGCGCGCGGCATGGCGCAAATTTTCCGCACTGACAACCCCATGTTCAAAAAGGGTTTAAGCGTGTTTCAACGCATTTGCTACTCCAATGCAATGCTGCACTTTTTCTACGGTATTCCACGCATGATCTTTTTGATCATGCCAATGGCTTACCTGTTTTTCGAACAGCACCTGATCAATGCGGCGGCGGTCACGATTCTCAGTTACGCCTTGCCCCAATTGATTATTTCCAGCTATACCAACTCGGTCATACAGGGCAAATACCGACGGTCGTTTTGGTCGGAGGTCTATGAAACCGTGTTGTCTTGGTACATTATTTTGCCAACAACACTGGCCTTTATTAATCCGAAGCTGGGCAAGTTCAACGTGACTTCCAAAGGCGGCCTGATCGAGAAAAGCTATTTCGATTCGAACATTGCAAAACCCTATTTGATCCTGCTGTTGATCAATTTGCTTGGATTCTCCGTGGGTTTACTTCGACTGTTTGTGTTCAACACCCATGAAACTGGCACCGTGATCATGAACCTGCTTTGGTGCGGTTTTAACCTGGCAATTTTGGGTGCTGCCGTGGGTGTGGCCACCGAGTCGGTACAGCAGCACGTACACCATCGCGTGCGCATGGTTATGCCAGCTTTCCTTAAACTGCCAGGCGGCTACACGGTGAGCTGTTACACCGAGGAGTATTCTGCCGCTGGCCTGACTTTGACCGTGGCCGACACCGCGGGCATCAGCGAGTTCAGCCAGGTACAGGTTGGATTGCACCGAGGCGACCGGGAATTTCTGTTTCCTGCAAAAATTCATTTCACGGAAAGTGGGCATGTTGAAGCCTTGTTCACCAACCTGACTCCAGAACAGGAAACACAATTGATTCAGTGCACATTTGGACGAGCCGACGCTTGGCTGAACTGGCAAGAAGACCAGACACGTGATCGCGCGCTGGGCGGCCTGAAAGACGTATTCGCCAAAGGTATGATTGGTTATGTGCGCCTGTTTGCCTGGCTCAAAGGTGGTGCAGTTGGCCTGGGCAATCGCCTAATGGGCAACAAAAACCAAACCGAAAAGTGGGAGAACTAGGGCCATGTTGTTGTGGAACCTGTACTTCCTGATCAAGTTTGGCCTGCACTTTGCGGGGCAACTAACGCTCAGCCCACTGTGGAACCTGGGATTGTTTGCCCTGTTGATTGCCACCAACCCCGCAGCCTACCAAAACAAACAACTGATGAAGGTGCTGCGCTACCTGGTATTTACAGGCCCTGCAATTGCCTTGTTGCTGCATGAATTGGGCTTGGTGGTGTCACTGGCTTTGGTTGACCAAATCAAGGCGCTGTTCGGCTTCTCGCTTGACTACCTGTGGGAATTGCTTAAACGCACCATTCAACCCTGGATGCTGTGGGGGGCATTGCTCGGATTCATGGTGATTCGGGTATTGGATCGTTATATACGAATCAGCAGTTGGGTGGGCTTTGGGCTTTTGGCCATGCTCGGAATTCAGGCGCTGCCTTTTATTCAGAAACAAACTCAAACCAGTGATGCGGTGGCCTTGCGGGAAGCTCAAATTCAACCCCGCGAAAATCTGTCACCGGCTGAGTTTTTGGCGCTGGGCCAGGTGGACTTTCAAAAACTGCGCGTGGCGCGTGACCAGGAAAGCCCAACCAAATTGCGTGACAATGCCTATGATGGTGCAGGACCAGGCGCGGTGCTTGCCGGCTTTTTTGATCGACAGCGCACTGTTGCGCTGGCCCCTTTCTCACCTGTGTCTGGCCCCGATTTTGATGTAATCGTGCTGCAAATCTGCTCACTGTCCTGGGCCGACCTGCAATACGCCAAGCAGAGCCAGCACCCCACCATCCGGCAAGCTGATTTTGTGTTTGAGAACTTCAACTCGGCCACCAGTTATTCTGGCCCTGCTGCCATTCGCCTGTTGCGCGGCAAGTGTGGCCAAACGCCGCACGACGCACTTTACAGCGCGGCCAACAGCAGTTGCATGTTGTTTGAACAACTGCGAAATGTGGGTTTTGAAGTGGAGATGGGTTTAAATCACAATGGAAAGTTTCAGGATTTTTCAAAACTCGTCAAAACCAACCTCGGCGGCAAAGTCACCGAGCTGGTTGCCCATGACGAAGTGCCTGCGGGGGTGCAAGCTTTTGACGGTTCCCGCGTGGGGCGCGATGGCGATTATCTGCGCGCATGGTGGAACAAACGCGTTCAACAAAGCGGGCCCGCTGTGGCTTACTACTACAACAGCATTACCTTGCATGATGGCAACCGTTTGCCCAACAGCAACTTGAACAGCCTGAACAGTTACCCTTTGCGCCTTGAGCGGATGCTGAACGACATTCAATCTGTATTGGGTGAAATTCGTCGCAGTGATCGCAAAGCCTTGGTGGTTGTAGTACCCGAGCACGGCGCCGGGCTGACCGGCGAATTCGGTCAACTGGTGGGGCTTCGCGAGTTGCCAACACCTGCCATTACGAAGGTGCCTGTGTTCGGTTACTGGATTGCGCCCGGATACACACCGGCAAGCACGGGCCCCGTCACAGTGAAGCAATCGGTAAGCTACACGGCACTCAGCGAATTGTTGGTGCGGTGGCTGGCACAACCGCTGGAACAGCAACTAAAACCCACTTGGCCCGTGTTGCTCAGCGATTTACCCGATACCCGCTTCGTGTCCCAGCAAGGCAATATCACGGTGATGGAAAGTCAGGGTGCTTATTGGATCAAAGCGCCTGGTGCGGCCTGGAAAATGCTGGGCCCGGTTCAAACCATTGCGGCCAGCAACTGAAGGGGAAAAAAGCCATGGCACAATTTGACCCCAACACACCACCAGCCCTGTTCATGCCCCCCGCCGACATGGCACATGACATTTATGCGCTCAGCGCACAGCTGGAGGGTTTTGATCACAACATGTACCAGGACATTCAACAGGACCAGGCGATGTACGACTCGTTCCAGCGCTGGCCCTTTTTGTTTGGCATTGCCATGGCCTCGCGGTTTAGCGAGGAATAAGAACGTCAATCAAGCTGCGCTGCGCTTTTTCAGATTGGCATTGGCTTCCTTGGCGGCAGCCTCTTCAAGCTCGACCAAACCGTCCTCGAGAAACTGCAGAAGTCGCTGCATCGAGGGCATTGTTCGTCGGCACGCCACCAAACCAAACTCAAGCTTGCCCGCGTAGCTGTTCAACGTAATGTTCAAGGCCTGACCGTCGAGCAAGAGTGAAACTGGATACACACCATCCACTTCTGCACCGTTGAAATAAAGGGTGTGTTTGGGGCCTGGCACATTGGAAATCACAATGTTGAAAGCCTGCAATTTGGGCGCCAAACCAGTCAGCATATTGAACCCGCTAATGCCCATCATGGTGGCCACATAGTTCATGATTTCAGTTTGATTCATGCTGGCAAACCGTTCCTTGGAATGGTTCACCGAACGCGCAATGGTTTCAATCCGCTCCACGGGGTCTTCCGTGTCAGTGGCCAAATTGGCCAACAACAAGGCCACGTGGTTACCTGTTGCGGTGTCATCTTTTCGAAGCGACACCGGCACCATGGCCACCAAAGGGCGGGCGGGCAGTGCATTTAACTCCCCCAGGTAGGCACGCAAAGCGGAGCCGCACATTGCCAGCACCACATCATTCAAGGTCATGTTCAAACCATTCGCACAGTTTTTAATCCGCTCCATGGACCACGATTGCGCTGCCACTCGGCGTGACGCGGTGATGCGGCGGTTCAACACACTGCGTGGCGCTTGAATAACCGACACAAAATCGGGATCGGCCACACTGGTTTGCCACAAAGAACGCCCCACTTCCTTGACCACTTTGGGCAAACTGAACAACTGGGTTTTGGCTGTATCGACAACTTGCCCCAGCAAGGTCACGAGCCCCTCTGAAGCTTCGGAACGCTGTACCGATCCACGCAAATTCGGATTGGCCCACAAGGGCGGAATGTCGAGGATTTCCGGGCTGTCGGCCATGGACCGCTGCAGCATTTTCATACAGGCCACGCCATCAACCAGCGCGTGGTGCACCTTGGTGTACAAGGCCACGCGACCGTCTTCCAGGCCGTCAATGACATACGCTTCCCAAAGCGGTTTGGCACGATCCAATGGCGCGGCATGCAGCTTGGAAGTCAATTCCAGCAACTCGCGAATGCGGCCAGGCTTGGGCAGCGACAAATGAATGAAATGCGCCTCGAGGTCAAACTCATCGTCTTCCACCCAAAACCACATGCCCAAGCGCGACTTCAAGCGCAAACTGAACGGCGCCACCGGTTGGGTGTACGTGCGCATGTCGGCCACCACCTTGTGTACATAATCAATTGTGCTTTGCCCCTTGGGGGGCTTGAGCAATACCAGCCCACCCACATGCATGGGTTGGTTGCGGCGCTCCAGCCACAAGAACAATTGATCATTGGGGGTCAGGGCCTTCATGGGCATGTCTCCGTGTTGTGTTTTTTATTCCCTAATTGTTTGTTACTGCCCCACCTGCGCCGCTGGATGCGGTTTCGCTACAATTTCAGCGAATTTGACGTTTGGCAAAAGGCAGGGTCGGTTCTTTGCTGTTTTTCACCACGGAAATACGCTGGTTCTTGAAACCCAACACCCGGCGTTGCCAGCGGCGCTCCTGCGTTAAGTGTGCATTTTCATCAATGCCAAAAATTCGCTGAAGCATGAACTTGCTGGCAGCCACGGAATCGGGCGATCGGGTCAGAATTTCCTGCACCAAGGACTGCACCTTCTCTTCTGTGTTTTCAACTGTATGGGTTACCAAACCCAGTTCCTTGGCTTGCAGACCACTAAGAATGCGCCCGGTCATGGTGAGTTCCTTGGCCACGTCTACAGGCAACAGCTCGCGCACCAGTGCGGCACCTCCCATGTCTGGCACCAAACCCCACTTGGCTTCAAGAATCGACAATTGTGAATCGGGTGTGCACACCCGAATGTCTGCCCCCATGGCCAGCTGAATGCCGGCACCAAAACAATTGCCATGAATTTGGGCGATCACCGGCACACCCAGGTCGCGCCAGCCCATGCTCCAGGTTTGAAAAATATTGCGCATGGGCAACCACAAATTGGCATACATCACCAAGCCCGTTTTCGGGTTGCTCATCACCGATTTCACATCGAGCCCGGCGCAAAACGATGGGCCTTCCCCTTTCAAGATCACTGCTCGCAGGGTTTTGTGTTTGGCGAGCTGCTGTTGCACCTTGCGTATGTCCTTCAACATGGGCCAATCCACACCGTTGTGTTTCTCGGGGCGATTCAGGGCCACCGTGGCCACGGTGTTGTCGCTGTTGAACTGCAGGTTTACTCTGTCCATGGTACTCTCGGCTGTTTTTTGAAACGTTATTCGGCTCGCTAGCCATCTTAACCTTGAACATTCTCAAACCCAATATGATCTTTAAAGTGTTGGCTCTGCTTTTGGCCCTGTTGGGCTATTACATGAGTCCCTATGGCCCAAGTGCCACGGAAAACAGCAAACCTGACACGGCGAACTCTGGTTCGTATTACTTGGCTCAGGTTACCCGTGTGGCCGACGGCGACACAATCACCGTGCGCAATCAGGACGGTGCCACACACAAGATCCGCATGCATGCAGTGGACGCGCCCGAACTGAATCAAGCTGGCGGTGAACAATCGAAACGCTGGTTAAGCGATCGGTTGATGAATAAAACCGTGAAAATTGTGGTCAACAACACCGATCGCTACAAACGGCAAGTGGCCAAGGTCGTACTTCCTGTTGAGGGTTGTTCGCAACGCCTTTGCGCGGGCGACACCGATATCAACCTGAAAGCCATTGAGGCGGGGCACGCCTGGTGGTATCGGGAGTTTTCCCGCAGTCAAAGCAGCGAAGACCGTGTGCTGTACGAACAGGCCGAGGACTTGGCCCGCAATGCACGCAAAGGCTTGTGGCAACAAACTGCACCGCTTGCCCCTTGGCAGTGGCGTACAGAACAACGCAACCAACGCTAAATAACATGAAAGAAATTTACTCCACCACAGTGCCACTTCGCTGGGGCGACATGGATCAGATTGGCCATGTAAACAACACCGTTTATTTTCGTTGTTTCGAACAGGCTCGCGTGGAATGGATCGACCTGTTGCCTGCGGCAATCGACAACAACCCTGCCTATGTGGTGATCGTTCACACCGAATGCAGTTTTTTAAAAGAACTGAAAGCACCCGGCACAGTTGAAATCAAAGTGTTTGCCGGCGAGGTGGGGCGCAGCAGCCTGGTACAGCGCTATGAAATGCGCCGCACCGACGCACCCGATGTACTGGTGGCCACGGGCAGCGCCAAAATGGTGTGGGTCAGCCCCGACACAGGCCGCTCGACACCCATCCCAGACCGGTTCAAAAACACCCTTGTTGTGGGGTAAATCCTGACGATTTTCTAGAATGGGTACTCAGGTTTTGCTATTGTGGACACGAAATTTTATTGTTACATTCATCAATGTCACGGTCAAACGTGGCAACAACAATAAAACAAGTGTAGGAGTCAAACCATGAAGAACATCATGCCCGTACGCCGCGATGTCAAATTGAATTTGCCTGAAGAGAAGGTATCCAATTGGCATGAGCAAGGTCCCCACGTGACCCATTTCATGAATGCGCTGTCGCTGTTTTTCCCGGCGGGCGAGCGCATGTTCATGGATGCGGTACGCAACTACCGCGACGACATCACCGATCCCGAATTGAAAAAGGCTGTGGTGGCTTTCATTGGCCAAGAAGCCATGCACAGCCGCGAGCACGTTGAATACAACGAAATGCTGGACCGTGCTGGCCTGCCTGCTTCCAAACTGGACAGTTTCCTGTGGGGCTTTCTGGCTTTCGTCAAGAAAACCCTGGGCAAGCGCCTGACACTGGCTGGCACCATTGCACTGGAACACTACACCGCATTGATGGCAGACCAGTTGCTGCGCAACCCCGACGTGCTGGGTGAGAAATCCGAACCCGCTTACAAGCAAATGTGGATGTGGCACGCCTACGAAGAAACTGAACACAAGGCAGTGGCTTACGACGTTTGGAACCATGTGTTGCCTGACAACATGCACAACCGGTTCAGCCGCCGCCTTGCCATGGTATTGGCCACGGCACTGTTCTGGCCGCTGGTGGCTTACTTCCACATGCGCCTGGTGTTTGCAGACAAAACCATCCGGGGCGGTCACATCAAGGGCTTCTGGACCGTGACCAAAATGCTGTGGGGCAAAAAAGTCGGCGTGCTGCGCAACCCGGTGGCCAACGGCGAATTCATGGATTACTTCAAGGCCGACTTTCATCCATGGATGCACGACAACAGCCGATTCCTGACAGAAATCGATAACTTCGTGGCTTCTGTTGAGAACTCAGGCCGCAAACCAAATACGGAAATTGCCAATGCCATTCGTGCCCGCATGAACAGCCAGCTGAAGGCAAACGCAGCTTAAAAAATTTCGTGACAGAAATCTTGGGCTAATCGGCCGGTGGGAGAAGTGAGCAGCCCACCGGTTTTTTTTCGTCTTGATTTACCTGGCCTGCCGGTAATAGTCACTTTGCTCGTAATGGGCAAATGCATGCAGATACGCCACTTTAAAAATTGCTGCCAGTGGCAAGGCCAAAAACACCCCAACCAAGCCGAATACTGCGCCGAAAAACGCGAGCGCAAAAATAACAGCCAAAGCAGACAAACCAATTTTGTCGCCCACCACCAAGGGCGTGAGCACAAAACCTTCAAGAAACTGCCCAACCACAAACACCATCAGCACCAAAAGAATTGGCAAGAAACCTTGTAACTCCAGCGCCGCTGTGAGCAAACCCACCAACAAGGCCACTGCAAAACCCAAATAAGGCACCACACAAAGGACCCCGGCCAGCATGCCCAAAGCCCAACCACTTTGCAGCCCGACCACGCTCAAACCAATGGAGTAAAACGTGCTGAGAAACAGCATCACAATCATCATGCCCTTGATGTACTCGGTCATGACTGAATCGATTTCGCTGAACAGGGGGCGTGCGCGCGTCCACAAATGCGGTGGAAATACTTGCTGAAACTGTTTCGTGATCTGCGTCCAGCCCGGCAAGATGAACAGCGTGGCAATCACGGTCAGCGACACAAACCCGGTAATACCCAACACGGACTGCGAACCTGAACGCAAAACCTTCGTACTGATTTCAGCCAGCGTGCCCCGGTTTTCGCTGATATAAGCGGCAATACGGTCTTTCATCTCCGTGCTGTCCACGGAAATGGTCAAGCCAAACGCCTCATTCAACCAAGGCAATACCGTTCCTTTCACATTGACGATCAACTGCGGCAGGTTGTTTTGAATCAGTTCGAGTTGAGTCAGCACCACAGGGATAAACAACAAACCCACGCTTGAAAAGATCAACAGCAGCGCGAAAAAAGTGAGCACCGCACACACTGGCAAAGGAATGCGACCGCGCAACTTGCTGTGCACCCATCGACTGGGTGCTGCCAGCAAATACGCCAACACAAACGCAGCCACAAATGGTGCCAGCACTGGCCACAGGTTGATAACCACCGCGAACACCAAAGCGGCGCTTAACAACAAACCCCAGTGCTGCAGGTAAAACTGTTTGGCCAAGGTTGACAGGCTGGCCTGGTCCGCCTGGTTTGGTCCGCCCGCATCGGTGTTCTTGTTTTTGGGTTTTACGACTTCATTCATCGATTCATTGTCCAGCCAATAGAATTAGTACCTTAACGCTTGCCGCGCAAAACCAGATACACCCCACCCAGCGTCATGACCATGGCCACCAACAGTGTTGCAGTTACCGCTTCATCCAGAAACACGACACCCGCCAGTGCAGCAATGACAGGCACACTCAGTTGCACACTGGCAGCCGACGTGGTGGGCAAGGCGGGCAGTACTTTGTACCACACCGCATAACCAATGCCACTGGCCAGCATGCCCGAGGCCAAGGCAAACAAAACGCCCGCCACAGTGGGTGTTGGCAAATACACCGTGTACAGGGCCAAACCCCGCTCCACGGTAACACCTGGAATGTGAACACCCGCTTTGGCAGAAAAATACACGGCGACCCACACCAGCACCATTAGCAAGGTGGCTTTGGAGAAATTACCCGCCGTATCGGCTAGGGGCAATTTGGACCCCTTGCCCACCACCGAGTAAACACCCCAACAGGCGCCCGCCAAAGCCATGCTTGCCGCCGCCAAAATCGATGCCGGTGTTTGCAAATGCGGCCACAACAGCAACACCAAGCCCGCGGCAGCCACCACTGCGCCCAGTGCACGCAGGCCCTTCAAACGATCACCCTGCGTGGCAGCATAAGCAATCATGCTGAGCTGCACACTGCCGAACAAAATCAACGCACCCGTGCCTGTACTCATGTACAAATAGGCCATGGAAAAAAGTACCGCATAACCAAACAGCGCCCACGCACCAGCCCAACTGCCCTGCTGCCTGCCCTTGTTTTGAATGCGCAAACACAACCACAACGTGATTGCACCGCTGATCAGCCGAATGGCAGTAAAGCTGGCCGGGTCAATTTGCCCGGCACCCAAAGCGGCCCGACAAAAGAAGGAATTGGCCGCAAACGCACACATGGCGAAGGCCGTAAAAATTAGTGTGTTGATTTCAATTTTTTTCATTCGTGCAGGCTACTATGTGACAACAATAATTTTCAACTTCCAGAAGCCGGAGACCTCTTCATGCGCATCGAGCTACGCGACCCCCTTACCCTGCCTTGTGGCGCCACTGTTCCCAACCGACTGGTAAAGGCTGCCATGAGCGAAGCCCTGGGTACCCGGGACAACCGCGTAACACCGGAAATTGTACGGGTGTACCAGCGCTGGACCGCAGGTGGCATCGGTTTGAATATAACCGGGAATGTGATGATTGATCGCCGCGCGCGTGCAGAGCCGGGCAACGTTGTCATTGAAGACGACCGCGACATGCCCCTGTTGCAGCAGTGGGCCAAGGCAGGCCAGGCCAATGGCAGCAAAATCTGGGTACAAATCAACCACCCCGGCAAACAATGCCCAAAAGGCATGAACAAGGAAACCGTGTCGCCTTCAGCTGTGCCGTTTCACAAAAGCCTGCAAATGATGTTTGCCACACCGCGCGAGCTCACCGAGACTGAAATTCTAGACCTGATTGCCCGCTGGGGCCGCACCGCCAAGGTGTGCAAAGAAGCCGGTTTTGATGGCGTGCAAATTCACGGCGCACACGGTTACTTGATCAGCCAGTTTTTAAGCCCACTGAGCAACCAGCGCACCGACCAATGGGGCGGCAGCGCTGAAAACCGTCGCCGTTTTGTACTGGCCATTTACGACGAAGTGCGCAAGCAGGTTGGCGCTGATTTTCCGGTCGGCATCAAATTGAACTCGGCTGACTTCCAGAAAGGCGGTTTTTCCGAGGAAGAATCACTGGCTGTGATTCAAGAACTGACCGCGCGCGGCATCGACATGATTGAAGTGTCGGGCGGCACCTACGAAGCACCTGCCATGACCGGCGCAAGCGCCAAGCCCAAGAAAGAAAGCACCGTAAAACGCGAAGCGTACTTCATGGACTTCACCGAGAAAGTACGTGCAGTGTGCAAGGTACCCTTGATGCTGACAGGCGGTTTCCGCACCGTGGGCGGCATGAAAGAAGCGCTGAACAGTGGCGCGGTCGACTTGATTGGTTTGGCCCGCTCCATTGCCATGGAACCTGACCTGCCCAAGCGCCTGCTGAGCAACAAAGAAGCCCTGCACCCGGTCAAGCCGCTGATTACCGGCGTGAAAGCCGTGGACCGCACCGGATTGCTGGAAATTCAGTGGTACACCCGCCAAATTCACCGCATGGGCAAAGGCAAAAACCCTGTCCCGAACGAGAGTGCCCTGAAAGCCCTGTTTTTCTATATTCTTGACAGCAGTTGGGGCTTGTTCAAAGCCCGCAAATTACGGGCTTGATCAACTCAGGGAGTTTAAGAATGGTGAAATTCAGCTGCATGCTGGTGTTGGTCCTGAGTGCGTTCAATGCGTTCGCCATGGACGACGCAACCGTTCTTGAACAAGGCCGCAAACTGTTTCAAACCGATGCCGACCCCGCTTGCGCCATTTGCCACACCTTGGCCGATGCTGGCACCAAAGGCAAAATCGGCCCGGTGCTGGATGTGCTCAAACCCAGCGAAGAACGTGTGCTGAATGCGCTCAAAAACGGCAAGGGGGGCATGCCCCCCTTTGTGGATCACCTCACGGTTGATCAAATGAAAATTTTGGCGAAGTATGTTTCCACCGTGACAGGTGGAAACAAGCCTTAAGCAAAAAGCAACTCAGTTTTTGTAATCAGGCTGCTCGCGGTCCAGCTTGCGCAACAGGGCAGGCCAGGCAATGTTGCCACCCAAACCACGGGTTACCTGCGCCGCAGCGGCCCGAATGCCGTCCACAATCGGTTGTGCAATTGGAATCAAGGTGGCTCCGCCAGATTGCGCTGCAATTTGAACCTCGCAAGCACGCTGCAAAATAAACATATTCAAAAATGCGTCAGCCACAGTCGAACCACAGGTCAGCAAACCATGGTTGCGCAAAATCAGGTTGTTGGCCTCGCCCAAGTCGGCTTGCAGGCGGGCTTTTTCATCTTCCCGCAGGGCCAGACCTTCGTAGTCGTGGTAAGCCAGGCCAGCCAGCGGAAACAGCGACTGCTGCGAAATGGGCAACAAGCCTTGTTCCTGAATTGAAACAGCAACGCCGGCCACCGTGTGGGTGTGCATCACACAGTGGGCATCATGCCGAATGGCATGCACGGCACTGTGAATGGTGAAACCAGCCGGGTTCACGTCGTAGGGGCTGTTGTCCACCTTCTCGCAATTCATGTTCACCTTCACCAGGCTGCTGGCGGTAATTTCCTCAAACATGAAGCCATAAGGGTTGATCAAAAAGTGGCCTTCTTCACCGGGTACGCGAGCCGAAATGTGGGTGAACACCAGGTCGTCCCAACGGTGCATGGCCACCAAACGATAAGCTGCAGCCAGATCAACGCGGGCCTGCCATTCTTGCTGGCCAATGTGGGCGGGTGGTGTACTTGAAAGCGGTGCGTTCATAGTGGGTCTCCTTTGCTGCTTTTGGAATTGTGTTTTTTAAAAGTGTACCAGCGCACAGGCAAATGCTTGCGAAAGCACTTGAAATTCAAGGCAATCGGGGGCAATCTAACATTACAAAATAAAATTCATACTGTGGGAGACAGTAATACCATGCATGCCAAAGTCAAACAGCTTGTACCCAAGGAATCTCAAGACGAAGCCGTTCGATCGGTGCGTGCCAATTACCGGGCCGAATTCATTTCCGCCGGCTACCAAGGCTATTTGCACCTGGCCATGACCATGACCTTGGGCTTGGGTGTAATCGCCTTGTGTATTTATTGGCTTGAATCACCCAGCCTGCTGGAATGGCTCATCATTCCCGCCACTTTCTTATACGCAAACTTTGCTGAATGGGCTGGTCACAAATACGCCATGCACCGGCCGGTGAAAGGCCTGGGCTTTGTGTACAAACGGCACTCGCTGCAACACCACAAGTTTTTCACAGACACCCACATGGAAATTGACAGCAACCAGGACTTCAAAGCCGTGCTGTTTCCAATTGCCATTGTGGGGTTTTTCGTGGTGGCGTTTTTTGTACCCATGGGCTTTTTGCTGGCGTGGCTATTCAACCCCAACGTGGCCTTGTTGCTGGTGGCCACCGGCATGGCCTACTACCTGAATTACGAACTGTTTCATCTGTCTTACCACTTAAAGGAAGACCACTGGGTGCACCGCATTCCGGGCTTCACACACTTTGCCCGCTTGCACACCACGCACCACGATCAGCGAATCATGGCGCACAAAAATTTCAATATCACCTACCCCATCATGGACTGGTTGATGGGCACGTGGGACAGGCGGTAATTCAACGTTCAAGAAGGCTCATCAGGTGACTGCACCAACTAAGGCGTATTGACCGCCCCCCCACTCTGCGGGGGGATCAGCAAGGTCAAACATCAGGATAAGCGCCTGTTTTCCCTCGCTTTTCTACCGCTTCAACCGCAAGACATGTCTTTAGACTGGTTTCATCGCCACCCTTCACGTGCATCGCCATGAAACAACTCAGTCAAAAAGCCCACGCCGCCGCCTTTCATGCGGAATTCTTCGGCAACACCACCCAAAAACGCTTTGTACTGGGCATCAATGAATTTGCCGATGCAGTGGCCGATCGCGCTGATCTTGACGGCTTTATCGACGAGTACACCACCGCCACTGAGTACCGTGGCAAACCGGTGGTAAAACCAAGCCAGGTGCCAGCAGGCAGCATGGTGATTTCCACGGTTACGCAAGCGCGCCCGAAAACAGCCATGAACAAACTGCTGCGCCTCAATGGTGTGGTGTCGATGGATTATTTCGCAGTGGCCGATGCCAGCCACTTTCTGCTGCCGCAAGTGCAGGCCTTGGCCGACACCCAGAAAGAATACGCTGCACAGCCAGAAAAATTTGAGTGGGTACGCGACCTGTTCGCCGATCAGGAATCGCGGGAAGTGTTCAACCGGGTGATGGAATTTCGCCTGAATGCCAACCTGCGTGCCATGCGGTTTTTCGACTACACAGCCGACCAGCAATATTTCGAGCCCTTTGTAAAATTTGCACCGGGTGAAGTGTTTGTAGATGGTGGCGGCTTCGACGGTTACACCACCGAAGAATTCATCAAGCATTGCCCCCAATATGGCGGCGTGCACTTTTTCGAACCCACTAAAACCACCCTTGCTGCCGCCAAAACCAAGTTGACCGGGCACCGCGACATTCACTACCACCCAGTGGGTTTGTTCGATGAAAAGCAAACCTTGTCGTTTGACGCAGGTGCTGGTTCAGCCTGCAAAATTTCAGAAACCGGCAGCACACAAATTGAAGTGGATGCACTCGACAACCGAGTGACAGAATCAGTGAGCTTCATCAAGCTTGATCTGGAAGGCGCGGAGCCCAAAGCACTGGAAGGCATGAAGTGGCATATTCAGGAAGACCACCCCAAACTGGCCGTGGCGGTGTACCACGACCCCGCACATTTCTGGCAAGTGCCAGAAATCATTCTCGGTGTACGCAACGACTACAAGGTGTATTTGCGCCACTACACCGAAGGCTGGACAGAGACCGTGATGTTCTTCATCCCGAAATAAGTCTCACCCGCCGTAGGTTTCCAGCAGGTACTCCACAATCGCTTTGGATTCGAACATGGCTTTGCCCGTGTTCGGGTCTTCCAGATACGGCACCATCATCTTGTTGGTTTTGGCCATGAACTGCTCACGTTTGCCGCCCTTCACCGGGTTGTATTCGCCCACGGCAGCATGCACACCATTCACGCCCATGTCTGCAAATTGCTCTTTGCCCAAATTGACCAAGTGGTAGGGAATTTCCAGTTCACACAGCACTTCTCGCACTGGCCTGCAAAAAGGCGAGGCTTCGAAACCGTACAAGGTCAGCATTTGCTCAGGCTTTTTTGATGCACGTACCTTGGTACCCGCGCCCAAACCCAGGGCTGAATTGGCCAAGCTTGACACAGCCTGCGGCAGGGCCGCTTTCACGCGCAAGGGCACTGAACGCTTGCCGTAGGTGGTGTACAGGTACTCGATAATATCGGCAGACTCGTACAAATTCGCACCTGTGTTGTCATCCACCAAAAACGGAAACTGGGCCTTGCCTCCCAACTCCAGCACTTCGGATCGAAAACGTTTACCGCCCTTGGGACAAGGGTAAATGTCCGCGTCCAGTGCCAACTCGGTCAGTGTTTCACGCACCAGGCGGCAATAGGGGCAACTCTCGAACTCATACAATTTCAGCGGTTTTTCTGGTTGAACGGCAGCGGGCTCAGTCACCACCATGCCTTGCCAGCCTCGCAGCGTAGACGCCGCTGTGGCCATGGCCACCTTGAACAAATGATTCATGTTTTCTCTCCCAATCAATGCGCGTCCCTGCTTTCAAGCGCGCTTAAAGCAGCCGCCAGCAAAATCATGGCGCCACCAATTCCAACTTGCGGGGTCAGTACCTCGTTGGTCAATAAAATTGCAGACAAGGTTGCAAACACCACCTCTGACAACATCACCACCGAGGTTACATTGGCTGGCAATCGCGATGCACCGTACTGCAAACCATAGTTGGCCACCAGCAAAGAAACGGTGAAGCCCAACAACACCACACCGCCGTATAAACCGGGCGACACCGGCCATTGCACAATCGAATTGCCCTCACCCAACCACACCGCCAGGCCAGCAGCCACTGCCGCAGGCGCTACAACACCGCCTACAAACATGGCAAACAAACGTGCCTGAGCCGTACGCTCAGCCTGGTGGCGCAACAGGATATTGTTCAGTGCGAACGCCGCACCGCCCATCAAACCCAAAGTTTCTGCCAAATTCGATGGCACCGGGAAGCCCAAAGTTCCATTTGGGCTTAACAGCAATACAGCACCCGCAAACGCCAGAGCAACCCGAATCAAAGCCCTGCCAGTGATCGGCTCTTTCAATATCAGCCGCGCCAACAACACCGCCCAGATTGGCATCAGGTAGAACAGCAGCACCACCCGAATTACTTCGCCAATCGACACACCCCAATTAAAACCCACCATGGTGGTGCCAGCGGCCAAAGCCAGCAACCAAAGCGCTTTGTGCTGAACAAACTCACCCAACACCTTGGGCATGAAGCACAACATGGCCACAGCGCCCAACAAGTAGGTTGCAGCCGAGGACCACAACGGGTGCAATCCTTCGCCTTGCAATTCACGCAATGGCCACCAGGAAACGCCCCACACCAAGGCATTCAAAACCAGGGCCAGATACGGCAAAGCCCAAGCCCGGTTCTCAGGCACAGTTCACCACCACGCGCCCCTGTAATTGATTGGCCAACACAAGCCGCGCACTGTCCAAAGCCTGCGCCAGGCGCACTTCCTTGATCATGAAATCCAGATCGTACTCACCCAAAGCTTGCGCCAACATGCTCCAGGCACGGTCACGCTCAGCGTGGGTGCGGTATACACAGTTAATGCCGCGCAAGGTAATACCCCGCAAAATGAAGGGGGCTACACTGCCCTGAAAATCCATGCCCTGCGCCAAACCACACGCGGCCACTACACCACCGTACCTGGTTTGGGCGCATGCATTGACCAAAGTGTGGCTGCCCACGCTATCCACAACGGCGGCAAATTGTTCTTTTTGCAAAGGTTTCCCGGGGCGGGACATGGACTCACGGTGAATCAAGTGGGTAGAACCCAACTGCAAACGTTCAAAATGCTTGGCCGCCGATTCAGACACAGGCTCACCCATGGCATCGATTGAACCCGTCAAGCCCACCACCTCGTAGCCCAAATGCTGAAGCAGCAGGCAAGCCACCGTGCCTACACCGCCACTTACCCCAGTCACCAGCACTGGACCGTCTTCAGGTTTCAGGGGGTGATCCTGCAAAGCCATCACGCACAGGGCAGCGGTATAGCCCGCCGTACCCAAAGCGGCGGCCCACCGTGCACTGCGGCCCTCCGGAATCGGAGAAATCCACTGAGCAGGCACGCTGGCCCGTTCAGCCAAGCCACCCCAATGCGTTTCACCCAAACCCCAATCGTTCACCTGGCACACCGTGCCCACTGGCCATTGGTCCGAATTCGATTCAATCACCTCGCCCACCGCATCAATGCCATGCACCATGGGGTACTTGCGCGCAATGGGGGCAGTGTGGGTCAAAGCCAAAGCGTCCTTGTAATTCAGGCAGCTGTAATGCAACTTCAGCACCACATCCTGCCCTGCGAATTCAGACTCATCCAAAGTTTCCAGCTCAGCCTGCGTTTGGTCGGCTGCCCGGGAAATCCATGCCCTGATCATTTCATCTCCTTATTCTGGGTGAGGCAATGATCGCACAAACCAGCGATCAAATTTGCGTGCTGCGCCAGCCTTGCATACACTTCAGCTTTGCCTTAGAAGAACAATCACATCGTGCGCAAACCCACCGCCAAAAGCCTCATTCTCGACCTGTTGCTGGCATCCAAAGGTCGCCCTCTTTCAGCCAAGCAGGCCATTGCCGCTTGCAGCATTTTCGACATCAGCGTAAACAACACGCGTGTGGCCTTGGTTCGACTCTCCGCTGAAGGCCTGATCGAGTCGGCTGGACGCGCCCTGTATCAGCTGACCGACGATGCACACACACTGGCCGACGACGTTGCCGCCTGGCGCACCCGCAGCACCCGGGTTCGCCCCTGGGACGGCAGCTACATTGTTGTTCAGGCAGACAAACTGTCCCGAAACGAAGCCAAACAGCAACGCGCCCGTGCCCGAGCCTTGTTGATGTTGGGCTTTCAGCCCCTGAACGAGCACCTGTTCATTCGACCCAACAACATTGAAGACACCCTGCAAGCTGTGCGCAATCGGCTTTACAAACTGGGACTCGAGAAAGATGCGCCCGTCTTTGAAGCTCGCGGCTTTGATACAGACACGGAAAGTCGAATCGCCAAGCTTTGGCATGCGAAAGAGCTTGAAACCAATTACACGCAACTAGAAAAGAAAATGCGTACCTGGCTTGATCGGTCTGGTTCGTTAGAACCTGAAGTGGCCGCACGTGAGTCATTTTTGTTGGGTGGTACAGCAATCAAACACGTGGTGTATGACCCCTTCCTACCTGCAGAGTGGGTGAATGTTCAGGCACGGGAGCGGTTTTTAAGCGCCGTGGACGAGGTGGACCAGGCGGGCATGCGGATTTGGGGCGGGCTTTGGGCGAGCATGGAAGGATGATTTTTAGCGGCAGATTTGTTTAGCTCAGTCAGCCGGGGTTCTTGTGGGCTTTTCATCAGGGTTCAACACCCAATCAGCTTGGGCTGTGAACCCTGCGGTGAGCTGCGCGGTGGTGGAGATTCGCGAGCGCCGGTTCAAGCCAACTCGGCAGTGGGATTGCTTGGGACGCACTTCAAGAAAACCGCCCCGTTTGAGTTTAATCGCAGCGTTCGGCTTCACGCCGACACCGAGACTCGGCCCGCCCTTTTGCCGAGCTCGGTGAGCAAGAATGAATTCAAAAAGGGATTCAGCGGTTTTCAGTGCGGAACGGGCAACCCACGCTGAGGTGGCAAGAAACCCAAACAGTGACCCTTCAAGTTCCGATCAGAAATCAGTATTTAGAGTAAACCCTCATCCGAAACGCCACAGTCTGCGTATAAACTTCGACCATTCCAACATTGCACTGCAGCAACCGTGAAAAAACTATTCAAAACCGCCCTGAAAATCAACGAGTTGGCCGTCAACACCGCGACCAATGCGGCGGACTGGTTTTTTCGCAAGGAAATCCTGATTCAATCGGGCAAAACCGAATATGAAGTCATCGCCGAACACCTGCCAATGCGGGTGCGTTATTACGCGCCTGCCGAGAACTCGCCAAGCGCCAGCCTGGCTGACGGTGAAATCGAAGCACCCAAGAATCGCCAACACGCGGTGCCAGTGGTGTTGGTGCCGCCACTGGGCGTAACCACAGAAACATTCGACCTGATGCCCGACCGCAGCCTAGTGAAAGCCATGGTTGAAGCGGGCTTTCGGGTGTATTTGATTGACTGGGGCAAGCCTGAGCGCAAAGACGGCCATCTCGGCCTGTTCGACTACAGCTATGACATGATGGGTCAAGCACTCCACGCCGTGCGCGAGCACAGCAACTCCAAACAGATTTCCCTGTTCGGCTGGTGCATGGGCGGCTTGCTGTGTTTGTTGTATGCCGGTTACGGGCACGACAAAAACATTCGCAACCTGGTCACCGTGGCCAGTCCGATAGATTTGCGCGACGGCAAAAACATCATGGCAGTGGCCTCCAACACCCTGAACGTCACCGCCCGCTTTGTCCGCAAGTACAGCGAGTTCCGTCTGGACCGAATCAACCCCGCCCTGTTCAGCCCACCCGGCTGGATGGTCAGCCTGGGTTTCAAGCTCACCGCGCCTGTGGCCAGCATCACCACGTATTGGGACCTGCTGACCCGGCTGAATGATCGCGAGTTTGTTGAACAACACACCACCACCGCCGATTACCTCAACAACATGACGCTATACCCCGGCGGTGTGCTTCGCGATTTCATGGTTCGCTTTGCAGTGGACAACAAACTGGCCCAAGGCAAAGTCAAAATTGGTGAAAAAATCTCTGATCTAGGCAATATCAACGCCAATATGCTGGTATTTGCCGGGGAAACTGATCACCTGGTGCCAGGCAGCATGGCCAAGAAAAGCCTGATGCTGGTGTCTTCAAAAGACAAATCGTTTCTGTTGGCCCCGGGTGGCCACATGGGTGTCATTTTGGGCAGTCAAGCCCAAGAACACGTGTGGAAGAAAGCTGCTGACTGGCTACGGGGTCATTCTCAGCCAGAAACCCCCACGCCTAAATCACGCAAAGAAAGCCCCCCTCGCGCCGCCTGATTCAGCGCAATTTTTTGTGCGCTGTCACAAAAGTTTCATCAAATAATTCCATATTTCCATTATTATCGAATTATGGACGAACAAAATATTATCAAAGCGCTTGCCGCACTTTCACACGTATCTCGATTGCGTGTATTTCGCACGCTCGTGGTCACAGGGCCTGAAGGGCTCACGCCTGGCCAGCTGTGCGAAAAACTGGACATTCCCGCTGCCACCATGTCCTTTCACTTGAAAGAACTCAGCAACGCGGGCTTGGTTCAACCCATTCGCGACGGGCGCAATCTGATTTACAGCGCCCAATTTGATCACATGAACGGCGTGATTGCTTACCTGACCGAAAACTGCTGTGAAGGTCGGAACTGCGCCACCAACACCCACCCTGCCCACAATGAGGCTCACCATGAGTGACAAAACATTCAACGTGCTGTTTATCTGTACAGGCAACTCGGCCCGATCCATTTTGGCCGAGGCCATCCTGAATCAACTGGGCCGTGGCCAGTTCAAAGCCTATTCTGCAGGCAGCTTCCCGGCTGGCCGCGTGAACCCTTACACCCTTGAAATTTTGCAACGGTGGGAAATGGACACCAGCACGCTACGCAGCAAAAGCTGGGACGAGTTCGCTGCGCCTGGCGCACCAAAAATGGACTTCGTATTCACCGTGTGCGACCAAGCCGCAGGTGAGGTTTGCCCCGTGTGGCCCGGTCAACCCATTCTGGCGCACTGGGGTGCCCCCGACCCGGCCAAAGCCGAAGGCAGCCACGAGCACATCATTCAGGAATTCCGCAATGTCGGCCTGTTGCTGCGCAAGCGCATTGAGCTAATGCTTGCCCTGCCAATTGCAACACTCGAAAAATTAGCCATTCAACACGAAGTCGAACAAATAGGAAAAGTATCTTCATGAGCACCAACGTACTCATTCTTTGCACTCACAACTCTGCACGCAGCGTATTGTCGGAAGGCATGCTGAATCACCTTGCCCGGCAATACGGCAAAGACATCAAAGCCTTCAGCGCAGGCAGTGCGCCCAGTGGCCGTGTGAATCCATACGCGCTTCAGGCGCTTGCCAATGTGGGCATTGACACCAGCCAATACACCAGCAAAAGCTGGGACGTGTTCACCGAGCCCGGTGCACCAAAAATCGACATTGTAATTACCGTGTGCGACAGTGCGGCCGCCGAGCAATGCCCCTACTGGCCTGGTAGCCCGGTAAAAACCCACTGGGGCTACCCCGACCCCTCCAACGAGCTAGAGGAAAACAAGCCCCGCGCATTCGAGCTGACCCGCCAAGCCATTGCATTCAAAATGATGCAGCTGATTCAGCTGCCGCTGAGCACCATGAACCCAGCGGAATTGAATACCGCCCTGGCTGCCATTTCACGGAGTTAAAACAACCATGTATTCCTTGCAAAAACGTTTGGGTGCCGAGTTTCTGGGCACCCTGTTGCTGTTGGCCATTGTGATTGGTTCTGGCGTCATGGCCGAGAACCTGTCAGAAGGCAACAACGGCATTGCCCTGATCGCCAATACCCTGGCCACCGTGTTTGGCCTTTATATTTTGATCGAGGTGTTTGGTCCCATCAGTGGTGCCCATTTCAACCCGGTCGTCACGCTCGGCATGGTGCTTCTAAAACGCCAACCCGGTGCCGAACTGCTGCCCTATGTGGTGGTTCAACTGGCAGGCGCATTTCTGGGTGCCATACTGGTTCACCAAATGTTCGACATGGAGCTGTTTCAGTTCTCTGAAAAGGCCCGCACAGGTTGGGGCATCTGGACCGGGGAAATTGTAGCCACGGCGGGTCTGCTGCTGGTGATTCTAATGGCCAAGGCCGAACGGGTTTCTGGCATGGTGGCCTGTTACATTGGTGCTGCGTACTGGTTTACTTCCAGCACCTCGTTCGCCAACCCGGCCGCCGCATTTGGTCGCCAGTTCTCCAACAGTTTTGCGGGCATTGCGCCAGCCGATGTCCCCGCTTACGTGATTTTTGAAGTGGTGGGCGGTTTGCTGGCACTGGTGTTGTACAAAGCCTTCAGTGCAAACAGCGAAGTCACCACTTCTCAGGCACCCAACCCGGCGGCTTGATCAAGCACAGCATCCGGTTTTTGAAGTCTCGGGTGCTGGCTTTGTTTTCTCTGAAACCACATCCAAAAAAAGAAAAGGGTCCCGAAGGACCCTTTTCCGATCAACCTGGGTTGATTTTTACTTCAGTGCAATCGCCTTGCCGTTGTCCGACTTTACAGACTTCCAAGCGTTTTCGATCAGCTTGACTGTTGCATCTGGCAGTGGAACATAGTCCAGGTCAGAGCTCAACTTGTCGCCCTTGGCGTAAGCCCAGTTGAAGAACTTCAACACTTCAGAAGCCTTGGCAGCGTCAGCCTGTTGTGTGTGAAACAGGATAAACGTAGCACCGGTGATGGGCCATGCGGCTTTACCTGGTTGCAATGTCAGAATTTCGTAGAAGCTGTTGGACCAATCGGCACCTGCAGCAGCCGCCTTGAAAGTCTCTTCATCAGGCTGAACAAATTCACCTTCCTTGTTGTTCAACTGTGTGTGCGTCAGCTTGTTTTGTTTCGCGTAAGCATACTCAACGTAACCAATTGAACCGGGCACGCGTTGTACGAAAGCAGACACGCCCTCGTTACCCTTGCCACCCAAACCGACTGGCCACTTCACTGCGGTGCCTTCGCCAACAGTGCTCTTCCAGTCTGCGCTGACCTTGCTCAGGTAGTTGGTAAAAATAAAGGTTGTACCGGAACCGTCAGCACGACGAATCACGCTGATGTCCTGCGCTGGCAACTTCACGCCTGGGTTCAGGTCTGCAATTGCCTTGTCATTCCACTTGGTAATCTTGTTCAGGTAAATGTTGGCCAGTACTTCACCGGACAACTTCATTTGGCCTGGGGCGATACCTTGCAGATTCACCACGGGCACAACGCCACCGATCACGGTTGGAAACTGCATCAAACCTTTTTCTTTCAGGTCTTCTGGCTTCAAAGGCATGTCAGAGGCACCGAAATCGACTGTTTTTGCAGAAATCTGCTTGATACCACCACCGGAACCGATGGACTGGTAATTCACCTTGTGGCCAGTTTCTTTGTTATAAGCATCGGCCCACTTGGCGTAAACAGGAGCGGGGAAGGAAGCGCCAGCACCAGTAATTTCAGCGGCGTTCACAGAAGTCATACTCAGGGCCAGGGCGCCTGCGGAAATCGCTGTAGCGATTGTTTTGATGTTGAACATTTTTCACCTCACTTATTAAAGTGCCTCAATCATGCCGCAGCAATGTTTCAGAATAATGACAAATATAAGGCAATAACATAAATGTCAAAAAACCACACCGGGCGACCCAAATGTGGTTTTTCAGCAAACAAGTCAAGTACTTGTAGGCCGCGTTAACCGAATCGACCCGTAATGTAGTTCTCAGTTTCCTGCTTTTTGGGTTTCAGGAAAATTTGATCAGTTACGCCAAATTCAATCAACTCACCCAAATACATATAGGCGGTGTAATCCGACACACGCGCAGCTTGCTGCATGTTGTGGGTCACAATCACCACGGTGTAGTCCTCTTTTAATTCAGTGATCAGCTCTTCAATGCTCGCCGTTGAAATAGGGTCAAGCGCCGAACAAGGCTCGTCGAGCAACAGAATTTCGGGCTTGATCGCAATGCCACGTGCAATACACAGGCGTTGCTGCTGACCACCCGACAAGCCATTGCCACTTTGGTGCAGCTTGTCTTTCACTTCTTTCCACAAGGCGGCTTTGGTCAGCGCCCATTCCACGCGCTCTTCCATTTCGCCTTTGGACAACTTCTCGAACAGCCGCACACCGAAGGCAATGTTTTCGTAAATGGACATCGGGAACGGTGTTGGCTTCTGAAACACCATGCCGATCTTCGAGCGAATCAAAGCGATGTCTTTCTTGCTGGTGATCAGGTCTTCACCGTCCATCAGGATTTGGCCTTCTGCACGCTGCTCAGGGTACAGTGCGTACATTTTGTTGAACACGCGCAACAAAGTGGACTTGCCACAACCTGAAGGTCCAATAAATGCGGTGACCTTCTTCTCGGGAATGCTCAAGTTGACCGATTTCAAGGCCTGAAATGAACCGTAATAAAAATTCAGGTTCTTCACTTCAAGTTTGATCTTTTCTTCAACGTCAATCGTGGACATATTCTTGGCCTTTAAAGGTCAGTTATTTCGAGTTCTTCAGTAGCGAACGCGCGATGATATTCAACACCAGCACGCCAGCAGTAATCAGGAATACACCAGCCCATGCCAGTTCCTGCCACTCTTTGAAAGGGCTGAGCGCAAAGTTGAAAATCATCACTGGCAAGTTCGCCATGGGTTTCATCATGTCGGTGTTCCAGAACTGGTTCGACAAGGCTGTAAACAACAAGGGCGCAGTTTCACCGGCAATTCGAGCCACCGACAGCAAAATGCCGGTCATGATGCCCGCATAGCTGGCCTTTACAGTAATGGCCATGACCATTTTCCACTTGGGTGTACCCAAGGCAAAGGCCGCTTCGCGCAGGGCATCTGGCACCAGTCGCAGCATGTTCTCGGTGGTGCGAATCACAATTGGAATCTGGATCAATGCCAGTGCCACAACGCCTGCCCAGGCGGAGAAGTGCCCCATGATGCGAACCATGACCGCATATACAAACAAACCAATCACGATAGAAGGCGCGGACAGCAGAATATCGTTGATGAAACGGACAGAGCTGGCCAGCTTGTTGTCTTTGCGGGACTCGGCCAAGTGAATACCCGCCAAGATACCCAAGGGCGTGCCAAACAAAGTGGCAAAGCCCACCATCAAAAGGGTGCCGGTAATGGCATTGGCCAAACCACCGCCTTCTACACCCGGGGGTGGCGTCATTTCAGTGAACAAGTCCCAAGACAAACCATTAATGCCCAAGGTCACTGTGGTGTACAAAATCCAGATCAACCAAAACAGGCCAAAAGCCATGGCCGCCAGCGACAGTGTCAAGGCGAAAGAGTTGATCCGTTTGCGCTTGGCCTGCATTTTCACGCGCATTTTTTCATCCGTGGCAACAGTAGTCACCGAGGAGTCTTTGGACGTCACAGTGGGATCAGAATGAATGCTGCTCATGCTTTATCTCCCGTTGCTCGATAGTTTGGCCAAAAGCAGCTTGGAGGCGACCAGCACAAAGAAGGTGATGACAAACAGAACCAAGCCCAGCTCCATCAAGGCCGATGTATGCAAACCTGGGCCAGCCTCGGCAAACTCGTTGGCCAAGGCGGAAGTGATACTGTTGCCGGGCGAGAACAGGGAAATGTCATTGAGATAATTGGTGTTACCAATCACGAACGTCACCGCCATGGTTTCACCCAAGGCACGGCCAAGGCCCAACATAACTCCACCAATCACACCCACCTTGGTGTGTGGCAATACAATTTTCCACACCACTTCCCAAGTGGTACATCCCATGCCGTAACCCGCTTCTTTCAGCATCACAGGGGTTACTTCAAACACATCGCGCATTACTGCGGCAATGTAAGGAATGATCATAATGGCCAGCACAACACCGGCTGTCAGCAAACCAATGCCGATGGGAGGCCCGGAAAACAATGCACCGATCACAGGCACCTGACCAATGGTGGCATTCATTGGGCCTTGCACGTACTTGGCAAAAATTGGCGCAAAAACCAGCAAGCCCCACATGCCGTAAACAATGGATGGCACCGCGGCCAGCAACTCAATGGCCGTGCCCAGTGGGCGGCGCAACCAGGGAGGAGAAAGCTCAGTAAGAAACAATGCAATACCAAAGCTAATTGGAACGGCAATCACCAATGCAATCAGCGAAGTGACCAAGGTGCCGTAGATCGGGACCAATGCGCCGTATTCATCAACGGGAGGATCCCAGTTGGCGGTAAACAGAAAATCAAAGCCAAACGCAGTGATTGTGGGCCACGAGGCCACAATCAACGAGGCAATGATGCCACCGAGCATCAGCAAAGTGAAAACAGAAGCTCCGCTGGTTAACAGGCCAAATATGGCGTCGCCCCGCTTGGTTGGGGCCTTGATCGTCGAAGTATCAGACATATTGGTAAGTAATTAATCCAGCAGAAAGTTTCACGCAGACCTGCAAGGGTATCCAAGAATTATGACAAAAAAATGACAAAAATTTGACACACCCGTGAAATCGAATATCACGGCACGGAACCGTGGGCTAAAACCTCATGCTGGCTTGCGCTTCATGAATGTGATTGGCACCACCGACGGAGGCGGGCTATTGAAAATGTCTTTGCGCATTCTACCCATGATGTGCATTTCACAAGGTTTGCAATCGAATTTCAGGGTGTACTTTTGATCACCATTGACCAACACCATGGGCTCGGCCTTCACCTGCCCCTGCACACCTGTTACACCCTTAGCTTGTTTTGGGCACAAATTAAACGAAAATCGCAGACAATGCTTGGTGATCATAACAGGCACCTCGTCAGCTTCCTCATGTGCCTCGTAAGCTGCCGCAATCATCTGCACGCCATGTTTTTTGTAAAATTCACGCGCTTTGTCGTTGTAAACATTGGCCAGAAAGCTGAGCGACTTTTCGGGATAGTCCACATAGGGCTGCACAGGCGCTTTGCGAGCAGGGCGTTGCCAGGCCGCAATCCGCACCCTGTTCAAGGCCTCGATCGCGTCTCGACGCATGCCATTCAAAGTACTGGCCGGCACAAACCAGGGCTGACTCAGGTGTACATTCAGGCCCAAAGCGGAATAATCAGTACCCCCCAGCTTGCCCAAGTGGGTTTTAATGCTTTCTACTGCCGTGTCGGCCTGTTTGGCCAACTCCAGCGCCATTTCAACCTGCGCAGTGGTGGCAATGCCGTCTTCGTCGGTCAGGCTAAGTTGCAGGCCTTTCAACACATCGCCTTCCATCCACTCGGTCAGTGTTAGCCAAAGGCCAATTCGGCGCTCGGCACTTTCTTTGGTCAGCGCCATGTCCCAAGCGTGGTCGCGGTTACGGTGCATGGGCAAGCCAGCCTTCAGGCCGCCATAACTGCCAATCGTGTCTTTGGGAAACACGCGGTACACCGCCTGCCCTTCGCCTTTGCTGTGCAGTTTCTCGGCACGGTTCACGTGCAAGCCCACCACTTCGCGTTTGCGCATGAAGTTCAAGCCGTCGCCGTTGTTCAGCTCATCGCTGGTTTGAATGTCGATGCTTTTGTCATTCACCGCAATCACATGGCCAATGGGCTGACCAATGAATTTGGGTGAATCGAAGGCGCCGATGTCGATTTTCCGGCCACTGGCAAAATAATCGGTTGAGCCACGGTGAAAGTTGCGGTCCGGATCGGGCCTGAAATAGTGGCGTGCAGCACCACTGGATGCGCGGGTAAACTCTCCGCGCTGCTCCATGATCTCGTCCAGCAAAATGCGGTAGTGAGCCGTGATGTTTTTTACATAGGCCATGTCTTTGTACCGGCCTTCAATTTTGAAAGACCTTACACCCGCATCAATCAAGTGCTCCAGGTTGCCGCTTTGATTGTTGTCTTTCATCGACAGCAAATGCTTGTCAAATGCCACCACGGCACCACTTTGATCGGTCAGCGTATAGGGCAGGCGGCAGGCCTGCGAACAATCGCCCCGGTTGGCACTGCGCCCGGTTTCGGCGTGGCTGATATAACACTGCCCCGAAAAAGCCACACACAGGGCACCGTGAATAAAATACTCAATGGTTGCTGAATTGCCCACTGCGCCATGCACGGCGGTAATTTCTTCAACTGTCAGTTCTCGGGCCAATACAAGCTGGGAAAAACCACTGTCGGCCAAAAACTTTGCTTTTTCTACTGTGCGAATGTCGCACTGCGTGCTGGCATGCAGCTGAATCGGCGGCAAGTCCATTTCCAGCAAACCCATGTCTTGAATAATCAGGGCATCCACACCCGCGTCATACAACTGCCACACCAGCTTGCGGGCCTCTTCAAGCTCGGCATCGTGAAGAATGGTGTTGATGGTTGTAAAAATACGCGCATGGTAGCGGTGGGCAAACTCAACCAGTTTTGCAATATCCGCCACCGAATTGGCTGCATTGGCGCGTGCGCCAAACACCGGCCCACCCAGGTACACCGCGTCTGCGCCATGCAAAATCGCCTGGCGACCAATTTCAACGTCGCGTGCGGGGGCTAGCAATTCCAACTCGTGCGGCAACAAACTCATGATTTCACTAATCTTTTCAGGCAAAGGGTGAACATTATTTCAAAAAGCGGGTCTGAATGAAAGCAAAACCGTGGTGCTTGCCACAATCAGTTTGAACATTGCGCAAGGAGTCCTGGCATGACATGGGTAAATTGGTCCCGTAATACCGCAACCTTTCTGGTGGGGCTTTCCAGCTTTTTACCCGTGGCACACGCCCAACAGCTTGATGAAGCCATATTTGGGGGCGGGTGTTTCTGGTGTATGGAAGAGACATTCGAGAAAATCAGGGGCGTTAAATCAGTCGATTCCGGTTACACCGGCGGGCGCACCCCCTCACCCACCTACGAACAAGTCAGCCAAGGCAACACTGGCCATGTTGAAGTGGTGAGGGTGCAATACGACCCCCAACAAGTCAGCTACAGCACCCTGTTGAAGGCCTTCTGGACCAATATCGACCCCACAGTCGAGAACCGTCAGTTCTGTGATGTGGGTGCGCAGTATCGATCGGCGATTTACTACTTGAACAGCGAGCAGCACCAACAAGCCAAACGCAGCAAGGAAGAATTGCAAGGAACGGGCAAATTCAAAAAAATCTACACCACCATTGAAGCGGCCCAGCCCTTCTACGTAGCCGAGGAATATCACCAGGACTTTTATCGCAAAAACCCATTGCGTTACCAGTACTACAAAACCACCTGCGGCCGGGAAAATCGCTTGAACGAGGTGTGGGGCTACAAACCCAAATAACAACACCTAGAAGCCAAACTCCAGGAAAAACAATCACATCCGGCTACACTTCACCCCAAATTCACTCTGGCTTATTGTGATGAAGCATCAAGTTCGCCTGTTGGTCGCCCTTGTATTTACTACTTTCACCGCCTGCTTTTCCCCTGCTGCGTTGGCCGAAACGCTGGAGAAAGTTCAGGATTGGCGTACCGTACTTCCCGACAACTGGGGCAACAGCGAAATCGTATCCGTTCAGGTGCGCAACAGTCGTTTGGCACTCGCCAACAACATTCAATTCGACGTGAAGTCACTGCACGGCCAGCTGCTGCCGCACCAGGCCAATGCACCTGTATTGCTGGAAAACCTGTCGGCCTTTGACGTTCGTGTTGACCATGCTCAACTGCGCATTTCCGATGACGTGCTGCAGGCATTGGTACAAGCCGAATTACAGGCCAGTGAAGCCCCCTTGCGAATCAGGCAGGTGAGCACCCAACCCGGGGGAATTTTAATTACTGGCGATATCCGGCGGCTTGGCCTTTGGATTTCATTCTCGATGGAAGGCACACCCACCATAGAAAATGGCCAGGAAATTACATTGACGCCACGCACACTCAAAGTGGCTGGCCTACCCGTTTACAAGGCGCTGCTCGCCACCAACATTCAACTGCAGTCACTCATCGACATGAAATCCAGAGCAGTTGCCTTGCAAGGGCAAGCCATGGTGCTGCGCTTGGGCCAACTGCTACAGGCACCCAAAATTGCGTTTGAACTGAACTCGCTGCAACTTGGGCAAGGAGAAGTTCAACTCGGGCTGGGAACCAGCAAAACAGGCCCCGCCTTTTTTTGCAAATCCGAATGCCCCAGTAATTTTGTGTACACCCACGGGGGTGAATTACGCGCCGCCGGCATGGTGCTGGCAGGCCAGCCCACCTTGGTTACGGGAATCAGCGATGGCAGCCTGCCGATTGCACTGCACGATTTAAACCGCTTGATCACCACCAGCACAGTTCAGCTTCGAACCGACGGTGCACTGTGGATAAGCGCACAAGAAGGCTTACTCAATACCGATGACCTCTTGCTGCTGGCCACGGGCGAAAAAGCGCTCGCCCAACTGGCACTTCTCGTGGGCACCCAAAGCGACCCGGTCACCCTGGCTGTGCACCATGCCACCCTGCTGTCACAAGAAGGCGTCGAATTGCGCGTTGAAAAGCTGTTGGCCAGCACCAGGTCCACCAACCTGGGCCAACTGCCCACCGCCGCACAAACCGTTCATGTGGGCGAAATTTCCCTCAGTGAAACCGCATTGAACACCATGATGAACAAAGCCCTGTTCAATTTCAAAGGCAGCCCGATCCGCAAGGTGAGTGCCACCATTGGCGAACCTCACCTTCAGCTTGCCTTGCAGGCGAGGCCTGAAATTTTTGGCATTCCCCTGTTCTGGTTGCCTGCCAAACTTAGCGGGCCTCTTGTCATTTCAAACGACAGGCAGCACCTTGAATTCACACCCACCCAAGTGCGCATGTTCGGCCTCTCGGTGCTGCCGATCATCAAGTATGTGGGACTGAATCTCGGCGATCTGATTAAAATTGACGAAACTGCGGTGAAGCTGCAAGGCAATACCATTCGCATCGCCCTGGGCAGCGCACTGCCACCCTTGCGGCTCAACACCGAATTGCGAGCCATTAAAAACGTATTGCGCTCGCCTTTGGGGCCTTACTTGCAAGTGCATGTCGGCAAATTGACCGCTGAAAAAATTGGTGAAATTTACAACACCATGGAATTGCTGCCATTGGGCTTGTGGATGAACACACCTGAATTCACTGCGCTGGGCATGCGCACCGGGCCCACCCTGGGCCATGTTTACAATGACCCACGCCAGGAAAGGCTGGTAATCGACCTGGCCCGTTACCCCGATTTGTTGGCCAACGCCACACTGCGCTTGCCGAAAACAGAACGCGTGTGGGTCAGCATGCCCAGCCAGGGTGCGGGCTCACAGCACCCAGTACAAGGCCATCGGCACGAAAATCAGGCTCATCAGGTTCCCCATCATCACCAGTGAAGCCACGCGTTGGGGCTGAAGGCCATATTTTTCAGCAAACACGAAACTGAGCACCGCGGGCGGCAGGGCACCAAACACAATCAACATGGCTGTGTGTTCAGGGCTTAAAGGCAGCAACCACACACACAAAGCGGCGAAAATTAGCCCGGTGAGTGGGCACAACACACCGCCAATTACACCCAGTTTCACGTCCGAAAAATCAGCCTGTGTCAGCCGCACACCCAGCGAAAACAGCAGCAGGGGAATGGACACATCGCCCACCATGTCAATGGCAAAGTACAGAGGTGACCACACCTCGATATTCAATACACTGACCAACAAGCCCGCAATGGACGCCGCAATCACAGGTTCTTTCCAGAGCATTAAAATGCGCGCATTGGGGCTCATCATCCACGTGCCTAGCGAATAGTGCAGCGTGTTGCCCACCAAAAACAACATCACTGCGGCGGGCAAAGCCTGCTCGCCAAACGCCAGAATGGCCAATGGCAACCCCATGTTTCCCGAGTTGTTGAACATCATGGGTGGAACAAAAATCCGACTGTCTATGCCCAGCAAACGTCCAATGGGCCAAGCCAACAGGCCCGAACCCAATACAACAATGGCACCGCCCACAGCCAACATCCAATACGACTCAATTTCAAACGACTTGCTGGCCAGCGCAGAGAACACCAGCGCCGGCACAAAAATTTCCATATTCAGCTGATTGGCAAACTTCATATCGGGCTTTTTCACCCGGCCATACCAATACCCCAAAGCCACAACCGCAAACACCGGAAAAATAACTGCAACAATGCGCAAGAACATAAAAGGCCGTAAGGAGAAAGGGCTGGAAAAGTCGCAGTGTACTGCAAGCCATTAAACGGGGCGATTCGGGTTTGTATTGGTGTTGGCGTTCGGCGTGGCGTTAAACAGCAGCTTGAGCGCCGGGTGATTTAAATTGCGCGGATGGGTAAAAGCAAAAAAATCCTCAACTACACCTTGGGCGTCGCCCATGTGCACCACCGTGTGGTCACGCACCACATCTTCAATCAACAGTGCCGGCACTGCAAACAAGCCCAAGCCTGCACGCCCAAAAGTTTCAAGCAAAGCGAGGTCGTCGAATTCCCCCACCACGGTCACTTCAACCCCCACACTTTCCAGCCAGTGCTCAAGTTTCAAGCGCAGCACGTTGTTTCGAGAGGGCATCAGAAATGGCGCATGGTGCAGGCTGTGCGGGAAATTCTCTTCATACTTCTTTTTCAAGACCGGGCTTGCAAATATGCGCACCGGGTAGCTGAGTAACTTGGCCACCTGCAAGTGGGCCGTGCCTTGGCCTCCCGGGCGCTCGGCCAACACCACGTCTACGCTGTGCTGCACCAACTCGGAACACAGGGCTTCAAAACGACCTTCATGACACACCAGGCGCACTGGGCGCTGCATGCCCAAAATTGGCTCAATCATGTGAAACGACACTGTTTTTGGCAACGCGTCAGCAATACCCACCGACAAACGCAAGGTGTAATCCAGTTGCTCATCGCCCAGGCTTTCGGCCATTTGCTCGCCCAACTGGAAAATTTGATCGGCATAACGCAAGGCAATTCGCCCCGCCTCAGTCAGCCCCAAGCCCCGGCCCACCGGTTGAAACAGCGCCCTGCCCAGCGTTTGTTCCAACTGGGTAATTTGGCTTGAAAGCGTTTGTGCGCGCAGGCCCAGCCGCTCAGCCGCTGCCGTCAGGCTGCCCGTGTTCGCCACCATCCAGAAGTAGCGCAAATGATGGAAATTCAAGTCAGTAAGTTTCATTAACCCTTCGATTTATTCGAATATTCACTAAACAATTGTTCTATTTATTCTTACATTGAACCGGCGTACACTTCAACTGTCTATTTCCCCGAAAGGAGGACGCAACCATGAATACAGAAATTGTGGCTCGGCATCCCGAGATCGATGACACCCTGCGCAGGTATGTACTTCGCCGCGTGCGCTCGGCCATCAATCAACTTTCGACACAGATCAAAAACATCACAGTAAAACTGGACCGGCGCACTGCCCAACAGGCTGATCAGCGCAACTGTGTGATTGAAATTCGAATCGACGGGCAAGCGCCCGTGATCGTAGACAGCGCCGGGTCGCATTGGCTCAGCGCAATTGACCAGGCGGTTGAATCAGCCGCACGCGCCGTTCGCCGCCAATTGAAACACACCCTTCACCAGGTGACCCCCCACTTGCAATTGTTGAAAGGACAACACGCATCATGAAACGCATTGTTTTATTTTTAGCCACCAACGTCGCCATCATGGTGGTACTGGGCATTACCGTGCATGTACTGGGCTTGAACCAGTTCATGGCCGGGGGGCAGCTTAACCTGACCATGCTGCTGGCATTCAGTGCTGTACTGGGCTTTGGAGGTTCATTCATCAGCCTGTTGATCAGCAAAAAAGTGGCCAAGTGGAGCACCGGTGCACAAGTCATTGAAACCCCGCGCAATCCGACCGAGCAGTGGTTGGTGCAAACCGTTCAGCGTTTTGCGCAGAAAGCCAACATTCCCATGCCGGAAGTGGCCATTTACGAAGGCGCACCCAATGCATTTGCGACCGGCCCCAGCAAAAACAATTCGCTGGTGGCAGTCAGTACCGGTTTGCTGCAAAGCATGAGCCGTGAAGAAGCCGAAGCCGTGCTGGCCCACGAAGTAGCCCACATTGCCAATGGCGACATGGTGACACTCACGCTGATTCAAGGCGTGGTGAATACCTTTGTGTTTTTCCTGGCGCGCGTCGTGGGGTTCTTTGTGGATCAGTTTTTGCGCAAAGACGATTCCCAATCCAGCGGCACCGGCATGGGTTATTTCATCACCGTGATCGTGATGGAAATTACGCTGGGCATTTTGGCCTCCATCATCGTGATGTACTTCTCGCGTCAGCGTGAATTCCGCGCTGACTCGGGTGCAGCCACGATTATGGGCTCACGCCAACCCATGATCTCGGCGCTAAAACGTTTGGGTGGCATGCAGGCTGGTGAGTTGCCTTCCAACATGGCTGCCTCGGGCATTTCAGGCAAAGGCGGTGTGATGGCCTTGTTCAGCAGCCACCCGCCCATTGAGCAGCGCATTGAAGCACTGGCACAGCAGCGATAAATACACCGAGGCACAGTGCGCACCAACAAAAACCCGCCGAAGTTTGGCGGGTTTTTTATTGCGCTGAAATTCACATCACCCTTCTTACTTTCCAGAAGGTTTTTCGCCAGTACAAATCATCCAGCCGACTAATCGTGACACCGACTTTGGTCGAGGCATGAAGAAACTTCCCGTCCCCCAGATAAAACCCCACGTGCCGGGTGGAATAGCCTGTTCTGAAAAACAGCAAATCGCCCACCTGCATGGCGTCGCGTGCAATTTCATCTCCCATTTTCAATTGCTGGGCGGTGGTTCGTGGTGCCTTGATTTGAAAATGAGTGCTCAAGGTTTGTTGCACAAACGCTGAACAATCAATTCCTGCTCTGGAATTTCCGCCCAATTGGTAGGGCGTGCCACGCCATTGTCGAAACTGCGCCAGCAAACGTTGTTGAACTTCACCGTTTCCTGCGGCATCGCCAAAGAAAAGCGAACCGTCTTCAAGCACAAGAACATCCGATGGCCCATCGGGCGCGGTTGCACAGGCTTGCAAAACCACTACCGCGCACAACAGCAGGCTTCGCAGATTCAGCGTGTGGCCTTGCTTAAACAACCGCCTTCCTTTCGCTGAATCGCAGCAAACCTTTCACAAAACGATACAGCAACCACAGGCTTAAAATGCCATACACAATAAAGCCCACGCCAAACACCATGGTGATCATGGCCACGACAAACCAGAACATACCGATCCAGAAAGTTGATATAAGCCAGTCATAGTGGCTGTAATAAATGGTGCCGGTTGCTTCACCACGCTTCACGTAGCAAATAATGAGAGCAATCAGGATAGGAATGAAGGCAGTGAATATGCCAACAGCCCCCAACACATAGGCCACCAAAACGATGGTGCGGTTGGATTCTTCCTGATTGGGAACCGGATTGGGTTGATAGCTCATCAAGTGATACCCGTGTAATCGATGACGATTTATTTTAGACGACCCAAGGTGCTCAAAATTCAAAGTATCGGCATTGAATGCAAAAAACCCCGCGAAGGCGGGGTTTGCAATTGGAGTTGCGCAGCGCTTACAGCTTTAACGCAGCAATGCCGGCACGTGCAATTTGCGCGTCTTGATCTGATTTCACACCAGAAACACCCACAGCGCCTACCACTTGGCCATCGACCACAATAGTTACACCGCCTTCCAGCAGACCATCTACATACGGCGCAGTTACAAATGCTGTACGGCCGTTGTTGATGACGTCTTCAAGAATTTTGGTGTCTTTGCGGGCCATGGCAGCAGACTTGGCCTTGGAAGGGCCAATGTGCGCGCTCATGGGGGGTGCGCCGTCCAAACGGATCAAACCCAGCAGGTGGCCACCATCGTCGGCCACCGCAATGGTTACAGCCCAGGCATTGGCTTCAGCTTCAGCGCGGGCCGCTGTCAAAATTGCTTGAACGTCGTCAGCAGACAACATGGGTTTGGTTTTCATAAACTTGCTCCAATTCGATTTAAAAATTCAAACCGAAGTATGCGGCACACTTCCCGTGATGGCTACACAGGAAGTCCCTAATCCAGCCAGAACTTAAGGGTTGCAAGCCAACCCTGTGTCTGCCGCGTCACAAGAAGTAGGCTTGCCAGCACCACCCTCCCCTTCGGTGGCGGGGCGCCCTGGCCCAACCTCAACAACCACCCCATGAATAATTTTGCCAGCCACATTCTCGGTTCTGACTACCGAGCGGGTTTGCTCCTGGCGGGCCAGAACCACTGCGCCCTGCGCCGTTGTCAAAGCAGCGGTCTCTTGCGGTGAAAGCAACAAGCTTCCGTTGTAAACCACCGGCACACGATTCAGATTGCGTGCGCCATCGTAAAAGAAGGCCTGAGTGCCTTTGCGCTCCGGACCGGCAAGATACACCACTTGCCCGGGCAACAGGTTGCTGCCCTCGAAAGGCAATACGGTAAGGAACCCGCCCAACCCAGGCCTCGAGGTGTCACCCACTTCAACGCGAATGGCCCCCGCACTGCCCGGCAAACCATTGTCCGACGACTCGCCGAAACTGGCATTTGAACCTTGTGCCCCACCCGATGGGCTCAGGGGGATAGACAAAGTCAGACCCGCATAGGACCGGGCGGTGCCCACCGCAACATCGTTATACGGCATGCGCGCCCTTATCAACGACTCTTCACCCGGCGTGGCCAATCCACGGGCACGAATGGCAATGACATCGGCTTCCACGCCTTGCGCACCCACGAGCAGTTTCACCGTGTTGTTCACGGCAAAAAGGCTGGCTCCCCGATTGGGCAAATAGTCAAATGACATAGCGAAACGATCGCCCGACAAGGCGCTGACCTGGCCGTTGATCTGATTACCCTGCGTCAGGACAACCGAACCATTTTGCGACGCCTTGAACTGGGTCAGCGAACCCGCTGCTGTCGTGATTTGCCCACCGGTTTGCTCAATGGCCGTACTGGCCAAACTGATTCGCCCCAAGCCGGTGATTGGATTGGCAGCTTCTTTGTTCGAGAAAACGTCCAGTGCTGGTGGTAGCAACAGTGCAATTTCAGCTGAAGACAAAGGACTGGGTACACCATGCGCAGCAAAAGTCAGCGTACCACCTTGTTGCTCAATATTACCCAGCAGAAGCAAACGACCATCCGCCGTAATTTCACCACCTCGACTGCTCAGGTTCATCAGTTGCAAATCACGGCGCCCTGCGATATTTGTTTGCTCGGCGCTTGCACTGACATGCCCGGTAAACCGGTTGTTTGAATTCAGCAGATTAATGCTTCCGCCCACCGCAACCAGCTGCGTATTGCCTTGCACTTCTAGCGCATGCGAACCTGTCAGCACCTGGGAAATCTGGTTGGCATTGACTGACAAATTTTCGCTGAACTTTGATTGCGAAAACCTGACATGCTCACCTTGCAGGTTTGTATTCCCATCAACATTCAACTTCAGGATTGCATTTGACGAGCCAACATCTGCGTTGAAATCACCAGCCGTGCGAAGCACCACCTCGTCCGAGGCGTCCAGCGTGGTGTCACCCTTAAAAAGGTTGGCAGAGTTATTTAAAACAATTCGATCTGCGTTCAGCAAAGCATTGTTCAAACTCACCGCGCCGTTTTGGGTCAACTCACCTGTCAGTATTAGCTGACTATCGCCGAGTACTGCGGTTTGCCCCAGAACCAGATTATCTGCTAGCACAGTTAAATCGCCTTGAATTTGAGCGCTTAACTGTAAATCATCCCCCTGCACGGTCAATGAATTTTTATCAGCGATTTCTACAACAGGGTTTGACGAGACATAAGCCTGAACAAGCACGTCACCCACAAAGTCATTGCCTGAATCACCCAGTTCCACTTTGCGCGCTGTCAACGTGGTTTGCCCTTGCACCAACAAGGCTGAATTTTGATCCACTTTGTCAGCGACAACATTCAACGTTTGAAATTCACCCAATGCACCCAAGCTGACTTCGTTCGCGGTCAACGACAAATGTTCAAGACCTGCACCGGTCAGGGTTAAGCGGCCAGTACTGACCAAATTGGCGTCGACTGCATTTTCGATCCGAACCACGCCATTGAATTGATTGCCGGAATTGCCGAGGTTAACATTCGCAGATTGCAGCAGCAGGGAAGAACCTGTGGTCAAAGCACGGGTTTGCTCAATGCGCTTTGCCATGAACTGCGTGCTTCCGTTCACCTGACCTGAAACAGCCAAGGAGTTCGCATCAACCACACGGGCGCTGCCTGTGGCATTGAACACCACCTCACCCTGAAAATCGTTGTCCGCATGATCCAACGTTACGTTGTTGACATTCACATGGGTATCACCTACCACCGCCAGCGCACCACGCTGCTCAAGATTTCGCGCGTAAACATCCAACTGGCCAACCGAACCTTCCAAACCCAGGGTATTGCTATCTCGCAGCTGCGCCTGTTCAGTGACTTGTAAATTCACCACACCTTGAAAATCGTTGTTACCACGAAGGTCAACCGCCGTTGCCTTCAGTGTAGTTTCACCACTCACCTTAAGCGTCTGCCCCGGCTGAGTTGATTGAAGAACACGCTCTGCCTCAGCATTCAGCTTGTTGGCGAGCAAGCCAGTGAAAGTCAGTGACTCATCCGCCGACACATTGAATTGATCAACCACACCGCCTACAGTCAATTGGTGCTTGCTTACAAGATTTACTGTGCCGGCACCCTCAAGAATCAACTCGCCTGCAAAGTTGTTCTCCGCATGAGTCAAATTGATGACAGGCGCTGCCAGCGTAATTTGACCGCCCGTGCTGGCAGCTTCATTTTGAGTGATCAGTTCAGCCTGTAAGCGCACTGCGTCTGTAACATCCAATTGGTTTAATTCAATCGTGGCTGCGGTCAAAGTACCTCGCTCAATTTGCAGCTTGTCAGTGTCACCGGCGATGAAAGTTCCGTTCTCGGCGCTTGCATTCAAACTTTGAGAGGCACCTTGAATTTGCAAACTATTCCGGTCAGTCACAGTGGAGTTCTCTGCGACAGCCAAATTCACAATGCCTTTGAAATCATTGCCTGCGTTGTTCAACAAAACAGACTGTGCACCCAATGAGGCTTCCTCATTAATTTCTATCGCGCTCAAGGCAGTCTGTGTAATCTGTCCCCCAGCTGCAGCTGTCAGGCGCCCCAAAGTCAACGCACCCAACTCCAAATCGCCACCCACTGTCGCATTCAGACTTTCAGCGCGTCCTGCCACCAGCAAGTTCTGCTCGGCTTGCACGTTGGCAGTTTGATCCGCATGCAAGGTAACTTCTCCGCCGAAGCTGTTCGCCACATTGTTCAGTTGAATGTTCGCTGCGGTGGCCCGCGTCGTACCGGTAACTGCAAGTGAGGCGGACTGTTCTATATCACCATTGGCCAACAACTCCAGTGCCGCTGTACTGCCCTGAATGTGAATGTTGTTGTCGTCGCGAAGCGCGGCACTGCCAGTGACATTCAAAATGACATCACCCTGGAAATCATTGCCCGATTCGCTCAGATTCACGGCACCTGCATTGATTTGGGTCTGGGTCTCGACAAGCAACGCCGAATTTTCACGTTGACCCAACTGTTGCGTAAAGACCGCCAATCGACTGGTAGTGCCCTCCACCTGCAATGTATTTGCATCTCGCAGTTGCGTGTTCCCGGTCACTTGTAACTTCACCGCACCTTGAAAATCGTTGTTGTTGCGAAGTTCAACGTCTGCTGCAGCCAGACTGGTTTCACCACGCACCAGAACGACACTGCCAGGCGAGGTGATTTGATCGATCTGCTGTGCGCGGGCACTCAAGTTATTGGTCTGCAACGCGCCCAAGGTAAGGCGCTCTGTCGCTTCCACATTCAAGTTGCCCGTGGTACCGCTTATGGTCACTTGGTTTGCGTCCACAATATCAGCGATTCGAACACCATCTAAAACCAGTTCGCCGGCAAAATCGTTATCCGCCTGGGTCAAAGAAACCGTGTCGGCTTTCAATGTAATTTTGCCACCGGTATTGCTGGCTTGGCGTTGCGTGATTGAGTTGGCTTGCAAGCTGACGTCGTTCAACACGAGCAATCGATCCAGTTCGATAGTCGACGCTGTCAATGTTCCGTTGCTTACTTCCAGGCTTTCATTGCCACCTGCGATCAAGATCCCATTGCTGGCATCGACGATCAAATTTTGAGTGCCCCCCTGAAGAGTCAGGTCATTTCGATCCCGAATTTCGGTGCTTTCCTCGACAGTCAAATTAACAACACCTTTAAAGTCGTTGTTGCTGCCATCGATGCGAACATTTTGGCCACTCAATGTAGCCCGCTCTTCGACAGTGATAGCACTTGCAGAGTTTTGCCCAATCATACCGCCTGAAATTGCATTCAGGGTTCCTACCTGGGTGTCGCCCAATACAAGGTTTCCGGTCGTATTAACATTTAATGTCGCAGCGGTGGAGCGAAGCTGCAGATCGTGCGCGCTGTGTATTGTGGCTTCCTGCGTTGCCTGCAGATCTACCATGCTGCCAAACCGGTTGAACGTGTTGTTCAAATTGATCGTGGCCCCCTCGAAACGGGAAAAGCCATTAATACCCACAGCGCCCGTTTGTTCAAGAATCGTGGTGGCTTCAACCTGCAAGGCCTCGGCCTGACCTTGAATGCGAATGTCATTCATGTCGTGCAGTGCTACCTGCCCGGCGTCGTTGAATATCACCTTGCCTTTGAAATCATTGGAGGAGTCGACCAACTCAACCCGGCTTGCGCCCAGTGTGGTGTCACCCTCAACGGTCAAAGCGCCCTGCTGGCTTACACTGCCGCCATTCAGCGTCAAATTACCCGGTGCCACTAAATTGTTTAGCACCACATTTGCCGCGTTCAGTGAAATATCTTGTGCATCCAATTGACTCACAGCCAGTTCACCTGCCGCTGTTGCATTCACCAACTCAGCCTTCCCAAGAAGCGCGAGATCACCAGAGGAATGCAAAGCCACTTCACCAGTCAAATCCAGGTGAACAGTGCCCGAAAACGTATTGCTTGTTGAGGTGGCAAGGTTGGCCGTTCCACCCACCAAGCGCGTGTTACCGTTGGCAATCAGGCCACCTTCCTGTTGAATTGAATCGGCATGAATCGCTAAATCACCCTGCGCGGTCAATCCATCTATTACTGCAGTTTGCGCTTTCAGGCTGAGTGCATTAACAACGCCTTTCACGCGCAACTCGTTGGTGTCCTGCAAGTCAGCCTGTCCACCCACACTCAGGTTAACTGCACCAACAAAATCATTCTCGAAGCCATTCAGCTCAAGTTCGCTGGCATTTAAACTACTTTCACCGGTTACGACCACCGAGCCACTTTGCGCAATACGCTGTGAATTCACAACAAGACTTTCAACCGTCAAATCGCCCAGCGTAACCAGGCCAGAGCCTGCAAGCGGCGTTGACACTTCCAGAGAACTCGCCTGCCCCAGCACCTCGATGCCATTTCGATCAGCGAGTACCACCTCTCCGGCGTCGAGAAGATTCACCGCGCCTACAAAATCGTTTGTCGTGTTGTTCAAGCTTGCAATGCTTGATTGCTCAATCGTTGTAACTCCAGCCACGGACAGGGGAGCATTGCCTTGAACACGCTCTGCTTGCAAGTTCAAGTTGCCAGTCACGTTGAATGCTCCCGCCAGCTCGATTGAACTGGCCTCAAGCCGTGTATTGTGGGTTACACCTTCAACACGCAATTGATTGGCATCGCGAATTCTCGCTTCATCATCAACATTCAAATTGACCGTGCCCGCGAAGTCATTGGCGCTGTTTGCAAGCTCAACATGGCTGGCGTTCAGGTGTGTGGAACCAGACACACGAATGGCGCTACCTGGTTCGCTTGCATTGATATGGCGCACCGAATTTGCTGCCACAGTCAACGACTGCGCCTGCAAATTACCCAACGCAACAACACCGGAAACTGCGTCTGTAGACACAACACTGATATCGCCCGCCTGGCCACTCAGTTGGATAGTATTTCGATCAGTCAAATTGACTTCAGCCAGGTCGGCTCCAGCCAAGGTTACAAGACCGACAAAATCGTTGGATGAATCAAGATTAACTGCTGATGTGTTTTGAATAGTCGTGTTGCCATGTGCTACCAGGCTCGCCGTTTGACCAATGGTGTTTGCAACAAGACTTAAATTTCCCTCGGCATTCACACCACTCAAAACAAGGTTGTCTGCCTGCAACAATGCGTTGTTTACCTGCCCGGCCACTTCAAGACGTCCACTGCCGCGCAGTTCTGTTTGCGAGCTCACATCAAGGTTCACCAAACCGCTAAAACGATTGCTGTCCTGGTTCAAGGTCACGCTGTCAGCCAGCACAGTGGTGGTGCCTCCAACAGTTAGCGCGTCATTGCCCAGTTGGCTTAATTCACTGGCCTCCACGTGAAGACGACCTGTATTCAATTCACCAAGCACCACATGGTCACCTGTCAATACGGCTTGCCCAGCCTCACCTGTTACGGTCAAAGATTGGCTGCCATGCAGTGTGGCTTGTCCTTCAACTGCCAAGTCGACTACACCGTTGAAGCGATTCTCGCTGTTACCCAAGGTCACTCGGTTGGCGGTCAGGTTACTGCCCGCGCTCACGTCAACTGACGTATTTTGAATTTGGCTCACGCTTTGCGTATTGATGCTCAAGCTGTTGGCGCTCAAGTCGCCAAGGCTTGCTTCTGTGCCAGCGTCGATTCTCAAGTGATTGTTCACATGAAAGCCGTTCACCAGAACACTCTCGCCTGCATTCAGCGTTGCATCTTCTGCAACACCTTGAATGTCGAGACTGTTTGAATCGCTCAAACTGAGCTGCCCAGTGACATTCAGTGTCACTTTGTCTGAAAAATCATTTTGTGCATTCTGCAAATTCACTGAATCTGCATTCAACACCACTTCACCGCCCATGCTCACCGCGTTGAGTTGCGCAATATTGCGAGCAATGACCTCGACTGTGGCATTGCTTAGCGTCGAATTAATGTCGCCACTTAAACGCACCGAATCACCCTGCACGGAAATTTGCGTGGCCTGGTTCAGGTTCGAGACATTGATCACGCTAGGTGCACCACCTGCCGAAGCGCTTGCCAGGAAAACAATTCGCCCGCCCTCAGCCATCACTGTGCCAAGTTGCTCGATCAGGGCATTCTCGTGACCCGCCATGACTTGAAAAACCAGATTGCCATCGGCTGTGTTCACCGTGACTTCGCTTGCAGCAAGCAGTTGTACAGACGAGTTGGCAACATTCGACGCCAATGTTCCGTTGTTCTCAATGGTGGGGGCAATCAACAGAATGTCTTTTGCTGATATATGGCCATTGTTGATGATGCTTCCAGCGGTGCCATTGATCTCCAGGCCCACCTCATCCGAATTAGATTGCATTCCAGGCTTCAAACTCAAGGTGGAGGCCACCAGACCATTCACACTCACCTGCGAGTTCGCACCAAATACAATGCCGTTGGGGTTAATCAAAAAGACACGCCCATTGGCCTGCAAGTTACCCAGAATTCTTGAGGTGTCTTCACCGGTCACGCGATTCAGTATCACTGCGTTTGCGTTGTCTTGAAGGAACTGAACCGTTTCATTTGCCTCGATCGAGAAATCGCGCCAGTTGGCCACTGCACGGCTACCTTCCTGGACAACCACAGTAGTTTGAGCGTCAGGATTGCTCACCGTGACATTGCTGCCGAGTGAATTTTGAAAAACAGGTGCCGATTGAATGCCGGTGGCATAGATCAGCAACACTGCCGCAGCCAATGGCTTGAGTGGAAAGGAACGTACAGACGTGCAAATGGCGGAGTTCATGATTAATACTCGCTTAGAAATAGTAGATGTAAGATGCAAAAATTCGTGGTGATTGACGCTTCGGATCAGACTTGCGTATGCCCGTTAATTCCCAGGCCAAACTCAGGTTGAATGTGAATACGTCTTGGCGATCCCAGGCCAGACCAAGTCCATAACCAGCCAATTCAGCGTGATTGTCAAAGCCACTGGCCTGTGAACTTGCATCGTGTCGCAGTTGCACACGACCTTGGTCATAGAACACGTTGAACGACAATTCGCGTGCGTAACCGTCGAGCCAGGCAGCCGACGGCAAATAACGGGCTTCCAGCGTAAACAGGTCGCAACTGTCACCCGATGTTTCACCTTGGGCAAAAGCACGTACTGCCGTGGCACCGCCCAAGGAACATTGTTCACTGCTGTCAAGATTGTCAAAGGCCTGCTGGCCACGTAAATAAGCCCACAGCATGAGCTTGCCCGGAACAATTGACTGCAAGCGTCCCAGTGAATAGTTGGCCCGCATGGCACTCAGGTCATCATCCAGACCAAACGGCACTCCACCGGGATAGTTCACTTTGCTTTCTTCGTAAGTCAGATTGAAAAAATTCAAACCGCCGCCTGCGAAACTGTCACGGGAATCACCGTTTAAACCCAATCTGAACGAGTCCACTTGCTTGACTGTTTCCAAGCCGGTCAGCGTTTGTCGGTCAGTAAATTCTTTTTGATCCAAACCTGCCAGGACAAACAGGTTCAAGTTTCGCGAACGCAACAAGGGGTACAAGGCAAAGACCCCGAATGACTCAGCATCGCCATTCAATCCCAAGGGAAAATCATCTTCGCTCAGCTGGTAATTCACTGTGGACACGTTCGCGCCCAACTTCAATCCATTCGAACCCACCGGCAGTGTGTAACCGAGCAAGGTAAAGTCCAGACCACCGGTATCAGACTTCAAATGGCTGACTGACAGGGAATCACCAAGGCCCAAAGGGCTTTCCCATGACAGGGTGGCAATTCCACGGTATGTGCCCGCGAAACGTGAGCCATTTGTATCCACCCCAACGCTTCCGGTCAACGGCTTATCGTTCGTGGGTGTGGCCACCAAAATTGCCTTTCCGGCTTGAGTGCCTGGCTTGATCGCAAAAGACATTCGAATGCCACGCAGATCATTGAGCAGGAAAACCACGCGCTCAACCTCGTCCACGCGAATGATTGACCCGGGCCTCAGGCTTGCCAAATGTGACTGGACAATTTCGCGCTTCACCCTGAGTTCATCTGCAGGCCACACCACCTCTACAGACTCAAGAATCCCTGGCAGTACCGCAATACGAACCACACCATTTTTGATGTCCTGCGCAGGCAGATAAGCATAGGCCAGGTACAAACCCAGTTCACGTTGAAGGTATGCCGTTACAAGTTGCGCTGCGTTGCTGAGGTCTTCAAACGACCGGCCTGCTCCCACATAGGGAGCCAACAATGTTTCAAGATCGTTCTGGTATCGGGCTTCCACGTCGTCAATTCGGTAAGCCGTGACATCAATTGAGATGTCATTCAAGGGCTTACCAAGTTCGGGCGCCGCTTTGTCGGGCACCTGATTGTCAATCGTGGGCACTGGTGAGTTTTCTCGGCTTGATACAGCGGGCTTGGCGTTCAACAAGGTGGAGGGGGTATCAACCTGCGCCTGCAATGGCAGGGCGAACACCGCACACAAAGTGGCAAGACAAAAACGAAAGGGGAACATGGCTGGAACACTTAAAATAAAGGCGAACGCGATTGAAGCATCAAACTGGAAAATGAGAAAATAGGGTCGTTGGCATGGCATCAACCGTTCGAATGACACCCCTCACCTACGAAAAGAACCATGCTGCTTAAATTGTCTGCACGCCCTGTCGCACGATTAAGCGCAAGTTGGTGAATGTGCGTACAAAAACCCTCCTGATTCCAAAAACTCGATCCGATCAAGCCCAGTTCTGCATCACTGAAATGCTCCCAAAGCCCGTCACTGCACAACAAAAACCAATCGCCAGGCGTCACGGTGTAAACATCAGAAATATCAATGGTGAGTTCAGAAGGCTGCTCGCCAAGCGCGGTATAGAGCGTGTTGCGGGCTGGTGGCGAATGGTCAGGCTGGTGGTCAGTCATCCACTGCAACATGCTGTGGTCACGGGTTCTTGACACCAAATTGTCTTGATGAAACCTGTATACGCGCGAATCACCGACATGCAACCACAGAGCCTGCAGGGTGTCACGATTCACAACAAGTGCGCAAAAGGTGGTGTGCATGTCCTGTAGCCCGGCATTCAATTGCTGCATTTCAAGAATGTGTTTGTTCACCTGATTCACCATGGCGAGCAATTGCACACGGCAAACAGTTGGTTGCAGCAAGAACAATTCGAGAAACAAATCAACGGCCTGCTGAGCAGCAACCTGACCACCTTGGTGCCCCCCAGCACCATCAGCAAGCGCGCACACATGCCACGCACCCGAAACAGCATGGTTCAATGCGTCCTGATTCTCGTCACGATCACCTTGATCGCTACGAGAAATAACATGCAGTGAAACGGGTCGCGATTCACCGCAGGCTCCGAGCTGAATGGTCAACTCCATAATTCGCCCAACAATCGATACCGCTCGCAATAAAGATCCCACAAACGGGCTTTTCGGGAAGATGCGAGCTTCAGGTTGAATCCGCCTTCGTGCTGAAGTTCGTCAGCGATCAACTGTGGGTTCAGTGTGGTTTGTGCTTGTTCAATCACTTGTTGAACCTGTGCAATGCTCAGCTGCATGTGCGCAAGCAAATCCTGACAGGCCTGCTCCAAGGACTGTTCTGCAGGCAAGTATCCGGGAGACTGCCCGCCGGTCAACAAGGCCATGGCTTCATCCACGGTCTTGGAGAATTTCAGTGGATTATTGCCCTTGCCGGACAGGGACGTGTAGTCGCCCCCCAATTCTGTTTTGTACAATCGTCGGGCTTGCAACAACTGCATGTAACCTTTAACACTGATGCGTAACAGTTGCCTGACAGTGGCCAGCTCCATTTGCAACCCGGCGCTATCCACTGGTGCAACTGCAGGCCCCGGTGCGACTTGTGCCTGCTGCTGGGGACCCACATACATTCGCTGAGCGAGCACCGGAACCTGCCCGGAATCGTTGGATAACTCCGCAACTTGCTGTTCATCGTGATCACTCAACAGCGCATCAATCTGAATTTCGGGTACCGACTGTGGCGACAGAAAATCAAATGAATCCGTCGCGGGGTCAAACCAATTGTTCGGGAGTTTTTCCACAACAATCGAATAATCGCCCAACTTTACAATGTCGCCTGACATCAAAAGCGTGCGCTGAGAAGGATTCATCGGCTTGCCATTGACCTGTGTGCTGTTGGTACCCAAATCGGTCCAGTAGCATTGCTCAGCCTCAAGATCTATCCTGGCGTGCTGGCGTGAAATAACCCTGCCGGGATCGGGCAACACCCAATCGCAGTCAATCGCCCGACCAAGCAAACCGCCTTTCGACGGCACTCTCCATTCATCGATGGAAGGCGACAGCAAAAAACTCGACTGAATTTTGAACACCCAACTTGAACTCATGATGAAGCCCTATCGCAGTACAAAAACCTCACCGCCCAAAACGCCCACATGCATGGGAATTTGAAGTGCGGTGCCGTCATCGTCAAATTGAAGTTGAAAGAGCGGCTGATGCTGATTGTTGAGCAAGGCATACACTGCAGCTCGACGAACCGGAAGCAAACACCACGATTGAGAATCCCATACGCAGTCCGGGAAAATTCCATGTGTGGTGATGCGCCGAAGGTGCTGTTGAAAATCATGATGAACCTGCTGCGCATCCAAACCGTATGCAATGGCGATCTCCCTGTTTCTGACTGAGAAGAAAGGCAGCAAAAGGGTAGTTTTCCTCTCTTGCATCAGACGCAAGAGCTGGAGAATGAAGTCTTGGATTTTTTGCAGATCCTGACCATCGCTGCTTGCCTGCATCACGTCCAGGTAACGCCATTTCGGAAAGGACACGGGCAGATCAACACAAACATCGATCAGTCGGTTTTTCTCCAAACGTTCTCCACGTAACAGCGATTCTTCAAATTCATACAACACCTGAGGCTGAACAAGTACATCGGCACCCCTGTCTTTCTGTAACTCGACGCACACACGACTGTGGGTGTCATTCAGTACGCTTCCCACCAAAACCACTTGAATCCGGTTTTCACCAGACTGAATAAACTCATGCACCGGCAAACGCATTTCTTGCCCTGAAATCAATTTGCACAAGACCATGCCATTGAGGCACAGCAGCGCATCTGAGCCGGTCACGCACGCGCGTATCAACAAGGTTTTATCCATGCGTTACATTCCAGCTTGCGATGTGCGCTTGAGTGAGCAATGTCGATGAACCGAAGGACCTTCCCAGCAAGGCGTCCGCAAATTGCCAGTGATACTGCAACTCTGAATGACTCAAACTCAATTCAAGATCTAAGCAGTGCGTATCGGCATTTACGTGACCCTGCAAGCGAATAGTCAGGTATCCAGCCACACCGGGGGGCGTACTCAATACAGCCTGACCAACCGCCAATGGTGCGGTGCAGTTCACCACCACAGGCACAGTGTGCTCACGGATTAGAAACGGTTCCCCGAAGGGCAGTTGCCCCTCGTCCCACGCATGGGACAAACACCATTGCGTTTGCGAGTTCTGCTCGGGTTGCACAGTGAGGTACATGCGCACGCCCTTGTGCACAAGACTTGCATGCCATTGAATTGCATCTGCCTGAATTTCCACTGACGCGTTGCCTTGTACTTTGAACTGAAACTTGTGCCCCACCTTCTCCCATGCGGCAGTCAGTTGCATGGCGAAATCAAGCAAAGACTTTTGTACCAACACCTGCGCTTCACTGAGAGAACGCTGAGATTGCCAAGTGGACTGAAGAGCTTGCTTATCGCTCGTCGGGCATTCAAGTGGCCTGCGATCGAACTTGAACTGCAGCTGCCTTGCATCCAGCAAAGCGACATGGTGCGCAACTGTGAACTTGTTGTGGCGCATTTCACCAAAACTGCATTGAGCAACAACAGCTTGGAGGCTAAGTGCGGTTTCGCAGCGGGGCAACGCCTGAAGGCACACTTGTTGAATCAATGCCGACGGTGTGAATTTTCCAGATACCTTGTGCCGGAAACCCGACTCTGTGCACAAGTGATTAATGTCCTCGGAAAAAGGAGGCAAATGATCTGAATTCAAAATTCCGTCGTGAGTACAAGCCAAATACAGAAGACTTGGATCGGCCTTCGAATTCACCGCGGCAGGCAAACTCACGGTGCTGTTCAATGGCGCAAGCCAGATCTCATCAAACCGGCCCAGACCCGCAAAAATTTGTTGTATCCGATCCAGATTTTGCTGCAGATTCTGTGAATCAGGAGACTGCTCAACACACTGCTTCAAACACACATCAAACGAATTATTCATTTGTAGGGTCTTTAGCAATGTGGTCATGCAACATGCTTCAGTGAGCACGCAATAAAGCGCTTGTGTTTGCTCGGCGGCACCGTGTAGCCCCTGGTCTGCCAACGCTGAAATACAAGCGACAAGCCGCGTATTAAAATCAGTCTGTTGACTATAGCCATGACTGATGTCCAGATCCGTCAGGGTCGCTGAAACTCGCAGAAGGTGATCTGCTCGCGCCAACTCGGAGAAACGTTCCTTGAGGTCCAGGGTGATCATGCCGCAACCTTTTTGACAAGCAAACCATCCAGACCCAATTGATACAATTCAATCGCGTGAATATTGTCCGCGTTGTCATTGGCTACGAATCCGAAAGCCTGAATCGGACCAAACATGAAACTTAGCTCTGAACCTTCAAGCGAGTTCAGTGCCAGCTTGAGATAACGTGGGTCAAACCAAGGCCACACTCGGTTCTGTCCAAACTCATCTTGAAGATAACGAATCTTTCTCAGTTGATTTTTCAGTGCGCTGCCAGGCTGTTCGTTGAGCAAAACAACATAGCCACGGTTTGTCGGCTTCCATGGCCAATGCTCGGAAGACTTCCCAGCCGAACTCGAGAGCTCGAGAACTCCCGTTGGGCAGTCTACCGGGACAACGCCCCCCGCTGTTTGCCCAGAGAACGACGGGAATTCAGCCACAACTTTTCCGGATGAAATCAGATCGCTTGGGGCCACACCAAAGACGCTCAACATGATGTGCAATCAGGAAATCGGATCAAGCGGTGGCTCAACCACGGAAGGAGCCTGAGCTTGCTCGGGCGGCGCAGGCGAGGCGCTGGCAGCACCCGAGCCCCCACCGCCTGAATTGACTGAAATGGAGGGTCCGCTCATCGTGATTCCGGCGGCTGAAATCGACAATGAGGAGCCACCCACATTGAGTGAAAGACTGGAACCAGCGGTAAGCTTCAGACTGGCACCGGCTTTTAGATTCCCTTGTGCTGCAGTACTCAAGCTCAAATTTCCACTGGCATCGAGCTCGGTGCTTCCTCCAGACTTGATGGACAGTTGGCCCGTGGTGCTGACTGCAATTTGCCCCTGATTAATCAGACCCAGCAATCCTTGTACAGTGGCGAGAAGATCGTCGTTCACGGTGAGGTGCAAGGCTTTCTCGATTTGCTGACTGACCTGACCCAACACGGTACGAGATACATCTGCCTTGATTTCTTCAATCAGGTTGCCGTGTACAAGGCTGTTTGAATTGCCGCCAATTTCTGTATTGCTGTTGTTTTTGATCAAGCTGAGATAATCTTTTTCTGCTTGAAACCACACATATTCACTGCCAAGTTTGTCTTCGAATCGAAGCTCATTGAAATTGGAGGGAGCACCCTTCTCAGTAGATTGGGTGCGCCAACCTGACACTGTTTTGTGATCGGGCAAGGAATAGGGAACCGTTTGCTCAGCGTTGTAGACAACCCCTGTAATCAAGGGGCGATCGGGATCGCCGTCTTCAAAGGACACGACAACCTCTTGCCCAATGCGTGGAATGGCAATAAATCCCCAACCTTTTCCAGCAGCCGGTGTTGCAACACGAACCCAACATGAACTGTCCTGATTGCGCTTGCCGTAACGATCCCAGTAGAACTGCACTTTCACGCGTCCAAATTCATCAGTGTGAATTTCACGCCCTTCAGGCCCAACCACCAAAGCAGGCAAGGGGCCTTTCACATGCGGCTTTCTGGATTTGCGCTCTGGTCGGTATGGTTGAACCGATTCAATGGCTTCAAACTGGCAGTCAAAATCGGACTGTGCTCCGCCATTGGCCTCAGGTTCGGCTTCGTAAATTGCCAAATGGGTACTGACAATCAACAAGCTATTGGAGAATGCTGGATTGTCTTTGCACACCGACGTTAGCAGGCAACCTGTGCTGACACCGCGTGCTGTTGTGCTGCCACTGAAAATTTGTTGACGCGCCTGGGCCTCTTGGTGTCGCAGTTTGCTGTAGTGAGTCCCCTCGCCTTCGTCATTGTATTCCCCTGGATACTCAAACACTTCAAAAGCCGAGTTATAGGATTCTGACTTGCCTTGCGAATTGACCAGCAAAGACGTGGAAGGCGTTTTGAAGTTGTAATCCGACTGTGCGTGCCTGGGGGGCTCAATCGATTTTTTCAACGACAAGCTGGAAATGACTTCTTCTGGACTCAATCGCCCGCCCAAAGAACCCGGATTGTAATTAAGCGATTCGTAACCGGGGTAAGGTGCATGGCTTGTACCGGAATCCACCAGCACCAAGGTGTGCTGATTCTCGGCATGCTCGAAATAAAAATAAACGCCTTCTTGTTCAAGCACGCGCCGAATGAAATTCAGGTCACTTTCGCCAAACTGCACAACGTATTCCCACACACGCTTGGCTCCCAGTGTGCGATCAGAAAAACGCACGGACGAATGGGCGTGCCGACCAATGACCTCGGCCACGATATCGGGAATACTTTTGTGCTGATAAACACGAAACTCCTGATTTTTACTCAACAACCAGGACCATGATTTCAACTCAACACGATAAGAACAGCGCCCACTGATCGCCATGGAGGTTTGCTCCATTTCCACGACCACACCATCGAAGTAGCGCTTTTGTTGCTCCCGAGTCTCAAAACCCAGGCAAAGATTCTTTCCGAGGAAATCATCGGCATTCAAGGTGGCGACATCCGATTCAAGATAGACGGTGCCAGTGCTGTTTTCCGACAAGGACTCCAGAAGGCGAGCCGATCTGAAGTGCAGTTCTTCCAGCGGCACTGCGCCGCTCATGGTGATCAGTCTGTTCATGTGATGAGGTGATTGTGTTATCAGGGCAAACGGCTGATTTCAACCCGGCGGTTGGCCGGCGCAAATGGATTGTTCACATCTGCCAGTTTCTCGGCACCCTTGCCTTCAATGCGCAACAAGGCTGGCGAGACCCCTTTCTGGATCAAATAGCTTTTGACCGCTTTGGCCCGATCGGCTGAAAGTGCCTGATTCAAAGGTTCGTTGCCACTTGCATCCGCATGGCCAGTCACCAGCACCGGGGCTGAGTCGGCGGGTCGATTGCTCAAGACCTTCGCAAAGACATCGAGCTGCTTTTTTAAATCGACCGGCAGCTCTGCGGAACCCAACTGAAAGTGGGCATTCGGAATCGAGAAGCGCACCGCGGGCTTGAAGCCCATGCACTTGAAACCGTTCTTGCGCAATTCCTCGCAAGCCTCTTCGGGAAACAAACCCTCTTTGACCTGTTCGACTGCGGGAACTGTACCGGCCAGATCAACCACCAAGGACTCTGCATGGCCAGGTGAAAGCATGCTGAAGAAAAACGGCACTGCCAATGAACACTTCAGAATGGATTTATCAAACATAGCTACTCCGAAATAGGTAGGAGATTGGTAAAAAAATCACCTTAAAAAATCTCGTGTTAGGATTTTTCGCGACTTGGGCGTCGAGTCTATTCCTTTTGAAAAAAGTCGCTCAAAGAGTGATACATCCCCATCAGCAGAGAGTGAAACTCATCCCCCGTTATGACTAAAAACAACCGCGTCATCTGGAGTGAGGGCCTTTTCCTTCAGCCCCAACATTTCCAGCAACAAGAACGACATTTCGAGCACGAGGTCCATATAAGGACCGCTCACTTCAATGCGCACTGCCATGGTTTTCATGAATTGAAACTGGATCAAGACTTGCTGTTGGCCGGAAAAATTTCGATCTTGAAAGCATCGGGCTATTTTCCGGATGGAAGTTACTTTTCCATTCCCGATCAAGACCCGGCTCCGGCATGCCTGGACCTTTCAAGCAACGTGAAAGACAACAAGGTTTTTTTGACATTGGCCCGACCGCATTGGCAGGCTCAACATGTGGCTTGGTGTGCCGAGAATCCCGAAACCGGTGTTCAGCCAGACACACGATATGTGGCTCAAGGCGCGGAAATCCTCAGTATTTATGACCACGAGCTGGAAGCACAGACCATTGAAGTGGGACAACTCAATATGTTTCTAAGCGCTGGGCAACAGATCCGAGACGGCGTGGTTGGTCTGCAAATCTGTGAACTGCGCGAGACCAAACACGGCATGCAGCAAGTCGACGAAACATTTATAGAACCCTGTTTGTGCGGCATTCAGAACAGCAATATTCGTCGTACGCTGGAAACAGTGGTCAGTTTGCTCCAAAGCAAAATTGATCAGCTTCGACAACGGCGTGTGCGCAAGGGTAGCCACAACAGTTCGGAAATTGGCGATTTTCTGCTGCTACAAAGTTGCATTGAACACCGTTTGGTTTTTTTGCATTTGCTGACCAGCCACAGGCTACACCCAGAGTCTGCCTATATTCGACTGCTTGAATGCCTGGGTTCCGTAACCTTGTATGGTGACGACTCTGCCGCTGACTTTAGCCCCGCCTACGACCATGACAACCTTCGTACCGCTTTCTCCCCAGTGCTGGCCGCCATCAGAAATGCTTTGGCATCCATGCATGACCAACACGCCGTTCAAATTCCACTTAACCTAAAACAAAGCGGCGTACACCTGGCACAAATTACAGACCGCACCTTGCTCACCGATGCCCATTTCTATTTGACAGTGCATGCACTTGCGCCGGAAGAACTCGTACAGCGTCAATTCCCAAGCACCGTGAAAATTGGCCCAGCTGAGAAACTGCGCGATCTTGTCAATTTGAATTTGCCAGGAATCCGCTTGAAGCCCGTTCAGCAAAACCCGCCAGCCTTGCCCTACTATGCAGACCATCTTTACTTTCAACTGGAAACCCGCGCCGAGGTACTTTGGAAAATACTGGATCAAACCGGGCATTTGGCGATTCACTACGCGGGAGATTTGCCAGAGCTAAGAATGGAACTGTGGGCTGTTAGACGCGAACAGGAGCGCTTGCTTTGAATCCACTTGACCCCTTTTCAGCCTTGAGTGGCGAGCGCACCATTATTAAACCCCGGCTGGGTAAAACGGGTAAAACAAATACCCACGCGATTGACTCGATTGACAACATTCTCGGCCCAGTGTCCCAATCGAAACCCATGGGTCAAGATTCACCACAGGCTGCACAGAGTCAACTGAATCAGCTGCTCAGTCAGTTGAAAAACTGCCCGCCGGCGAGCAAGAACATTCTGTTGATTCAGACTTCGCATTTGCTTCGCCTGATGTGCACCGTCGCTGAGATGGCTGACCTGCCTTCCCCCAAGTTACTTTCCACAACCTTGTCGGCAGGCCTGCTAGAACTTGACCGCTCTTTGGAATTACTTCAGCGACCGCAGGCTGAAAGGCTTTCAGTGCGCTATTTGTTGTGTACCTACATGGATGAGCGCGCTGCGAACACACCCTGGGGTGGCGCCGGGCAATGGGCCAGCCACAGTTTGCTGCATCAGTTTTTCAGTGAGACCTGGGGCGGCGAAAAAGTATTTGCACTGATCCAGAAAATGATGCAAAACCCAACAGACAACCGTGACCTGCTTGGTTTGATGGCAGTTGTTCTCAGTCTCGGGCTTCAAGGAAAATACAAAGTCGAACCAGGCGGCGAGTCTGCCCTGAACCAATTGCGCTCCAGGCTATTTCAGCTTGTTTCGTTGAACTTGAATACGGGGACTCGCGGCTTGCATCCTGATCTTTGGCAGTCAAAAGCACCCAGCCCAAACCATCGATTTTTACAGATTCCGCTCTGGTTGCCCATGAGTGCAATGTGTTTAATCGGCGCAATCTTCTTTGTTGGCCTTTACTTCGATATGAACACGCAGTCCGATACGGTTTTCAATGAAATCGCCGCCATTTCTTTTCCACAACCTGAGTTCACAAAATCACAAGTTCAACCATTGCCGCCTGCTGTTGGGCTTGAATTACCGAGCCAGCTACAACAGGAAATTATTGGCGGCCAACTCACCTTGAAACAATCGGGCAACAGGTCCACTGTCGTGTTGGTGGGTGATGGCCTGTTCAGCTCGGGTAGCGCTGAACTTTCACCCGATGCCTTGCCATTGGTCGACAAAGTTGCGCGGGAACTGGCGCAGCACCCCGGTCAAATCACGGTAACGGGATACACCGACAATCAGCCGATTCGATCAATCCGTTTCCCATCGAACTGGCAACTGTCCGCAGCACGGGCCGACCACGTGGGCCAACGGATCGCCATTCATTTGCCCAATGTGGCCATTGCCACGGAAGGAGCGGGTGCAGCCAACCCGATTGCACCCAATGACACGTCCGAAGGTCGAGCCTTGAATCGTCGTGTCGAAATTACCCTGCTTCATGCCCAATAAAACACCTTCGAGTTCACTATGTTTTTGAGATTTGCTTTAAGCCTTTTGGCGTTTTCAGGGTTTGCTGTATTCATTTGGCTGGTGGGTCCCATCATTGCGATTGGCGAAATAAAACCGTTTGAAAAATGGTGGGCCCAAGCCCTGTTGATTTTGATTGTCGGGCTGCTTGTTTTTATTCCACTGACCTGGCGCTGGTGGAAAGTTCGCACAGCTGAGCAGGCATTGAAAGCGGGACTGACCCGCCAGGATGAACAGGCTTTTGCACAAACTGCGAAGCTTCAGGATATCTTCAACCAGGCGGTGCACATGCTCAAGCAGCATCAATCCCGAAAGGCCTGGTATCAAAGCAAACCAGGTTTATACCAACTTCCCTGGTATGTCATGATTGGTCCGCCTGGCAGCGGCAAAACCACTGCCCTGAAAAATGCAGGTCTGCGTTTTCCGCTGCAAGACCCCTTGGGAAAAGATGCGATCAAGGGTGTGGGGGGAACCCGAAATTGCGACTGGTGGTTTACGGATCAAGCGGTCCTGATCGACACAGCCGGCCGCTTCACCACACAGGATTCAGACCACAACACCGACTCGGCAGGATGGAATTCGTTTCTGAACCTGCTCAAGAAACATCGCCCCAAGCAACCACTCAACGGCGTATTGCTCACGATCAGCGTTCAAGAATTACTGGACAGTGAATCAAAGCAAAAAGACACAGCCACCAAGATTTCCCTGCGCCTTCAGGAAATGATCCGTGCGCTGGGCATGTGTCCGCCGGTGTATGTGTTGATCACCAAACTCGACTTGCTGACCGGTTTTCGTGAAACCTTTGGGCGACTCGCCGAAGTTGATCGAGCCAAGGCCTGGGGAGTCAATTTTGATCACCCCAATGCTTTGGACACAACGCTGAAACAGACGCTACCCAATGCGTTAAGCCACATGGTTGAGCACCTGGGCGAGCAACTTAACCAACGACTTGAGGAAGAGGAGCAAGAAAACAAACGCATCAAACTGTTTGAATTTCCACTGGCCTTTGCCCAACTGAAGCCCGCTATTGAAGGTCTTCTACAGCAGGCACTGCAATCAGACAGTCCATTTGAGCAACCCGTTGTGCTGCGTGGAGTTTATCTGAGCAGCGGCACTCAGGAAGGCAATGTATTTGATCGAATTGCACTGGGCATTGCCCCGAATAAAGCACTGGAAACGCCCACAGGCAAGCAGGGTAAAAGTTTTTTCATTCGTGAATTGTTGGCCAAAGTTGTTTTTCAAGAACAGCATTTGGCCGGGTACGTTAAAAAAACGGCACTGTTTGAACGCGCAATTTACATCGGCCTGTTAGGTGGCTCGGCGGCCCTGCTGTCTTTGTTGTTGCTTGGCTGGTGGATTAGCTACAGCAACAACAGCACAACGCTTGACCAAACCTTGCAGACAAGCCGTGCAGTGTCCGGGCAGGCGTCTACCTTGCAGACCGAGTCGCAGGCCTCTTTGCAACCCCTGTTCTCGACGCTTAGCCGGCTGCAAGATATTGCTCAACCCAGCCCAGCGGGTTTTACACACCATCTTGGATTAAACCAGGACGACAAATTGCGCCAAGCCGAACAATTGGCCTATCACAAAGCGCTTGAAACAGCGTTGATGCCAAGGATTGCAAAGCGTTTGGAGGACAGGTTACGTACGGCCCTGAACCAAGACATGGAACTGGCCTACGAGTCATTGAAAGCGTATGTCATGATTCATTCACCCACACATTATGATGCGCAGGCGCTGGCGAGCTGGGTGGTGTTTGACTGGCAGCAGAATGTTCTGGCCAGCTATGCGCCGCCGCTGCAAGACGCCGCCATACAACACCTGCAGGCAGCAATTGCCCTGGGGGCACCAGGTGGTTTGCCTGAGAAAGACGATGAGCTGATTGAAACCGCACGACAAGTGATTGGCGCTCAGGCTCTGGATGACAGGCTGTACAAGCGCATGGTTCGATTTTACAGACCAGAACCGAATGGCGGCTTTAATTTGATCGGTGCGGTGGGCGCAAGTTCAGCTGCGATATTTACGCGGCCCAGTGGTCAATCCTTAAGCCAGGGAATTGATGCGATCTACACACGTGACACCTACATCAAGTACTTTCTAAAACAGTTGCCAGATCAAGCGAATCGCCTGACACAGGAATCCAGCTGGGTGATGGGAGAAAGTAGAACAAGCAGCTCAGTCAAGGCAACTCAAATATCCGAACTTCTGAGTCAGGTTCGCGGTTTGTACATTCGCGATTACATCCGTATTTGGGACAGCTATCTGAAAGATGTCCAGATTCAGCGACCCGCCCAGTTTGAACAAGCGGTTGATCTTGCGCGGGTTCTGGCCTCGCCTCAATCTCCCTTGAAAAAATTCCTTGAAGAGGTTTCGGAAAATACCCGGCTTGCAGGTGGACTGGTGAAAACCGGCGAGAAACTTGAGACGCTCACAAACCAGAAAGCCCAACAAACCTTGTCCCCAAGCGCGGCGCTTTTGGCAGGTTCCGATTTTAAAGCCACAGACTTTGAGGCGCCGCTCGAGCAACAGGTCGACGATTACTTCAGCGACATCAACAACCTATTTGAAGGCAATCCACCTGCATACAACCAGGTGTCTGGCTTGTTGAATGATCTTTACGCACAACTGGCGGCCATTGCCAGTGCAAAAAAAAGCAAGTCTGCGCCACCACCTGCGGCTTCCATGGATTCATTGCTGGTGGGTGCCGGGGTTTTACCAGAACCAGTTCGCGCCATTGTCGGGCAATTGGCGGGGCAAGGCAGTGCGCAGGGCCGTGCAGCCGAGCGAGCCAATCTAAGCGCTGACCTGCGGCCACTGCAGGAAATTTGTCGGCGAACTGTGTCCAATCGCTACCCCATTCACCCCGGATCGGGTCTGGATGTACTAAGCGATGACTTTGCCCGTTTTTTTGCACCGAATGGATTGATGGATCAGTTTTTCATGAGCCGCCTAAGCCAGGTGGTGGATACCGGCGGGCCGAGCTGGAAACTGAAACCGCTCGGTGACGGATCGCAAGCACCGAACAACCCGTCGCTGATTCAATTTCAGCGTGCCGCAAGAATTCGCGACGTATTTTTCTCAGGCAATTCTGCAGTGGCGAAATTTGATGTGGAAATGCGCTTGGTGCAATCAAGCCACCCGAGCGATGTTTTTTATCTTGAAACCAATGGGGAGTTGAAAATGTTTTCTAAACAGTTTCAACCTAGTCACCGCATTCAATGGGGTGGGCAGGCCCCTTCGAGCACTTTGCGCATCCGGGCATCCGAGGGTGCACACAAAACTTACAACGGCCCCTGGGCCTTGTTTCGAATGTTTGATGCCGCGCAAATCGAGAACACGGAGCGCCCGGAAAAGTTCAGGGCACGCTTTGTACTTGAAGGCAAACAGTTTGATTTTGAGGTGTTGGCCAATTCGGCATTCAATCCACTTCGCTTAAGTGAACTTCGGCAGTTTAGATGTCCGGGGAATTTATGAAACGGGAAAAACGCGCGGTGTCCTGGTTTGGCAAACTGCCTTGTGTCGGCGATTTTTGTAGTAACAACATGTCTGAGCCCCTGCTTAACGCTTTGGATCTTTGGCTAAGCGCAGCCATGCAAAATGGTCACGAAAAACATGGCGCTGCCTGGACAAACGCATACTATCAGGCCCCAATGCACGGTTTTCTGTTGGGGGGAAAAGCCCTGCCAGCCCTGAGCGGTCAAAGTGCAGTCGGTGTGATCATGCCCTCTGTGGACAAAGCGGGCCGCGCGTTTCCTTTTGTACTCATGGAGCAACTGGACAGGGCTTTAACAACGCGCCCGAATCACGAAGAATTGGCAAGTTGGTTTTTACAGGCGCACACACTATGCGCCAGCGCGCTGGATGAAGAGTGGACATTGAAACGGTTCGGCGATGCGCTTGATCTTCTGCCCGAACTGCAAAGTACACACGCCTTGACCACCGAAGATACTGACAGCCATTGGTATCGGCTTGAATTCTCGGGTTCGGTCCAATGGTTGACACGATACCAAGGACTGCCCGACATCAGTGCCTTTGAAACGCTGTTTGGTTTGAATACAGCGCCATGACAGCAGACATTACCGTGATTCAGCCTGCGCCCACCGATTCAGGCCATCTCGACAAGCCCGGCAGTCCTGACACGCTTACGCACGGCACACAAATTGAGGGACTTGAAATTCGCGATGTCATCGGAATTGGTGGATTTGGCATTGTTTACAAAGCCTGGGACCCCATGCTCGAGCGGCTGGTTGCGCTCAAAGAATACTTCCCAAGTGCACTCGCCGTACGAACACCAAGAGGTACTGTGAAAGTAAGGGAGGAGCGACACCGCGGCACCTACGAATCGGGCTTGAGCAGCTTTGTGAATGAAGCGCGTTTGTTGGTCCAGTTCGACCATGCAGCACTTGTCAAGGTATACCGATTCTGGGAAATGCAGGGCACCGCTTACATGGTCATGCCCTTGTATCAGGGCATAACACTGAAGCAGTATGCAGCCCAACACGCCGAACCCATTTCGAATGACCTGCTGCTGAATTGGCTTGTGGCATTGACCGAGGCCCTGGAATGCATGCATGCGCAGCAGTGCTATCACCGTGATATTTCACCCGAAAATATCATTATTCAGGAAGGCACCGGGCTTCCCATTCTTCTTGATTTTGGTGCCGCACGCAGAGCAATTGGCAGTGTCTCGCAACCATTTACAGTGATATTGAAAGCGAGCTACGCACCCATAGAACAATATGCCGAGGTGCCCACCATGAAGCAAGGTCCCTGGACTGACGTGTATGCACTGGCCGCTGTTGCACATTATTTGATCACTGGCAAAACACCTCCTTCATCGGTCAGTCGATTGGTCAATGACACTTACGTGCCGCTAGAAACCCGGGTTGAATTGCAGTTCAATGCAGAAATCAAACAAGCCATTGACCATGCCTTGCGTGTACAGGTGCATGACAGAACTGCCAGCATGGCCGATTTTCGCAACGCCCTGCAGCCAAAACCGAGCGCGAACTTGCCGCACGTTTTAACTTCATCCCGAACTACAAAACGTTTAACAATGGGGGTTGTATCCGCAGCATTGTTTGCGGTGGCGTTTGCGGGTATCGCCTTGCTTGGCGTCACAACGAGCAATACGCCTGAAGACGTTGTTGCAAAACCCACAGTAATTGCAATGCAAGCTGAACCCGAAATACCTGACAACCCGATTGCCCCTGTATTTCAAAAGGTACTCGCCAAAGCGGAGAGCGCCTTGAGTATTCACATGGACAATCCTGTACTGAAAATCGGTGAGGACTTGTTGAGGTTTCAGGTTCAATCGCCATTGAACGGATATGTGGCCGTGTATGTGCTGTCATCTGATCAATCAGTCATTCAGTTGCTACCCAATGTTCGCGTGCCCCAGGTCACGATCAAGGCGAATGAAAAAATACTGCTGCCTCCTGGCAATGAACCCATACAGGCAACGGGACCCGCCGGCAGCAACCAATTTCTGGTCATCGTCACAGAAGACCCGCGTGATTACTCACAACTGAACATGACTGACCATTACGGATTTGGATTGATTCAGGAAAACAGCGCACCGCTGGAGGGCGTGACCACCTGCACAACAACAGCTTGCGGCGACGGACTGGCGGCCGCCTGGTTCTCGGTGGACGAAGTGGATTAATTATTCTGTAGAATAAAAAAAATCAAGGGGCTGAAATATTACAAAAAAAGCCCAAAACTACTGGAGACGAAATGAACACCATCAAAGCTGCAGCACTCGTATTGCTGGGCGCCAGCCTGGCCGCCCCCTTCCAGGCCCATGCAGAAAGCACCAAAATGTGTATTTTTGATATTGCTGGTCGCAGTGGGCCTGCCTTTGCACAGGCAAAAGATTACGCAATCGCCGCCAAAGCATGGGGGGTAAACATTGAGCTGGAAGCGTATGTCGATGAACGCCTGGCTGCCGAAGATTTCAAAACCGGCAAATGCGATGCTGCCGCAATTTCCACCTTGCGTGGGCGCCAGTTCAACAAGTTTGTGGGCAGTGTAGATTCAATCGGTGCGGTACCCACCTACAAGCACTTGCGCACCGTGATCGACCTGTTAAGCAATCCGAAACTGAATGACAAAATGACCTCGGGCCTTTTTGAAGTGGCCGGTATTTTGCCAATTGGTGCCGCGTATGTGATGGTGAACGACAGGGCAATTAATTCAGTAGAAAAAGCGGCGGGTAAAAAAATTGCGGTACTGGACTACGACAAGTCGCAAGCAAAAATGGTGCAGCAATTGGGTGCACAACCGGTTGCCAGCGAGGTGATCAACTTCGGCACCAAGTTCAACAATGGCCAGGTGGACATTATTGCCGCGCCCGCAATTGCCTATCAACCGTTGGAGTTGTACAAAGGCATTGGCAGCAAGGGCGGCATTTACCGTTTTCCATTGGTGCAGCTAACCGCCAATATTTTGATTCGCAAAGACAAGTTTCCAGAAGGATATGGGCAAAAATCTCGTGAATGGGTTCAAAAACAGTTTGAGCGCGCCATTGCATTGGTAGACACTTCTGAGAAAGCAGTGCCCGCTGCCGCCTGGCTGGACATTCCCGAGACTGACCGTGCCAAGTACGATGTGCTGATGCGTGAATCCAGAATTCAAATGACGGCAGACGGGTTTTATGACCCCGAAATGATGAAGATTCTGAAGCGAATTCGTTGCCGGCTGGATGGCAGCCTGGGCGAGTGTGCAGACAAGCGGGAACTTTAATCCCGCTGTGCTTTACACCAAACCATGCGCCTGTTCATCGGCATGGTATGAACTGCGCACCATGGCACCCACCGCTGCGTGGGTGAAGCCCATTTCATAGGCTTTTTCTTCAAACATTTTAAACACATCGGGGTGCACGTACCTGCGCACAGGCAGGTGGTGGCCCGAGGGGGCCAGATACTGGCCAATCGTGATCATGTCCACTTGGTGTTCGCGCATGTCGCGCATCACTTGCAGAATTTCTTCGTCGGTTTCACCAAGCCCAACCATGATGCCGCTTTTGGTGGGCGTGTCGGGGTGGGCTTTTTTGAAGTCTTGCAAAAGCTTTAACGAATGTTTGTAGTCCGAACCGGGGCGGGCTTCCTTGTACAGGCGCTCGGTGGTTTCCAGGTTGTGGTTCATCACGTCGGGCGGGGCGGCATTGAGAATGCCAAGCGCACGGTCCAGGCGACCACGGAAATCAGGCACCAGAATTTCAATTTTGGTGTTGGGCGACAGTTCACGGGTTTTTTCAATACAGGCCACAAAATGGCCGGCGCCACCGTCGCGCAGGTCGTCGCGGTCTACGCTGGTAATGACCACGTAGTTCAGGCGCAATGCGGCAATGGTTTTCGCCAAATTCAGGGGTTCGTTTTCATCCAGTGGGTCGGGGCGGCCATGGCCCACGTCGCAGAAGGGGCAACGGCGGGTGCACTTGTCGCCCATGATCATGAAGGTGGCGGTGCCTTTGCCAAAACATTCACCGATGTTGGGGCAAGACGCTTCTTCGCACACAGTGTGCAACTTGTGCTCGCGCAGAATTTCCTTGATTTCGTAGAAACGGGTGGAAGGCGAGCCTGCTTTTACACGAATCCAGCTGGGCTTTTTCAGCTGCTCCACCGGCACAATTTTGATGGGAATGCGGGCTGTTTTCGCGGCTGCTTTCTGTTTGACGGTCGGATCGCTCACCGCGCTCAGTTCTTTGGCAACGGCTGACTTTTCATTGATCTCGGACACGTTTTTGCTCCCTGGCCATAGGGTGAATTGGCCGTTTGTTTACTTTGACACCGCGGATCGCGCAGCCTCAAGGTGTTGAATCAGGTATTTCATCAGATGCACTTGCATCTCAGAAGGTGAAATTTTAACACCAATCGTGGCCAAGTCCACTGTTTCCAAACCCGCGTAACCACAAGGGTTTATTTGCTGAAACGGTGTCAAATCCATGTTCACATTCAATGACAGGCCGTGATAACTACAGCCCTTGCGGATCTTGATGCCCAAGGCTGCTATTTTGGCCAACGCGCCATTGTGAAATGTGTACACACCGGGCGCACCTGGTTTGCGTTGGGCATCTGCCACACCCACTGCGACCAAGGCGTCAATAATGCTTTGTTCAAGCAGTTGGACGTACTCGCGCACCTTCAGGCCAAAGCGGCGAAGGTCCAGCAACGGATAAATTACGATTTGCCCGGGGCCATGATAGGTAATTTGGCCGCCGCGGTCGGTATTCACCAAAGGGATGTTGTTGCGCTGCAACATGTGGGCAGGGTCACCTGCAAGGCCCAAAGTGAATACAGGGGGGTGTTCACAAATCCAGATCTCGTCGCTAAGCTGTTCTGAACGGGCGTCTGTGAAATTTCGCATGGCTTCCCAGGTGGGCAAATAGTCCACCAAGCCCAGTTCCCGAATTTGAAGTGGTACTCCAACTTGCGGGGTGTTGGGTTGCGGCTTGCTTTCTTGTTGGTGGATCATGTAGGCATATTTCCGATTTTCACAATTTTTGCAATCGAGTTCATCATGTCGTCAGAGCCCATTGAATGGTTTGATATTCCCAGCGTCCTCGGACGCCGGGCTGCTTCCATTCTTGGATTGTCCAAGGTACCCATTGTGGAACTGGATGAATCGCACCGCCCGTTAATTCTTGCACACTTGCTGGCCTTGGACGAAACCGATCGCCGTTTGCGCTTCAGTTATGCGCTGGGCGACGCTGCAATTGCCAAGTACGCTGCCAGTCTTGATTTTGAACGCGATTCCGTATTCGGTATTTTCGGACGGGACGATGTATTGCTGGGCGTTGTGCACCTGGCTGAACTGAATTCGTCTGCAGACAGCACTGCCCCCAAAGGCGCCGAGCTGGGTTTGTCGCTGGACGCCAATATGCGCGGTCATGGCTTGGGAACTTTGTTGTTTCAGCGGGCTTTGCGCCGTGCGCGCAATGAAGGCATTGAAATGCTGTTCATATACACCCTGATGGACAACGAGGCCATGCTACGCATTGCGCACAAGCTGAACATGCGGGTGAGCAATGCCGACGGCCAATGTGAAGCCCACTTGCGGGTGGAACCCGCCAGCACCAGTTCGGTGGTGCGGGAGTTTGTAGATGAACACCTTGCCGACATTGACCACCTGTTCAAAGGCTCGCTGAATCAGTTCAAGAAGTGGGCTGAAGAGTTTTAATTTAATCGACCAAATGCCCTGTGCGCACAAGAATGGTACAACCGGGTTTGCTGAATGGTGTGTGCGCGCTGGCATGCGGGCTACGTAACCACGTGCCAGCCGGGTAGTCGCCATGCTCGTCTGAAAACACGCCATCCAATACAAAAATTTCTTCACCACCCATGTGGCGATGCATATTGAAATAGGTTTCGGGTGCCCACTTCACCAGCGCAGTATGGCGAGTCTCGAAGCTGTCCAACGGCATTACCTTCAACCCCGGTACCAAGCCCTGCCGCCATTCCTCATGGTTGGTGTTGATCACCACTGGGGTTTGATCCTCTGGCCGCATGTGGCGTAGCTTGACCAGAATGGTGCAACCTTCAGTGGACTTGGGTGAGTGTTTGGTCCCCACCGGGTTCTTTACAAAGGTGCCCGCCGGGTAAGCACCAAACTCGTCTTCGAACGTGCCTTCCAGCACGAAGAATTCTTCGCCGCCACCGTGCTCATGTTCAGGAAACGCACAGCCTGCGTCGTAACGAACAATCGAGGTAAGGCGAGCCACTTCATCACCATCGCGTTCCAGCGGCTTGCGCCAAACCCCAGGGGCTGGGGACTGTACCCATTCCACTTCGTTGCTGTTGACGACTGCGCGTTGGGAGAGATCGGCGTTGAGTTTCATGGTGCTGCTTGTTGTGTACTGCAAAGGTTTGATTTTACCGCAAAGTTCGGCCGCTGGTTTTTTAACCCGATCGGCTTGGGTTGTTGCTCACTCAACTGCTGGTTAGCTGCCCCAATCGGCTTGGGTTTCAATCTCTCGCCTGAAAACCTGTATTTCCCTT